>CAZTDY010000009.1:0-95600 GCA_964612295.1 uncultured bacterium | reverse complement strand
GCGGGGTCGCTTCCGCGAGGTTCTGGGCCTCGGAGTGGCCTACAAGCTGTACTAGGACCATGAGCCCGGCCGCGCGGCTGCAGGAGGGTGTGAAATGGAAAACGTGATGGATATGATCGTCAAGTTCGCGACGACCTACGGCATCAAGGTGGTCGGTGCGATTCTCGTCCTGATCGCCGGTCGGATCGTCGCCGGTTGGGTCCGCAAGGGCGTTCGCAAAGCTCTTGAACGCGGGGACACCGACCCGGCCATCATCTCGTTCACGAGCGGAATGGCGTACTACGCGGTTCAGATCTTCGCGGTGATTGCGGCTCTCGGAGCATTTGGTGTCGATACCGGTGCCTTCGTGGCGGTGCTGGGCGCCGCCGGCTTCGCGGTCGGCTTTGCGCTGCAGGGATCGTTGTCGCACTTCGCGGCCGGCGTCATGCTGCTTGTCTTCCGGCCGTATCGCATCGGCGACTACATCGAGGCGGGGGGCGCCGAGGGAGTGGTGAAGGAGATGGGTATCCTCACCACCGTCCTCCACACGCCCGACAACATCAAGATCCTGATCCCGAACGGCAAAGTCTTCGGCGATACGATCAAGAACGTGACCGCCAACGACACCCGCCGGGTCGATCTCGTGATCGGCATCGGCTACGGTTCGCCGATCCAGAAGGCCCAGGAGATCATGGCGAAGATCCTCGCGGACGATCCGCGGGTCCTCAAGGACCCCGCGGTGCAGATCGCGGTGGCCGAGCTGGCCGATTCGAGCGTGAACATGATCGTTCGGCCGTGGGTGAAAACGTCCGACTACTGGGGCGTACGCCTCGACGCGACCAGGAAGATCAAGGAGGAGTTCGATGCCGCGGGTATCGAGATCCCCTTCCCACAGATGGTGATGCACCAGGCCTCCGAATAAGCTTCAGAGCAGCCGTGCACAGCCAAGGGCGGCCTCGGTCTCATCGCCGGGGCCGCCTTCTCGTCCCAGACGCCTCCGCGGCTGCCGAATCCTCCCGCAACTTCCTCGCAACTCCCGACTTGCAGCTCTTGTAGCCACCAAGTTGTGATTCGGCGAGACCGTCTCTTGTCGGAATAATCGCTCCCAATATACCTGGTTTGGCTGCATAAACGGGCGAATCCACCTTGATAATGGCGAATATTCGGCGCTATCCTCATGCCATGGACAAGACAGATGCAAAACTGGCGCGCATCCTCCAGGCCGAGGGCCGGGTGACCAACGTCGAGTTGTCCAGGCGCAGCGGACTGGCACCGTCGACCACGCTCGAGCGGGTTCGTCGGCTCGAGGAGCGCGGGGTCATTCGGGGGTATCGGGCCGAATTGGATCCGCAGGCGCTCGGGTATCAGATCCAGGCCATCGTACAGATCAATCTCAATCGTCACGAGCCAGGGGTGATCGACGAGTTCGAAGAACAGGTGCGGGCCGTTCCCGAGGTCCGGGCCTGCTACAACGTGACCGGGCACTACGACTACATCCTCCATGTGGTCGTGCGCGACATCGACCATCTCCGCGATCTGGTGACGAACTACCTCGCCTCGTTGCGAGGCCTCGAGAAGCAGGAAACCTTCCTTGTCCTGTCGACGGTCAAGGAAGATCAAGGGTATTCCCTCGACGCCGTGCTGTTCGACGACACGGCCAAACCGGGAGGCGCCGACGATGATTGACGAGAGCACGTTGGGTCAGAATCATGACGGTCTGAAACGGTATGTCGCTGCCGCCGAAGAAGCCGCCAAGCAGCGGGCGGCCGACATCGCCGCGATGCGCAAGTGCCGCTTCGACACGATCGCGGTGCACGGCCTCTACACGATGAACGAGGCTCTGAACCACAATCAGGGGTCGATCATCGAGCCGGTCTACCTGGCTTCCTCCCAGGGATACCGCGACTCGGACGAGATGGAAGCCGCTCTCGGCTACCAGATCCCGACCTGGTGCTACTCCCGGATCGCCAACCCCAGTCTCTACTACTTCGAGAACACCCTGGCCCTCCTGGAGGGTTACGGGTTTGACGGAGAGGTCTCCTGCTGCGCGACCTCCTCGGGCATGGCCGCGATCGGCTGCGCAACCGACGCCTTTCTTTCGCGGGATCCGAAGAACCCCTCGAAGCCGATCAACTTCGTCTCCACCTGCCAGGTTTACGGGGGCACTTTCCAGCAGTTCTCCATGCGGAAGATGCAGGAGCAGGGAATCGAGTGCCGCTGGATCGTCAATTCGGCGGATATCGATGAATGGGCTTCGAAGATCGACGAGAACACGCGTTTCCTCTACGGCGAGCTGCCCTCGAACCCGGGCCAGGCATTCTTCGATCTCAAGAAGGTTGCCGATCTCGCCCACAAGCACGGGCTGCCGCTCATCATCGACAACACGGTCGGGACTCCCGCTCTGCTGCGTCCGCTCTGTCACGGCGCAGACGTGGTCGTCCAATCGGTCACCAAGACGCTGACCTCCTCCGGTTTCGGCATCGCGGGGGCGGTGATCGCCCGCAAGAACCTGACCTGCAAGTTTGCGCCTCCGGAGCTGACGGCCGACTTCGCGATGTACCTGAAGACCCTGCCCAACCGTGACAATGGGCAGAGTCTCTCTCCGATGAACGCGATTCTGTCGCTCAACGACATGCGCACCCTGCGTTCGAAGGTCGACCTCTTCAGCCGCAATACGATGAGCGTGGCGAAGTTCCTCAGTGATCATCCCCAGATCGAAAAGGTTGATTACCTGGGCCTGCCAACGCACCCGCTTCACGAACTCGCCAAACGTTACCTGGTCCTGGTTGACAGCGAACACGACGACATCTACGGGGAGAAGGTCAACCGCTTCGGCCACCTGATGTCGTTCCGCGTCAAGGGGGGGGCAAAGGCCACCCGCACGGCCTTCGATGCCCTGCAACGGATCTGGCGCGCGACCGACCTGGGCAGGGTCAAGTCCGTGGCCACCATCCCGTCCATATCCACCCACTCTCAGCAGGGGGAGGAAGGCCGCGAGATGGCGGACATCCCGCCGAACCTCGTGCGGCTGTGCGTCGGAGGCGAGCACGCCGATGACACCATCGCCGACCTCGACCAGGCTTTGAAGACGATCGGCGGCAAGGTCACCGTGAGCAAGCCGGCCGCCTTCTCCGTGGGCGGAGCATCCTACGCGAAACCGAAGAGTCAGTAGACCCACGTCTGCCAGGCGCGCGGCACGAGCCTTTGAAGGCGACGTTGGAGGCAAGATGACGTCCTACTACAGCACGAATCGAACTGTGCCCGAGGTGGATCTGGCCCAAGCGCTCCTGCAAGGCCAGGCCGGTGACCGGGGCCTCTTCATGCCCCGGCCCATTCCTTCCTTCTCTCCGGGATTCCTCAAGTCGGCCCGGGACAAGTCCTATCCGGAGCTGGCCGCGGAGATCCTCTCCTCGTTCTCGGAGGGGACTTTCTCACCCGACGCCATACGCGAGATCGCGCTGGATGCCTACGATTTCGCGGTGCCCTTGGAGCGAGTGACGCGGGACCGCTACGTCATGCGGCTTGATCAGGGCCCCACGGCGTCGTTCAAAGACTTCGCCGCCCGGTTCATGGGCCGCGCCCTGGGACGGCTGACGCGCGAACGCGGGCGCGAGATCCTCATCCTGACCGCGACCTCAGGAGATACGGGGTCCGCCATCGCCCACGCATTCCTCGGGGTCGAGGGCATCCGGGTGGTCGTGCTGTTTCCGATCCATGAGGTCTCCGAGCGCCAGCGGCGACAGATGACGACCCTCGGTGATAACGTGTCGACCTTGGCCCTGGACAGCAAGTTCGACAACTGCCAGGCGCTGGTCAAACAGGCCTTTTCCGATCCCGATCTGACCGACCTCGGCCTCTCCTCGGCGAACTCGATCAACATCGGGCGGCTGCTGCCCCAATCGGTGTACTACGTCTACGCGGCGGCTCAGCTGGCGGACGTGGGCGGGGGTGAGCAGGTCGTCTTCTCGGTGCCCTCGGGGAATTTCGGTGACCTCATGGGTGGACTGCTCGCCTATCACATGGGGCTGCCGGTTCACCGGTTTGTCGTGGCCACCAACGCCAACGATGAGGTGCCGCGATTCCTGGAGACCGGTGCCTATGAGAAGATCGATCCATCGTTGCGATGTATCAGCAATGCGATGAACGTGGGACATCCTTCGAACCTGGCGCGCGTGGTCGACCTCTACGGGGGCCAGATGGATGAGCGAGGGATCTTGAACGAAGCGCCCGATATGGACCGGATGCGCGGGAATCTCTTCGGCGTGAGCATCGGCGATGAGGAAACCCGCGAGACCATCGCCAGGACCTATCAGGACTATGAGACCATTCTGGAGCCCCATGGTGCCGTGGGTTGGGCCGGGCTCCAGCACTATCTCTCGCAGGACGAGGAGGCGCAGAAGAAAATCGCGATCTCGCTGGAGACCGCCCACCCGGCGAAGTTCCCGGAAGAGGTGCTAGCGCTGACCAAGGTCGATCCGGATCTTCCGACCAGTCTGCAGGGTTTGGACGCGAAGAGAGAGTATTACGAGGAGATGGAGACCGACTACGCGGCCTTCAAGGATTTTCTCATTCGCAACTACCGCAGCTAGGCGGGCGGTCAACCGGACAACGAGGTTTCCATGAAATCGGTGATCATCATCGGCGACGGCATGTCGGATCTTCCGCTCGAACAGCTCGGCGGCAAAACCCCGCTGATGGTTGCCAAGAAGCCCGCCATCGACAAAGTCGCCCAACGAGGAAAGATGGGACGGCTCCAGACGGTGGGGGAGACGGGACCGGCCGATTCGGCCATCGCCAATCTCGCCGTTCTCGGATACCCGCCCAGCGTGTCTCAGGGGCGCGCGGTGCTCGAGGCCGCCAGCATGGGTGTGGAGGTCCGGGACGACGACGTGGCCCTGCGGTGCAACCTGATCTGCCTTCAGGAGGGGGAGCGGTCCGAACGGCTCATCAAGAACCACTCCGCGGGCCACATCGGCACCGAAGAGGCCTCGCAGATCATCGACGCGCTCGATGCCGAACTCGGCGGGAATCGCGGCGCGCTTCCGGTGGAGTTCTTCCCCGGGATCAGTTACCGCCATCTGCTGTTGCTCCGGGGTGGATGGGCGTCGGCCGAAGTCGACTGCGCCCCTCCGCACGACCATCTGGATGAACGGGCGGCGGATCTCCTGCCGCGGCCGCTTGAAACCGTACAAGACCGCGCGGCAGCGCAGGCGACGGCGGATAGACTCACCGATCTCTGCCAACGCTCGATCGACCTCCTGCGCGATCATCCGGTGAACGTCGCCCGGCGCAAGGCTGGCGAAGACGAGGCCACCTGCCTCTGGACCTGGTCACCGGGATGCCGTCCCGCGATGAAGACGCTGAGCGAGCTCTACGGCGTCCGCGGTGCGGTGATCTCAGCCGTGGATCTCATCATGGGCATGGGGACCTATGCGGGAATGGATGTGATCAAGGTGCCGGGGGCCACGGGACTGCACGACACGAACTACGAGGGCAAGGCCCAGGCCTGCCTGGATGCCCTGGCCGACCATGACCTGGTGTATGTCCACGTCGAAGCCACGGACGAGGCGAGCCACTCGCGCGATCTGGATCTGAAGATCAAGTGCATCGAGTATCTCGACGACCGCTTGGTCCGCCCGATACTCGAGGGGCTGGACGACCGAGCTCCGCAATGGACCGTCGCCATTCTCCCCGATCACCCCACGCCGGTGGAAACCGGGCAACACGGTCGCGATCCGGTTCCCCTGGCCATCTGGAGCCGCGGAGAAGAGGGCGACGACACCGAGGCGTTCGACGAGGCCAATGCCGCGCGCGGATCATTGGGGCTGATGGTGGGTGATCAGTTCATTCGCCGGGTGGTGCAGGGCTCGTAGCGGGCCGCTCGGTTCGGCGTTGCAGGACGATCCCGGCCACGATGAGCACCAGTCCCACGATCGATGACCGGAAGATCTCCTCACCGACGATGAAGTGCAGCAGTACGAGCGAGCCGAACGGCGAGAGGAAGATCAGATTTCCCACCTGGGCCGTCGTGCGCGAGAGCCTGAGGGCCGATAACCAGATGACGAAGGTGAGGCCCATCTCGAAGAGGCCCGCATAGACGCTCCCGCCCACTCCCGCCCAGTTGGCGTGAAGGTCCGCACCGGTCACCAGTGCGTACAGGCTCACCAACAGCGCGCCCGAGATGAAACACAGGCACAGTTTGAGGACTTCATCGCGCGGGTCGCGTACGTTTCCGATCCAGAACAGAGCCCAGATGATCGAGCTCCCCAGGGCGAGCGAGACCCCCAGGGGTTGGGCGAAGTCGGCGGAGAAGACGTTGCCCCGGGTCGAAATGACCCAGACGCCCGCGAAGCTGATCAGGAGCGCCACCAGGCTGACCGGTCTGATTTTCTGCTTCAGGAGCGGAATCGAGAGCAGGGCCAGCGCGATCGCCCAGGTGTAGTTGAGTGCCTGGGCCTCCTGACCGGGCAGGAGCTGGTAGGCGCGAAAGAGGATCAGGTAGTAGAGAAACGGGTTGAGGAATCCGAGACCGCCGAAGTAGGCGACATCACGCCTGCTCAGGCGGGTCAACTCACCCAGGCGGCGCTGAAACGCCAGGACCAGTAAGAGGGTGACGGCCGAGGTGACCGATGCGTAGAAGAGCATCCCCACCGGCGTCAGCTCGCGCAGGGTGAGCTTGAAGACCGAGGCGACGGTTGACCAGGCCAAAACGGCCAGTAGGCCCCGTCCATAGGCTCTGGTCTGCTGATCCACGTGCACAATCCTCCCCGGCCGGGAGCCTAGCGAGGCCGGCGGATGCGCGCAAGTGGTGGAACTTCCCCCGAGCTGTTACGGTTGGGTGGTCAGGACCTCAGCATGAAGGGGGAAAGATGAGCACGGTGGGTACGGGTGGCGGAGGGCGCCTCGAGAATCTCCCGATCACCCTCTACGGCTCGGCCATGGGGCTGTGCGGGCTGGCCATCGCCTACCTGCGGGCAGCTCGCATCCTCGATTGGCCCGAGCTGATCGGCCAGATCATCCTCGGCGGCGCGGGGGTGTGGTTCGCGGTCCTGACCCTGCTCTACATCACGAAGTTCCTGCGCTATCGCACGGCGGTCCAGGAGGAGTTCAACCACCCGGTGCGGGTGAACTTCTTTCCCGCTTTCTCGATTTCGCTTTTGCTTCTCAGCATCGGGTGTGTGCACTTGCTGCCCCAGGTGTCGCGCGGGTTGTGGTGGGTGGGGACCGTGCTTCACCTACTCTACACCCTGAAGATCCTGCACGTGTGGATCTGCCGGGACCTTCACGTTCATTCGATCAACCCGGCCTGGTTCATCCCGGTGGTCGGCAACATCATCGTGCCGGTGGCCGGCGTGGAACTGGCGGGCCGGGAGGTCTCCTGGTTCTTCTTCAGCGTGGGCGTCTTCTTCTGGGTCGCGCTCTTCACGATCGTCTTCTATCGGGTGGTGTTTCACGATCCACTGCCGGGGAAGCTCGCGCCGACCCTGGCGATCATGCTGGCTCCGCCCTCGGTGGGGTTCATCGCCTTCCACAAGCTGACCGGTGACCTGGGCGACTTTCATCGCCTCCTCTTCTACGTGGCGCTCTTCACGTTGCTGCTCCTGCTCACGATGGCCAACCAATTTCGCAAGATGCCATTCTTCATCTCCTGGTGGGCGTTCACCTTTCCGCTTGCTTCGTTGACGATCGCAACGCTGCTCTACTACCAGCTCACGCAAATCCTCTTCTTCCGCTTTCTGGCGGCGGTTCTGCTGGGATTGACGAGCGTGGTCATTCTGGTGGTTCTGGTCAGAACGATCATGGCCGCGAGGGCGGGAGAGATCTGCGTGCCGGAGCCGTTGAACTAGCCGACCGCCTCGCCCTCGCAGGCGATGCCCGGACGCGCCCGCCGCAGGATGTAGATCGACACTACAAGAATCAGCACGGCCATGACGAGGAGGCCGATCTCGTAGAGCGCGAGTCGGAATAGCTCCGGATCCTTGGCGAACAGGTGCGAGGCCTCGACCGAGATCGTCAGGATTCGCCGTACGGCGGCCACAAGGCCGACAATGAGAAACGGCTCGGCCGACAGGCTGCGTGTGCGCAGCGATACGGTGACCGTGTAGAGCAACTCAGCGGCCATGAGTCCCAGCAGCAACTCTTCCAGCAGATCGACCACCGCGGCGCCGAAGTCCCCGGCCATGATGTGGGTGGCGAACAGGTAGACCGCATGCCCCAGAATGACAAAGGCCACGATGGCCAGGAGGATCCCGGCCAACACGTAGATGACACCCTCCACCTTCTCGAGAATGCCGGCGGATCGTTCCATCGCGGGATCTGGCTGGGACGGGGACATCGCGTCGTCCTCCTACTGGCGGAAAAGCATCCGCCGGTGGTGACCCTCCTCGGTGCGTGACACCGTGTGACAGATGACGCAGTTCATCTCGGTGCCGATCACGCCGGCCTCGTCCTGGTACTGGAGGGGCCCGATGTTGTCCAGGTCCTTCGCGCGCTCATTGTAGGCAGGGTAGATTGCGTGCGGCGACCCGTGGCAGGCCGCACACATCACTCCCCGCGAGTCGGTCCGGTTTCGGTAGAGCGCCGCTCCTCCTTCGGTCCAGGTGTTGAATGCATCGACCAGGATGTCGGCGTCGAGTTCGAGGAAGTCCTCGTGGCTGATCTGTTCCTTGACCTCGGACGGAAGTTCGAAATCCTGGTGGCAGTTGAAGCAGTCGGGTTCGTTGATCCACGGCATCCGGCCGTTGATCTCTAGGGTGGTCTCGACCGCCACGGGCTCCAAGTGCGCCATCAGGCGCGCCGCGCCCGGCTTGCCGGCCTCCTGCTCATGTTTCAGCAGAGACAGGGCATGATCTTCAAGCGTCCCGTGACACTCCACACAGGTGAGCCCCAGCCCCTCATCCCCGTGACGGCCGCGCAGGCAGCGGGTCGCCCCGTCCGGCCGTGATGGGTGACACAGCGCACAGGACTGCTCTTCCAGGTCCGGCAGGTAGTTCGCGTGGAACCCGTGAATGGCGGCGGGCAGATTGAGCAGTCCGGCCTCTCCTTCGGTGCCGAGGGCGAGATCGAGGTGACAGGCCCCACACATGCGAGGATTGCCCGCCTCGGCTTCTTTCAGCAGGTCGGTGTGGCTCATGCGATCGTGAACGCGCAGGATGTCGCGCGCGGTTTCATCCGTGAACCCCGCCACGTCATCGACCCGCCACGCGCCGCCATGACAATTGCGGCATCCCATCTCCGAACTGGTCGGTGCCACCATGCGGGTTTGGGCCAGTCTCTCGCCGGTCTCCTTGTCGTAGGCTTCCACGGTGAAGAGCGGATAGGGATCGAAGCCCCCTCCGTCGGGGTAGGGGACGACCGGGACATTCTCCGCGACAAATGCGGCATACCCTTCCTTCGGCTCCAGAAAACCTTCCAGACCGAGGCCGGCCAGACCGGCCGGCGGTACGAGGTCGACCCCGAAGTTCGACTTCACATGATCCCAGAAGGGCACCTGGTTCTGCGGATGTTCGAATCCCTCTTCCACGAAGTACTTCAGCTCCACGCCTTCGGTCATGAGCCTCGGTTTCGGTCCGCGCTCGATGAGTTGCGCCCAGATCGTGTTCGCGGGCGGGAGAATGACGAACCAGGGATCACTGTCGCTCAGGCAATGCATGCCGAGATCGTTCCAGGCCAGCAGGACATACTCGTCGCTCTCGACATCGAAGCTGGGCACCTCGAAGTCCTTCTCGGCGATGTCCACGGGCTCGAAAATGTCCTCGGCATTGCCGTGCAAACCCTCGGCGATGTAGGCGGCGAGCGCGTCTTTTTCGTCATCATTGCCCAGGAAAGGCGGCATGTAGGTGTTGATCTTCCCATGCCCGCTGAGTTGCGCGGTCATGCCCACCAGACCGTACTTGGCGGTCGGTGCCAACAGATCGTTGTAGCCGCCCAATGTGTGACAGATCAGGCATTGATGGGTCAGCAGCTCGCGGCCTGCTTCCAACCGATTTTCAGGCGTCACCTCGTGGTGCTGAACCCACTTCGCCTGGGCGAGGAAGCCGGTCTCCTTCATCGTCTCCGCCTGGGCCACGGTCACCGAACTGGAGTAGAGGTACCCGTAGATCAGGTAAGGCTTACGTGCGATCTCGCGCACGTACTCGAATCCGCCGATCCAGGTGAGCCCGATCAGGAGAACGACCAGAACGACGAGACGCTGCAGCGCCGGCTTCAGACGGACCAGAGCAATGAGCCCGCCGAGAAACACGATCGCGCTGGCGATCAGGAATCCCTGTGAAAATGGCATCGCCTCCGGGTTGTGCGCCCGGATGTTGGCCAGTGGCCCCTCCGGAATCGATCCGAGATACCAGAGTCCGCCGACGAGGAGCAGCGCGAAGGGGACGAGCATCCAGGTCGCGCAGTAGCGCATCAACCTGTCCCGGTACTCTCTCTTGGAGAAGGTCGCGGTGATCAAGCCGAAGATGCCCGCGATGCTGAAAGCCATGCCGCTGCGGAAGATCAGCGATGGCCAGAAGGTCGGATTGAAAAAGCCGTCCCAGAACCCCTGCGTTTCGAGCCAGCGCCCGGGGGTCAACATGCAGGTCAGGATGCCGTTGATCACGAACAGGCTCAGCCAGGCGAACGCGAAATAGAGCCATCCGATGGTCAGGTGAACGCGCGCCGAGAGACGCTCCCACAAGTAGTGGTAGAGAAGCAGGGCGACGATTTCGCCGATGAAGAACGTCCACTCGATGGCCCAGCCGAAGACGAAATTGTGAATCAGCGCCGAGGTTCCCTGGGGGTGGACGAGCGCGATGATAAACCAGATGCCGACGCCCGTGACGGCCCCGAAGACCATGGTCAGCATGAGAAAGAAGTGGGTGTGCCTCTTCACGTAGTCGAGAAGCGCATGGTCCCCGCTCCGGCGGGCCTTGTGTTCGGTCAGCACCAGGAAGAGCCCGCCTCCGACCGCGAGGTGCGAGACGTAGACGTGGACGACCGCGATGAGCGCGATCAGGAACCCGCCGCCGATTGCCGGGATTTGCCAGAATGGATAGTTCACTGCCATGCCCTCATCCGTTGTGAACCTAGGTTCTCACCTTCCACGCCTCGCGAACCATGTAGGCGATGAACGCGCCCACCACGACGAAAGAGATCAGGAAACCGACCAGCGGACTCGCCTGGGATGTGACGGCCAGCTCGCGCACGTGAAATACGGGCTCGAGGTATGCGGTGCGCACCATGTCGCGCACGAGAATCATCAGGACGAGGACCAGCAGTGTCGTCCACGTGGTCAACCACAGCTTGCCCCGCAGCGCGAACCAGATGGCGCCCAACCCGAGGAGGATGCCGAGCCAGAGGTGGGCCGTGTGGGGTATGCTCCCACCCAGGAAGAGCGAGCCGATCCGGCCGGGGAGCGTGATCCAGAAGAGGATGCCGATCACGAGCTGCACCATCGTACTGATCGCGAAGACGCGCAGGCCCGACCGGATCGCGGGGGCCTGCGATTTATTCCGGCGGCGTTGCAGCACCCACCCATAGATCGACCGGCCGAGGCCGGCCACCGCCAGGGACGCGACGATGAAGTGCAGGTACCGGGGGAAAAGGGTCGGCTCGGACAGATTGAGGAACCCCCCGCCCACATGGTCGAAGTAGGCGCCCCAACGTTCTGGCCGGAGCATGAGGGTCATGTTGTTCGAGACCATGAATCCGATCCAGAGCATCAGGAGTGTCGAGAGCCCCAGCCAGACGGTCCCCAGTTCTTTCCCTTTCTTGGTCTGATTCACGAAGCCGTAGGCCGCGTAGTAGGCCCCGATGAGAATCGGAACCACCAGGATCCAGAACGTCGCCATCATGACCGAGCTGCTGTAGAGAAACTGGCCCCACAGAACCTGCACGAAGAGCAGCGGCGGAACTCCGAAATTGATGGTCAAGGCAATGAGCACCGGCAGGCTCTTCGCCTCCGCCGGCACCTCACCCCCGCGCACGCGACGGAAAAATGCCAGCAGCCCCCCGCCCAACATCAGGTTCATGAGAATCAGGTGCAGCAGGAAGGTCAGGAGGAGCAGGGCCTTGAACCATCCCCAGGGGACCGGGATGGTGTCCGCGGTTGGCACCAGACTGCTGGGATCCATAGGCGTATCCTCGATTGGATAGGAGTTGACGGCCTCTGGCCTGAGGCTTGGGTGTTGTGACGGTCTCGAATGGCGGGCAAGCGGGCAAAGGTGGTGCGCCACATCATCCATAGACCCCCCGGGACCGCGTTGGATCATAGGAGATGGAGCGCTGCTCGCAAGTGAAAATACGTGGCAGTAAGGCTAGTCGCCGATGATCTTCACCAGCACCCGCTTGCGGCGTTTCCCATCGAATTCCCCGTAGAAGATCTGCTCCCAGGGGCCGAAGTCCAGGTCACCGCCGGTGACTGCCACCACCACCTCGCGCCCCATGATGGTTCGCTTCAGATGGGCGTCCCCGTTGTCCTCGCCGACGTTGTGCCGGTACTGCGAGTGAGGCTTCTCCGGCGCCAGCTTCTCCAGCCAGTCCTCGTAGTCCTGATGGAGGCCGGACTCGTCGTCGTTGATGAAGACACTCGCCGTGATGTGCATCGCATTGCAGAGCAGGAGCCCCTCTTTGATGCCGCTTTCACGCAGGCACTCCTGCACATGGGGGGTGATATTGATCAGCTGCCGGCGCCGCGTGATGTCGAACCAGAGTTCCTTGCGATAGGATTTCATTGGACTCCTCCCGGCCTGCCGAACCACCCTTGCGTGCGCAGGCAGACCCGCACCAGAAGCAACATGACCGGCACCTCGATCAGCACACCCACGACCGTGGCCAACGCGGCCCCGGAGGAGAGCCCGAAGAGCATCGTGGCGGTGGCGATGGCCACCTCGAAGTGATTTGAGGCGCCAATCAAGGCGGTCGGCGCCGCATCCCGGTAGGTGAGTTTCATCGACCGGGAGAGCGCGTAGGTCACCCCGAAGATCAGAACGGTCTGAAGGAAGAGCGGGATGGCGATCCACACGATGGTCAGCGGGTTACTGAGGATCACCTCGCCCTTGAAGGAAAAGAGCAGGATCAGCGTGACCAACAGGGCCGCGATCGTCACCGGGGTGAGCACGTGAAGGAACTTATCCTGGAACCAGGCTTCGCCCTTGGCCGTGACGATCGCCTTGCGCGTCGCGTAGCCGGCCACGAGCGGCAGGGCGACGTAGATGCCGATCGAGAGGAGCAGCGCCTGCCAGGGGACCGGGAGCCGCCCCACGCCCAAGAGGAACCCGCCGAGGAGTCCGTAGAGCACGAGCATCGTCAACGAATTGATCGCGACCATGACCAGCGTGTGGCCGTCGTTTCCGCGGGCGAGATACCCCCACACCAGCACCATCGCCGTGCAGGGGGCGATGCCGAGCAGGATGCAGCCTGCGAGGTAACTCCGCCACAGGGGCACGGCAAGCATCTTCACGCCCTCGATGAGCACGACCGTTCCCGATCCGTAGGTCGCACCGACCTCCAGGTCGACCCCGAGCGGCATCTTCACGTAGTCGAGGGCCTCGGCCCCGATGAAGGAACGGAAAAGCACGCCCAGGAAGAGAATGCTGATGGCGTACATGGTGAACGGTTTGATGGCCCAGTTCACGAAGAGCGTCAGACCCACCGGCTTTGCGCTGCGTCCGGCCTTCAGAACCTCGCGGAAGTCGATCTTCACCATGATGGGGAACATCATGAAGAAGAGACAGATCGCGATGGGGATCGAGACGACGGGTGCGTCACCGCTGTAGATCGCCAACCCGTCCAAGAACTGCGCGACGCCTGGCGCCATCTTGCCCAGGACGATTCCTGCCCCAATACATAGAAGCACCCAGAGGGTGAGGTATTTCTCGAAGAAGCCGAGTCCCTTCGGCTCCTTGGTTATGCAAGCATCGGTTGCCACGTGCCCTCCCGTGCTACCTCGCGGTGTAGATCAGATAGAGACCGCCGAGCACGACCAGAATTCCGCAGGCCCGCCGCAGCCAGACCGAACCCTGAGATCGTTCGTTCCAATTCAAGTACCGCTGCACCCATCCGGCGAACGTGCCGGCGAGCACGATGACGCCACAGTGCCCCACGCCGTAGACGAGCAGGAGGGCCGCTGCATAAACCCAGTTCTCGGACGCCACGCTGAAGGTGACGCCCAGCATCGGGGCCATGAAGGCGAACGTGCAGGGGCCGACTGCGATGCCGAACACCAGCCCCAGGATGAACGCCGCCCACAATCCTCTCTGTTGGGTTTGTCTCGGGCCGCCTCCCGACCAGGGCATCGGGATCACGCCCAGGAAGTGCAGGCCGAGCACGAAGAAGATCGCGGCGACTCCGTAGCGCCCGTAGGGCCCCAGGTCACCCATCATGCGGCCCAAGGCGGCCGTCGCCGCGCCCACCGCGGCGATCGTGACCAGGATCCCGAGAGAGAAGAGCGAGGAGGCCGCGAACGCGCGCTTCGGCGCCTTGCCCCCTGTTTCACCGATAAAGGCAACGATGAGCGGGATGCTCGAAAGATGGCAGGGGCTCAGGACCACGCTGAGGATGCCCCAGGCGAACGCCCCGGCAAGTGCGACGGAAGCCGATCCTTCGACGGCAGCGGATAGCTGGGTAAAAAGCTCTTCCATGACTACTTCCTGATGTCCACGCCGTGTTCGAGCCACTTCGCCAGGATGGCTTCTTTGGACATGAAGCCTTCGTGACGGAACAACTCCTCTCCGGCGGCGTCGTAGAAGATCTGAGTGGGGATCACGCGGATGCCGTAGAGGGCCGCCGCGGGACGGTTCTTCTTTGCGTCGATGAACTCGACCGTGAAGATGTTCGCGTAGTCCTTCTTGAACTCCTTGAGAATCGGCGCCATCAGCTTGCACGGCACACAGGTGTCGGACCCGAGATCGACCAGCAGCGGTAGCTTGGAGGGGTCGGCGGGAGTGGGTGCGGGGGCAGCCGGCGCCTCATCGCCTCCGTCCGCGGGCGGCAGCGTAGCCAGGTCCACGACTTCCGACAGGGAATCGGCTTCGAGGTTGCCCCCCTCGGCCCGACCGGCCTCGCGCGATTGCTTGAGTACGATGGTTCCCCCGAGGAGAACCGCCAGCACTCCAAGAATGATCAGACGGTTCGTCATGGTCATGGGTCGCGTCCTTTCCGATCAGTGTCTGCGCACTTACCCGAGCAGTTCCTTGATTTCTTCGACCGATAGAAGCTTGCCGGTGGTCTTGACCTCACCATCGATGGCGAAGCCGGGCGTCATCATGACCCCGAACTTCATGATCTCCTGAAGATCGCTGATCTTCTCCACCGCGACCTGCAGGCCGAGCTGGTTGATGGCCGCTTTGGCGTTTTCTTCGAGCTGATTGCACTTGGGGCAGCCGGTGCCCAGGATCTGAATCTTCTCCATGGCCTTCGTATCTCCTTCTTAGAAAAGGCTTCCGTACAGCAGCCCGCTCGCGGTCGCCATCACCACGACCAGTGCGACGAAAACGAGTGTCTTTCGGGTGCCCATCACACTGCGGATGACGAGCATGTTGGGTAGCGACAGCGCCGGGCCGGCCAACAGCAGGGCGAGAGCGGGGCCCTTGCCCATGCCGTTGCCGATCAAGCCTTGCAGGATCGGGACCTCGGTCAGGGTGGCGAAGTACATGAATGCTCCGGCGACAGAGGCAAACAGGTTGGCTCCGATCGAATTGCCCCCCACGGCCTGGCTGATCCAGTGCGCTGGGATCACCCCTTCCTCACCGGGGCGACCCAGGAGCAGCCCGGCGACGAGAACGCCGGCGAAGAGCAAAGGCAGAATCTGTTTCGCGAAGGTCCAGCTCGATTCGAACCAGTGTTCCATATCGCCGCCGGCCGTGCTGGTGACGGCCGAAAGCCCGATAACCGCCGCGCCGAATGGAATCATCGGTTGGCGGGGGAAGAGCAAGGTGAGCAGGACAACCGGGGCGGCGACAAAAAGCGCGCGCACGAGGCTGAGTCGGAACCAGACCACCAAGGTGAGGCCGAGCCCCAGCCCTGCGATCGATGTCAGGATCCACTTGAGTTCGAACACGGCCCGCCAGAGGCCCGTGGCCTCGGCCGGGCGACCCCAGTTGGCGAAGACCAACACGGCAATCATGCTTGCGAAGTACACGCCGTTCTGCCACAGGGGTCGTCCACCCTCCGGTTCGGGCATGTGGGCGGCCGCTTCCGCCTTGGCCATCTCTTCCTTGCGGAAGATCAGATGCATGAGCAGCCCGATGACCACGCTGAAAACTATGGCCCCCACGGCCCGCGCCGCGCCAAGCTCAAGACCCAGGATTCGGGCGGTGAGCACGATCGCCAGCACGTTGATCGCCGGGCCCGCGTACAGGAACGCCGTGGCCGGGCCGAGCCCCGCGCCCATCGTGTAGATACCCGCGAAGAGCGGCAGGACCGTGCAGGAACAGACCGCCAGGATCGTGCCCGAGACCGAGGCGACGCCGTAGGCGAGGACCTTGTTGGCGCGGGCGCCCAGGTACTTCATCACGGACGCCTGGCTGACAAAGACGCCGATCGCTCCGGCGATAAAGAACGCGGGAATCAGACAGAGGAGAACATGTTCGCGCGCGTACCACTTGACGAGGTGGAACGCCTCAAGGATCGAGCGGTCGAACCGCCCGGTGCCGACCGGTAGGTGGAAGGCGAGCAGAAAGCCGCCCGCAAGCAGGAGGAGGGGTTTCCAGTTCTGACGCCAGATCATGGGTCGACACTCTCATTCAGGAGGTTCATCTGTTCTTCGGCCTTGGTCCGAAGGACGGCTTCCACGCATCCGAAGAAGTTGAGGACGCAGGGCACGTGGAGCGTGTAGTTCACCTGGGAGCCGCTGCGTGCCCCCACCACCAGGCCCGCCTCCCGAAGCACGGACAGGTGCTTCGAGACCGTGGAGACATCCGCGCCGACCAAGGCGGTCAGCTCGGCCACGCAGCGCGAACCATCCGCCAACTCCTCGAGGATCAGAAGCCGCGACGGATGGGCCATCGCCTTGAGGATCCGGGCCCGGGCTTCGAGCCGGGCAGCCCTTACGCTGTCCATTGAACCTCCAGTTTTGCTGATTGGCGTAATTGTAAGATGGCCAAATGGCCAAGTCAAGGATCGATTTGGGGAGAATCGTGGCAGACGAACCCTAACTCAGTAAAAGGTAGGAGGTTGTCAGAGTGGTGGCCGGAGGATCTAGCGGTCAGCAGTTTTGCCGGCCTCATCGGCAGCGGCTGCCTCGAGCAACGTGATGAGTTCGTCACCGACGTAGGTCGTCAGGGAGATCGAGTCCTCGACGTAATCCCAGACCTCCCACAGCGCCAGCCACTCCTGTTCCTGTCCGCCGCGCCAGCGGGTCAGCACGACCATGGTGTCGTCGATCTCGTAGTGATCGCAGATGGGCAGGTTTTCGGGCAGATCGACATTGATGAGCCGGTAGTGGAGCGATCCGGCTTCGAACTCTTTGGCGAAGATCTGCTCGACGTAGTCCCGCACGTAGGTCTCGATGAGGATGCAGTCGGCGCAGCGCTCGGCCGCGTGGAAGTGAAGAACGGTGACGCCGTCAGGGGCGTCCAGAATGCCAGCGACAGCCTGGAGCAGCGTGTCGGGAGGGGCGGCCACGGCGGTGGTGGCCTTTGCGGAGGCGGTCACCCGCGCCGGAGTCGCAGCATCCTCCTCAGCGAGGGCCAGGCCGATTCCCACGCACAGGCCCAATAGGGCAAGCGCCAGCACGGTCCCGTGCCGCAAGCTGCTCCGATGGGGCCG
Source organism: uncultured bacterium (assembly GCA_964612295.1). Lineage (GTDB taxonomy): Bacteria > Eisenbacteria > RBG-16-71-46 > CAIMUX01 > WJJG01 > CAYQJL01. The sequence goes on along the minus strand of CAZTDY010000009.1, from coordinate 77,876 downwards.
TGTCCTTGTCTCCAACGATTTCATCGTGTGTCCGCCATTCTTCCCATGTGCTTCCAGTCGCTCGATCTTCCCCTAGAACAGCCCGATCCCTGATCAGGTCCCGATTCTTCAGGGCACGGTCTACTTGGATAGGAAAAGCGCCTTGATCTCGCCCCAACTCGTTTCAATGGAAGGTGTTGGGCCGCAGGCTACTCCATAGCGTCCGATCTGGCCGCACTCGGGGTTGTTCTCCTCGGCGCACTCGGACAGCGAGTGGAGGGTGAAATCGCGGCTGGACTCTCCGCAGAAGAGCGGATTGACGGTGATGTTGCCGTCCGTCCCCGTGGGATCGGGGAAGGCGATGAAGTTGTCCGGCCGGTTGTTCCAGGAGCAGGTGCAGAGGAAGATCGGGGCGGAATTCTCGACGAAGACGCCGTACCCATCGAGACCTTCGGCCATGATGCAGTTCTCGATCACCGGTGAGCTGTAGTCCCAGATGGCGAAGTTCGCCCCGCTCCGGGACGCCAGGTTTGCGTAGAAGGTGCAGTGGCGGACCTGAGCATCGGCGCCATCCTGGATCATGATGGCCCCGCCGTCGATCGCGGCACGGTTGTCGATGAAGGTGCAGGACTCGATGACCGGGTCGGCCTCATGGATTCGGAGGGCCCCTCCGTGAAAGCTGAGCGATTGGTTGGCCCAGAAGAGACATCCCGTGATGTGCATGTCGGCCCCATCGTCGGGGAGGTTGATGGCGCCCGCCCCCCGGGCCTCGTTGTCGAAGAAGGTGCAACCCAGAATCTCGGCCGGCGCGTTGAGATGGACGGTGCCGAATCCGAAGGGGGCCTCGTTGTCGGTGAAGGCGCATTCTTCGATCGTCGGCGCCGAATTCGGTCCCGCGATGGCCGAGCCGTTGTTTTCCACCACGTTTTCTACAAACAGGCACCCCGTGATCAGGGGATTCGAGCCATCGAGTGCGATGGCCCCACCGTAGTCGGCCGTATTCTCACGGAACATGCAGTCGCGAAAGGTGGGATCCGAATCGTAGCAGCCGATGGCCCCCCCGCTTCGTCCACCGAGCGACGCCATGTGCCGCCCGATGCCGCCGGTCACCGTGAAGCCTTCGAGAACTGCCGCGCGCCCCTCTCCCGATTCAAAGGTGATCGTGTGATATGGGCCCGTCCCCGGTCGATATGGGCCCGTCCCCGGTCGGATCGTGGTCACGGCGTATCCCGAGGAGCTGTAGACGCGGATCTCCTTCCCTCCGTAGTTGATGAACTCCTCATACGTGCCGGGCCGAACCTCGACTTCATCGCCGGTTTGGGCGGCCTCGACTGCGGGTTGGATCTCGGTGAAGTCGCCGCCGCCCTCGGGATCCACGATCCAAAGGGTACCGTGTGCGAGGGCGGGCAGGAGGAACAGACTCATCATCAGGGGAAGAGGCACGCGCAGCACACGACTCAGCGGACGGGGATATGTCTTCGGCATGGCAGGGTCCCCTCTCTGGCGAACGTTAACGGCCGGGGGATGGCTTGCCTCTAGTATAGCCGAAGTTTCTGTCCTGGATATATCACGGCGCGCCGACTGAGATTGTTCCAGTTGAGCAAATCGGAGACGCCTACTCCGTAATGCTGGGCGATCAGCCAGATCGACTCACCGCGCCGCACGGTGTGAATTCGCGAATTCGCCGTCAAAACGCCACCTGGTGGCGCTACCGACAGCTCCTGACCCGGATGAATCACGTGGGACCGTCCCAGATCGTTCCAGCTGCGGAGTTGGCTGACCCGGACCCCATAGCGCGTCGCGATTTCCGACAACGTGTCGCCCCGGCGTACGACATGGGTGGTGGGTCCTGTCTTTGGGGGAGGCCCCTGAGCCGCGGCCAGCTCTTCCTCCAGACGAATGGCCTCGCGGGCCTGGGCGACGATGTGGGCGGTGGTCGGAACGCGGCCCAACGAGTCGGAGTTGTTTTGGGCGCGCAAGGTGTGGGTCGGCTGACTGCGGTGAGCGCCAACCTTCTGGTTCGATTCGCGCTCCGCGAGGGCGTTGTCCGCCGCGGTGGCGGTGCTGCGGCGTTGAGGCGGAACGGGGATCGCAAGAATCTGCCCCGGATGGATGCGACTCGGGTCGGTGAGGCCATTGACCTCGACGATGGCCTTGGAGGGGACGCCATAGTGAGCGGCGATTCCCGAGATGCAGTCCCCGCGCCGTACGGTGTGATTGACCGCACCCTCGCGGCCCAGCATGGCGTAGTCCGCCGTGCCCCCCTGACGGCTGGGGATGAGAAGCGTGTCGCCGACATAGATCGTCGTCTTTCGGCCCAGACGGTTCGCGTCCTGGATGGCCCGGACCGTGGTTCCATAACGGCGGGCGAGGAGGCCGAGCGTCTGACCGCTGCGGACGATGTGCCGGTGGAACACGAGTCGCTTGTCAGCCGGGATCTTCGCGATCTCGAGCGCAAACCGCTCGCCGGATCCCTTGGGCACGTGAATCGCGTACTCGGAGGCTCGGGGGGTCTGCATGAGGAGGAGCGCGGGATTCAATTCCTGCAGATCGTCCACGGAGACGCCCGTGCAGCTGGATACAACGCGCAGATCGGTCGGGGAGTCGACGGTCACCGAGTCATATTCGAGCGGGGGGTCGGTGGTTTCGCTAAAGCCATAGGCCCCGGGTGATTTTGCCAGAAGCGTTGCGGCCAGAATCTGGGGCACGAAGTTGCGCGTCTCGTTGACCAGATACCGCGTGCGGGCAATCGCCCAGAAGTCGCGCGCGCCGGCCTTGCGGATCGCGCGATTGACCTTTCCGGCGCCCGCGTTGTAGGCGGCCAGGGACAGGTACCAATCGTCGTACTCGTCGTGGAGATCCCGAAGATGTTGCGCGCAGGCCCGGGTCGACTTCTCGGGGTCGAGGCGTTCATCCACGTAGGAGTCACAGCGCAGGTTGTAGATGGAGGCGGTGCCTCGCATGAACTGCCACAATCCCAGCGCACGCGCAGAGGATCGTGCGTTATGACGAAAACCGCTTTCGATGTGTGCCAGGAAAGCGAGGTCTTGGGGAACGCCTTCCTCGGCAAAAATCCGGCGAGCCATGGCCAGGTACCGGCCGGATCGCGTCAGCCCGATCTCAAAACTCCGCCGCCCCTTCCCCAGGAAGTAGTCGACCCAGGTGAGGACCCGGTGATTGACGTCCACGGGATAGTCGAAGAGTTCATCGACCGAAGGCAGCTGAGCCTCGGTGGCCGCGGCCAGGCTATCGGAGATATCAGGCAGATCGACTTCGAAAACCCCCGGCAGGTTGAGCGAGTCAACCGTCACCGCGAGGCTGTCGATCAACCACTCCGTATCGGCGTTCTGCTCGGGATCGTCCTGGTGTGCCGCCGTAGAGGCCGGCTCGGACGGGGTCGCCGCTTTCATCACCTGGGGCCGCACCTCGGCACTCGCGGCCTGCCGGAATCCGCAACCCGTCATCACCATGGAGCCCATCAGGCAGGTGAGCAGAGCCGCCACAATCAGCCACCGACTCATCGATATCTCCTGTAACCTCTGCGCATTCCTGCCAGAAGCGCTCATGAGGCGTTCAACAACCTATGATTTGAGTGTTCCTTCCGGCGAACGACCGCCGGAGGAGCTGCACTGGGGGCAAAGGCCGACGTACTGCATCACGTGGCCGGTCAGATCGAATCCGGTTTGGGTTCGCAGCTCTTTGCACAGCAGGTCCCATCGATCCGACACCAAGCACCCTTCGGTCTCGGCCATCCGCCCGCATTTTTCGCAGACGATATGGTGATGATGGGGGGCGTCCGGATGCCGGCAGAGACCCACGCGCAAAGCGCGGCCGGGAAGGAATGACGCGACGAACAGGCCCGCGTCCAGCATCCGATCGATGTTCCGATAGACCGTGACCCGGTCCAGTTGGATACCGTCGGCATGAAGGCCGCTGGTGATCTCGTCCGCCGTCAGGTGACGGTTTTCACGCGCCACCAACGTCAGCAGTCCCAGACGGGTCTTGGTTACCTTGAGACCGGCGCCACGCAACAGGCGGGGGAAGTCGAGCTCATCATAGATCGAGCCATTGGGGCCGGGGTCGTTTGTGCTCATGGTCCGGGAGACTATCTTCAATTGACGACTCGGTCAAGACTGAGGCCCGCCGGCTAGTCCGGCACCATCTCACCCCGCGGGGACAGCACGCTCGACCCTGTACGGACCGGGGTCTGGCCGATCACTGCCGCGGCCGCCCTGCACAATCCATGAAACAACTCAGCCTCCAGATGGGTCCATTCGCGGCTCACCGAGCACTCGTCGAGACCCATGAACCCCCACAGCTCTCCGGCGACCTGCAGCGGCCCGACCAGGATGCTGAGAATGTCCTGCATGGTGAGGACTTCATGAACCTCGGCAGGCAGATCCCGACGGATGTTGCTGCCCACGATGATCCGGTTGGCCTCGAGCTGGGCGACCCAGTAGGGGAAGTCGTCAAAGCTCGCTTCCAGACCCAGATAGGGCGTGATGCCCTCGGCGGTCCACTCGTGGGTTCCGAGCATCCGTCCCCGGGCACGGTCCATCCGGAAGACGTAGGCCCTGGAGACCTCTCTCTCCAGGCCGACGATCTGTAACGTGCGGTTCAGAAACTGGTTGAGCGGCACCCGCTCCTCGCCCCAACGCAGAATTTGCGCGTAGCAGTTGTGATAGCTCCGGCGGAGCTGGAGTTCATCCTTGGGCGAGAGCGGTTTCTTCATGGCTCTTCCAAGATCGACCCTGCCGGGTCATCTCCTGAGCACGAAATGGGATAGCCGATTCCGGGCCGGACGGCTCCCAGGCCGGCGAAACGTGAATCCAACCGCCGGAAGTGCTATAATTGTAAGGGCTACTGCCCGATGCGCTGTGCACTCAGGCAGAAGGATCGTCTTGACGGGGAGGAACAACCATGAGGCTCACGGGTGGATGGCTGGAAGCTGGATGCGTCGGACGGACTCTGCTGTGGGGAGTGGCCTTGCTGGTGGCAGCGGGGTGGTTCTGCCAGGCGGGAGCAACAGGCTTCGTGCCAACCGAAGCGGACCGTTGTCCCTTCACCGGCCGATTCCCGGCTGAGGTGTCGCTGCCGAGCCCGCAACACCTGGATTGGCTACAGTCGTCGGGGGTGGACATCGACCGGGTGCAGGGCACGACGGCGACCGTCTACGTTGATGACGAAGAGCTTGCCGAACTCACGAGCGCGGGCTTCGAGATTGCTCCCATTCCCAACCAGGCTCGCAGGGCATTCCTGGAATTCAAAGAGGGTGTCGAGGCGGGACTCCGCACCCCCGGGCGGGAGGACTACCATACCTACGAGTCGCTGACCGCCGAGCTGCTACAGATGGAGACGGACAACCCCGACCTCGTGATGGTGACCTCGATCGGACAATCGGAAGAGGGGCGCGAACTCTGGATGGTGAAGCTCTCCGACAACGTGAGCGTCGATGAGCAAGAGCCGGCGATCAAGTTCACCTCGACCATGCATGGCGATGAGCCGGTCGGAACCGAGATGATCATCTATCTGCTGCGGCTGATCCTCGACCAGTACGGGGTCGATCCGGAGCTGACCGCCCTGGTCGACGATCTCGAGATGTGGTTTTGTCCGCTTCACAACCCGGACGGCAATGCCAGCGGGAGCCGCTACAACGCGAGCGGCTACGATCTCAATCGCAACTTCCCCGATCCGGACGATGATCCGGTCGACGATCCGGCCGGACGGCCCACCGAAGTGCAGCACATGATGATCTGGCAGTACGACTACAACTTCACCATCGGGGTGAACTACCACACGGGCGCCCTGGTGGTGAACTACCCGTGGGATTGCTGGTACGGGGTCTACACGCCCGACCACGACCAGATTCACAACCTCGCGCTGGGGTATTCCTTCCGGAATCCACCGATGTGGAGCAGCCCTCAATTCGAGAACGGCGTGGTCATCGGATGGGAATGGTACGTGGTCCATGGCGGCTTCCAGGATTGGGGTTACCATTGGCGCAATGAGCTTCACTTCTGCATCGAACTCAACAACGTGAAGTGGCCGTCCTCCGCCCAACTGGCCGGTCTCTGGGATGACAATCGCGATTCGATGATCTGGTTGCTCAATCAGGCTCGCAACGGCGTCGAGGGGACCGTCACCGATGCGCTGGACGGAACACCGGTCGCATCCACGATCGATGTGACCGAGATCGGCAAGACGATCTACAACGATCCGGCGGACGGCCTCTATCACCGCATGCTCGAAACCGGCACCTATACGCTCGAGGTCGAGTCCTACGGGTATCAGACCTATACGTCGTCGCCCATCACGGTCTCCGCCGGCGTGACGACGCAGCACGATGTTCAGCTGCAGCGTGACGGGGACTGGCACGTCGTGGATGGCGCTGTCACCGAAGCCGGCACCGGAACCCCCTTGAGCGACGCGGTCGTCCGCGCGTATCTCCAGATGGGCGGCGGTGCATTCTCTGTCGAAGTTGCTGTGAATCCGGGCACCGGCGTCTATGAAATGACCCTACCCGGCGGCACCTACGACATCGTGGCCAGTGCCGGCGGCCATCTGACGGTGACCGAAACCCGCGTGGTAAACGCCAACCTCGACCTCGACTTCACGCTGCCGGTGTCGCGCGCCGACGTGCTCGTGGTTTGGGATGAAAACCCCTCTTTCATCATCGCGGATGATCTGACCACGCTCGGCTACCTGGCCACCCAGGAGACAATCGTGACGACCCAGTCGGATACGTGGGCCGACTATGACCTGCTCGTCTGGAGCGCGGGTTCGTTCAAGAGCCCTGTTCGTATGGCGGGCCGGAGAGATGCAATCCAGAACTACATCGAAAACGGCGGCAAGCTGCTGATCGAGGGCGGTGAGATTGCATACGATGCCCTGCAGAGCCCCGGCTACGGTCACTTTGCCTCGGACGTGCTGCACATCTCCACCTACCACGGCGACAATGTGGGTGATCTGAACCTGCGCGCCGAGCAGGCGAGTCATCCGCTGGCGACGACGCCAAACGCCTTGCCCTCGACGCTCGACATCGACTACGACTACTTCGGTGATGAGGATGCGGCCTCACCGACCGCCGACGCGGTGGTGGTCTATGGTCCCAGCTCCTATCCGGACGATGCGGGCATCCTCGTCTACGAGAGCCCCGAGCGCTCCTTGCCCGCGGTGGTCTTCTACTCGTTCGACTACGAGGCTCTGGCGAACAATGCGGTGGCCGCCCAACTCCTCGAGAACTCGGTCGAGTATCTGTTGGGTGACAATCAGGGGATCCCCGAGGAACGCCAGCCGTTCGCCCTGCGTCTCAGCCGGCCGCTGCCGTCCGTGACGTCCGGCCCCACGGTTCTCCACCTCAGTCTCCCGGCGGGTGGCCAGGCGCGGGTCGACCTCTTCGATGCAAGCGGTCGCCGCGTGCGCACTCTTGCGCAGGCGGACTACCCGGCCGGGATGCACACGGTGACCTGGGACGGCCGTGATGCGAACGGATATGCTGCCGCGGCGGGCGTCTACTTCGTTCGCGCCAAGAGCGACGAAGCCCAGATGACGAGGCGGGTCGTGGTGGTGGAGTAGTCGAGAGGGGTCAGGCTCAAGTTCAGTCCGGTGACGGCCCCACCATCAACCAAGCCATGCGCGTGTAGATCGTGGCAACGTCCAGGATCTTGCGGATGCTCACGCGCTCCTGGTCCGTGTGGCTGATCTCCAGCTCGCCGGGACCGTAGGCCAAGGCGGGTGTGCCCTGTTCGATGAAGAACCGACTCTCGAGGATTCCCGGGCAGAGGCCGAAGACGGGGGGCTTCTTCGCGACGGAACCGACGACACCGCTGAGCAGGTCGGCGAAGGAACTCCCTTGCGGGGTGAGCGAGGCGTTGCCCTCCTGCAGTCGATCCACATCGAGATGCCATCCGCGCCGCCGAAACTTCCGGAAGACCGAATCGAGTTCCTTCGACACGGTCTTGGGGATCTCATCCGGATGATAGCGCCGGTCCACGGAGAACCGCACGGCATCCGGCACGACGTTGAAGTTTGTGCCACCCCGCGCGATACCGCCGAGAAGCAGAATCGAGTGCGGCCCGTCGATGCCGAGGTCGCCGCTCTCGAACTGGCGGCCTTCGACCTCGGTCTTGAGTTCTCGCAGCATCTGCCCGAGTTCGAGCATTCCCTCGAAGGCGTTCTTCCCCTGGTGCTGAACCGCGACGTGCGCCATCTGCCCGCCCACCTCCAGCAGGAGGGTGAGGGCGCCGCGGTTCCCGTTCCAGACCACGCCGCCGGTGGGCTCGGGCGTGAGCATCCCGATCGAGTTCGTCGGCAGTGCGCCGGCGCGGAAGAGATAGGAGGTCCCGGCTGCACCGCCGGTCTCCTCATCGGGCACGAGCGAAAGCAGGATTCGGCCCCGCAGCCGGTGGCTGAGACTCTTGAGCGACGACAGCGCGAGGAAGAGAGAGACGATCCCGCCCTTCATATCGGCCGTGCCGCGGCCCCAGGCCGAATCGCCTTCGACCCGCAGCTTGAACATCTTCTCACCCTCGGCCGGAACGACGTCGTAGTGCGCATGGAAGTGCAAGGTCGGGACGTTGGGGCCCTCGGGTCCCAGGCTGGCAAGCACCGATGGTCGCGGGCACTTCGCCGGCAACCCGAGCCGCTCGAGTTCGTGGGTCGGCACGTCGATCAGCCGGGGAACGAAACCCAGATCACGCAATCGTTCCGACAGAAGCAGCGCACACTCTAAGTAGTTCTCGCCGGGAGGGTTCTCGGAGCGGATCTGCACCAACTCCTCGAGCAACTCCAGCAGCATCTTGCGCGAGCTGTGGATGCGCTTCTCGGCCCGGCGAAGCTCATCGTCATCCAGACGGGCGAGCAGCGCTTTGGCCGATCGGGCTTGGTCGTCAGCCGCCAACTGTTTTCTCTCCCTTGCGAGCGCCCTGCAGGCGAGCGCGCCCCGGTCTCTAGTTGATTGTCAGACCGCCGTCGATGACGATCACCTGCCCCGTGATGTACTCCGACTCCGGTGAGCAGAGGAAACAGACCAGGTTGGCCACATCGTCCGGCTTGCCCGTCCGCTTGAGAGGGACCGTCTCGACAAACTGCTGCACGGACTTCTCGGGCAGCTCCCTGGTCATCTCGGTCTCAATGAAGCCCGGGGCGATCGCATTGACGTTTACGTTTCGCGAAGCAAGCTCCTTGGCGGCGGTGCGCGTCAAGGCGATCACCCCGCCCTTCGATGCGGCGTAATTCGCCTGGCCGACATTGCCGACCAGCCCCATGATCGAGGCCAGGTTGACGATCTTGCCCTTGCGCGCCTTCATCATGACCTTGCCGGCCGCCTGGCAGCCGAAGAAGGTACCTTTCAGATTGATGTCGAGCACCAGGTCCCACTGATCCTCGCTCATGCGCACCAACAGCGTGTCGCGGGTGATCCCGGCGTTGTTGACCATGATGTCGAGCGCCCCCATCTCGCCGGTGGTCTGCTTGATGAGCGCATCGACCTCATCTTTCTTCGATACGTCGCAGCGCACCGCCAAGGAACGCCGCCCCAGAGCCTTGATCTCCTCGCAGGTCGCCTTGGCTTGGCTCTCATCGACGTCGGTGATGACCACATCCGCGCCACGGGTCGCAAGGGCGAGCGCGATGGCCTTGCCGATCCCCCTCGCCGAGCCGGTCACGATCGCGACCTGTCCCAACAGATCCTCTTTCCCTGCTTTATCCGCCATGCAGCTGCCTTCCTTTCCCATCATTCCCTTGAGGGCCACAAACCGCTCTGTGTGCTGTGCCGCAAAACCTACGGGAACGCCCCGCGAGCGTCAATCCGGCAGGACGAACAGGCCTGATTCGTGGTAGAATACATATGTATAGTGACCCGAATTGTGGCTCACCAGCGGGGGGAGGAATGCCCCCGAGCAATGCGGAACACACAGGAGGTCCTTCATGCGTCAGCGTCTCGCCCTTCTAACGCTTGTCGTGGCAGTCGGTTGCATGGTTTTCTCAAGCGCAACGGCTTATACCGGCAACCACCCCAAGATGCAGGTTCGTCTCCAATGGGTCGATGCAATCGATCTGCAGACCCTCAGCCAGATCCAGGATCTCGACGTGATGAAGTACGTGCCCGGCGAAGAGATCATTCTGGTCAGCAATGATGACCAGATCGAGCGGCTGGAGGCGCTGGGTTTCGAGGTCGAAATCCAGATCGCGGACATGGAGGAGCACTACGCGAGCCAGCGCGAGGGGATGCGCAATTTCGGGGACTTCTACACCTACAGTGAGATGGTCGCCTATCTGGACCAGTTCAGCGCGGCCTATCCCGAGATTCTCAGCGACAAGTTTTCCATCGGCACGACCTGGGAAGGAAACACGATCTGGGCGATCAAGTTGTCGGACAACGTCGGGGTCGATGAGCCTGACGAGCCCGACGTCCTCATGGATGCCCTTCACCACGCCCGCGAGCCGATCACGGTCAACGTGCTGATCGAGACGATTCGCCACCTGTGCGAAAACTACGGTACCGATCCGGAAGTCACCTTCCTCGTGGACAACCGGGAGACCTACTTCATTCCGGTGGTGAATCCGGACGGATACCTCTACAACGAATCGACCTACCCGGGCGGGGGTGGCATGTGGCGCAAGAACCGCCGCGACAACGAGGGCAGCTCCTGCTACGGCGTCGATCCCAACCGCAACTACCCCTACATGTGGGACAACGGCGGCATCAGCTACGATCCGTGCAATGACGTCTATCTGGGGCCGGAGCCTGCTTCGGAACCTGAAGTGCAGGCGATGATGAACATCATCATGGACCATGAGTTCATTACCCATGACACGTACCACAGCGTTGCGGGAGTTGTTCTCATTCCGTGGAGCTGGACCGACAATCCCTGCCCGCACAATGACCTCTACATGGAGTACGGCACGGCTTTGGTCGGAGACTCGGACTATCCCGTCGGCCAGGCCGGCCCGATGATCGGCTACAGCTGCTCGGGTACAACCTTCGACTGGACGTACGGTGACACGGAGATGAAGCCGCGCGTCTGGAGCATCTGCACCGAGGTGAACGGCTCCGGGTTTTGGCCCAGCGACTCCGAGATCCCGGGGTTGGTCGCTGAGAACATCCCCAAGAACATCTATCTGATGAAGGCCGCCGGCATCTATCTGACGCTGCTCGATCTGACCATGAGCGGCGGCAATGGCGACGGCAAGCCGGATCCGGGCGAGACGCTGGACGTGGTCCTCTCCGTGCGCAACGACGCGATCGTCACTGACGCGACGAACGCCGCCGTAGTTTTGCGCTCCGACGATCCGTACGTGCAGATGATCACGGCCGAGGCCTCGATGGGCAGCATCGCCGCGCGCGAGACGGGCGACAACGCCGGCACGCCGGCTTCCTTCTTCGTCGATCCGGCCTGTCCGGCGGGGCACAACCTGGTGCTTTCGATCCTGGTGACTGCGGACGGCTACGAGATGGAATTTGTGCGTGAGTACACGGTGGGTGACATGCCCGTCCTCTTCGCTGATGACATGGAGTCGGGTCAGGGCGACTGGACTCACGAGGTCGTCACCGGCGGTTTCGCCGACGAGTGGCACCTGAGCACGGCGCGCAATCATACGGGCGGCGGCGACACGAGCTGGAAGTTCGGATCCACCGGCAGCGGCGACTACGCGGACCTGGCCGATGGCGCGCTGATCACGCCCCCGGTCCAGCTCGGCAGCGTCACCCAGATCAGCTTCTGGCACTGGATGGATGCCGAGGACAGCAGCTACTACACCGGCCGGGCCTATGACGGCGGACTCATCGAGATGAAGGTGAATGAGGCTCCCTGGGTGCAGATTCTGCCCGACGAGGGCTACACCCACACGATCCGTGAGGGAAGCCAGCCGGGGCCGTTCGCCGAGGATACGCCGGTCTACTCGGGCAGCTTCAACTGGACCGCAGGCACGATCTCTCTGGCGGGCGTCACGGGCGAGGCGCAGTTCCGCTTCCGCTTCGGCTCCGACGGGAACAGCGGGGGAGAAGGTTGGTACGTCGATGATCTCCTGATCTCCGGCCTGAGCACGGACAACACCGCGCCGGGCCCGCCCGCGCTGGTCAGTCCTGGCGACGGAGAGCTGGTGCACACCTCGACCCCGCAGTTGGTCGTCCTGAACGCGACCGATCCCGATCCGGGCACCACGCTGACCTACGGCTACCAGGTCTTCGCGGATGAGCTGCTCACCAGCCTGGTGACCGCGACCGATGGTGTGGCCGAAGGCGCTACCGAGACCGCCTGGTACGTCAGCCCGCCGCTGGCCGACGGCACCTACTACTGGCGGGCCTTCGCCGACGACGGCGAGGAGCGCGGTCCCTGCATGGCGGCGGCCAGCTTCACGGTCGAGGGCAGCCAGGGCATCAGTGAGAACCAGCTGGCCGTGGGTCTCCGGCTGATGGGCGCTGCGCCCAACCCGGGTCCCGGAGCGACCACGCTGCGATTCGAACTTGGCCAGGGCGGCATCGTGAAGGCTCAGGTCTTTGATCTGCAGGGCCGTCAGATTCGGAGTCTCGAGAGCCTGCTGCCCGCCGGCGTGCAGGGGCTCCACTGGGATGGACGCGATCAGAACGGCACGATGGTCCCCGCCGGCATGTATCTCTACAAGGTCGGCGACCGGAACGGCCAGCAGGAAGGGCGCCTGCTGCTCGTGAGGTAGGTCGATTTTCACATAGTGTGAGGCGGCGTCTCAGCTTGGCTGGGGCGCCGTTTCGCATTTGGGGCGGATTGTGCAAAGATCGCCTCTCCGGCGGCCGTCATTATAGTTGACGATGGGCTCCCATGCGGTATGAGAGGCATGGTGGTTTGCGGTTCACTGCGGGAGAGGGGATGACTTATCTAGCGCTCATCTTTCTACTGCCGGCATCCGTGGTCGTGGCCTACTACCTGGCCCTGGCCGTGGTGGGGCTCTTGCTGCCTGTCCGTCGAGAAAACCGATCGGATGCGCCTCCTGCCACGCGCTTCGCAATCATCGTGCCCGCCCACAATGAAGAAGAGGCGATTCGCGCCACGATTGAATCCTGCCAAGCCCTGGATTTCCCGGCCGAGCTGGTGCGGACGGTGGTCATCGCGGACAACTGCACGGACGCGACCGCTACGATGGCCCGCCGATGTGGGGCACAGGTTCTTGAGCGCACCAACGCTGAGCAGCGGGGCAAGGGCTTCGCTCTTGCTTGGGCGTTCGAGCAGCTTCTCAATGAGCCGATCGATGCGTTCCTCATTCTGGATGCGGACTGCGTGATCGACGCGCACGCCCTGCGCGTGTTCGACGAGCAGATCCAGGGGGCTGCCCTCGTCCTGCAGGCCAACGACGTGACCTCGAACCCCGACGATGCGCCCATGAGCTACGCGCTCGCGGTGGGTAATCTCCTGGAGAACGATCTCTTCTACGCGCCGAAGTCGGCCCTCGGGCTGGCGGTGCTCCTACGCGGAACCGGGATGGTCTTGCACCGGGATGTTCTCGAGCGCATTCCCTGGGATGCCTACTCGGTCGCTGAGGATGTGGACTATTCCCTCCGGCTCCTGAAGGAGAAGGTGCAAGTGAAGTTCATCAAGGAGGTGAAGGTCTCCTCGGCGTTTCCGATCAGCGGTGAGCAACTGGAGGCGCAACGGACCCGGTGGGCGGAAGGCAATCTGAGCCTGGGCCGATCTCAGTCTTTCGGACTGATGCACCGCGGGCTCTCGCAGGCCAACCTGATGCAGTTCGATGGGGGATGGACGCTGCTCGTCCTCAGTCGGCCGTTGGTGCTCGCCTTGGCGGGACTCGCGTTTCTCATCAGTTTGCTGAGCATCATTCTGACGCCTGGGCCCGGCGCGGCTTTGGTGTTCACCTGGTCGCTGGTGGCGCTCGCCGGGCTGGCGGTCTACTTCGCGCTCGGGATCCTGCTTCTGGGGGTCAATCGCACGCGCCTTGGCTTCATTCTTCGGTCGCCGCTGCTCGTGTGGAGGCTCGCGCGCATCTCATTGAAGGGACTGCTCGGCCGGGGCGAGCAGGACTGGACGAGAACGCCGCGGGGATAGGCTGACAAGATCCGGCTCCGCGGATCCCTACTGCGGCATGAGCCAGGGAAGAAGGCTGTCGGCGACTGCCTTTGCACAGGCCGCCTCTCCCGCTTCGGACAAATGTAGCTGATCCTCACTCAGGCACTCCGAGACGTTCCTCCAGACGAGCCCGTGCAGGTCATTGACGGGGATGCCGTGGCCGGCCATGAGATCCCCGGCCACCTGGTTGTACTGGTCGATCTCCTCGTTGCGCCACGACCAGTCGAGGTCGACAAAGGGCCGGTCCGGATGGACCGGGGTCGTGGTCGCCCAGACGATCTTGCTGGTCAGGGCGGTCAGTCGCTCAAGGATGAACTCCAGGTTGGCCCGATACGATTCGATGGGGATCTGGACAGGGTTGCGGGCGGGATTGTGGCCTGAATCATGGATCCCGTTGTTCCAGTGGACGATGTCCGGCGTCCCCAGCTCATCGATCCATCTGTCGAACGAAGAGAGCGTGTAGAGGCTGTACTGGCAGTTGTCCGCGGGCCCCACGACCTGCGCTTTGCCGCCGAGCAAGCGCGCAACGTGCGTCTGATAGCTCATGCGGATCGAGTCTCCCAGCAGGAGTACTCTGGGTTTGCCTGCCATCGCCTTCCTCTCCTATTCGTACACGCCGTACTCGCGCCAAACCTCCAGCATCAGCTCGTACCGCTCGAGGTCCATGCCGGTATAGATGCAGTTGCTGGTGCTGAAGACGTAACCTCCTCCCGGCATTCCCTGCGAGAGCGCCCGGCGCACATCCTGGGCGGCCTCGTCGGCCGAACCCGTCTGAAGCAGAGCGCAGTTCACATTGCCGATCAAGCAGACTTGGTCGCCAACCCGGCGCTTCACCTCCGCCAAATCGACGCCCCCCTGCGGATCGAGGCTGTGAAGAGCGTGCGGACGCGCCGCGACCAGAGCATCCAGGATCGGCATGATGTTGCCGTCCGTATGTTTGATGACATAGAAGCCCATCTCACGGTAGCCGGACACGAGCTGGGCGAGATAGGGGGTCACGAACTCGTCGAACATGGCCGGAGACAGGAACGGATTGTCATTGAAGCAGTAATCCGCGCACAGACAGAAGCCGTCCACCGTGCCCCAGGTCTTGATCTGCTCACCCTGCCGTAGGGCCGCATCCACGTGACGCTGCGCGTTGTCCTTCATCTCTTCCGGCTGCTCGGCCAGTTTCATGACGAAGTCCATCATCTCGTCTCCACTCGGGAGCGAGTAGGTCGCATCGCCATGAAGGGTGATCAGGTAGTCCAATCCCGAAAGCTCGCGCACATGATCGATCGAGAGGCGCGTGTCCTCCACGTTCCAGCCGCCCGGGGAGTGGTAGAGCATCCCCGCGTGCTCAAAGCGGCGGGCAACCGCGACTTGGAGATCGGCCACATCCCGCCTGTGCAGATCCCGCTCCTGGTCGGACATCTGGCTCCACTGCCCGTAGGAACGTTGCGACGGGTGGACGCGCCCGAAGGCCTCCATGGTGAGAAAGAACTCCAGCTCGAAATGCGGGACCCGCCCGGCAGGGGTCCCGCGATTCAGTGCGGCGATGAATGATTCTCGTGGGGTCATCCTGTTTCTTTCGGCAGCACGTTCCAGTTAGGCGGTCTCCTATGTTCTTGGCGAAGGCTGGTCGCGACGATCACCACAGGAGCAGCAATCCCCGTACGGCTTGCTCCCGATCAGCTTGCAGCCGGCTCCAGTAGATCCCGCTCGGCAGCGGATTGGAGCTGAGATCCCGCCCGTCCCAGGAAACCTGATGGGATCCGGCCTCCAAGTGCTCGCTGAGAAGCTGCCGGACAATGCGCCCCTGCGCATCGAACATGTCCAGGTGGATCTGGGCACCACTCCTCAGGTTGAAGGCGATTCGTCCCTGGCCAATCAGTGGACTGGCCACCCGGAAATCCCGGATGAGCGCCGCCGCCTCTTCACGCGTGTCATCATCAACCGCGCTCGCATCCCACGCGTAGATCTGGTCCTTGAACTGCCAGGCCACATGGAGGGGCCACTGGTCGGTGACGTGCGGACTGGGGACGCCCGCCAGACTGACAAACGCGCTCTGCCCCGGCGGCACGATGTTCTCATCGACGATCAGCGCGGGACCCAGCTCGATTGCCTGCTGATAGGTGCCGTGGCTTCCGATGGCGTGGGGCGTTTCCTTCAGGTCGTCGTAATCGAACGGGGTCAGCGCGCTGACGTAGTTGTCGATGTTCATCACCGGGTGCCAACCCGACCAGGGGACGTTGTCGCCGTTGTCCCACCAGACAACCGGCTTGTTGTTCCAGTTCACGAAGTAGCCCTGGGCGGGGTTCTCGGCCACGGGCAGGTCGGCGAAGTCGCGCAGGCCGCCCCATTCCTCCGTTCCGTCGCCGTTGTGGGGGAGGCGCGGATCGATGCCGTCGGTGCGATCCTGATACCAACCGGCGTGCCAATACTTGATGTGACCGTTGCGCCCGGCATAGAAGACGTTGAACGACATCGAGATCTGCCCGAGGGCCGCTTCGAACTGGCTCTGGCTCCGCGCGGTGCACATGTCGTAGAGTGCAGCGCCCATCTCCAGCTCGTTGTTCCAGAAGGTCATCTTCTTCGTGAAAGCCTGATACTCGCCCAGATTGGTCGAGTAGACGGGACCGTGCACCGTGCGCGTGATCTCGAATGGATAGGGGGTACCGCTGTTGTCAAAGACAGTGTCCGCGATCGCCTCGAATGGGACCCAGGCGTCGTTGTGCCAGTAGAAATCCAGCGCCTGGGTTTGGGTGGTTTCGATGTAGACGTCGGTGTTGTCACTGATGCCGCTGGTCAGGGTCCAGGTGAGAAAGCCGTTGTGCCCGATAATCACCCCCGGAACCCCCGCCACGGTCATCCCGCCCATGTGGTAGGTGGGGCAGAGCAACTCCAGTTCGTGGATCGTGTTCGTCTCTGCCTGCGTCGGGGTTCCCATCTGCGGACACCCGAGGAGGAGCACGTTGCCGCTCAACGATTTTTCGGTCGTGATCTGAACCGCGAAGCTGCCGAACTTGGGAGGCAGGCCCAACGCGACCTTCAGCTCATCGATCCGCGACTGCTCTTCGGAGATCCGCGCAATGGTCTCGAGCGATACGCGCTGACCGGACCAGTCGCGGCCGGGCACCGCGGGCCCGCGCCCTCGATCGGGGATCGTCGTGGGGGCGGTGGGATCGTTGATCGGACGGTTCGCATCGAACCAGGCCTGTCCGTTGTTCTCCAGCTCGGCCAATCTCTGCAGTTCCTGGCCGCCGAACTCGCCGAATTGGCGCATGTAGTACTGGGTCGTGGCGACGACGTGGTCTGTCGTCCACGGCTCGACCACCCAGGACGCCAACGGGAGCGGCCGGTAGGTGCCGGGATCGACCTCCATCGAATCCAGGTACGCGTTGATCCCCGCCACGTAGGCATCCGCCATATCCCGGAAAGACTGAGGCAGGCTTTCGATCTGCGCCTGCCGTTCGGCCTCCGTGTAGTAGAGCTTGCGGGTGTTTCTATCGAGGCTCACATAGGCGGGACCGAACATCTCGGCCAGGCGTCCCAATCCGGCGCGTCGGTTGATCTCCATCTGATACAGCCGGTCCTGGGCCACGGCGAACCCCTGCGCGTAGAAGATGCCGGTCTCGGTGTCCCCATAGATGTGAGGTACCCCGTAGTCGTCGCGGTGAATCGAGACCGGCGACGCATCCGGCGCGATCAGTTCGAGCGTGGATTCCCACTGAGCGTCCGCGACGGAGCCTGTGGCCAACAACATCAGACAGAGCAACATCGGGATCGCGGCATGAGCCGGGCGGTGGGTCGGTGTAGGGCGCGAGAACATCGAATCCTCCCATCGGGCGTTGTCAGGGCTTCCCTCGGCCGAGGTGGCCGTTACCGGTGGCGTACACGTCCCGATTATACTACACACCTCGGGGATGATCGCCGGTGGTCCGCCGGGCTCGGGCCGAGGCTCTAACATGTTTATTTGCAATATGTTAGGGGGATATCTGCCGGCAGCCCGGCCTGGGGCCGCGGCGCGCTCGGTCCGGCGGGGGGATTGCCCAGGCAGATGTGACGCTGGATCCGGCCCTCATCGTCCGATAGACTCACTGGACGTCATTTTTGTGGCAGGTGTGCCAGGACTGAACGCGGGGCCCGCGGGAGGAGCCGGTGTTTCAAGAGCTTACGATCAGTATGGTCATTCCGGCCTACAACGAGGAAGAGGGCATCCAGGAGGTCATCAAACGACTCCCGGACTGCATCGATGAAATCGTCGTGGCCAACAACAACTCCACTGATCGAACCCAGGAGGTTGCTGAGAGCCTGGGCGCGAAGGTCGTTCTCGAGACCCGCCAGGGGTACGGGGCGGCCTACAAGGCCGGTATGGCCGCGGCCAGCAAAGACGTGATCATCACCATGGACGCCGACTGCACCTATCCTCCTGAGGAAATCCCGGGGCTGATGGGCCATCTCATCGCTGAGAAACTCGACTTCATCTCCGCGGCGCGTTTCCCGCTCAAGAATGCCGAGGCGATGAACTTCAGCAACAAGGTCGGCAACTGGATCCTCACCGCGACCACCTGGCTGCTCTTCGGGCAGAAAATGGCCGATTCCCAATCAGGCATGTGGGTCTTCAAACGGGCGGTGCTGGAGAAACTCAACGTCACCAGCGACGGAATGCCCTTCTCGCAGGAAATCAAGATCGAGGCGGTCAAGAACCGGGATGTTCGATTCGCCGAGTACCACATCAACTACGACCCGCGGGTTGGAGAGGTCAAACTGCGCAAGTGGCGTGACGGGTGGGAGAACCTCTGCTTTCTCTTCAAGAAGCGCTTCAGCTGATCAAGTCTAGCGGCTACATTGAAGGTCCGCCCGGCCGGTCGACCCCCTGTCGGCCGGTGGGAACCCGGCGCGGCGCGGAGGGCTTTTAAAAGGCATGGAAGCCGCGGATAAGAAGGTCGTGCAGCCGCCGGTGCTCAGGCGGCACATCAGCCCGCTGCACCTGCTCTGGTTGGCCAGCCCTTTGGCCTATCTGCTGCTCTACTTCTCCACGCCGGTGATTCCCGAGACGCTTCGCCACTTCGCGGGTCCGCCGCTCTTCCTGCTCCTGCCCGGCTGGCTTTTCCATCTGCTGGTGTTTCCTCAATCGCGAATCGGCCTCGCTTCACGTCTCACCCGTTCGATCGCGCTCAGTGTGGCGATCGGTTCCTTTCTTGGCATGGTGGGGTGGTTCTTCGGCGGTGATGTCGGGCTCGGACCGGTGTCCGGCCTGGACGCTGCGCGCCCGATCCTTCCGGGTCGCCTCTCGACGTTGATCTGGGCGGAGGCCGCTGCGGTGCTGCTGATGGCCGTCTTGCTGGTCGTGCGGGATCTGAGGGGATTGCTTGGCGCCGCCTCGAAGCCGGTTGATCCCGCCGAAGAGACTCCGCCTGGTTCGCCCGACCCGTCCGCGTCGGACGGCGCCTCGCGCCCGATGGGTGAGGGGTCCGAGGGTGGTGCGGCTGACGATGCATCCAAGGAAGCGGATGCCCAAAGGGAGCTCTTCGTGGGCGGTCATCCCGCGAACCCGGTGATGCAGCGGATTCTGCGCGATGCCTACCGCTTGGGCGACCAGCACAAGAAGGACCACCCGGTGGCGCCGCGCTGGGCAACGTTGTTGGTTCTCGGCGTGTTGATGATCTCGGCCTCCTGCCTGGGGTTCTACGCCGGCGGGCCGTCTGGGCTCGGCACCGACGCACTCGATCACCTGGCCTGTTTGCGAGAGATGGTGGAGCGCGATCAAATCCTGCCGCGCACCACGTTCTATGTAGAGGGCGACGGCGCTGCGGTGGACGCGCGCAAAGGCTTCTTCCACGTTCTGCTGGCGGCGCAGGCCACCCTGACGCATAGCTCCGTGCAGACGCTTTGGCACCTCCTGCCCGGTCTCTTGATGCCCCTGGCGCTGATCATCTTTCACTCTTTCTCGCGCCGGCTGTTGCGCAGCGAGGGGACGGCTCTCTTTGCCACCTTCCTGGCGTTTGTCTTCTTCGGAGAGATCAATCGAGGCGCATTCCTCCGGCTGGGCTACGGGAGTCAGATGGGGATCGTCCTGGCTTGGGCGACGCTCGCCGTTGCGCTCGAGTACGTCTTGCGGGCCGCCCGCCGAAGAGTGCTCCTGCTCGTCGCCATGGCGGCGTTCGGGGCAACCGCCACCCACATTTTCGCCGCATTCCACATCCTGTTTTCCCTGGGCGTCTTCTTCGTCGTCATGCTCATCCTGCAGGGGATCGACTATCCCAACCTGCGACGGGTGGGCTGGGTCTTCCTGGCCGCGTCGGCCGGTTGTTTTGTGCCGACGGTCTGGCGATTGGTCTTCGCCTATTCCCCGCTGAGTACGATTCATACCCACACCCACGGGATTCTCTCGTTTGGGAGCGGGTTCTACATTCTGATGCCGGAGCACTGGAAACGATTCCTGATGGGAACTGGATTCGGAGGGGTCTTCCTGTCGCTCTTCCTGTGGCGACACGCGCGCAAGGATGATGCGATCCTCTACATGGCGGCCCTCAGTCTCGTGCCCATTCTCATTGTCATGAATCCGGTATTGGTGCCGTTGCTCGAGCCCTACCTGGGCTATCTGGTGGCCCGATTTGTGGTCGCGGTGCCTTTCCTGATGGTGTTCGCCTACATGGCGCGCTCGATGGGTGAGAATCTGCTGACGCTGAACTCTGCTCGCAGGGTGATCACGTCGCTTCTGTTCTACGTGTTCATGGTTGTGCTCCTGTTCCCGCGGCTGGAAGGGTTCGCGCGTTCCTATTCGGCATCGAATCTGGAGGCGCGACACAACGCCTCGGCTCTGGCCTGGATGGACTTGTTGGACCGAGTCACCGATGAAGTCCCCCAGCCGGCGGTGATCCTGAGTGATCCGGTGACCAGCTACAGCATTCCGGCATTCACGCCCCATTACACGGTTGCCGTGTTGCACCAGCATGGATCACCCTCCGACTCACTGGCCACCGCGCGGCTGGCCGCCTGCCGGGATATCTTGAGCCCCTACCGAGGGGCGGGGGAGAAGGCCCGTCTTTGCCGGTCGTTTCAGATCGAATACGTCCTGGTCAACGGGCAGCTGCCCAGACGAATCGACCAGTTCTTCTGCAACGCCGGCGGCGACCTGCCGATCGTGCAAAGTGCCGCCCTGGATGCGGAGCCGAGCCTGTTCGAGAAGGTCTTCGAGCACGGACGGGAGGGTGAGAGCGCGCTCTACCGGGTTCGACGGGAAAACGTCGATGTCCTCTCCGGTGTGGTTCGCCCCGGCGAGGTCATCCCGGCCGGGCGCACCAGCGAGGAACTGACGCGCGAGATCCTCGTGCGGAATCTTCCGGACGACGTGTTCCCCGTGCTGTCCGATACGCTGGCGGGTCTCACCCTGACCGCGGTGGTGCTCGACACCACCCTTGTGAGCCGCGGAGATACGGTGGGAGCGACGCTCTATTGGCGCCGCGTCGGGGACAGCCCTCAGTTCCCGGTCAATGTGTATCTGCGAATGGACACGGCGGCGCCCCGCGGACGGCTTTGGTCCCTGCGGTGGAGCAAGGTTCACCGGCGATGGCAGCAGGGTCGCAACAACGTCGTCTACCGCGTCCCGGATACACACGTGCCGTTGGATGGCATGCTCGGCATCGAGCATTGGCCGCACGACGAGTTCGTGATCGATCGCATTGAACTGGAGGTTCCAGAGTACGCCGCCCTCGGTGAGTACGAACTGAAGGTCAAGTGGATGGAGCAGGCTTTCCTTCCCAGTTGGCCGTTCACGCACTACCTGACCGATCGCGATCTCTATGACGGAGAGACCGTGGGCGTGCTGGAGGTTTACTAAACCGTGACCCAGAGCCAGGGCGAGTCATCGGTTCGCACCTCGCAGGAGGTGCCCAGCGCATTGGCCTGGGGATTCCTGGCCAAGGTCTTGGTGGCCGTCCTCTCCCTGGCCTCCAACGCGTTCATCGTGCGGGGACTCGGCGAACACGCCTACGGCGTCTATGGAGTCTTTCTCAACATCGCGCGTTTCCTCTCCCTGGCGATGGCCATGGGCATTGCACAGTCGATGCTCCAGTTCCTTCCCGAGATGCGGGTGAAGAACAACGCGCGCGGAGCCCGGCAGCTTCTCTGGCGTGGGCTCGGCTACCAGCTCCTGGCTTGGGTGGTTGTGCTGGCCGTGGTCTATCTGGTGCGGCATCCGTTGGTGGGGCTCTTCCACGAGGCGTTCCGCGCCGACCTGGGCGACATCCTGCCCCTGGGGGCTGCGCTGATCCTCGCGGAGATTCTGTGGAACACGGTCAGCCACATCTTCATGGCCGTACGGAGCATGCGGCAGTTCGCCCTCGCAACGGTGGTGCAGAAGCTCGTGCTCGTCGGGCTACTCACCCTGATGTTCACGCGGGGCATGAACCTGGTCGGCGTGCTCTTGGCTGTTGCCGTGAGCTTCATCGCGGGGATCTTGCTCCTGGCACCCTGGTTGCCGCGCGCGATTCCCTGGGTGCGGGCCGATCAGGGGGAGGGCATCTCCACCGCGCGCATCATGCGCTATGCGTTGCCCATCGCCCTGGGGGCGCTCATCAATCAGGTGCTCTGGCGGTCTTCAGAGACGCTCATCATCGGTCACTACTGGCTCCCGGCCGATGTGACCGACTTCAACACTGCCTACAACCTCCCGCAAATGCTCCTGGAGTTCGTGCCTCTTGCGATCTGGCCGATCGTTCTCGCCTCGCTTTCGGAAGCGCACGCGCGCCGCGGTGAGGATCTGATTCGCGGCGTTCACCTCTACTTCCGTCTCCTGTTCGTGTTGGTCGTGCCCGTCGCCGTGACCGGTGCGGTTCTGGGCGGTCAGGCGTACCTTGCGCTCTACGGAGTCGAGAGGTTCCGGGGGGCCCCGCTCTGCCAGGTCTTCAGTCTGATCTTCCTGTTGTCCTTCTTGGTGACGCCGCTGCGCATGGCGCTCTACGTCAAGGAGAAGGTCCTCGTCAACACCTTGATTGCGATCGTGGGTGCGATCATCAATGTCGCGCTCGACTTTGTCTTCATCCCTCGCTACGGCATCTGGGGCGGCATCCCGCCCGTGGCGATCGCGCTGCTTCTAACCGGCATCCTGCAGTACTTCGTCACGAGACGGCTCGTCCCTCAGATGAAGATCCCCTGGGGGACCTTCGCCAAGGTGTTGCTCGGCTCAGGGGTCGTGCTCCCGCTGTGGTTTGTCCGAACGCAGCTTACCCATCCGGTGGTGCTCGTTGCGGTATTGGGCGGCGTAACCCTGGGTCAGTTCTTGATTCTCCGCTGGCTGCGCGTATACGGCTCCGAAGAGAAAGAAATGTTACTGCGCTCCCATCTGCCGATGAAGAACACGCTGGTCAAGCTGTTCATGGGATAACGATCGTTCGCCCCGCCCTTGTCGGTGGCCCTTCCGCCTGCTAGGCTGACCCAATTGCGACCTGACTTCTCGTTTCTGATGCGACGGATGGGGTGCCTATGCTCACGGTCGAGACGCTCTCGAAGTCCTACGGCTCCTTGAAGGCGGTGGACAACATCTCCTTCCAGGTCAAGCCCGGCGAGATCTACGGACTCTTGGGTCCCAACGGGGCCGGCAAGACGACCACGATCTCCTGTACCTGCGGTCTTCTGAAACCGGACGCGGGCCGGATCGAACTCGAAGGGATTCCCCTCTCGAGCGATCCGCTCGAATTCAAACAGAGGATCGGCGTCGTTCCCCAGGAGACCGCCATCTACGGAGACCTGACGGCTCATGAGAATCTCCGTTTCTGGGGACAACTCGCGGGACTGAGCGGTGGGGAGTTGAAGACCCGGATCAAAGAGGTGCTCGAAACCGTGGGGCTCCAGGATCGGGGCCGGGAGCCGACGCGCAAATTCTCGGGCGGGATGAAGCGCCGCCTGAATCTCGCGGTGGGCATGATCCACAACCCCCGCCTGCTGCTTCTGGATGAGCCGACCGTCGGCATCGATGTTCAGGCCCGTCTCAATATTCTGGAAGTCGTGCGCACCGAAGCCAAGAAGGGAACGGCCGTCCTCTACACGACGCACTACCTCGAAGAGGCGCAGGACCTGTGTGACCGGATCGGCATCATGGACGAGGGGCGCGTCCTGGCCGAAGGTACGCTCGACGAGCTCAAACGCAGTGTGGGCGAGGGCGAGATCCTCACGCTTCGTGGCGCGTTTCGCGCGGCCGACATCGATGTCCTGATGAAAGCCGAAACCGCCGTGCGCGTCGTCCACGTCGAAGATGGTCATGCCATGGTCGACGTGGGCTCCGGCGAGGGTGAAGTGGCCCAGGTTCTCGGGCGCCTCCTGGCGCAGGGCCTCTCGATCGATGACATCTCCATTCAACAGCCCAGTCTCCAAGGTGTTTTTCTGAAGCTGACCGGCCGGGAGTTACGCGACTAGCGAGTTGGGAGGCGAGGGGCCATGCGTGCCTGTCTGACAGTCATGATGAACGATCTGCTGCGGCGGCTGCGGTCCCCGTTGGCTCCGATCGTCTATCTTCTGTTCCCCTTTATCTTCTCGGGGCTGATCGCGCTGGCCTTCGGCGGCGGGGCCGGCGGGGATCAGATTCCACGCTTCAAGGTCGCCCTGGTCAATGAGGACGATGGGTTCGTCGGCGGCTTCGTCATGGGGGCGTTCGGGCAGGAGCAGGTCGCGCAGTACTTCGAAACAACCGAGGTCACGCGCGAGGAGGCCGAGACGTTTCTTCGCAAGAGCAAGGTGTCCGGCGCCATTATCATCCCGAAGGGGTTCAGCGACGACATCTTCGACGGCCGCCCGACCAAGCTCGAGGTGATCAAGAACCCGGCCGAGGCCATCGGCCCGCAGGCGGTTGAAGAAGCGGCCCGGATGATTGCCCAGCTGCTCGATGGCGCGACCACCATTCTGGCCGAACCACTGGGCATGATCCGCGGCGGGGTTAACGAAGCCAATGCTGCCGACGCCGAGTGGAGTGGCTTTCTCGATAATGAACTCATGGCCGCGACCGCAACGTCGATGAACAACAGCCTGCGATCGATCCGCCGCCTGGCCTTCCCGCCGGTGATTCGTTTGGAAACCACCAAGGATTCCCTGCTGGCCGGCGGTGCGCAGCCCTCTGAAGCGAACGCGGACACCGCCTCCAACGCGGATGCCGGCGAGGAAGAGGACAATGACGACTCGGGTTTCCTGATGGTCTTTCGGTATGTGCTGCCGGGGATGGCCACATTTGCGTTGGCGATTCTCGCACTCGGCTTCATGGCGGACATTCCGCGCGAACGGACGATGGGCACGCTGGCGCGCCAGCTGACCTTGCCGATCCGCGGGTGGAGCGTGGTGGCCGGAAAGATGCTCTCCACGATGGTCATGGGCCTGCTCGTCGCGACCGCGATGGCCGTGGTGGGCGCGCTTCTGCTCAAAGCCCGGGCCGATCTGCCCGCCTTCGCCCTCCTCTGTGTGGCCTTCTTGGCGGCCGTCACCGGACTGCTGTCCCTGGTCTTCGGTGCGGCGCGCTCCGAGCAACAGGGCGGAACGGTAGCCTCGATCATCGTGATGATGATGGCCTTCCTGGGTGGCTCCTGGATCCCGCTGGACATGCTTCCCGCTTTTTTGCGCAATCTGTCGGTTCTCTCCCTGAACTACTGGTCGAGCGAGGGATTCAAGACGCTGCTCTTCTCGGATGCCGGTATCGCGAGTATTGCCACCGAGCTCCTGGTCCTGGGCGGTATCGGGTTGCTGAGTGTTGTTCTGGGAGGATGGGCCCTGCAGCGCCGCATGATGCAGGGTAACTAAGTTATGAGGATCGAGATGCTGAGACGAGTGTTCTCAATGGCCATGGTCGACCTGCTGCAGACGGTGAAGGATCGTCCGTCGATCTTCTGGATGGTCATCATGCCCGTCGTCTTCATCTACGCATTCGGTGCGATGAACAGTGGGGGAGGTGTTCAGACCGTCCGGATCAACCTCCTGGTTGCGGACGAGGATCAGTCGTTTCTCTCCGGCTCTTTCTGCGACGCCCTGACCGCCGAGGGTTTCAACGTCGCGCGGATGGCCGTGATCGACGCCGATTCGATCGCCTCGCGGCCACGCTGCCTCCACATTCCGGTCGGCTTCCAGGACAGCGTGGCCTTGGGACACCAGGTCACGCTCCGGTTGCATAGGCGTCCGAACACCAACGACGAGGCGACCATCACGGCCGAGATGCATCTGCAGCGCGCGATCATCGAGACCATCACGAATCTGGCCGAGGCGCAGCGGAAGATCGCGGGCCCCGGCCCCACGCCCGGTGAGCCGAGCGCGAACTCACCGCTGCTCGTGATTGACGAAGCGTTCGAAGCCGCCTTCGTTGCCACCGCGGCCGAATCGAGTCGTGTATTCGTGGAGGCGAAGACGGCCGGTCGCGGCCGACCGGTTCCCTCCGGCAAGGGGCAGAGCTTTCCGGCGACGCTGACGCTCTTCATGCTGATCAACACCGCCATCTATGGGGCCGTTTTCCTCACGCAGGAGAAGCAGGATCAGATTCTGCCGCGCATCGCCACCTACGCCGTCTCCCATTCGGGGATCCTGGTGGGCAAACTACTGGGCCGGACGCTGCTGGCGCTTCTGCAGGCCATCATCCTGATCCTTGCCGGCAAGTTCCTGCTCGGCGTCTATCTGGGCAACAGCCCGGTGGGGCTCGCCGCGGTGGTCCTGTGCCTCGCGCTGACGGTCGCCTCGATTTCGCTCTTCTGGGGCGCGGTCTTGCGCCGGGTTGAGCAGGCGACCGCAGTCGTCCTGGTCGTATCCCTCTTTCTTGGAGCCATGGGAGGGTGTTGGTGGCCTCTCGAGGTCGTGCCGTCCTGGCTGCGTACCGCGGGGCATATCTCTCCGGCTGCCTGGGCTCTGGACGGATTCCACGCGCTGATCTCCTACGGGGCTGGAGCCGAGGCGGTCGTTCTTCCCTGTCTGATTCTGCTGGCCTACGCGGCCGTGTTCACTGCTCTGGGCGCTCGATTCCTGCGCTACACGAGCTAGCCCGGACCAGGCCGCCGCCGGTGTGAAAAGATTTCCCCCGGGCGGCGAAGGTTCTCTTGGTGGAGTGTGGTCAGCGCATCCAGTGAAATGATGGGAGAGTCCATGTTCACATCGATCGTGCACGCGGATCCGATTCTAGTGATGGTGGATCGGTCGCGCGATGCGGGCTACGGAGAGGTCGTCAGCTGGCTGAGGCCACTGCGCACCTTCCGCAGTACCGACAACAGGGGACGCCTCACCGAGAAGCGTCTTCGCGACTACGATCTGTTGGTCATTTGCAGCACCAGCGCCGCGTCCTACAGCGCGCAAGAGTGTGAGACGATTCGCGCGTTCGTGAAACGCGGCGGGTCACTCCTGGTGGCTGCCGGCGTGGGGCGCTTCGAGCTGGAGTCCGGACGGAGCGTGGATCGCCTCGCCGCCCAGCAGATCGCGCGAGTTTTCGGCTACTCCTTTCTCAGCGTGGGCGAGCTTCCCCCCGACCTCTATGCCCACCGAGGTTACTCGCCGGAGGATCTCGAGCTCACCGCCGCCGGGAAGCGGCTCGGACTCAAGTTGGGGGACCTGCTCCTCCAGCGACCCGGCCCAATCACCGCTCCCTCCGGCGCGCGAGCCCTTCTGCGTGCCAAGGACGGATCCTGCGTCGCGGCGATGTCGCGCCATGGAAAGGGCCGCGTCCTGGTTCTCGGCGATGCCGAGATGTTCTCGATGCGCTACAACACCTGGGCCGCGACGCACTGGTTGGCCAGGTTGGCGCCCGGACCGCGCCGCTCGGCCAGGCGCTTAGAGCGCGATCCGAAGTGGCAGGTGCCTCCGGTGATCGCTGCCTCCTATGAGACTCTCGAGCGAGGAGGCGTGAAGGTCGTGTTCACGCCCGCCGATCGAGCGCGGGCCAAGGACGTGCTCGCGCTGGCCGAAGAGGTCTGGAAAGAGACGCGCCGCGTGATGGACCCCAACCAGAAACTCGCTCACTGGCAGATTACGCTCCACGGTGGGTGTCGTTACTGGAGTGAGTGGCCGTTCCGTGATCCGCTGCAGACCTTTCTGGGCACGAGTTGTCACCGGGGCGCATTGATCGCCGCGCTGGCCGAGATGCTCTGCGACGCCTGGATGCTCCACCGGGTGAGTTGGGCCTGGCGCACCTTCTGGCAGCCAATGGCCTTCTATCTCAAACATCATCTGCTGCGCAAGCTGGGTGAAGAGGGCTTCGCGGCTGAATTGGAGAACGCCTGTTCGGACGAGGATCCCGCCGATCTTGGCCGGATCTACTCGGAGAGGCGAGAGACCGCGCGGCAGCGCCGCTTCTGGCTCGATATCGAGCGTACTTGGGGACCGCGCGCTGTCAGCCGGCTTTGGAAGGCGCTTCCCAAGAAGAACCCGCTCAAGTACCTGGATGACAAGCTCTACAGCGAGCTGGATCAGATCGCATTCTTCCTCGCCACGGTCGTCGGGCCGAAGGCCTACGCATGGCTGAAGAGGCAGGGCCACACGGTGCGGCGCGTTCCCTTGCAGGCGCCGGGTTCCGATGCGCTCAAAGACGCCACCCGTCGTGACTGGTTGCGCATCCTGGCGAACGCGCAGGAACCGGCATCCGACCGGCATGATGCACTGGTGCTGCTGGGGGAGCGCCTGGCGAGTGAGAAACGCACGTTGGATCAGTGCGCCAAGGACAGTCTTTCCGCCCGCCCGGCTCGGTCTCTGCCCGCCATCGCCCGGCTTCTGTTGGTGCGTGATGAGCGAGGGATCAAGCCGGCGCGCAAGTTTCTCCGATCGGCGGATCATGGGCTGGCTGCCGCGGTGGCGCTGATGCTGGCCTTCGAGACGCGCGATGGTCGGGCCTGCGATGCCCTCGTGCGTCATGCGGCCGCGCAGGATGTGCGGTTTCAGGTGAGCGCCGGCTACGCGCTCGAGTGTGCCGCCGACCGCCGCGCGAAGCGGTTTGCCTTTGACAAACTGCGCGGCTGCGGCTTCCAGACCTGCTATCACCGCGGCATGAAGAAGGTCTTTCCCACCGTGGACGGATACGCGGTGGCCAACACCTGGAATCTCCCCTTCTTCTTCGACATGCCTTACCAGACCGCCCTCTCGACCTGGTATGTCGATTGGGTGCACACGGCGCCGCGCTGGCGCCGGCGGGGATTGGCCCGTCTCGCCATGGCGGCCTGCTTGGACGAACACCATGATCGGGAGTGCGCCACCACCAGCCTTCACACAGGCACCCGCAACGTCGCCCACACGCTCTACCGGCAGTTTGGGCTGCAGGATGTCTGGGTCATGCACGAGATGAAGCGTGAACTCACTGCAGAGCCGCTGATCAAGGCGCCCCGCGGCATCACGATCCGTCCGGCCCGCCCGGATGACATGCCCGCAGTCACCGATCTCCTCATGACCCGGCGCATGGACAAGATCATGGAGCCGGTGCGACTGACCCGGTGGCCCGAGCTGGGTCCGGCCTTCGTGGCATTCGAGGGCAAGCGACTGGTGGGGGTGGCTTCCGCGCACCTTCGTCACGAGGAAGCGCACCTGGAGTTCATCGAGGTTGCAGAGCTCAAGAGCAAGAAGGCGAAGAAGTCGCCTGCCCCGGACAAGGCGAAACCGAAGGTGAACTGGCGTGAGCAGGTGGGACTGGCCTTGCTCAATCGTGTTCACCGCGAGCTTCACCGCAAGGGGCAGAAGAGGATCGAGAAGGACGTCTACGGATCCCTCTTCGACGATTTCCTTTTCGGGCTCGTGCGTCACGCCGGGTATGCGACCACGCGCGGCGGACTGGTCGAACTCCATCGCATCAACGATCTCGTGCAGCTTCTCGATGAGCTCAAAGTGATGTTCGAAGAGCGTCTGCGGGCGAGCAAACCGTGGCGCGGTTGGACGGGTGTGATCGACTTGGAGGGTGATGAGCTCCGGGCCCGCTTGCGATTCTCGCAAGGTAGGCTGACGGCATCGGAGCTGCCTCGCGGGCGTGGCCGCCGCCCGAGCACGCCGGCTCTGATCCTGCGAGGCAGCCGTCAATCGATTACGAAAGTCGTTTTCGGCTACGCTTCGCCGTTCGAAGAGCACATGCAGATCGAGCTCGAGTCGATTCCGAGCCCCAATGCGGCGGTCACCGGGCTCGTCGAGACGATCTTCCCGCGGGCGGTGAGGGAGTAGGCGCGGCTACTCCTGCCTGAGGGCCTGGATGGGATCGAGCGCCGCAGCGCGTCTGGCCGGATAGTATCCGAAGAAGATACCCACGAGGGCCGAGCAACCCATCGCCATCGCGATCGCCTGCGGGGAGATGTAGGTGCTCCAGCCGGTGAACCGGGACAGCACCAGGGCGCCCGCGAAGCCGGTGGCGATGCCGATGCATCCGCCCAGCAATGTCATCACCACGCTCTCGACCAGAAACTGCCGCAGCACGTCCTGGCCCCGTGCGCCAACCGCGATGCGGATCCCGATCTCCCGAGTGCGCTCAGTGACCGACACGAGCATGATGTTCATGATGCCGATGCCCCCCACGATCAGAGACACCCCGGCAATGGCCGCCAGGAGCTGGGTCATCACCTCAGTGGTTCCTTCCGCGGTCTCCGCCAGATCGGATTGATTGCGGACCGTGAAGTCATCCTCTTCCCAGCTGGCCAGTTCGTGCGCCTCTCTCATCAGAATCTGGAGTTCCTCCTGAGCCGGCGCGATGTCGCCGGGGGAGGAGGCGCTGGCCAGAATCATGGGAATGAACTGCCGGCCCGACAGGCGACGCTGCAACGTGGTGTAGGGGATCAGAATCACATCGTCCATGTCGGTGCCGTCCGCGGATTGGCCCTTTGCATCCAACACGCCGATGACGGTGAAGGGGACATTGCGAAGCTGCACTCTCTCCCCGACGGGGTCGCTTTCCGGGAAGAGAATGTCCGAAACTGTCTTCCCGAGAACGGCGACCTTCTCGTAAGTTCGGACGGCGGATTCGTCGAAGAAGGCTCCCGAACTGGTGGTGAGATCCCGGATGTGCGCGTAGTCGGTCGAGACGCCCTGAATCGGCGCGCGCCAGTTGCCGGTCCCCCCGATCACCTGGCCCCCGCTGGCAATCAGTGGGGAAATGGCGGTGATCATCAAGCTCTCGCGGGCCAACAGCTCCACATCATCGACGGTCAGGCTGTTGCCGCTAGCCCCGCCGCCGCTCACTCCGCCCTGCGTGTGCGCGCCGGGGGAGATCACGATCAGGTTTGTGCCGAGGCTTTCGATGCGCTGGCGAATCTGGGCCTGCGCACCTTCCCCGATGCCGACCATGACCAGCACGGCGGCAACGCCGATCACGATGCCGAGCATCGTCAGCCCACTGCGCATGGGATTGCGGACAACATTGCGGACCGCCAGGCGTCCCAGGGCCAGAGCATTCATCGGATGGCCTCCTCTTCCACAGGCCTGTCACTGACGATCTGCCCATCGCGCAGCTCGATGATCCGGTTCGTGTACTGGGCGATCTCATCCTCGTGGGTGACGATCAGGATCGTGATTCCCTGTTCGTTCAGTTCCTGGAACAGACCCATCACTTCAATCGAAGTCTTGGAGTCGAGGTTGCCGGTCGGCTCATCGGCCAGGAGAATCTCCGGCTGACTGATCATCGCCCTCGCGATGGCGACCCGCTGTTGCTCTCCGCCCGAAAGCTCGGTGGAATCGTGCGCCAGCCTTTCGCCGAGTCCGACCCGGCGTAGCATGTCCGTGGCCGCCCGCCGCGAGTCGGCGGCCCGGCCGTTTCGGCGATAGAGCAGGGGGAGTTCCACATTCTCGACCGCGCTGGTGCGCGTGAGCAGGTTGAAACCCTGAAAGACGATGCCGATCAGCTGGTTTCGAATCCGCGCCTGCTCATCGCGGCTCAGCCCCCGCGTTTCCCGTCCCGCGAGGCAGAGGGATCCGGACGTCGGGGAATCGAGGCAGCCCAGCAGGTTGAGCAGTGTCGATTTCCCGGAGCCCGAGGCGCCCATGATCGAGATCATCTCGCCGCGGCGCACCGTAAGGTTGACCTGCCGTAGGGCATGGACCGGGGTGTTCCCTATCCGATAGGTCCGCGTGAGATCGTGCGCGAGGATGACGCCGTCGGCCGGCGAGCCGTTGTCGGTTGGGAGAATCATGGCGGCTCTCCTCTAGAAGCCCGGCCCGGGAGGTCCCCGGCGCGTGTTCCGCTGCTCCGATTGAAACGGACTGCTGCTGGCCGCTTGCGAGGATTGGGTCGTCGTGCCCACGATCACCCGCCGACCGTTCGCCAGATCGGGTCCGCGCACCTCGGTGTACTGCCCGTCCGTGATCCCGGGCAACAGCCGGCGGTCGCCATTGCCGACGTCGATGACCACGGTATAGGTCACCACATTCTGATCCACCTCCGACTGCAGCCTCACTTGGCTCACGGTGCCCTCGAACAGCTCGTCGGGATAGGCCTGCACCTGGAATTCAACGGGTTGACCCGCATGGATCTTGCCGATGTCGCTTTCATCCACGGCCACGAAGATCCTCATGGAGGCAAGGTCCTCCGCGATGAGGAAGAGGCGGGGTGAGGAGAGGCTGGCGGCCACGGTTTGCCCGACATCGACATCGCGCTCGATGACGATGCCGGAGACGGGGGCGTAGATCCTCGCGTCGGCCAGCTTCTCCTGGGCCTCCTGCAGCCGGGCCTCGACGGCGCCGACGTCCGCTCGGGCAGTTTCCAGTTCGTAGGCTGCCTTGTAGTGCTCAGTTTCCGCCACAAGACCCTGCTCGAACAGCTTGTCCTTCCGCTCATACTCGCGCTGGGTGTACTTGAGCTGCGCCAGGCTGCGATCCAGGTTCGCCTGGGTTTCCCGAACGGCGATCTCGAGCAGGGTGGTGTCGAGGACCGCGATCAGTTGCCCTTCGACAACCTCATCGTTGAAGTCGGCATAGAGCTGGTCGATGGACCCCGACACCTCGGTGCCCACCTCCACCGTCGTGATCGCATCCAGCGTCCCCGTGCTGGCGACGGTTTCGGTGACCGTCCCCTGATCCACGGTCACAAACCGGTACGCTGTGGTGCTCGCCCCGGACTCGCGCACGATGACCCAGGTGACGACCGTGGCGACCAGGATGGCGATTCCGATGAAGATTGCTCGTTTCATGGCTTGCTCCTTCCTCCCTCCAGTGTCCAAACGCACCGGCTGAGGAAAACCAGCGGAGAACCTGCAGGTCAAATCGCCTGTTAGATTCCGTCTCTTCCACTCGTGCTCCCGGTGACAGCAGTCATCCCCCATCGGATTCAAATGGCGGGAAGGAGGAGACCGTGATGAAGACTCTGACACTGATCATGCTGACCCTTGGAACGATCTTGACCCTGGTGCCTTCAGCGCTTGCCGTCACCCCGAACGATCCGGTGGGGGATCTGCTGCAGCCGATGCCGCCTCCCCAGCAGAGCGAGCCGGGGAGGTTCTCGGGGGCGCGCGATGACACCGCCTGGACGGGCGGGGATGACGGGACGGGCATGGGCTACCTTGGGGGAATCTGGGATTGGGACACGATTGTCGAAGATCCCCTGCAGGGATGGGAACCGCACGGCAACTACATCAACCCCGGCGTGTACTTCGAGCGCGTGACCGCAGCGGACTTCATCGCCCACGGGGATCCCTGTATGCCGGTAGAAGAGGGGGGCATACTCTGGTGCGGCATCCATGAAGACGAGGCCTGGGAGCGCCACTTCGAGAGCGGAATCGGCTATCAGAACTTCATGTGCCAACGTGCGCGCTCGCCCCAATTCGATCTGACCGTGGACGCCTCGGTCGGGATTTCCTTTGAGTACTTCCTGAACACGGAGACCGGCTGGGACTATGTGTATGTCAATCTGCACTGCTTCGATGATACCGGGCAACCACTCGACGAGGTGCTCGTCTCCTCCCTGACCGGGGTGGAGGGCTCGCCGGAGGTCTGGGCGGAGTTTGCGGCCGTCGTGGGTGCTGCTGAGATTCCGTCGGGCACCCACCTTGCGCAACTGGGTTTCTTCGTGGAAGCCGACGGCGCCTGGTCGGACCAGGATGGCGGATGGGATTCTCCCTGCGGCCCCTTGGGGGTGGACCAGGTGAGGATCACGATCGGCGGCGGCGGATCCTTCGGATACAACTTCGACACCGGTCCTGACGGCTGGACGTTCGAGAAGTGCGCGTCCGGTGGACAGTCGGTCATGGGGACGGTCCCGGAATCCGCCTGGGTTCCGTGGGTCGAGGAATCCGGTCTCACGGACTGGCCCATGACCGGCAACGTGCTGGAATTCCTGGACAACCGGGGCAACAGCCGCGACGCGCCCAGTATGCCGGTCGGCTCGCAGGCCGGTCAGTCGGGACCCGTGGTTCAGGACGTCTCTTTGCCGCCGGGCTGCGACGAAACCATCGTGCGTTACAGCACGTTCCTGAGCGCCATGGGTCCCATGTTCCGACCCGGTTACCGGGTGTATCCAAGCCCGGGCGAGGGCGGGGCCGAGGATCGCTGGTCGTTGCGGCGCGGACAGAACACCTGGTGGCACTCGGGGACTGCGCAGGCTGAAACCTGGCTCGCCAATCTCACAAATCTGGATGGACTGGCCGGCGAACCGTTGCCGGCCGAGTGGGATTCGGTGCGGGTCGTGTTCGAGTTCTACAACGCGGGCGCGCCACTGGGTCTTCCCGATCGTTTTCCGACCGCCGGGGCTCCCCTCTTGGACGACCTGCAGGTCGGGCTCGTCTGGCTTTCTAGTAGCGTGGACGGCGAACCCGGCGCCGACCCGTATGCGGAGCAGCCGGGATTCCGGCAGGCCTTGAATCTGCGCGTCGAGCCGAATCCGATCACGACGTCAGGGACGCTGCGATTCAGGCTTCCAACGGCCGAGACAGGCTGCCTGCGCGTTGTCGACAGCAACGGACGGCTCGTGCGGCAGGTTGTTCAAGGCGAGTTGGCGGCCGGGGACCATCATTTCTCGTGGGATGGCCGGGCGGGCGACGGCCGTCCGGTTCCGACGGGGGTCTACTGGGCCGAACTGAGCGTTGCGGGGCAAGATCCCGTAGCCTGTTCTGTGGTTGTCCTGGAGAGATGACATGCGGACCGCGGTTGTGCATTCGAGGCTTCCATCTTGTCTCCTGTACAACCGCGGTCTATGGTCAGCGTTCGAAGCCGAACGGGGAAGCTCCGCATCGTCAGCCGACCGGACCGGGAGTGTACAGTTGACCGTCTCCGCACTGCTCGAGTGGCCTCAGCGCCTGCAACAACTGGGTCGTGAACTGCGGCTCCACCCGAACGATCGCCTTGGCGGAGATCTGTGGAAGTTGCTCTTCGATGCGATTGCCCTTTACGCCCACCGACATGCGCGCAGTCTGACGGGCTTCAGTCACGATGACATCGAGGACATCGCCGCCCAGAAAGCCCTGGATTTGCTCAATCGAATCGTTTCGGGACGGTGGGAGCCGGATGCGCGCAGCCCCGGCGAGGTGGCGGCCTTTCTGTCGAAGACCGCGCGGAACGCCCTGATCGACACGTTGAGAGCCGATCACCGCCGCTCGGCTGAAAATGTGGAGACTCAACTGGATCGGGAAACGAACCACTTCACGCATCAGCCGGGGGCGGCCGAGCCTCCGGATCTCCAGGTCGAACGCCGTGACTTTGCCGAGGCCCTGAAGGGTTGCGCGGGGGGGCTGGCGCCCCGCGCGCGTCGCGCCTGGTTCCTGAGGGTGTTTTGCGAAATGCCGAGTAAGGAGATCGCGACGCATCCCGGGGTCGGTCTGAAACCGGGCCATGTCGATGTTCTCCTGCAGCGGTGCCGCGAGATGATCCGCGCCTGTATGCGCAAGGCTGGGTTCGAACCTCACGAGATGCCGCCGGGCACCTTCGTCGAGCTGTGGAAGCTATTCAATCTGGAGAAGCCCCATGGATAGTCCCAAGAATGACGACTGGGGTGGCGCCGGAAGTCCCCCCACCAATCCGAAGCATGTTTCAGAGGATCAGTGTCTGGAACTGATTCACAATCTACTGCCGGAAGCCGAGCGGGATGCGCACCTGGCTCACCTCTCCTCCTGTGCGACCTGCGAGACCCGGTTCCGCAGTCTGGTCACCGGCCATGAACGCCGCACTGCTCGCCATCGTCTGGTTCGCGATCCGTCCGGCCACTTTGTGCTCGAGCCTGCCCTGCCTGTGCCGACGGAAGACCGATCCCTGGCCGGGCTCTTCCGCCGTCGCCGAACCTGGGGATTCACCTTCGGCGCGGTAGCGGCGGCTGCTCTGCTCCTGCTGTGGCTGTTGCCGGATCGCGGTCTAAGGGACCACCGGCTTCAGTGGCTCCCGGCCGTCGAGAAGCTCCAGCACGTCCGCGCCGAGGGAGGCGGCGCGTTGGATGCGGATCTGCTGGGCGGATTGGATGCCTACGGACGCCGGGATATGCCCAGGGCGATTCGCCTGCTGAGTACGGCTCAGGCGCAGCCGCCCTATGATCAGCTGCGGCAGGTCTACCTGAGCAGCGCACTGGCGTGGAGGGGTGACTACACGGAAGCGGCCGAGATCCTGGCTCCGCTTCCTCTGGAGTCGATACCGGATCCCTGGGGAGCCGAAGCCATGTGGACTCTCTACATCGCCTGGCGAGAGTGCGATCGCTTCGCCGAAGCCGAATCACTGCTCCACCACCTGCGGGAGATGCCCGGCGGCGTGGGGGCGCGTGCGCAGGCCGAAGATGAGCTTCACGATGACTAGCCGTTCGGTTTGGGTGGTCACGTTTCTCTTGGCGCTGATGACGGGCACCGCCGGCGCGAATGTTACCGAGGCGGTCTTCGACTCTGTTTCCGCCACGATCGACGACCTACGCGAGCAGGGTGCATATGAGACGGCGCTCGA
Organism: uncultured bacterium; assembly: GCA_964612295.1. Taxonomy (GTDB): domain Bacteria; phylum Eisenbacteria; class RBG-16-71-46; order CAIMUX01; family WJJG01; genus CAYQJL01. The sequence continues at coordinate 41,037 of CAZTDY010000009.1, read as the reverse complement.
GGTCGGGCGCGACCTTCGGGAACAGGTGCGCTCCGATGCACATTCTCGCGAGTGGCAGTGGGAGGAGATCTCCGCCCGCGTTGAGCTGCTGGAGTACATTCTTCGGCTTCCTCCCGACCAGATGGCGGAGCTGGCCGCGGCCGATGCATCCTATGGAGACCTCGAAGATCTCCACGCGCAGGGTCGCTATGAGGAAGGCGTGACGGCTGCGGAGCACCAGGCCGAGGTGCGGATCAGGCTCCTGGGACCCGAATCGTACGAGGCTCCGATCGTGCTCAACAACCTCGCGGTTCTGGCCAAAGAGGCAGGGCATCTCGAGAAGGCCCGTGCACACGCGCTGCGGGCCCTGGCCCTCGATCGCGCACTCTGGCGTCATCCGCAACCGCACACGTTCAATGTACTCAACACGCTTGCCTGTATCGAGCGCGATGCCGGCGAGTACGATCTGGCCGAGACTCACTTCCGCGAAGCCCTCCGGATGATCCGCGACATCCGCGATCCCGATCACCCGTCGATTCTGTCGGGGATGAACAACTTGGGTGTGATTCTCTACCAGCGGAGCCATTACGCGGATGCCGAGCCCCTCTTTCGCGAGGCGCTGGCCTGGCGCCGGCGGGTTCACGGTGACCAGGCCGGCGAGGTGGCCCAGAGTCTCAACAACCTCGCCGTGCTGCTCAAGAAGCAGGGCAAGCTGACCCAGGCCGAGCAACTCTACCTCGAGGCCATCTCCATCCTTCGCGCCACGCTGCCCGAGGCGAATCCGATGCTTGCCCAATACGTCAGCAATCTCGGCAACGTGCTCTACGACCGAAAGGAATACGGGTCTGCCCAACCGTTTCTGGAAGAAGCGCTCTCGATTCGTCGCCGAACGATGGGAGAGGACCATCCCTCGGTCGCGGAGAGCCTGGTGGGCCTGGCCCATCTGCATGGCGCACTGGATCAGAACGAAGAGGCGGAAGCGAAGCTGCGCGCTGCGCTCGCGATCCGGCGGCGGGCCTACGGCGCGCAACACCCCGATATCGCCGAAGGCCTGATTGATCTGGCCATCCTCTTGCGTCGCACGGCGGGGTATTCGGCAGCCGAACCGCTGCTCGAGGAGGCGCTGGCCATGTTGGGGGACTTGGTTTCCCCCGATCATCCTCTGGTCGTTGCGGGGCGCTCGCGTTTGGCCGAGTGCGCCCTGGCCGGTGCGGCCTACGCTGAGGCCGAGTCGTTGCTGGCGTCAGCCGCCGATGCCTACGAAACGGCCCGGGTGCGGATGGGTGCCGGCTCCTCCCGTTCCAGCTTCTTGGCTTCACCACACCTGATGTTGGCTGCCGCCCATCTCCTCGCGGGTCATCCCGTCCAGGCCTGGCCGGCGGTCGAGCGTTCTTTGGGGCGCGGGTTGGCGGACCTTCTGCTTGCCGCCAGTGAACATCCGCTCAGCGTGAGCGAGGAAAAACGAGCCGACTCGCTTCGGGTTGGGCTGGGTCAGGCAGAGCGCCGGCTGACCGCCCTCCAACAGCAGTCCAGGGCCGATTCGTCGCGTGAGATGCTGACGCGGGTCTCCGAGCAGCGAACCCGGCTTCTCGAGATTCAGGCAGCCTGGAGCAAGCATCAACAAGAGGTCGTGGCGCAACATCCGGTTCCGGCCGGCGACTGTTACGCGCTGGATCGTGTGCAGGCTCAGCTGTCCAGCGACTGTGCCATCCTGGGGTGGGTCCACATCGAAGATGACCATCTGGATCTTCCCGCCTGGGGCTACGTCATCCGATCCGATGGTCCGGTCCGCTGGGTGGCGCTCGAGGAGGTGACCCCTGCCGCTCACCGGTCAGTGGACGCCTTCCGCGAATCTCTGCGCCGGGCCGGAAGCTGGCCGCTTCCTGTGATGGAGACCACCCGCATCGCGGCCGAGGGGAACAAGCTCTGGCGGCAGTGGGTCGCGCCGCTCATGCCGCACCTGGAGGAGATCACGCATCTGATCGTGCTTTCCGACGGCCCGCTGCTGGGAGTCCCACTGGAGATTCTGGTGGATGCCGACGGGGTGGCCGCGATCGAATCCACGGCGATTTCCTACGCGCCGTCCGCGACCATCTACAGCTGGCTCCGGGAGCGCCGCCTGGGCGAGCGGCCGCAGGAGGATCGAGCGCTTCTCCTGGGGGATCCGCCCTTCTGTCCGGATCACGTCGAGCCGATCCTCGCGGCCTTGCCGCGGCTGGCGGCGACCCGTCAGGAAGTCGAGCGGATCGCGTGCCTCTTGCCCAGCCCGACCGTTCTTGTCGGTGAGGAGGCTACGGAGCAAAGCCTGACGACGATGGTCGACAACGGGACGCTGACATCCTTCCGCACGATTCATCTGGCGACGCATGCGATCCAGGATGCACTCAGACCGGATCGTTCCGCGCTCGTGTTCTCGACGGTCGATCTCCCCGACCCATTTGAGGCGATCCTCGCCGGGCAACGAATCTGCGACGGCCTGATCACGACGGCCGACGTGGTGAGGGAGTGGGACATCCGCGCGGACCTGGTCACGCTGAGTTGCTGTCAGACGGGGCTGGGGTCCGAGGTTCCGGGGGAGGGGTACATCGGCTGGAGTCACGCGTTCCTCCAGGCCGGAGCCCGAAACCTCCTCGTGAGCTTGTGGGACGTGGAGGATGAAGCGACCGCGCTTCTCATGGAGAGGTTCTATCAGAATCTCGGGACGCTTCCCGCAACCCCCGCCCTGCGCGAGGCGAAGCAGTGGCTGCGAACTCACACCGATGGAGACGGCACGCAGCCATTCTCCCATCCCGCCTATTGGTCCCCCTTTGTCTTGATCGGTGCGGATTAGTCCGTTAGATCAGCCCTCCTCACGCGAGTAACAGTCAGACGATGGCGGCCATCCGGAGCGATGGGCACCGGTCGTTGGCTGCGGCTTGCCAGGTGAGGAGGTCATCATGTTCACGACCGCACGGCTGCTCGCAAGCGAACTCCTTGCGGGAACGGCCCTTGTCTGTTTGCTGGCAATTGGGCTCCCTGCTCCGGCCCAGGCCGGAAGCTACACCGAAGATTTCACGAGCACCGACTATGGCGATATGGGGGCTACAACGGCCTGCTGGAACACGGACGCCGGCGAGTTGAGCCTGTGGCCGAACGACATGGCGGTGATCGGCGGCGTGGACACTCCCGGAACAGCACGCCACCTCTTTGTGGCGGGAAACCATGCCTTCCTCGCGGACGGTGAGGAGGGTTTGCAGGTTGTCGACATCAGCGACCCGGCCAACCCGGCGATCATCGGCACCGTCGACACGCCGGGCCTCGCCTACGGCGTGACCGTGGCTGGGAATGTGGCCTACGTGGCGGATGCGGACAGCGGACTGCAGGTCATCGATATCAGCACGCCGAGTAGTCCGGTGATTGTGGGCAGCATGATTACGCCCGGAAAGAGCTGGCACGCTGCGATAGAAGGCGACGTTGCCTATGTCGCCGACCACACGGGTGGCCTGCTGGCGGTCGACATCAGCGATCCGGCCAACCCGGCGCTCATCGGAAGCGTCGCGACGGCCGACAGAGCCCTACGAGTGGCGGTGGCGGGGAATGTTGCCTACGTGGCGGATTACGTGGGCGATCTTCAGGTGGTGGACATTACGGACCCCACGAACCTGGCCATCATTGCCAGCGTCGACTTGCCGGACATCGTGCGGGACGTGACCGTTGCTGGTGATGTCGCCTATGTGGCGGGCCACTGGTCCGGGGTGGAGGCGCTCGACATCAGTGACCCGACGAACCCGATTCTGATCGGGAGCCTCGTGACCCCCAACCGCGCGATGGGCGTGACGACTTCAGGAGACATGATCTACGTGGCGGACTACGAAAGCGGGCTACTTGCGATCGACATCACTGATCCGGCCGACCTCCAATTGATGGGCTGCGCGGACACGGAAGATCTGGCCTGGGGGGTCGTCGTGGCGGGCGATGTCGCCTACGTGGCCGACCGCGCCAATGGTCTGGTCGTGGTGGAGGTTGGTGAGACGGTCAGCCCGAGCCTGATCGGCAATGTGGGCTTCGCGTATGCTATAGACGTGGCGGCGGTAGGGGATGTGGCCTTTGTGGTGGACCTGAACGGTGCCCTGATGGCTGTCGACATCAGTGATCCAACCAATCCCGTCGAAATCGGCGCCGTGAGTCTGACCTCCAATGCATCGCAGGTGGCGGTGTCGGGCGACGTTGCCTATGTCGTGAGCGGCTACTACGGGTTGAGCATTGTTGACGTCAGCGACCCGGTCAATCTCACCGTCATCGGTACACTGGGCCTATCTGACCCCCACGGCGTGGCCGTATCCGGGGATATCGCCTGCGTGCTGGACTCCGGGGCTAACGCACTCTGGGTGGTGAATGTGAGCGATCCGGCATTCCCAGCGATTACCGGCATCGTTAGCGTGGGTGCGACGACCTACGGCGTGGCCATGTCAGGTAATCTGGTCTTCGTTGCAGGTTACAACGACGGACTGGAAGTTGTGGATATCAGCGATCCAACCAGCCCGGCAGTCATCGGCACCTGTCCGGTGCCGGGGAACGCATACGATGTGAAGGTCTCCGGGGATGTCGCCTATCTGACCTGCGTTGCTGGGGGCCTGCAGGTGGTGGATGTCAGCGACCCAACCAATCCAATCCTATTGGGGGGGGTGATCCTGCCCGACTGCCTCACCAAGTGCCTGACGGTGGCGGGCGATTTAGCGTATGTAACGGATGTCAATGACGACACCCTCTGGATCGTAGATATCAGCGACCCTTCGGAGCCTGTCATCATAGACATCGTGGGCATGCCGGACAGATCCCTTGACCTGTGCGTTGCGGGCGAGGTTGCCTATGTGGCCTGCAAGACCAGTGTGCAGGCCTGCCGCGTGAGGTCATTGCACACCCAGAACTGGCAGGACAATCAGGGCCAGTCCCTCACGATCCCCGGGCTCCTGAGCAATATCGTGCTGGGAGTCCGCGTGACACCTGCCCAGGTCGGCGAGAACAACTGGTGGTTGTCCGACGATGGGGGCGGCTCATGGGTGAGTGTGCCGGCAGCTGGGGAGTGGTTCACTCTGGGCGCCGATGTCTCCGACCTGCGCTGGCGTAGTGAACACATCTGGGATTCGAGCGATCCGCTGGTCATCCCAACCTGCACCGGTCTCGAGATCAAGTGGCTCAACGAGTTTCCATTCGCGTCGGCGATCACCGATATCCCCAACGATCAGGGGAGGCAGGTGCGCTTGTCGTGGGATGCGAGCGGATACGATCAGCTCGGCAGCACGACTCCGATCACCGAGTACGCGATCTACCGGCGAATCGACGAGGATCTGAGGCGGGGCGGTGATCCTGGCGAAGACTCGGACGCGGCAAATGACCCGGGCAGCGGACTGCTCAGGGTGTGCTGGCCGCCGGGGGATTGGGACTATCTGGCCTCGGTCCCCGCCTGCTGCGAGGGCGAATACGCGATGGTGGTGCCCACCCTGGCAGACTCCACGATTGCGGACGGGATGTACTTCACGACCTACTTCGTGCGCGCGCTGACGGACGTGCCCGGCGTGTATTTCGACTCACCACCCGACAGCGGCTACTCGGTCGACAACCTGGCACCGACCGCGCCGGCGAACTTCCGCATCGAACCGGGCGCCATGTTGGCCTGGGACGAGACCGCCGTGGAAGACTTCAACTACTTCACGCTCTACGGCTCTGAATCGGAGACCCTGGATGAGTCAGCGGAAGTGCTTCTCCACACAACCGACACCTCATTCGACTTCTCCGAAGATGTGCATCCCTACTTCCATCTGACGGTGACGGACTTCTCCGGCAACGAGGGGGAGGAAGCGACCGCCGACGCCTCCTCTTCGGTGTCCGATCCCACGCTTGGCCGTTCCACCCTCCATCCGAATACTCCCAATCCGTTCGGGGCGCATACCCAGATCCAGTTTGCCATCGCAGATCCGGGGTGGGTGCGCTTGCGGGTATTCACGCCGGAAGGAAGACGGGTGGCGACATTGATCGACGGCCCGACCGCGGCGGGATCTCACGCCGTTACCTGGTTAGGGATTGACGAATTGGGGCGGCCCGTGCCGTCTGGGACCTATTTCTACCGGCTTGAAACGGGGGCGTTTCAGCAAACTAGGCAGGCGATCGTGATGCGATAGAACGTGGGGTGAACGAAGGGGCGGCCGGGAAATCGGCCGCCCCTTTTGGTTCTAGTACCGATACGCGTCCGGCTTGTAGGGCCCGTTCTCGGGCACCCCCAGATACTTCGCCTGCCGCGAGGTGAGCTTGGTCAGCTTGACCCCCAGCTTCTTGAGATGGAGGCGCGCGACCTCTTCGTCGAGGTGCTTCGGCAACACGTAGACGCCGATCTCGGGCTTATCCTGCGCCAGCGCGATCTGCGCCATGCACTGGTTCGTGAACGAATTGCTCATCACGAAGGAGGCATGTCCCGTCGCACAACCCAAGTTCACCAATCGGCCCTGCGCCAGCAAGATGATGCTGTGGCCGTCGGGGAAGATGTACTCATCCACTTCGTCTTTGATGTTGCGATGTTCGACGCCGGACATGGCCTTCATCTGGTTGACCTGGATCTCGTTGTCGAAGTGGCCGATGTTGCAGACGATCGCCCGGTCTTTCATCTTTGACATGTGCTCGGCGGTGATCACGTCGCAGTTGCCCGTGGAGGTGACGTAGATGTCCGCCTCGGGGAGGGCGTCTTCCATCGTGGTGACCTCGTAGCCTTCCATCGCGGCCTGCAGAGCGCAGATCGGATCGATCTCGGTCACCAGCACCCGCGCGCCGAACCCCCGCATCGACTGGGCGCAGCCCTTGCCGACATCGCCGTATCCGGCAATCACGACCACCTTGCCGGCCACCATGATGTCGGTGGCGCGTTTGATTCCGTCGGCCAACGACTCGCGGCAGCCGTAGAGGTTGTCGAACTTCGACTTGGTGACCGAGTCGTTCACGTTGTAGGCGGGGAAGAGGAGCGAACCCTCTTCGTTCCGCTGATAGAGCCGGTGCACGCCAGTCGTGGTTTCTTCCGAGACGCCGATGATTTCAGGCACCATCTTGGTCCAGCGCTGCGGATCTTCCGCGTGGATCTCGGTCAGGATCTTGAAGAGCTCGATCGCATCTTCGCCGTCCAGCTCCCACTCCGGGTAGGTGCCGTTCTTCTGATAGTACTGCTCGAGCTCGTAACCCCAGTGGATCATCATGGTGGCATCGCCGCCGTCGTCGACGATGAGCGAGGGGCCCCTGCCGCCTGAGAAGGTGAGGGCCTGATGGGTGCACCACCAATACTCGGCGAGCGACTCACCCTTCCAGGCGAACACGGCGGACTTGCCCGCGTCGGCGATTGCCGCGGCGGCATGATCCTGCGTCGAGTAGATGTTGCAGCTCGCCCAGCGGACCTCGGCTCCGAGCGCTTCGAGCGTTTCGATCAGGACCGCGGTCTGAATCGTCATGTGCAGAGAGCCCATGACCCGGTGGCCGGCCAGCGGTTTTTCCGAGCCGTACTTCTTGCGGATGGACATCAAGCCGGGCATCTCGGCCTCGGCCAGCACGATCTCTTTGCGTCCCCAATCGGCCAAAGCGAGGTCCTTGACCTTGTGGGGGAGGGACTTGGTCAGCATTGCTTCGGTCATGGTCTTCTTCGTCTCCCGTTTGTTACGGCCGCCTGGCACTCATCACGAAAATGGGGAGGAGTTCGTCTTCCCCCGCTTCTGTCGTGATCCAAAGCGCGTCCACAGCTTCTTCATACTCCAACTGCGCGAAGCCCGCCTGCTCGAGACGGACGGCAAGTTCATCAGGACTCAGGCCCAGCCTGAGATCCGCCTGCTCCTCGCGGAGCGATTCCACCTCGTGTGGCAACAAGTCCGAAATCACGAGCCGGCCTCCGGTTTTGATCACCCGGTGCAGCTCCCTGAGCGTGGCGCCGAGATCCGGCACGTGATGCAGGACGAGATTCGCGAACGCCCCGTCGACCTCGGCATCGTCGAGCGGCAGGCTGTCGAGTTCGGCCACGCGGAAGTCCAGTTCCACGCCCTTGATGGTGCCCAGTTCCGCCTTGGCCTGATCGAGCATCGCGGGGGAGTGATCGATCAGGATCACCTTTCTCGCCCGCGTGGCCAGCGTGCGGGACATGAAACCGGTGCCACACCCAATGTCGGCAAAAACCAGCCCCTCGGGGAGCAGAAAGGAGAGGGCCTGGTGGCGAAGGCCGTTGCCGGCGAAGCGCGGTTCGAGCTCGTTCCAGTCCGCTGCGACGGATTCAAAGAACTCCTTTGATCGCTTGCGGCGTTGGGCCATCACCCCGTGTAGGCGTCTCTGGTCGTCCGGGTGGGGCTCGAATCCGCCGGCCATGGGCTCGAGCGCGGCCAGGAGTCCGTCGCCGGGGGATTCTCCCGCCACAATGGAACAGAAGGTCCAAGTGCCTTCATGGCGGACGGTTACGATGTCGGCTTCCCTGAGGACCTTGAGATGGTGCGATACCCGCGGCTGCGATATGGACAGAACTTCGGCCAGCTCGGTTACGGCGAGCTCCTCGGCGCGCAGGATTGCGATCATGCGCAGCCTGAGTGGATCGGCCAAGGCCTTGAGTCTATCGAGTAACTGCTCATTCATAATATAAAAGTATCGGTATCTTTTTATGTATGTCAACTGGAATCTGAGAGGACTGGGGGATGTCGGTGAGTGGCTATCGGGGTATACCCGGCCGGCCCTGCCAAGTTCTCCGGGTGGGCAGGTTTGCATGTGCCTCTGTGGGCTGTCAGGAAATCAAGGTATATGCCTTGATTTCCCAACGGATTCCGAAGGGTAGACGCAGACCTCACTGCGGAGCATCCAAGCCTGTATCCGGGTAGGGCGAGATGAGATGATTCAGGAGGAGGCAATCGCCATGATGCGCAACCCGTACAAGCGCGACGACATCTTCATCTGCCGGCATGAGGCCCACCGGAACTTCAACCATGCGGTCTCAGCGTACCATGTGCTCGGCGAGAAGCGCTGCTACCCCGAGGGTTGCCTGGGCTTTCAGTGGAAGTGCAAGAAGCTGGGCAAGGGTGGGCAGTGTCCCAAAGGCTACGGGCATGTTGGCAACAACTGCACCCAGTGTCGTCACTACGACGAAGAGAAGATCCACCGCTACCCGGAGCGGCTGGTTTCCGACGATGAGTACCGCCAATTCGAGGACGACTGTCGCCGCTTCGATGAATGGCTCGAGGACCATGGCGGACGGCGACTCGAGGTGGGGGGGACGGTCAGCAGCATTCGTCCGCGTCTGGTGCGAGAGGTCGACGGCCGGCGGAGCCGAATCTACCTGCGCGGCTTTCTAGTGAGGCTCTGCCCCGCCTTCGCCGGAAGGCAGGGCTTTGCCGATCCCATCTTCATGCGGATCAGCAGCGGACAGCAGCAGCGGCTCAAGCTGGCCGAGGGCGACCGGCTCGAAGCCGAAGGCGAGATTGCTCTCGACCGCGGCCGGCTCCTGGCCAGCGGACTGCGGAGGATTCATGTCGAAGAGCGAAGCGGGGCCAACCCGGCCGCCTGGGACCAGGCCCTGACCGACCAGGTGGGGGCGATGCGCTTGGATGGCCAGCCCGAACGCTGCCTGGCATGCGAGCGCGGCGTGCTGGTCGATGTCCATGATCTAGAGGGCTCCAGGCGGGGTCCGCGCCGGGAACTGCTTTGTTTGGAAGGGATTGGCCGCCCAGGAGAGTGTCCGTACGAGGCCCTGCAGGAGCTGCGGGAGCAGGCCGGCGCCTCCAACAATCCTGGCTGGGGCGCAACTTGCAGCTGACGCAGGCGTAAATGGCTGGTAAGTAGCGAGGGGCCAGACCGATGGGACGAGTGCGGATCCCCCGGGACGGGGACCGACGATCGAATCGAAGGAAACGAGGTGATCGCGGTGGAAGCGGCCAACAACACAAGTAGAGCACGGATGGTCACACGCAGGGCGGCGCTGCAGCTTGCCGGTCTGGCGCTGGCCTTCCTGGCGGGCGTGGTGGTGGCACAAGCGAAGGGCCCGGTGCTTGCGGCCATCAAGGACATCCCGGATCAAGGACTCTATCGCGAGACGTTTTCGTTGGACTTCCCGACCGCAGTCGAGATCGATGCGATCTCGGCGGGTGCGCCCGCTGAGGAGTTTCTGTTCAGCTACCCCTGGCTGCTCGACTTGAACAGCCGTGAAGTGATCTGGAAGATGGAGCTGGCGAACGTCGAGCCCACGCGGGACGACAACGTCGAAGCGTCTGCTCAATTGACCCTGCCCGCCGGTGACTATGCGCTCTACTTCTCGGCGCACGGTGGCCCCTATCCACTCAAGAAGAAGATCAAGTTTCTAAAACTCTTCGAACTCGGACGCGTGGATGTGCACGGCGGGGTCATGGTGCCCTGGGACCGATACGGCAAACCTCGCGACTGGCGGGTCGTTGTCCGCGCCGCGGATGAGGACTTCCCTCTCAACTCCCTCCACAGCCCGGCGCGATCGGTCGACATGGAAGAAATCGTTGCCTTTCGGCGCGTTCCCTCGCATCAACTGAGGCGCGCTGAGCTCACGGTGCGTGAAGATGTCCGGTTGCGGATTCTCGCGGTGGGCGAGTACTGGGCGCGCGAACAGGCGTTTTCCGATGGCGCCTGGATCGAACAGCTTGACGGTTGCGGTCGCATTTGGGAGATGACCCTGACGAACACCAGGATGGCTGGCGGCGCAAAGAAGAACCGCGTATTCGACAGCGAGGTCACGCTGCGGCCGGGTCGCTACCTGGTCTGCTATGCGACGGATGCAACGCACGCCTATGATCGTTGGAACATGCACCCGCCCTTCGATCCCGAGTCGTGGGGGCTGACGATTCTCCCCGCGCGTCCGCTGGCTGAAGATGCGATCGAAGTCCAGCTCGACCCGCCGGGTGTGAATGTCTTCGCCGTCCTGGATCGCATGGGCGACTCCGATTTCGGCCGCCTCGGCTTTCGCGTGCTGGACGGTATCGATGTATGCGCGCACGGGCTGGGCGAGTGGTCCTTCTCGGAGGGTCAGGCGCTTGACTACGGCTGGATCGAAGATGCACGCACGCTCGAAGAAGTGTGGTCGATGAAGTTCGAACGCGGTGTTTACGGAGGCGGGGAAGCCCGTAATCGGCAGGTGTGCGAGCAGCTTCATTTGCCCGCAGGTGAATACTACCTCTGCTACATGACCGACTACGCGCACTCCAGCCGCGCCTGGGCGAACGAAGCCCCTTACGATCCCGGCGCATGGGGTATTGGGCTGCGCGGCATCGGAGAAGACTTCTCACCCGATGTGGTCGAAACTTTCCAGCCGGGCGAGGGATCGCTGACCCTTATCCAGCTCGCGCCGATGGGCAATGACGTCAATCGCCGGGTGCGATTCAGCGTGAATGACCCGACACCCATCAAGATCATTGCGCTGGGCGAAGGTTCAAAGGGCCGCATGTACGACTACGGATGGCTCGACCGCACCGACACCGGAGAGACGATCTGGGAAATGCAATACGAGGAAACCTGGCACGCCGGTGGAGCGAAGAAGAACCGCCGTGCGGAGCGGGTGATGACGCTCGAACCGGGAAACTACTCCCTGCAATTCCGCAGTGACAGCAACCATTCCTTTGAAGACTGGAACACGTGTTGCCCTGAAGATCCACATCTCTGGGGCGTCACACTGCACGAGATGGCGCGCCGGCAGTAGCCCTCAGCGGACGATGACGAGCCGCCCCGACAGGGTCTCCCGCGGAGTGAGTACGCGCACGAGGTAGGTGCCGTTCGGCGCGGGCGACCCCCGATCATCCCGCCCATCCCAAAGAAGCTCATGAGAGCCGCCTGCGATCGATCCTTCCCGCAGGAACCGCACCACGCGGCCCGTCACGTCGTGGATCGACGCAACCACGCGAGTCTCTGCGGGCAGATCGAAGCAGATGGTGGCGGGGCGTGTGTCCAGCGGGCTGGGAAATGTCTGCAGCGTCGTCCGCGGACCGGGGGACAGGGCGTCATCCACCTCCGACACGTCGCACTGCGCGTGCAAGACCTGCAGCCCCTCCTCCCAACAGCACACATAGGCCAGATCATCTCGAACGACCACGCTTGCGGCGGAGTGCGGGGTGTCCACGCTCCCCACGAACCGAGGGGAGGTCACATCCGAGATGTCGATCACCTGAAGGCCGCCATTGTCACCCGAACACACATAGGCGTGGAGGCCGGCGACATCCACATCCCGCGCCAGGTCAGGCAGGCCCACGCGGCCGACGGTGAAGGCGTTGTGGGGATCCGCGATATTGATGATCTGCAGTCCGTCGTGGAAATCGGCGACGAAGGCATAGTCTCCCGAGATCACCAGATCGCGGGCGCTGTCTGAAGTGTTCACGGTCTCCACGATCTGGAGATCTTCCGGGTCCGAGAAATCGATCACCTGCAAACCGGGCCCGCCATCCGCCACATACGCGTAGGGGGCGCGGACCTCCACGGCGATGGCCCACCCGGGGGTTTCGATTTCGCAGAGAACTTCCGGCGACAGGGGATTCGCGACATCGATGGCCAGGAGCCCTGATGGCCCGTCGGCCAGGAAGGCCAGCGAACCCGACACCGCCACGCCTTCGCCCCAGCCCTGACAGCCGACATTTCCCAAGATGGTGGGATTCTCGGGATCGCTGAGGTCGACCACTTGGAGCCCGTCATGATAACCGTCGGCGACGTAGGCCAGCTGGTCCTGAACGGCGACGTCGTTGGTGGTCCCCGGCGTGTTGATTGCGCTGACCCACGCGGGAGCCTCTGCAATCGTGATGTCGATGACATTCAGGCCGCCGAGCCGATCGGCGACATACGCGTACGTGTCATCGACGGCCAAAGAGGCGGCCTGTCCGGACGTGTCCACTCCACCGATGAGTTCGGGAGACGCCGGACTGCTTACGTCGATCACGTGCAAACCGGTCGTGTAGTCCGCAACAAGGGCGAAGTCTCCCCGGAGGGCAACGCCGTAGGCTTCCCCGTTTCCATAGGCGGCCCCCACAAGCCGGGGATTCTCGGGATCGGTGATATCGATCGCCTGGAGGCAGCGGTCATCGTCTGCAACGAAGGCGTGCGTCGCCGTGACCGCCACGTCCCGCGCGGCGCCCGGGGTATCGGCGCTGCCGACGATCTGAGGGTGCTCAGGATCGCTGATGTCGATGATCTGCAGCCCGGTGGCGACATCCGCCACGTAGGCGTACGGGTCTGTAATCGTGACGCCGCGCGTATGGCCGGGGGTGTCGACTGTGGTGACCAACTGCGGACTCTCAGGGTTTGCGACATCGATCACCGCAATGCCGTGATCATTGACCGAGACGTAGGCGTGCGTGCCCGCGGTGGCGACGGCAAACGCGAGGCCGTCGAGCTCGACACCGGTCACGATCAGGGGATTCTCGGGATCGGAGACATCGATCACCTGCAGACCGTTGAAGTAGTCGGCCACGAGGGCATGGCTGCCGGAGACCGCCACGCCTCTCGCGTAGCCGGGTGTTACGATGCTACCGACGATCTCGGGCGCCCACGGAAGGCCGATGTCGATCACGAGCAGGCCCGCATCGAAGGCAGCGACATAGGCGAATTGACCGGAGACCGCAACGTCATGGACCGCGCTCGGGGTGGCGGTGTTGCTCACGACCTGGGGGAGTGTTGGATTCGTGATGTTGATGATGGTCAACCCGGAGCTTCCATCCGCGATGAAGGCATGATCGTCCGAGATGGTGATCCCCAAGGCCGGGCCGGGCGTCCCCAAGCTGCACTCGAGGTGGATGTAGTCGCTGTAGTCGATGCACTCTGAAGCAGCACAGACGGTGGAGAACGCACAGGTCAGGATCGTGAGAGCAAGTGCACGAAGAGCATTCGAAGCCGGCATCGGACCTCCTCTCTGCATCCGCCCGATGAGCGGGCGTCGCTGGAGCGAAACCGCCGAAACGAGTATAGCACGGGCGCCGGGCGCCAACCAGAAGGGCCGGGGAGGCAAATGCCAGCTGGACCGGACACGCAAGTTGACGCATGATTTCCCCTTCGAGGGATTCGGGGCCCATGCGCAGCGGGTGGGCCGCGTCACAAGGAGAGAATCATGCACGTGCTCCTGGTTAGCGACACACCCTTTGCGGGAATGCGGCATCGACCCCAGCAGATGGCGTTGGGTCTGGCGCAACGCGGTCACGATGTCGTGTACCTCGAACCCCCGAGCCCCTGCGACCCGGCCGCCGAGACGGCTGAAGCCCTGGCCAATCTTCAGGTGCATTCGCTTGGGAAGTCCGCTGCGCAGCCCTCCGGCGAGTCGTTGCGGGAGACGTGGGCAGCCTGGGGAAAGCTTGTAGCAAAGAGCCTCGCAGACCTGGCCAAGCCGGATCCCGATATTGTGCTCTGTTACCACCCGAGCCTGATGCCCCATGTACGGGAGGCCTGTAAGGCTCGCATCGTGCTCGATTGTGCGGAGGACGTCGAAGCGAAGTCGGCGTCACGACCCTCGGCTGAGGCCTACGGTGAGGCCATGAGCGAGGGACTTCCCCACGCCGATGGGATGATCGCGATCAACCGGTATATCATCGAGTCGTGGGAGAGATACTTGCCGGGGGGCGCGCCGAGCGCGGTGATCGAACACGGCGTGGATCTCGATCTCTTCAAGCCCGTTTCGGTCGAGGAGCGCCAGGCGCTGCGGGCCGAGCTCGAGATGCCCGACACAGCCAAGATGATCACGTTCCTGGGCAACTGCGACGCGCGCGTCTCGTATGAAGACCTTCTCACCATGATCGAGATTGACGAAAGGGCGCGCTTCGTCTTCGTGGGCGAGGTTCGTCCCGACGGGTTGACCGTGTTTCAGCGTCTCCCGGGTGATCGCATCCGGCCCGTGGGGCCGCTTCGCCCCGTCAAGGCCGCGCTTACCGTCAAGGCCTCTGATGTGCTCATTCTTCCCTTCCGCAGGGAGCCGCACCTGGCGGCTGTCAGAGGCCTCAATCTGTACGAGTATCTCGCCACCGGTCTTCCGATCGTCGCGTCCTTCCGACGTGCCTTGAAAGCCTACCGTGATCTGGCCCACCTCTACACGACCCGCGAGGAGCTGGTCGAAGGCTTCCGCAAGGCGCTGGCGGAACCGGCCGACGCCGAGGTGCGCATGGCGCGATTGGAGGTGGCCCGGAGTGCGGCCTGGGACGGTCGAGTGGAAGAGCTGGAGGCGTATCTGAATGGTCTGATCGCGACTGAGTAGTGCCGCGCGAAGGACATTGGCCTGGAGAGCTTCCTCGAGTGTCTCGAGGAAAGGCTCAACGGCTGCACCTTCTCGGTGTCGTTCGGTGAGGGGCGTCTCTGCCGCTGTCCCCTCCGCGTGTATCTGGCCAAGAACCTCGGCAGGTAGATTCGCCAGCTTAGGCCAGATTGTCCTCCCTTACCGCTCCTACAACACCTGCAACCAATCCACGAGCAGGAACTCGACCCGTCCAACCAACAGAGCGATACGGCCCATGACCGTGTAGCCGAAGCCGGCGCCGAAGGTGATCATCAGAACCCACACACCAATGCGGGAGAAGCGCCCGAAGAGCCCGGTGTGGGCCTTCGAGAAGTAGAAGTAGGACAGTGCCGCGAGTATCGCGATCACCGCAATCAAGTCCCAGAACATCGACTCGAAGCTGAAGGTGGGGTTCGCGCCCGGCGTGAGGGCCGGCGCCATCCCTGCCACCGACTTGAGCGTTGCATTGATCTGGCCCATGAAGTCGGCGATCAGAAACGCGATCAGGCGCAGGCCGGCCGTCGTTCCCAGAATGAAGGCCAATGCCCAGCGTGACAGATGCCCGCCCTTCGGCGAAAGCCGGAGCAAGAGCAGCGCGCCGAAGATAAGAGGGATGAAGTACATGAACCACATCGGATCGCGCTCGGTCCCTGCAATGCCCGGCAGGAACACGTCGGCCGTCCAGCCCGGCGCGAGTTTGCCGAAGAGATTCGGCACGAGAGTTGACCAGAATCCCATCACCATCCAATAGGCCGCCGACACACCCACAAAGAGGTGTTCGGCGAACTTGTAGAAGGGATTGTCGTCATAGAGGAAGCTCATGATCGAGATGGTCAAGAAGGCTGCGAACCAAATGCCGAAGCCCTCCATCGATCCGAACGGATTGGGCATGTTGCCCCCCGCGGCTCTCACAATGAGCAGGAGCACGGCGACTCCGAGCAACCCCAACCAGAGGATCCGTTTCATCTGCAGTCTCCTTTACCGCGATCCCTGCGTGCCGCGGTGACGGCGCAGGATCTGATAGGCGATGTTGCCCACGATGATGAAGAAGATGATCGCCAGGTGGGTCACCGTTTGGGGACCCATCCGGATCAGGGCTGTCGTGTAGCGACGTTTGTCCTCTTTGAACTGGGGATAGGCGCCGATGAGGAGCTGCTCGTATTCCGCCCCGGCCTTGATGCCGCCCATGAGACCGATCATCTGCTCCGGGTAGTAGGGGTACATCAGGGGGGCCTGGACGGCCGTGCATCCGCCGCCGACCGGAATGTTGCCCGGGGTACCGGCGTACTGGATCCACTCCTTCATGCCCGGATATCCCGCGCTGACGGTCAGAATCAGATCGAAGCCGCGGATGTTGCTGATCCCTGCCATCATGGGCACCTGATCGATATGGGTTCCGTGCGCATCGGTCGTGTAGAGCTTCTTGAGATCGGTGAGGATGACCGCGATCACACCTTCGTTGCCGCTCTTGTAGCCGAAGTCCATGTAATCGTGGCCGTATTCGAGATCCGGGTATTCCACCTCGATGACGCGATTGGTGACGCCCTCGACCATCTGTTGTCCCAGCGGCCACAGGGCGATGAAGTACATCTTCAAATCCCGTTCGGCGCAGTGGCGCACGAAGGCTTCGGCCATCGGCTGCAGCTCGGGTTCACTGCCCGGGTCGTAGTCGAACGGCAGGAGCACCCGCGATCCCGGCGGCATGCTCTCGACCTTGTTGAAGATGTCTTTGACCATCGGGGTCGGGATCTCCGGGAAGGTCAGGCCGAAGATGGTCGAGAGGACCACGGCCAGGGCGACCCCCAGAAAGACCCATCGTTTGTCGAGCTCGTTGACTCTCTCGACAATGGTTATGAAGCTCACCTTTGGCTCCTCTCTCTTACCTAATCCGATCCCAGATAGGACCGGTCGATTCCGATGATCACCTTGAGCGAGGTCGAAATAATCCCCAGCGCGATCCCGATCATGATGGCGCGGTTACCCGCGAAGTTGAGAACGATCATGATCTTGTCAGCTAGGTAGGGGATGGTCAGGAAATACAACGAGTCCGGCAGCCAGCTCGTGAGCATCGTTCCCACAAAGGTGCGTCCAATCAGAATCGTGAACGCCACCAACAGGAGGATCGTGGCCTCCGCGTTCTTGGCGCGGAATGCGCGGAATGAGGCCGAGGCGACATAGAAGGCCAGCAGCCCGAACATCGTCGCTGCGCAGGGCCGGAAGACATGTTGATAGGCGTAGTGGAACGCCGAGCCCTCGGTCACCACGGACGTGCCGCCCCCGAATCCTCCCGGATTGCCCAGTTTGGCGAGCCCGATCACCAGGACCGCCAAGAAGCTGACCACGGTGACCAGGCTGTACCAGTAGCCCTTTTCGCGGCGGTAGGCGCGATTGCCGTGCATCATGATCAGGTTGCCGCCACCTAAGATGAACGCGACAGCGGCAATAATGTCGAAGAAGATGCTGAAGTCCTCCCGCAAGCCGTCAAAGGGCGGATGCGGGATGAAGTAGGCGATCACCAGTACAGCCCCAACGATGGCGGTGATCAACAGCGGAACAGTTCGCCTCATGTTAGTGCTCCTCTATGCCAGGGCAGTCGACCAGAACGCACGGATCCAGTCGCCAAGCGATTGCAGGAAGTCATTGCCGGTGATGGCCGCCAGGGTCAGGAAAGCCACGCCGGCGATAATGGACAGCATCCCCAGCAGCTTGCCGACGTCCTGACCTTTGATACTGCCGAGCTGCTTCGCTTCGCCGGAAAGATAGGCGCTCGCGGCAAACAGCTCCTCACCAATCAAGGTGTAGTCGCATGCAGCGACGAAGAAGGGAAGCTGCGCGGGCATCGCGGTGCCGGCCACCTGGATGGCGCCGATCGAGTTGCCCGTTTCCGACAGAATCAGACTCTCGGCGAAGAACGCGCCCATGTAGAAGCAGGTCGCCGGTTTCTCGCGCACCATGTACCCATTCACGCCGGCCACGTAGCCGAACTGCTCATCGGTCACGTAGTAGATGTTGTTCTCGTCGTAGGAGTCGGGACGTCCGGCCGAGAGGTAGGCTTCCTTGACCGTCTCGCGCGCGGTCGTCATCACGAGCGCCCGGCTGGTTGGCACCACGAGACGCGAGTCATACTCGGCGGTGGTGCGGGCGATATGGCCCAGAATGGTGACGCCGGCCACGGTCTGGATGTCGTTCATGTCCTGGATGCCGGGCACGAACAGGATCGGCCGGCCCATCTCGGTCGCGCGGCCCACCGCCTCGGCGACGGCCTCGAGCCCGGCGATCTTGCGGATGTACGGCTTGCCACCGGCCTTGATGTGCTCGATGAAGTAGATGTTGAACCCGAGCAGCAGCAGCAGAATGATGAACACGTTCCACTGCCGTGTGTTGATCCACTGCGGCTTGGCCGCTGTGGGACCGACGACATCCGCGGCCGCCTCGCCGGCGGTTGCCAGCGTTGTCACCTGGTACCAATAGTCGGTGTCGTTTTCTGCATCGACGTCTTCGTACCTGGTCGCGCCCGGGGAGGCTTGCCCGATGCCCACAAACGGGCCGGTGGCGGAGGTCGCCCTGGAGACGCTGTAACCAAGGACCGCTCCACTGGGACCGGTGTCGATCGTGGGACAAACCCACGCCACCGTGATGCTCTCTCCCCGGTCACTCGGGGTGTCGTGAGCGGTGACCTCAGTGGGCGGCGGTACCGCCACATCCTCCTGATTGCCCACCGCCTGAGCCCCTGCCGGGAACGTGATGCCGCTCAGCACACAGACTAGCGCCGCTAAAGCTATTGCTAGCAATGTGTTATGCGTGCAAACCGGAGGAGGGCGATGGGGGAGGAAGGAGCAACCGGCGGGTAGCCGGTGGATTGACATCATGCCGCTTCTCCCATTTCGTGATGAGATTGATTGGATAGTGGTAGGGACGACCCCTCTAAACGTCTAAAGGAGGGTAGTCGATTCCTTTAGTGAGGGCAATCAAGGAAGAGGTGCCGGACTCCGGCTGGGGAATGCGCTATCCTGGCTGCCCGAGTCGTTCCAATTAAAAGGATGCCACCGTGAACACACAGATTCTGCGAGAACAGACGCCCTGGGGAGAGTTGGTGCTGCGCATTGAGGATGACGTGGAGTCGGTCATGCGTCTCATGCTCGAAGGCACCTTCCTCATGGACAGTGAGTCGGTCGCCAGCGAAAAGGCGCTTGCCCACCGGGGCCTTGCCCTTTGGCGCGGTACTGGACCCCTTCCGCTGGATGCACCTCGCGTGCTGGTGGGGGGGTTGGGTCTGGGACTGACGCTCCGGGCGTTGCTGGAGGAGGTGGCCGTGGGCCTCGTCACGGTCGTCGAGCTCTTCAAACCCTTGATTGAGTGGAACCGTGGCCCGTTGGCTGAACTCAACTGTCGGGCGATGGCCGACCCGCGCGTTGAGTGCCTGCAGGGGGACATGGTCGATATGCTCTCCACGCAGACCGAATGGGCCGTTCACTTCGATCTTCTGCTGCTCGACATCGACAACGGGCCCAGCTGGCTCAGTCGCGAGGAGAACGCGTCACTGTACTCAGCGGAAGGACTGTCAGCTGTGCAGCGCTGCCTGCGTCCGGATGGAGTTGCGGTCTTCTGGGCCACGGAACGGTGTTTCGCTTTCGAGTCTGTCCTGGAGGAATTCTCCACGGACTCGTCCGTCCGATGGGGTTGGGAGGCGGTCGCAGCCGAGCCGGCTCGTGGGCAGGACGTGCCGCCCGAAGTGCTCTACTGGGTGAGCGTGGGTCGCCAGGAGTGAAGCAGCTAGCGGATTAATAATCCGCTGCGCACTTTGTGCCCCGGGGCACAATCCCGGACGCAAGAAGGCCCGGCGCGCGCCGGGCCTCTTACAATCAATGAAGTCTCGCGAATCCGGGCTTGAACGCGGCCCCGCCCCACGCTACTTGCTGTTCTGTCTGTCTTGCGCCTTCTCCAAGGCCTCGGCCAGGGTGTTGAAGCCACCCGGAGGCGCCGTCGAGACGCCGCCCTTGCCGGCACCACCGGCCCCGCCACCGTCGGCCCGATTGATCAGGCTGCGCTGACTCAGGCGGAAGCGGCCGCGGTCGTCGATCTCGATGATCTCGACCTTGACCTCTTGGCCCTCGGCGAACTCTTTCTTCAGGTTCGCGCCGCGATCCAGGCCGGTCTCCGAAACGGGCAGCAGGCCGCTCACCCAGGGACCGACCGTGGGAAGATCCACGAACACGCCGTAGGGCTTGATCGTGCGAACCACACCGGTGTGAACCTCACCGACCGAGGCGTCGTGCTGCTTGCCCTCATCCTCGCTCTCACTGTGGAGCGAGAGCGAAACGCGATGGCGGTCGCGATCGATCCGAGAGATGCGCACCAGGATCTCATTCCCCTCGACGGGGATCCCATCTTGTTTGGCTTCCTCGGCCGGGGCCGGGGTAGCCTCCGCGGCCGGAGTCTCGGCGGCGGGCGTAACGGGGGCCTCTGCCGCGGGAGTCTCGCCGGCGGGCTGCTCGGCAGGCTGCTCAGCGGGCTTCTCTTCGGCCGGCGCTTCGGTCGCGACCTCGGGCGCAGGGGTGGCCTCCGGGGCCGAAGCCGCCTCGGGCGCAGGGGTGGCTTCCGGAGCCGGGGCCGGTGCGGGTGCAGGCGCGGCCTCAGGAGCCGCCCCGGCATCGCGCGGCTTGTACTCGGAAACGTGCAGGAGTCCCTCGATGCCCGGGTGCAGCTTCACGAATGCGCCGAAGTCGGTCACGCGGGTTACGCGGCCGGTGATGATGTCATTGCGCTTGAACAGCTGGTCGATGATCGTCCAGGGATCCTGTTGCAGCGCCTTGATCGACAGCCGAATCCGTTCCTTGCCGTCTTTGCCGGGCGCGGTGCCCAGGACCTTCACGCGGACCTTCTCGCCACGGCGCAGAACCTCGCCGGGGTCGTTGACGCGATCGAAGGCAATCTCCGAAACGTGAACGAGACCCTCGATGCCACCGATGTCGACGAAGGCGCCGAACGGCTGCAGACGCATGACCACGCCCTCGAATTCGGCGCCGTCTTTGATCTGGGCGCGCAGTTCGTGCATTTTCTCCTTCCGCTCCTCTTCGAGGATGACGCGGCGGGAGAGCACGACCCGTTTCTTCTCTTCGTCGAGCTCGCTGATCTTGAAGTCGAGGATGTGATTGAGATAGATCTCGGGCTTCTCGCAACGGCCGATCTCGATGTGAGAGTAGGGGCAGAAGCCTCGCAGACCCTCGATATCGAGCTCCATTCCGCCCCGATTCAGGCCCACTACCCGCGCGCGCACGATCTCTTTCTTCTCCTGCGCCTCCTTGAGCTTGCCCAGGGTCTCGGCGGAGGGGGGCAGCAGAGACGGCGCCAGCGTAATGGCAGGAGCATTGGCGACCACGTAGGCCTGGACCTCATCACCTTCGTTGAGGTGAAGGTTGCCGAACTCATCGCGCAAATGGATCAGATCGAGGGACCCTTCCTCCAATCCGTGCTCGCCGAGAGCGACGACCGCCTGCTTATCGGTCAGGCGAAGCACCTGGCCCCACACACGCGACCCGACCGCATACCTGGCGTCCGGCTCCGGTGTCTCGGGGGCCGGCGGCGGCTCGACTACGGCCGCCGGAGCATCCTCCGTGGCGGCCACGGGAGTCTCCGGCGCCGGAGGCGGACTGGCATCCGGTTCCGGAGTCTTCGGAGTCGGAGCCTGCTCGGTCGAAGGGGTTTGCTGATCGGCATCCTGCGGGGTGGGCGTCTGCCCGGCCGCGGGATCCTGCCTGTGGAGATTGCTCTCCTGCGAGTTCACCGTGTGCCTCCTCATGATCTGTGCGCAATCGGCGTTTTCGAAACTAACTCGGACCGTTTCCCAGGATCATCGGGATCTGGAATCGGTCGCCTGGTTCATGCCTCTATCCGGAATCTCGGCAGGTGGGGAGAATTACCCAAACGCTAAGACGGGGAGACTGCTACTTGTACCGGTAGACGATCCTGCCACGATCGAGATCGTAGATCGAAAGCTCCACGATCACCTTGTCGCCGGGAAGAATGCGGATGAAGTGTTTGCGCATCTTTCCGCCGATGTGGGCCAGGATCACACGCCCATCCTCCAATTCGACCCGAAACATCGTGTTCGGGAGTGCGATCTTGACGATGCCTTCGACCTCGATTGCATCGTCGCGGGGCTTCCGCACGGGTGGTCCCGTCTGGGCGCGGCGGTGACCCCCTCCGCCACCACGGTGGCCCCCTCTTTTCTGCTTCTTTGCCATCCAACCTCCTGCTGGCGGCCAACGACTTCGGTTGTTGAGCCTGACTCCACGCCGACTCACGGGCTGTGGCCTGAGTGGATCAAACCAACAAATGATTATCCCGTAATCTGGCCGGGCTGGCAACCCACTTTTGGCCCATCTGAAGCCGGGATCAACCCTTGAAACCGAGCACCTTTCTAACGTAATTTTCAGAAACCGCGCATGCAGTGAAGTCCCCAGGTCGCCCCGCGCCTGTGGCGGGCCGCAGGGAGGAGACCACTTGGAGACCACGATTTCGCCGGCCAGCCAGTCGACGGACATCAAGCCGTCGGTGCGGCCGGATCCCCCCCAGGATCAACCGTGCCCGGTATCCCACCCCGGGCCAGAGTCTCACAACGAGCACACCGCCTTGAGGATGCTGGTATTCCTGGCCGCGCTCTATGCTTTCTTTGTCAGCATTGACCTCATGGGGTCCGCCTTCAAGTTGATGGGGAGCGGGTTCGCCACGAATCTGCTCCACACGGCGGCCGATCCGATCGCCGGCCTCCTGATCGGCCTCCTGGTCACCAGCCTCGTGCAGAGCTCATCGTTCACCACCTCGATGGTCGTGGGCCTGGTGGCGGCCGGCACGATCCCGATGCGCGTGGCGATCCCCATTCTCATGGGGGCCAATATCGGCACGACGGTGACGAACACGATCGTGTCGATGGGGCATGTCACCCGCCGCCACGAGTTTGAGCGCGCCTTTGCGGCCGGCACGGTGCACGATTTCTTCAACGTGCTCGCGGTCATCGTCCTGTTTCCCGTGGAGTATTTCTTCCACCCGATCGAGTTTGTCGCCACCAACCTGGAGAGGCTCTTCGTCGGGGCCGGCGGGGTCCATCTGGTGAGCCCCCTGAAGATGGTGGTCAAACCGGCGACGAAATGGATCACCCATCTGATTCCCCATGGGCTGCCGGTGCTCGGGCTGGCGCTTCTGGCCCTCTTCGCCAGCCTGGCGCAGATGGTGCGCGTGATGCGCCGGGTCGTGCTCACCCGGGTGGAGAGCCTGTTCGACCGAGTTCTCTTCCGCAATGATGCCGCCGGTTTTGTGCTCGGCTGGATTCTGACGACCCTGGTCCAGAGCAGCTCCGCCACAACCTCCCTCATCGTGCCCCTGGTCGGTGCCGGAGTATTGACGGTGCGGCGGATCTTCGCCTACACGATGGGTGCGAATCTCGGCACCACGATCACCGCCATCCTGGCCTCTCTCGCCACTGGGAGTACCGCTGCCCTTGTCGTCGCGTTCGCCCACATGGTGTTCAATGTCTTCGGGATCGTCCTTTTCTACCCACTCCGCGCCTTGCCGATCGCGATGGCCACGTGGGTGGGACGGACCGCCGCCCGCTCTCGACGACACGCGCTTGGTGTGATCGGGTTCTATGTGTTGGCCTATGTCATTCCGATTCTCTATCTGGTGCTTCGTCACACCTCGGAAAGGTAAATCATGCTGAAGCAGTTCCTGTCGCTCTGGAAAAAAGAGAGCCTTTGCGACGATTCGTTTGTCGCCTGTCTGGAGATGTTGCGCGAGTGTGAGGGCATGTTCCACGATGCCGTCGCATCCCTCCATCACGATCAGCCGCTGCAGAAGGACATCTACGCGCGGGATCGCGCGATCAACAAGTTCGAACGGCGGGTGAGGCGGAACATCGTTTCGCATCTGGCGGTTTCTCAGAATCCGGAGGTCAACACGGCGCTCGTGCTGACCGCCATCGTGATCGACATCGAACGGATCGGAGACTACACGAAGAACATCCTCGAGCTGGCGTCCGCCCACCCCAAGGCCTTTACGGGGGGAAAGCTGCAGCAGGAGGTCGAGTCGGTTGAGTCCACCGTGCGCGAGATGTTCGCGTCCCTTCCCAAGTGCCTCGAGCAATCCGATGAGACGCAGGCGCGCCAGCTTCTGGGGAGCCACCAGACCGTGGTCGATACCGTGGATGAGTGCCTTCAGGAGCTGATCGCCGGGCGCATCCTGCGGAGCGACAGCGGCTGTGCGGTCACCGCGGCGCTCTATCTCCGCTACCTGAAACGGGTCAGCGCCCACCTGAAGAATGTGGCAAGCAGCGTGGTGAACCCCTATTATCGGATCGGTTTTCGCGAAAAGATGGCCGCAGGGCAACCCTCCGGCAAGGAATCGAAGTAGTTTCAGACGACATTCCTGGAACAGATCATATCGTCACGCGTAGATAGGGGGCGGAGGCACCTGTATGTCGAAGCACAAGAAAGATACGTCCAAGACTGAGCAGTCGATGTTCCACGTCCCTCGCACCAAAGACGAGTGGGTTGCGGAGGGAGCGGACTGGTTGCGGACGATCGTGACCGTCATGGTCATCTTCATCCCCTTGGTGACGTTTGTCGTTCAGGGATACCGGATTCCGTCGGGTTCGATGGAAAACACCCTTCTGGTCGGTGACTTTCTCTTTGCGGACAAGATCACCTACGGTGCGCGCATCCCCTTCTTCGAGGGCCAACGGATGCCTGGATTCCGCGAGCCAAAGGCGGGGGATGTCGTCATCTTCAAGAGCCCGGAGTCGGGAGATACGCTTATCAAACGCTGCGTTGCCACGGCCGGGCAAGAGGTCGAGATGCGCAATGGGCAGCTCTACATTGACGGCGAGCCGATGGATGAGCCCTACGCGAAACATCTCGGCACCGTCCCTCAGGACAATTTCGGCCCTAAACGCGTGGCGCCCGGCATGATCTTCTGCATGGGGGACAATCGCGACAAGAGCCGGGATAGCCGAATGTTCGGGGGCGTACAGATCAGCCTGGTCATCGCAAAGGCTGATATCCTCTACTTCTCATGGGAATGGGATTGGAACGCGTTCTTCAGCCTGCGCTGGGGACAGCTCCAGGCACCGCGTATCACGCGCATCGGGAAGTTGCTGACCCGCGGCTAGCGCTGCCTCAGCAAATCCCCGATCGCCTGGATCCACTCGCGCGGATGCGCCGCCCCACTCACCCAGCCGATTGCCAGGTAGCTGGCGGCGTAGGCGACACCCGTCCCCGCAAGTTGCCAGAATGCGGCCTGTCCATCGAGTAGGCGTAGTACCAGATACCCCGGCCCGGCTGCGGCCAGAGCCACCAGCATCAGAAGCCCTAAGGTCTGCCAGGGAAAGTAGTCCCTCCAGCGCCACTCCAGGATGCCCACGACCCGCCAGATCGTATAGCCCACGCCAGCGAACACGGCGACCACGGTCGCGATGGCCGGGCCGAGCAATCCCAGCGGCTCCACCCGGACCAGGATCAGCGCCAGCACCAGGCCCGTGCCCAGGGTCAGGAGGGAAGCCTGCAGAATGGGACGGGTGCTCCCGAGCGCGCGCAAGAAGGCGCTGTGCATGGCGATTCTCAAAGGAAGAGCGAGCAGCAGTACGCGAAAGGGTCCCGCGCTGGCGGCGTACTTCTGTGAGAAGAGAAACACCACGAACGGCTGGGCGGCCAGGAAGAGGAAGGCCGTGGCCGGGAAGAACACCCACGCCAGGCGGCGGGCGCTGCCGTGCCACAGTCGTCTGATCTCGCCGGGGTCTTTCTGCAAACGAGCTCTGACGAGCGAGGGCACCAGAACGGCCGTGACCGAAAGCGTGAGGACGTTGATGAGCGGGATGTCGTAGGAACCGTTTGCGTAGATGGCGTAGTCCTCTGGGGTGAAGTGACTCGAGATCACCACCTTGTCCAGATGTCGCCCCAACACGCCGGCCATGGTTGCGGCAGCGAGCGGAAGGGTGAAGGCGAGCTGGGTGCGAAGCTCGGAGAAATCCCAGGAGAAGCGCAGGTGACGGGTCAGGGTCCACATGGAGACCGCACAGATCATCCATCTCGCCAATGCCCAGAGCGAGAGCGCCGCGAAGATCTGCTCGAATGATCCCGCGAAGTGCAGCGTGCCGAGGATGACCGCCATCTGCAGAATCGCGCTCACGCCGGAGACGAGTCCGGCCTTGCCCCCGTGTCCCACCGCAACGAGCGTATTCTCGGTCATGTTGTAGGGGAGGGTGAGGGCCGGGAAGAGGGCGAAGAGCCGCAGATGTTTGCCGAGTTCCGGATTGCCGAAGAGAGCGCTGACCCACTCGCCGAGGAAGGCGCAGCCGAGCCCCATCACGATTCCTGAAAGCAACAAGAGCGTGCTGTGCTGCACGAGATAGGTCTTGAGCTGTGCTCTGGAGATCTGGGGCACGAAGAAGGAGACGCTGGGCGGAATGCCCATCTCGAGAACGGGCGCCAGGCTGAAGAAAACCAGCCAAACCTGGCGATAGGTTCCATACTCATGCTCGGAGAGTATGCGCGAGAGGATCATCGCCGTGGCCAGCCCCGCGATGGCGGCCACCGCCCGCCCGGCCGAAACGCCGCCAGCTTGGGTTGTCAGTTTGGCCATGGGCCCCGTTACGGTTTAGCGGCGCCGTGGACGGCGAGATCGCCGCCGGTCGCCGGGCCTGTCGTCACGCGGGGGGCGCCCCCTCTATTTGTTGATATTGGAGATGATGTAGACGGTCGTCGCCAGGCTCGCGATGATCGTGGCGGACTCGCGCAAACGTTTGCCCCAGTCGACCGGGCGACGTTCCTCCTGCACGAGGACGACGATCTCATCGCCCCGCCTGACCTCCGGATCGGGCCAGAACCGGCGCTTCGCGGAGATGACCTCACCCGTCACGCGCATGATCTTCACCGCGCCACGATTGGCGTTTTCGAGGAAACCGCCGGTGTTCGCGACGTAGTAGCTCGACTTCTTGCCCGGCACATAGAGCAGGTGCCCGGGATTCGCAATCGCCCCCGACACACGAATGGTCTCGGGCAGGCGGGGGACATAGATCGAATCGCGGTCCGCGAGTTCGATGTTGTCGCTACTGTCAAGGGATTGAAGCGCTTCACTGAAGTCGATGATGATACGCCCCTCGAGATGCCGGTGCAGTTGAGCGCCCTTCAAGAACGCATCCGGGGTCGCTCCGCCGGCCCGCTCCATGAGGTCGCTGATCCGATCGGACAACCCCTTGAGACCGTACTTGCCGGGGAAGCGCACCTCACCTTTGAGGGCGACGACGGGCGATGGTTGCCAGCCGGGCGTGGTTCGCACGAAGACCTTGTCGCCTTTCTGGAGGCTGAGATTCTGATCGCTGTTCGGATCGTCCAGGAGATCCTGGAGCCGGAAGGGGTGGAGCTCGGTCCGGGTGAAGCTGTCACCGTTGGCTTCGATCACCCGCGTCAATTCGGCCCGTTCCCCGTAGGCGCCTTCCTCCAGACCGCCGGCCCGGAAGATCAGGTCGGCCACACGCAGACCCGGCACCAACCGGTAGATGCCCGGCTCATGAACGCGCCCGTAGATCTCCACGAACTCCTTCGGGTGGGCATGGTAGACCGAGTAGACGCTGACCTCGTCGCCTCCCCTCATACTGATGTCCTGCGCGGAATCGTTCCAGTCGATCCGATAGAGCTGCTCACCGAGCGACTCCGAATACCGGTCGACGGTGATCCGCTCGTGAAGGGCCAGATCGGTCAGTCCTCCCGCCATCTGAACGATGTTGCGAAGCGTCTCGCCATCATGGATCTCGTAGATTGCCTGGCGACGAACCTCGCCGCTGACTTTGACCGTGGGGCCCAGGGGCAGGATGTGAACAACATCCCCGCTCTGCAGGGGCACATCGCTGTTTCGATCTCCCGAGAGCAGGAATTCGTAGAGATCGATATCGCGCTGCTCCTGCCCGCGCCGGGAGAGCATGATCCGGCGGAGTGAACCGCTCGCGGTCGGTCCGCCGGAGTGATACAGGGCCGAGAGTACGGTCGAGAGCGCGCTCATGGTGTAGGTCCCGGGGCGGTGGATGTCGCCGGAGACGTAGACCTGAATGGTGCGCACATCGCCTAAGGAGACGGTCATCCGTGCGCCGCGGTAGAGCTGCCCAAAAACCGCTTCGAGTTCCTGCCGCAACTCACCCAGGGTCCGGCCCGCGGCGGTGACGACGCCGGCCTCCGGCAGAACCAGCCGTCCCTGCCGATCGATCACCCTCGCGAACCGTCTCTCGATGTCGCCCCACAGCGTGATGAGGATTTCGTCACCGACACCGACGACGTACTCGGGCCCGACGGTGATGTCCTCGACCGGCAGATCGGGGGCGGGGAGGCGATGGAAGAACTCGTAGCCGAACGGCTTGATGATCTTCTCCGCGAGATCCGTCGGATAGATGATCTCGGGGAAGAGCGGCATCGCTGCGCCCTCGTCATCCAGGGCCTCGCCTTCGAGTTCATCTTCGGGCACCCCGGGAGCCATGATCCGAACCATCACATCCATTTCCGCCTCGGAAAAGGTGCGGCCGGGTTCGAATCGCTCCAGGTATTGGGTCGCGATCCGCTCATCAACGCCGTTGGTGATCAGGATCTGGAGCGCCTCTTCGGACGTAAATCTGTCGAATTCTTCATCTTGCGGAAACGGATCCGTATCGTACTGCGCCTGGGCGATGCCGGGCACGAGCAGAAGGAGGATGATCAGGCCGGTGATCCGTATCCGTAGCCTGGCTAGTCTCGGCACGCGGGCCTCCTATGGCCGTGTTTTGCAGGGAATTGCGCTTACCTGACGATTCGCGCGCAAGTCTACCGCCCCCCCTCCGGTTTGGCTACGGCATTGTTCACGGGGGAGCCGGAGCCTGAAGGCCTTCAACACCGAATCTTGACATCAGGCACCGACTTACCCATAGTCGCCTCCCCATGAAGATCGGGTTGATCACTCGGCACGACCTACTCTCCGGGCGGCCGGTCGGAGGCGGGCTTGCCTACCGCCGGCAGCTCTATGACGTCCTGCGTCGTCATCACGACGTCGAACTCGTCGAGATCAAGGTTCCTCGGCGCCGCGGGTTGGGGGGCAGGATCACCACCCAGCTCGAACTTGCCCGAGCCCTCGCGCAGGTCCGGGGCGAGAAGGACCTGTGGATCAGGGACTTCCGCGAGCTTGCCTTTCTCGGGCCGCTCCGGACGCGTGGACGCAATCTCGTCGTGATCCATCACATCGATGCCCGTCCTCTGCCCAACCGGCTCTACAACGAAACGCTCGACTCGCTTTGCATGCGACGCCTGGCGCAGATGGACACGGTGGTCACCGTCAGCCGCTACTGGCAGGAACGCATCCAGGGGAAGGGCATCTCCGACGTCCGCGTCATCTACAACACGATCGATCAGGCGACCACAGGCCGGGCGCCGGCCGGCGGCGTGGCGGAGTTTCGCGGTGTGCACGGGCTCGGGTCCGGACCGATCATCTACATCGGGAACTGTCAGCCCGCCAAGGGCGCCGACCTGGCCCACGGCATGTTGTCTGGAGAGGGGTATGCGCTGGCCACCAGCGGCCCCTGTCAGATCCAGCCGCCCTGCCCCAATCTGGAGGGCTCCTACGATGAGTACCTCGAGCTCCTGACGATCGCCGACGCAGCGGTCCTGCTCTCGCAATTCGACGAGGGGTGGTGCCGTACGGCCCATGAAGCCATGCTCTGCGGCACGCCCGTGATCGGGTCGGGGCGGGGCGGAATGCGCGAGTTGCTCGAAGGCGGCGACCAGTTCATCGCCGAAGACCCGGATGAGGTGCGTTCGATTCTCAAGCGCCTGCTGGCCGATCCCGGCTGGGCGAAAGAGGTTGGAGAACGAGGGAGAGTGTTCGCGGCGCAGTTCACCCGCGAACGATTCGAACGGGAGTGGCTCGACGCCGTCAACCGGGCGAGCGTATCTGAACTCGCGCCTCGCCGGGCCGCCCAGGGGGACCTCTTCGGGGACCGGCCGCTGGTTTCGGTGATTCTCCCCGTTCACAACCGCGAGCACACGATTGCCGGCTGCCTGGAGAGTATCCTGTCCCAGAGCTATCCGGCCCTCGAGGTCATTGTCGTGGACGATGGTTCAACCGACGGCACGCCGGAGATTCTGAAGACCTACGAGGACCGCATTCAGGTGATCCACCAACCCAACGCCGGGCCGTACGTGGCCCGCAATCGGGCCTTGGAGCGGGCGAAGGGGGCCTACATCGCCTTCGTGGATTCGGACGACCTGCTTCATCCCGAGCGGCTTGCCCGGCAGGTTGAATGTCTCGAGAGGGACGCCGATCTGGCGCTGGCCTACACCTACGTGGCCTACCGCACCCAGGACGGGGAGCGGTGGGTGCCGCCGGATTCGGAGCAGATCGACCTCGAGGGAGATCTTTCCCGCCGGCTCATCGCTGCGTTCGGCGGCAACATCCCCTGGCCGACCGCCATGGTGAGGCACACGGCCCTGGAGCTGGCCGGTCCGTTCGACACCGCGCACCGCGTCGCCATGGACCGCGAACTCGGGATGCGCCTTGCGCAGGTAGGCAAGTTCGCCGTGCTGCGCGAGCCTCTCTACGAATACACGCTCCACGATGAGCACATCTCCCAACACATCTCGCCGCGCGAGGCCGCCGCGGAGCATGTGTGGGAAACGATCCGCTCGGGTCAGGGACTCTACGGAGCGCATCGCGGCGACCGAGGCCTCTTGGCCAGAGCGCGGGGAGAGATGTCTCTGCAGCTGGCTCGCCTGTCATACAGCCAGTGGATGTACGGGCGCTCAATCCGCCACTGCGCCGGAGCGATCGGGTCGCACCTCCCGGTCCTTTGGCGTGCAGGGGCGTTCGTTCTCCTCATCAAGGCGATCCTCGGCGGTCTGGGGACCCGCCGCCTGTTCTCGGCAGGGGGGCAAGCGGGGCGGCGCCAGTGGCAGCGCCAGCCGCAATCGACCGAATCGGCGCGCGCACGTGGGGCGGTGTCGGCGGATCCAGAGGACGAGGATACGTAGCCACTCGCCGGTGGGCAGACGGGGTCGGCCCTGCTAGGATAGCTCCGAATCACAAGGGCACAGTGACCAACGACAGGACATACGGATGGCGTCACCTACTGATCAGCACCCCCAGGGAGTGGGCCAACTGCCCGCCGAGGGAACCTATGCCGCGGGCCGGAAGCGTGCGACGTCCGTTCAACCCGATCTGATTCTGGTGCATCCCTTGCTCGATGCGGCCCACGTCCGGCAACTGCTGCCGGCCTTCTGGCCCGAGGGCGAGATGGCCAAGCTGCCGGAGGGCTACCACGAGGTTGCTTCGCCTCTGTTCGGGCTGCGGGCATTTTGCCGGCATGAACCGGGGTGCATCTTCGGCAGCCCCGCTCAGGATCTGACCCAGCGGGTCCGAACCTGGGTCGACGACCTGTCGCTGCGGTGGCAGTTTGCCGAGGTCTTCCGGGCCGGGGACCTGAACTTCTGGGCTTTCCTGCGCGACAGGCTCATCCTCTGGCTGCGCGAGCTGATGCTGCAAAGACGCGCTTTCGATGAACTGCTCGAGCAACGCGAGGTCCTGATTCTGGCGGCCGGTCTCAGCGAGGATCAGCGGCTGTTGCTCCGGGAGCTGAGCAAACAGCACGGCCCCCGGCTTCGGACCGTTCTGGCCTATGCGGATCCACCCGCACCTCCGGCCCCCGAAACCGTGGCCGAGCGCCGCGCCCGCAAGGTGTTCTTCCTGCTGCAGGATGCCTGGCATGGTGTCCAGTTCCTGTGGGAGGACCTGTTCGTGCGGAGGCCGAAGCTGCTCCTCGTATCCCATTCGAGCTGTTGGCGTCGCCGCCGCGGGGCCGACGGGCGCACGGCGCGCACGGATGTTCATCTCGAAGCCGTCTGGCGTGAGGGGCGCAAGAGCCGCCTGCGCCTCTACCTTCGCGCCGACAGCTATCACCCCGATGTGGGGGCGATGACGGCTGGGCGGCTCGCGCCGTCCCACCTGCGCCACTTCCTCTTCCTGTTGGCTCAGACCAGTCGCGGTTTTCGCGAGACACGAAGCATTTTGCGCAAATGGCTGAGGCTGAAGCAGAAGCCCGGGTTCGAGGATTCTCTGCAGCTCGAGGGGCTTGCGCTCAGCGGACTGTTAGTGCGCTGGCTCGACACGGCCACCCGCGAGTTGCTGCCCGAATACGTCCGCGACATCCGGCGCGAATCACACTTCCTGCGGGGGATTCGGCCCGATGCGATCGTGTTGACCCACGAGCAGGCCGAGAACCGGCCCCTGTTGGCAGCCGCACGCCGCCTGTCCATCCCCACGGTGGCGCTGCAGACGCAGCCGCTCCAGCAGTGGGACGACGCCTACATGTCCTCGCCCCCCGATCCGTCGCATTCGGTGTGTCTGCCGGACCGCCTGTGCGTGTTCACCTCAGAAACAAAACAGCGCCTCGTCGAGCGAGGGGCGTTCAACCCCGCGCAGGTGGTGGTGACCGGCGATCCTCGCCAACAGGCGGCACCCGCTGGCCAGGGCATCGATCCCGCGGAGCGCGCGCGGTTGCGCCGCCAGTGGGGGGTCGAGGCCGACCAGGACGTCATCGCTCTGGCCTGCGCCAGCCAGGAGTTGGCGGAGATCCTCGGTTGGCTGAGCGCGTCGATCTCCGGCAATCGGCAGATATTCCTCCTGATCCGATTGCAGGCCCAGGTGCAGGGGGAAGAGGCCACCGCCCGCCAGATCGCCGGGGCGCACGGCCTGCGCTGGGTCCATTTCATCAAGCAGTCCGCGCTGGGCGAGCGGCTGCCGGCCGTTGACCTGCTCCTGACCAGCAATCCTCACGAGATGGCCGAGGCCCTGTTGCAGGAGATCCCTGTCGTGCGGGTCCAGCGGAGTTCCGGGCTCTCTTCCTGGCCGATCGAGATGCCCTCAAACGTTCCCTTGGCAAAGAGCGCCGAAGAGCTGGGCGAGGTGATCGCCGCCCTGCAGCGCAAGGCCCTGTCCGACCTCATGCCTTCCGGTCCGGTGAACACCTTCCTGGACGCCAGCTTCGGAGATCGGCCGGGCAACGCATCGCGGGAGGTGGTCGAGCTCGTCCAGTCGATGCTCTCCGGTGCGGGAGCGGACTAGTCCGGCTGAGTACCCAAGGCTCTCCCGAGCACAACCGATAATGACGGTCCCTCGGCCGATATCCACGGCGATTCATGCAAATCCCACCAGGTGACGATCCGCCATAGACCGGTCTCTCGATCCTCCCGCAGAAACATGCGGACAGCCGTGCGGATTCGCACCGCCTCCGTCTGCGGGGGGCGATCGGCCTGGTGCACGCGCACCGTCTCGGCCTCGATCCGCAGGCTCATGAACTCGAGCTTCGCCCAGCGAGTCTCGCCCCAGGTCAGTTCCTCGATCGTCGGGTTCGAGGCGATGACGTCCAACCGGACAAGAGTGCTGTCGCCCAGCCAACAGGAGAGCGCTTCGGCGAACCGGGATTGAGTCCACCCGGCCCGCTCCCCTCCGCTTTCCGGGGGAACCAGGCGCATGTCCTGTGCGCACAGGCTCACGGCAACCGAGGCATCGCGCGCGCGCCAGGCCGAGAAGAACGCCTCACCAGCCTCGCGGGGAGCGCCGGCCACGGGATAGGTGAACAGATGAACCAGATGTGTTGCGGTCGCCCTGCGCCCCCATCGGTCTTTCGCGGTGAGTTTCACCTCGCTCGAGCCCGGCGCGAGCGGCGGGGGCGATATCTCCACGCCCCCGAACGGCAGAACGGATTGGTCGAGGCTCCAGACGAGGCTTGCCGCCCCCAACCGGCCGTCCTCCGGGTCCACGGCCGTCGCCCGCCAGGGACGCACCGCGGCCTGGGAGCCGGCCTCGATCCACAGTCCATCCCAGGGGAAGTCGATCCAGGCGCGGGGAGCACGGTTGGGACAGATCGTCACCTCCTGCGGGGGAGTCGACGCGAAATTCCCGGCGGCATCGCTGGCCTCCAGCACGACGCGATGCTGGGCACTATCCGCAACGGCGCTGCAGGGCCAGGCGAACCGCCACGGAGGTTCATGCCGGATCGCCCGGGGCAGGTTGTCGATTAGGAGGGCGACGCGGGCGACGCCCTGGTCGTCGGTCACCTCGGCCCACACCCGCAGCGTATCGGCGACGACATCACCGGTTGCCGGCTCGCGCAGCACCACCTCAGGGGGCGTGGTATCTCCCGGGGTGGCGATCCTCTCGTCGCGAACGCAGCCAACCTGGGCGATCGCCAGGATCGACCAGAGAAGCGCGACCATCCCCTTCCAGGGTGCGCGCGTTCGTCTGCTGCTCTGCCCGGTTCGCACGGGTGCGCAAGACATGGGGACCTCCTCACCTTGATCGACTCGTTGTGCTCTCAGGGTTCGGGAAGGTCGTAGCCAGAAACGGGCCATGTTCGGTGGCGAAAGGAACGACTCCGCCTGGATGAACGCGTGTGCCCCGGGGCACAGAGGTGGTCAAGGGTGCCCGCGCGGGTGCGGCCGCGACCACGCGCAGTCGTCTAATTTGTTGTGTATCAATAGGTTATGGGATTGCCCGGGGGCAGGGAGCCTGCGGAATCACCAAAGCCTAGCCGCTCATTCCTCGAAAGAGCGCCTCGGCCTTCTCCTTGATGGCATCCCCGAGGTCGATCAGCTCCGCGAGATCCTCCTCGGTCAGCCCGAGAGCCTCGATCATGGTCGGCGGGATGTCCGGCGGTTCACAGTCCTGAACGACACCGACTTCAGCGTGGCGGGTCAGCAGATCAGCCAACGCGACGAGGGTGACGACCGGATCCTCCTTGAGGAGGCTCATCGCGCGTTCGCCGCTCTCGGCATCCTCGCACCAGATCTGCGGAAGATGGTGTTCGGCGATGACCGTGGGGATCGGCTCCGGCAGGTTCCAGGCTTGCGCGATGCGATAGCCGAGCTGACAGTGATCCATGTCCAGTAGTTCGAGCTCGGCCCGGTGGAAGGTGCCGAAGTCTTTCGTGTTCTCCGAGACCAGCGTGTAGTGCTCCGGGAACTTCAGGTAGAGCACGGCCAGTCCAA
The DNA here is from genome assembly GCA_964612295.1 of uncultured bacterium. GTDB lineage: Bacteria > Eisenbacteria > RBG-16-71-46 > CAIMUX01 > WJJG01 > CAYQJL01. The sequence goes on along the minus strand of CAZTDY010000009.1, from coordinate 5,775 downwards.
TGTCGTGGAGAATGGCGAGCATGAAGAGCTGCTCGACGGGGATCGTCTGTTCCCGCTCGAAGCTCTCTCTGCCCTCATCGTCGGCATGATTGCGCAGCGGCTGCAGCTCCTTGGCGTCGCCGGCAGCCGCACCCACCGCGGCTCGCGAGCGGCTTGCCTTGAGGGCCCATAGCTGCTCCGACTGCGGCTTGGCGCTCAGGCGCTCTCCAATCGCACCCGCGAAATAGGCACAAGCCAACGAATGCTCCCAAAACGCTTCCGGCCGTTGCTTGGGATGCCTGGGGTTCACCAATGTATTGAGAAGCATCGCCGTGATGGCCAGATTCGCGCTCTGATTCATCCCCAGCAGAACCACCGCCTCATGCACCGAGTTGATGCGCCGGGCGAAGCCGTAGAGCGCTGAGTTCACGGTGCGAAGAATCTTAGCCGTGAGCGATTGATCTTTGCGGATGATCTGGGACAGCTCCCGGGGTGTGGCGTCGGGATTTTCGATGCAGTCCATGACCGCGTTGAAGATCGCCGGCAGGGTCGGAATCTCCTGCAGGTCCTGAATCACGTTCATCCGCATGTGGCGACGTTTGCCACCAGCGCTCTCGAGCTTGGGCGGGGCGGCGACCTCGCCAAGCGCGCGCTGAATCGTCATCGCCAGCGCCGGGGCCTTCTGCTGGATCTCATGAGCCAGGGCCGTCGACAGGTGCAGGACTCGAACCGGTGAGACCGTGAGGACCTCTTTCGGGACCGGAGTCGCCGCGGGATCGGACCACTGACCCATCACGCTTCCGGGACCGAAAACGCGCTTCTGAGGATCGTTCTTCTGAACCGCCTCTCCATTGACGAGGATGAAAAGGCCCGTGCCCTGGAGGGTCGTGTTTCCGTAGAGGTTGACATCCCCGGAGCATTCCCTCGCGCGCGCGAATTGCAGAAGCAGCTCCAGCTGATCTCGTTCGAGATCCGCGAAGGTGGAGAGGCTCTGCAGCTCACCGATGAGTTGGTCGACCGAGGAGTCGATCAGCGCGTCGAGCCGTTCTTGGCTTTGGCGGGCAATCGAGGTGATCTTGTAGCTGGCCCGCTTCGTTCCACCCGCCAGTCCGCCTTGCCAGACCACGCGGGCCTTGCACAGGATGGCGTCCCCCGCGATCTCGCTCGGCAGGATTCCGGCCAGGATGATGGTCGGCAGTGGGTCGTCGGTCTTGACTTGAACGGAGAAGCCGCTCGTCGATACGTCTCTAGTCTCACCGATGTACGTGCGGGACCGATCCGGGGCGGTGAAGTGGATCGGGAACTTCATCGGTGCCCTGTGCGATCTGCCAAGCTGCATACTTGCTCCGAGAATCGGTGACTGAACGGGTACGCTCCTCCGAATCCACGACGCACCCTTCGCATCCCGCGGGATACAGTACATTCATCCGCATCTGGAGGAGCTTTCTTTAGGTTGTGCCGGGAGATAGCGGGTTTGCCGCGCCTCCCGCCTGCCCCGTGAAGCTAGTACAAGGAGAGGTGTTGTCAAGATCCCATCTGCGCGGCCCTGCGGCCTAACCCAATGCTATTCCGTCACTACGGTACCAGCGCCACCCCCTACCGGAGCAGCCGGATCCCCCGCGTGATCTGGCCGTCGCCGCCCGAAGCCCTTACGAAGTAAGCGCCCCCCGGAGCGGGCCGGCCGTCCTCCCTCGTTCCGTCCCAACGGAAGGCCTGGCGGAGGGGACCGCTCAGATCGTGGGCGACCGCTTTGACCAGGCGGCCCTGGGCATCGAGGATCGAGAGATCGACGATCTGGGAGCCGAGCCCGGTGAAGGCCACCTCCACCGATCCCCAGGCCGGCTGGGGCCAGGCCTCGAGAACGCCGGGGGATTGACCCCGCACGCGGGCGCCCCGTTCGTCGTCCGGGGTCGGACCGATATCCGAGGCCGGGCCATGCATGGGCAGGATCCAGCGCGGGTAGAGCCCGATGTCGATCAAGCCGCTCAGCGGATCAAACGTCTCGCTGTCGAAGACGTGGATCCCCGGCTGCGTGTAATTCGCATCGGCCACATAGACCTCTCGATAGGAGGGATCGACCGCCAAAGCCACGTAGTCGTACTCGTCACTGCTGGTGACCGTGCCGAGCGAGGATCCGGTCTGCAGGTCGAAGGCGACGACACTCGTGGTGTAGCTGGGGGAGAGGACCACCGCGAAGCCGCGCATCATATCGGCGCTGGTCCACACATTGAGATCCCCGCCCAAATCGGATTCGGTCACGACAAACCCCAGACTCTGTCCGGTGGCGGGGTCGAAGGCTTCGATTCCCCCGTCCTGCACGCCGTAGGACCCGGTCTCACCCACGTAGATGTGCTGGCTCAGAGGATCCTGCAGAAGGAGCGTCGACGGGTTGGTGGCCAGGAGCTCGGCGCCCTGCAGGCCCGGCGAGTTGGCGTCCTGATCGATCAGGGTGTTGGTGGCCAGATCGATCACCGCCAGATAGGAAGGGAAGACCGGGGTCCAGTAGTAGTCCCGATCGAGCCTCTGCAGGCTCACATAGAGGCGATCTTCGTAGATCGCCATGCCCATCATCTCCGGCCAGCCGTCGCCGTCGGCCAGCACGGAGAGATCGATCGTGTCGGTGTGATCACCGGTCAGGGGATTGACCTCCCAGAGTTCAGCCGTGTCATAGCGCGTGATGAATGCCCGGGATGAACTGACGAAGCAGATGTCCTGAGGGTTTGAGCCCGGCCCGGTCGAGAACTGGAGGACGACGCTGAAGTCGTCATGGGGGTCGAGCACCAGGATGTTGTCGCATCCCGCCCGCTCGATGACGTAGATCAAGCCGTTGTATACGCGGGCGATGGCATCCGGACAGATCGAGAGGAGATTGTCCTCGTGCGTCCACGGCTCGCCCATCTCCATCAGCGAGTAGCTGCCCGCGCTGAACTCGTAGTCGTTGGCCGGGATGAAGAGGTAGTCGCTCAGCGCATCACGATCGGCCGCAAACGCCCAGCCGCAAGAGAGAAACCCCAGGAGGGCGATGCCCAGGAGGGTGAATTGCCGTCTGCGCGGGTCACGAGTGCGGCCGGACCGATTCGGAGATGTCATGATGCGGACTCCTTTTTGAGATCAATGGCTCGAAGCACATCCAGTTCCAGGCCGCCGAACCAGGTGCGGCCGGGCAGCGGGTATCCCCGGACGTCCTCGCTCGAGGTATCGAACAGGTTTTCGATGCGAAGCAGCAGCGTGGTGCCGGAGCGAACCGTCCAGCGAAGTTGCAGCTCATGTAACCAGGCCGCCGCGGTGCGATAGGACGCGAGATTCGTCCGGGACCAATAGGCCTCGTCCCTGAAGTTGACGACATAGCCCAGACGCCAGGTATCCTGGGGCCAATCCAGGCGGAGCTGGAGTTGCCAGGGCGGGTGGTAGGTCAACTCGTTGCCGTTGTAGAGCTGGGCGGCCCCCTCATCGCGCGTCGTCTGCCAGACCAGGTGTCCAGCGAACGATGAGGCGCGCGCGGGCTCATCCACGGCAGGCGGCCGGCCCCCAAAGACCCGCCCGACCTGATCGGTGAACCAGGCGAGCGGCTTCCAGCTCTCGAGCAGGGGGAGATGCTCACAGGCCCAGGAGAACTCCGCGCCGCTCAAGCTGGCGGAATCGAGATTCATCGGTTTCGTCTCGCGATCCGAGATGCGGATCAGCACGATCATCTGTTCTCGCCGGCTCGTGTAGACGGTCTGCTCGGTGCGAATGCGCAGGCCCACGGGCTGCACGGGCCAGACCCACTCCCATCCCAGGTCGGCCCGCCAGCCGGTCTCCGGCTCGAGCTCGGGATTGCTGCGGATCGTGCCTGCGTAGCCAAAGAGTTCGCTGAAGGTCGGGAAGCGGGCCTGGTCGGCGTAGTTGGTCCGGAAGACATGCCCCTTGCCCGCCGAAGCGCGCAGCCCGAGCCGCGCACCGTGGGCGCGGCTGGTCTGTCTCGGTTGGGCGGTGAACGGCTGATAGGGGTTCGCGCCCGAGTAGTTGTCCGCCACCTGATTCCATCGATAGAACAGGTCGAAATGCAGACGCCCCTGGAGAATCTCAAAGCGGTCGCCGGCGGAGACCACCAGCGAGGTGCGCTCGCGCCGGTCTTCCTCCGTTCGTCCGGGCGGGGGGAGATTGCGCAATCGTTCGTGACGGCGTTCGACGAGGAGCTCGAGAGAGTGAAGTCCCACCGCCGGCCGTGACGGAATCCGCAACGGACGGCGCATCTTGAGTCCGTAGCCCCAACGATCGAGTTCCTGGTCCGCGCTCGTGGCCGACGCCCCCGGAACGGACAGCTCGCGATCGGGATCGCGGTAGTGCAGATCCTCCTGGTTCAGAAAGCCGAACAGCGTGGTCCTCACGGGCAACGTTCGCCGGGCGGGACGCAGTTCGAGGCGATGAAGCGCGCCGCTGCCTCGCAGACGGCTGCGCTCGGTCGGCTGGTGGTCACTGCCCGCCAGTCCCTGGTCGGATTGCCAGAGCTGCGTGGACAGGTCCGCGGTCCCCAGGCGGCCGACGGTTTGGGTGAGCCGGCCCATGATCGACTCGCGCCGCACATCCCCGTTCGACCATCGGCGCCATTGGTCGTCGTCGGGGTTGTAGTCGGTGCCGTTGTCGTCGTGGAACCTGAAGTTTCCTTCGGTTTGAAATCGCGAGGCCGCCAGAAGGTAGCGGCTGGCGAGGTAGCTGCCGCTCAGGGTCGCCTCATGCTGCCAGGTGCCGAAGCTGCCGCCGTCGGTCCGCCAGGTCAAACGGGAGGGACCGCCCTTGCGGCTCACCAGGCGGACGGCCGCGCCGGCGAATTCGCCTCCCAGGTCCGCGGGTGGCGCGCTTCGGTACACCTCACAGGTTTCGAGCGAGGCCAGCTGCAGCGCGCTGAGATCGACCAATCCGCGCGATGCCGACCGGAGGGGGACATGGTCCAGATAGACCTCGATCTCACCCGGATCGCCCCCCCGAATCGACACCGTCGCCAGCGCGCCGGGGCCGCCGTAACGTTGGACCGACAGGCCCACCGTGCGTTCGAGCAGATCGGCGAGGGCCTCTCCCGATCCGCGCTCGGCGGCCACGTCGATCCGCGAAGCGAAACTGCTGCGGGTTTTCAGTGCCCCCGGTCCGCTGCGGCGATGCCCGGTCACCACGGTGGTGTCGGCGAGAACACGCGTGTGCTCCGCGAACTCAGGGGAGTTGCCCGTAGGGGGTATTGCGTCACCGGCCCGGGCCGGGGGGATACTTCCCCCGGTCAGGCTCAACGCCGCGAGCGTGATGAATGTGAGGGTGACCCGCATCTCCGGCCTCGTGGAGACTGCGACAGGCCAGACATCGCCCTTTGATGATCTGGTCCGGTCACCTCCAAGCTCGGGGGGCTAGAGGGCGAGGGGCAAAAAGAAACCCCGCGACCTCGAGCCGAGATTCGGGGTACAAAGACGGCCGACCTCGAGCCTTGAGGGACGCACTTGTTCTTCCGGCAGGTCTTCTGGCTCTCGGATCATCCAGTCTCTCGCGCCTTCCCACCGATCACTCGGCAGTGGCCTAAGGCGAGGACCGTCCCCGACTACAGCGGCGGGCCCGCAACGGCATTCGACCGTTTTCCCTTTTCACCGGCCTCGTGGCCGGAACCGGAAGGGCTATGTTCGAGTCCGACGGTAGACAGCCTCCGCCGTCATGTCAAGCGCGACCGCGAATAGAAACAACTTGACCGCCGCCCGGAGTCGCCGTAGAAGAACGGAGGTCCTTTAATTGACGCCCGTGAGCGCCAGAAGGAGTGCCTCATGCTAACTGCGTTTG
>CAZTDY010000008.1:0-99132 GCA_964612295.1 uncultured bacterium | reverse complement strand
GCCAATAGCCCGAAGGCCAATAGCTTGCGCATTCGTTCCTCCCTCTGCGGGCTGACATACGTTGCGAAGGATCCTAGTCAACCTGGGCGGCCTGTTGCCACTCAATTCTTGCCCCGCCCGGGGCCGCTAGAACTGCGGCCCGAACGCGAAGTGGGTTTTCCAGCGTTTACGTTCAAAACCGTAGGCGTAGTAGAAGCCAATCGGGCCGAGCATGGGGACTTCCATCGTTACTCCAGCTCCTGCCCCCAACTTCAAGCCACTCAAAGACATATCGTATCCGCTGTTCCAGGTGTCCCCCGCATCGAGGAAGATCGCCCCGTGCAGAGGATCCACCAAGGGAAACTGGAATTCGGCCGTGAGGGCCAAGAGGAACTTGCCGCCCGGGAAGCGGATCTCGCTGCCGCTGCTGCTGATGTCGATGTTCTCGTCGGGCACGAGGTAATAGTCGTCATACCCTCGCAGCAGGTCGAAACTGGTGATGCCGCCCATACGGTACCGCTCGGTCGGAGGCATCCGGCCATCGGTCGTGTAGGTGCCCAACATCCCGAACCGGGTCCTGAGCATGAGAACCGGCTTCCAGACGGGTACCAGATACTGCCGGTGATCGACGCTGAACTCGTAGAAGTCCATGGTCCCGCCCAGCAATCCACCGTTGAATTCGGTTCGGAGCGTCGTTCGCGCGCCCATCGTGGGATGGAAGGGATTGTCGGTGGAGTTGCGGTAGAACGAGAGGAAGAAACGCGACAGGGTGCCTTCACCCTCGAGCAGGAGATCCCGGGTCTCCTCCGGCAGGTTGTCGAACTCCCGGTAGGACGTGTTGCTCAGAGAGTAGCCCAGGGTCATCCGCGTGTAGTCCGGCCAGTCCAGGAACCAGGGGAATCCGACCCGGAGCCCCCCACCCCGCACCTTGTGCCAGTAGGACGCGTCGAGACTTGTGCCGGCGTAGACCTCCCGGTAGGTCTCGGTGTTGTAGAGATCCACACCCATCGAGATTGGCCGGCCCATCACCCACGGTTCCGTGAACGACAGATCGTAGTACTCTCGCCGGCTACCGCGCTCGACTTCGATTGCCAGGGCCTGGCCGTTTCCGAAGAGATTGTTGTGACCCAGCTTCACGAAACCGGTGAGCCCCAGTTGGCTGGAGTACCCTGCGCCCGCGTTGAATTGCGCCGAGCTCTTCTCGGCGACGCGGAAGGTCACATCCACTTCGTCCGGCTCTTCCGAGGTCTCGAATTCGACCTGAACATCCTCGAAGTAGCCGGTGGCAAAGACATCCCGCTGGGACCGCATCAAGAGGCTGCGGCGAAGCAGGTCTCCGGGAAAGAGCTTGATCTCCCTGCGCACGACATTCTCTTTCGTGCGCGTGTTGCCGACGATCCGGACCTCGCCGACCCGGGAGGGCTCTCCCTCATGGACCTGGTAGGAGACGTGAACTTCATCTCCGCTCACCATCGTGACGGGTTGGATTCGCAGGTCGACCAAGTACCCGCGCTCGGTGTACCGGTCGTAGAGCATCGACAATGTCGCGTCGACCTGACTTTGATTGTAGGGATCTCCGGTCCGGAACAGGAACGTTTCCCGGACCAGGGCCGAATCGAGGACCGAGATGCCCTCCCATCCGGTGTCCCCGAAGCGATAGAGAGGCCCCTCCTCCACCTGGAAGGTCAGTTCGACGGCCTCGCCGTTCTCCGAGAAGATCGGCTCCGCCAGGGTGGCCGTGGCGTCCTTGTAGCCGTGGTTCTGGTAGAAGGCCTCCACCCGCATCAGGTCCTCTTCGAGCTGTTCGCGGTTGTAGCGACCCTTGCGCAGGAAGCCCTTCTTCTTGACCTTGACCTTGCCGCGGAGCTCGTCCGCGGTGAACCCCTCATGACCCGTGAACTGAATACCGGTGACCTTGACGCGCTGCCCTTCCTCGGTATGCAACCGAAGCTGGATGCCCTCCCCGCTCGGGTCGGGGGTGATCTCGGGGGTGACTCTGGCCTGCGCGTATCCTTCGTCCCGGTAGGCGGCCTGCATGGCGCTCACCGAACGCTGGATTTCTCCGGGGCTATAGACCTGCCCCATGATCACCCCGGAATGGGCTTTCAGATCTTCAGCGCTGAAGAAATCGTGGCCGGTATAGCTGATCTGGGTGATGTGGGGGCGCTCGGTAAAGTGCAGTGCAAGCAGCTGGCCGCCTGCTGGACTCGCCGTCAAGTGGGCTTCGATATCGTCGAACAGGCCCAGACGAAACAGTCCGCGAACCGTCTGTCCGATCCGAAACGTGTAGGCCGGTTCTCCGACGCGGACCCGCACCGATTCCTCGATCAAAGCAGGGTCGACACGTTCCAAACCGACGAAACGAATCGAGTCGACGGGGGCTCCTTCCTGGGCATCGCCCGCCGGCGCGAGGGCGCCGAGGAAGAGAGCAAATAGCAGCACACACGGCCCACACCCCGTGGGCGGTCTTCTGGACATCCTGCCCCTTTCAAGCCGGTCTCCGCCGGCAACACTGATCACCCCCCGGCCGGGAGGTCCGCCTCTTGGCCTCTAAGCAGCTTCCTGGCTGCTATTCGGCCGGCGAGTCTTCCTTAGGCGGCGCATCGGTCCCCTCGTCCTCGCCGCCCCCCGCGGGAACCGGAGTTCCTTCGGGGCTCTGATCGGCAGCCTCGTCAGCCACCGGTTCTTCCTGAACATCCTGGGCTTGTGCGCGCCGGTCGTCGTCGAACCCGAGCACGTCGCCCTTCTTCGTGACGCGGATCGTGGCGCCCGCCTTGAACCGGCCCCGCAGGACCTGTTCGGCAAGAGGATCCTCGATCAGCCGCTGGATCGCCCGCCGCATGGGGCGCGCCCCCAGATCCGGATCGAAACCCTTCTCGAGCAAGAGCTCGATGGCGCCGCGCGTGAGGGAGATCGACAGATCCGATTCCTTCAGGCGGTCCTGAACCTGCTCCAGAAGAATATGAACAATCTGCTCCATGTCCTTCTCGTTCAGCGAGCGGAAGACGATCAGTTCGTCGAGCCGGTTGAGGAACTCGGGATTGAAGATCTTGCGCACCTCTTCCATCACCGTGTTCTTCATCGTGTCGTAGGTCGCCAGGTCATCCTGCCGCGTGAAGCCGAGGCCGCCCCGACCGCGCAGACGCCGCGCGCCCAAGTTGCTGGTCATGATCAGCACGCAGTTCTTGAAGCTGACCTTTCGTTTCAGGCTGTCGGTCAACATCCCGTCTTCGAGCACCTGGAGCAGGATATTGAACACGTCCGGATGCGCCTTCTCGATCTCATCGAGCAGCACCACCGAGTAGGGCTTCCGGCGCACGCGCTCGGTGAGCTGTCCGCCCTCTTCGTACCCCACGTAGCCCGGAGGGGCTCCCACGAGCCGACTCACCGCGAACTTCTCCATGTACTCGCTCATGTCGATGCGGACCAGCGAATCCGGATCGTCGAACAGGAACCTGGCGAGCACGCGGGCCAGCTCCGTCTTGCCCACACCGGTGGGGCCCAGGAAGATGAAGGTGCCGATGGGCCGACGCGGATCCCGGAGGCCCGCTCGATTCCGGCGAATGGCCTTCGCGATGGCTTCCACGGCTGCGCGTTGCCCGATGATCTCTTCCTCGAGCTTGTCTTCCATGTTGAGAAGTTTGGTCGTCTCCTCTTCGCCGATCCTCGCGACCGGGATCTTGGTCATGCGGGAGACGATGTAGGCAACCTCGTCCTCGTTGACGTAGGTGCGCTGCGTGCTCTTCGCCTCGTTCCATTCCTTCTTGATGCTGTAGTACTGCTGGCGCAGCTCCTTCTCCGTGTCCCGGAGACTCGCGGCCCGCTCGAACTCCTGGGACCGGATGGCGGACTCTTTCTCCAGCTGGATTTGCTCGATCTTCTTGTCCAGATCGCGCAGCTCCATCGGGAAGGTGCTCTGGGAAAGGCGGGCTCTCGCGCCGGCCTCATCGATCACGTCGATCGCCTTGTCCGGCAGGAAACGATCGGAGATGTAGCGATCACTCAGGCGGGCAGCGGCGATAATCGCCTCGTCCGAGAAGTGCACCCGGTGATGGGCTTCATACTTGTCCCGCAGGCCCCGCAGAATCTGGATGGTCTCCTCCACGGTGGGCGGATCGACCAGAACGGACTGGAAGCGCCGGTCCAGAGCGCCGTCTTTCTCGATGTGCTTACGGTATTCGTCCAACGTGGTTGCACCGATGCACTGAAGCTCACCGCGGGCCAGAGCCGGTTTGAGCATGTTCGACGCGTCGATCGCCCCCTCCGCACCGCCGGCGCCCACGATGGTGTGGAGCTCGTCGATGAAGATGATCGCATCTTGCGACTCGCGTAGCTCATTGATGATGGTCTTCAGGCGTTCCTCGAACTGCCCCCTGTATTTGGTTCCCGCGACAACGCTTGCAAGATCAAGCGTGATGACCCTGCGTCCGCGCAGAAGTTCGGGGACCTTCGAATCGATGATCTGCTGGGCCAAACCCTCCACAATCGCGGTCTTGCCGACCCCGGGCTCGCCGATCAGAACCGGGTTGTTCTTCTTCCGGCGGCAGAGGATCTGAACCAGGCGCTCGATCTCCGCCTCGCGGCCGAAGACGGGATCGAGTTTCCCCTCTTTGGCCAGCTCCGTCAGATCGCGGCCGAACTGGTTGAGGCTGGGGGTCTCGGGGCGATCCTCGGCGTCCTGCTGCGGGGCGCTGGTGTGCCCTCCGAGAAGCTTCAGGGTTTCTTCGCGGACCTTCTTGCGATCCACGCCCATATCCATCAGGACCTTGGCCGCCACACCCTCGCCCTCGCGGATGAGGCCTAAGAGCAGGTGTTCGGTGCCGACGTAGTTGTGGCCCATCTGGCGGGCCTCATCGACCGCCAGCTCCAAGACACGCCTGGCATTGGCCGTGAAGGGAATCTCGCCGATCGTCAGCGTGCCGCCGGTGTGGGCGACCATACTCTCGACGCTCTGGCGGATCGCATCCAGATCCAACCCCAGATTGGACAGGACCGTCGCGGCAATCCCCTCCCCCTCGCGCAAGAGCCCGAGGAGAAGGTGTTCCGTACCGATCGAATCATGCTGCAGACGGCTGGCCTCCTCCCGGGCGAGGAAGATCACCTTGCGAACTCTTTCGGTGAATTTATCGTGCATAAAACGCCTTTGCTCCTTCTTCCTTGGCAATTGGCTGCGCGCTTGCCTAATTCATCCCTTCCCGCATCTTCTTGCGGATCAACTCCGCACGATGGGCATTGCGCTCCTCGGAACTCATTTCGTGCCCGGCCATCAATTGCAGATGGGCCGGCTGGCTGCAGTGCAGAATCTCGTTGATCAGAGCGACCGGGGGCAGATCGTCCAGGCCGAGGGTGATCCCCAGCCGGATGGCCGATGCCAGTCCGATCGTCTCCTGCGAACTCAGCAGCTGCGCGTGGGTGAAGACCCCCACCGCCCGCATGACCTTGTCACGAATCTGGTGGACGGCATCTTTCAGAAGCACGTCCCGCGCCTTCTCCTCGTAGTCGAGAAGTTGGCGAACCACCCGTTCCAGGTTCAAGAGGGCCTGGGTTTCCTTCTCCCCTAATGTAATTTGGTTCGATATCTGAAAGAAGTTCCCGATTACGTCCGTTCCTTCGCCATAGAATCCCCGGACCGCGAGTCCGACCTGGGTGACCCCGGTCAGGACTTTCTTGATCTTGCGGGTGAGCACCAGGGCCGGCAGGTGCACGAGGACCGACGCACGCAGACCGGTGCCCACATTCGTGGGACACGCGGTCAGGTACCCGAAGTCATCCGAAAACGCCCATTCCAGAGAGCTTTCCAGCTGATCATCGACGAGGTTGGCCGCCTCGTAGGCCTCATCGAGCTGCAGGCCCGGCATGAGCGCCTGGATGCGGATGTGATCCTCCTCGTTGACCATCACGCTTAGAGCCTCGTTCTCTGAGAACAGCAGCCCGCACTCTCCACCCGAGCTGGCCAGGTCGTAAGAGATCAGATGCCGCTCCAGAAGAAACTGCCGCTCTAAGACCGGCAGCGCTCCCATCTCCCTCAGGGCTCGTTCTTGAAAGGCCTGGACACCGAGAGCAGCGTTCTCCACGCGATGAAGGACCCCGCTCAACTCTTCCCCGAGCGCCCGGCCCGGGAACCGAACGTCCTTCAGATTACGGGCAAGCCTTACCCGCGTGCTCAGGATTGCATCGGATTGGGGACCGTCGCCGGCAAACCACTTGCCCTCACTGCGAAGCATCTCCCCAACCGGCAGATGGACTGGCTTCTCCTGCGTCATGACTCTCCCTGTTCAGCTTGGGGTTTGGTCCGTCGCCCCTATTACCCCGTGGCCGCGGATCCGTTCGATGCGGTGGCCGTGGCGTCTTCACCCGCGGCGGTCTCTAGCTGGCGGATCTCGTCGCGGATGCGCGCGGCGTCCTCATATTCTTCCCGCTCGATCGCCCGCTCGAGCTCCTCATGGAGCTGCTGGATCTGCCGCCGGCGTTCGAACTGGCTCCCCTCTTTGCCGGGTGCCTTCCCGGCGTGCCGCACGCTGCCGTGGACCCGCCGGAGAATTGCCCGCAGTTGGGTTCCGAAATCCTCATAGCAGTGCGGGCAGCCGAGGCGCCCGGTCTTGGTGAACTCGCTGTACTTGAGGCCGCACTCGGTGCACTTGACCATCCCCACCTGGGAGCTGCCTCCCGGATAGAGATTCTCGGCCATCCAGACCAGCTGGCTGGCGATCGAGACCGTCCCCTTCTCGACCATCGAGTGGTAGCCCTTTTCCCGAGCGCATTTTTCGCACATGTGCAGCTCGGTCACCTCGTCATTCTTCACTTCTTTGACGTGGATCGTCGCCTCCGCCACGTCACAGAGTTGGCATTTCATCCTCTATCCTCCCGAGGCTTCCGGGCAAATCCGTCCATCCGCCAGTCTCCATCTCTTATCGGCAAGTCTAGCCAGGTATTCATTGTGCGTCGCGACCACCCAGCTCTGGTGTCCTTTTCTGGCCAGTGAATATAGCAACTTGAACACACCTTCTCCAGTTGTGCGGTCCAGATTGCCGGTCGGCTCATCCGCGAAGATGATCGCCGGATCCCCCGCCAGCGCCCGGGCGATGGCGACCCGTTGCTGCTCCCCGCCCGAGAGGCGGCTGGGGGGATGACTGAGCCTCTCGGCCAGCCCCACCATCTCCAGCAGGTCGGATGCCCGCTTGCCGGCCGGTCCCGGATCTTCCCCCCCCAACAGGAGAGGGACCATCACATTCTCGAGCGCGCTAAACTCTGACAGCAGATGGTGATACTGGAAGACAAAGCCGACATGGGTGTTTCGCAGGGCCGCCCGGGCTTCCTCTCCCAGGTCGGCCACCTCCTGTTCCCCATACCGAATGGACCCGGCATCCGGCCGATCCAGGGCCCCCAGCAGGTGCAGCAGCGTACTTTTACCCGATCCCGAGGCCCCGAGAATCGCGATGACCTCCCCGGGCGCGACCGTCAGATCGATGCCCCGGAGGACTTCGATGGTCTGATCCCCCGACCGGAAGCTCTTGACCACGCCCTCGGCGGTCAGGACTGGACCGGCGTGCGCACCTGTGGGCCGGGGAGCCTGGCTGAAACGGGCCACTTCCATGCCCTCCTATTCCGATTGAATGGCCTCGATCGGATCGAGTTGCGACGCTTTCCAGGCGGGATACAGGGTTGAGAGGGCCGCGATCACCAACACCGAGGCGACCACCAGGCCGACGTCGGAGGCTTGGACCTTCACCGGAAGTGTATCGATGAAGTAGACGTCCTCCGGCAGACGAATGAAACGGTAGCGCTCGAGCAGATGGCACAGCAGCAGGCCGATGCCGGCTCCAATCGCCGTCCCGCTGAATGCCATCACCCACCCCTCCAGGACGAAGATGCGGAGGATGGCCATCGAGGTGGCCCCCATCGATTTGAGAATGCCGATTTCCCGACGTTTCTCCATCACCACCATGATGAGCGAACTGGCGATGTTGAACCCTGCCACGAGAATGATCATGGTCAGAATCACGAACATGGCCCGCTTCTCGGTCTGCATCCACTCGAAGAGGTTTCGGTTCAGATCGATCCAGTTGTTCGCGCGATAGGGAAAGCCCCCCAACGAAGCGACAATCTCGTCGGCCACCTGCGGCGCCTGATCCATATCCGCGAGGCGCATCTCGATCCCCGTCACCCGCCCTTCTTCGAGACCGAAGAACGAGCGCGCTTCCTCGAGATCGACGAACGCCATACTCGCATCGAATTCGTACATTCCCGAATCGAACAAGGCGGTGCAGACGAACCGGCGCATCCGGGGCACGAAACCGAGAGGGGTCCGCCGCGATTCGGCGGGACTCACCAGCAACACCTCATCACCCAGAAAGAGCCCTAAGTTCTCCGCCACGTACTTCCCGAGGATGATGCCCGGCAGCAGGCCTTCTTCCCGGGCGAGGCGCGGAGCGCCCGGCTTGGGCCGCACAAACTCCTCGATGGAGGTGACCGCGACCGAACTGTCCCAATCGATGCCCTCGATGAACGCGCCTTCGGCAGCATCGCCGGCCGACAACATGGCTTTCCCGTAGACCATGGGCGCGGAGGCCAGCGTCTGCGGGTGCGCATCCACGATCGTCTTCAGGCTGTCGATATCGCTCAGGCCCTGGTGACCGAAGCGCAGCAGGATGACGTGGGCGTTGGTCCCCACGATCCGGCTCTTGACCTCTCCGTCGAACCCGCTCATGACCGCCAGCACGACCACCAGCGCACAGACACCGAGCGCAATCCCCGCCGCGGCGTAAAAAGCGGTGGCGGAGTGCAGCGCCGTCTCGCGGCGTCCGAAGAGATACCGCAATCCGACGAAGGTCACGAAGCGCGAGTCGCGACGCGGGCCTGAACGTGAGGTCGCCCGTTCGAACTCCGGCAGGAGCAGGCGCCACAGGACCCACCGGAACAGCCAGATCAGGATGAGGGGGCCGAGCCAGACCGGAAACACCGCCAGCGCGAGGACGCCGACCGGGATCGAAATCCAGTTCGACAGCGAACGCGTCGGCCCCGCGCGCAGAACGAACCGGCCCAGGCCCCTGAGGAGCAGCGCCAGACCGCGAAGTCCGACCAAAGCGGGAAAGAGGGCGAGCCCCGGCACGCCGAGCAGCCAGCGCAGCGTCGCCGGCGGGCTGACCTGCCGGCCGATCAGTTCCTCCCACTGCTGCACCAGCCCGTCACCACAGATGCGGATGGCGCCTCGAAGAAGAAAGAGGGGCACCCACAGCGGGAAGAACACCAGAAGCAGGAGGCGGCGCCCCCAACCCGGGCTGTCCTGTTCTTGCGGTTCGTGGTCCATGGCCCCTCCCACTAAGGCCGGCGGGCCCAGCTGGTGGCCAAGACGCGGTCGAAGACCGGCGGCAAGTTCTTGAAGAAACTGTCCAGGTCGAACAGCGCGTCGAGCGCGGCTTCGTCCAGGTGGTCCGAAACCCGCGGCTCCTCGGTGAGGACTACGCGCAACTGCCGGCGCTCGTCCCAGGCGGTCATGGCGCAGCGCTGGACGATGGCGTAGGCCTCCTCCCGCGAGCCCAGGGTCTCGGTGAGCGCCAGAAGGACCCGCTGGGAGAAGAAGAGCCCGAAGCTGTCCTCGATGTTCGAGAGCATTCGCTCGGGCCGCACATCCAGGTCGCCCAGAAGCCTCGTCATCAGATGCAGGGTGTAGTCGAGACCGATAAAGGCATCGGGCAGAATCACGCGTTCCGCGCTCGAGTGGCTGATGTCGCGCTCGTGCCAGAGGACGACGTTTTCATAGGCCACCTGCACGTGGCTGCGTAAGAGCCGCGCCATTCCACTGACGCGCTCGCAGAGAATCGGGTTGCGCTTGTGCGGCATGGCCGACGAACCCTTCTGTCCCCGCGCAAACGGTTCGTAGACTTCTCCCACCTCGGTCCGCTGAAGGTGACGAACCTCGAGGGCGATCTTCTCACAGCTGGTGCCGATGAGCGCGAGCGTCGCCACGAGATGCGCATGACGATCGCGCTGCACGATCTGCGAAGAGACGGGCGCGGCCTTCAGGCCAAGGATCTCGCAGGCCCGGGCCTCGATCGCCGGCGTCAGGTGGGCAAAGGTCCCCACGGCGCCGGACAGTTTGCCCACGGCCACCTCCTCACGCGCTCGCGCGAGGCGCAGGTGATGGCGCTCCATTTCCTGGAACCAGATCAGGACCTTCTGCCCGAAGGTGATCGGTTCGGCGTGGACCCCATGCGTTCGGCCCATCATGGGCGTTTCGCGGTGCTCCTCGGCCAGGGCGCGCAAATGACCGCCGACGGTGCCCAACTTGTCGCGAATCAGGTCGCAGGCCTTCACCAGCACAAGCGCCAGGGAGGTGTCGAGCAGATCGGAGGAGGTCATGCCCCGGTGCAGCCAGGCCTTCTCTTCCCCGAGATGTTCCCCCACGCTGGTCAGAAAGGCGATCACGTCGTGGTGAACCTCGGCCTCGATCGCGTGAATCCGCTCGATGTCGAAGCGCCCATTCTTGCGCAGGGCGGCCGCCGTCCCGGCCGGGATGGTCCCCAGCTCCTCCATCGCCTGGGCGGCTCCGGTCTCCACGTCCAACCAGGTTTGGAAGCGTGACTGATCGCTCCACAGCGCGCCCATCTCGGGAAGGGTGTAACGTTCGATCATGGTTCCTGTGTGTCTCCTATCCTACCGAGGTCAGTTGGACGGATTCTCGACCAGGAGCAGATCGGCGTCCCACGATTCTCCCTCACGTTCCAGCGTGAGAGTGATCGTGTCGCCGATCGTGGCCCCGAAGATCAGCCTTTGCGCCTCCGTCGCGCGCGTGACCCGCTCTTGGTTCACGCTGCGAATGATATCCCCCACCTGGATCCCCGCCTCGGCCGCCGGGCTGCCTTCCTCGATGCCCCACACCAGCAGTCCTTGCCGGTCGCGAATGCGGAAGTAGTTGGCGACCATCTGCGTGATCTCCTGCACCCGGATGCCGATCCACACCTGGCGGACCCGGCCGTATTCGAGGATTTCCCGCGCCACCTGGACCACGGTGTTGATCGGGATCGCGAACCCGATTCCTAGGCTGCCTCCGCCGGTGGAGAAGATGAACGTGTTGATCCCGATCACCTGCCCGGCCGAGTTGACCAGTGGCCCCCCGCTGTTGCCGGGATTGATGGCCGCGTCGGTTTGAATCATGTCCTTGTAGATCGCATCCGATTCGCCGTCCGGCTTGACGTCCCGATTGACTGCGCTGATCACGCCGACACTGACGGTCGGCTTGTAGTCATTCAGGAGAAACCCAAACGGGTTGCCCAGACCGATCGCCCACTCGCCGACCAGCAGCTGGTCGGAGTCACCGACGTCCGCGACCGGCAAATCCTCTCCTTGGATTCGGAGGACTGCCAGATCGTAGGCGCGATCCACGCCGACCACGTCGGCGTCGAACATCCGGCCGTCAGGCAACGTGACGTTGATCTCCTGGGCATCGCGGACCACGTGCTCGTTGGTGACCACGACGCCTCGGGCGTCGATGATGACCCCCGAGCCGAGGCTGGACACATTGTGAGGCCGCGTCTGGCCGAGATAGAATCGGCTGAAGTAGCGCTCGAACGGATTGGGACTGCCCGCGAAGGGATTGATCCGCTCCATGCGCACCTGCGTCACGCTGATCGACACCACCGCGGAGCCGACCCGATCGGCCGCTTCCACGATCGCGGTGCGGCGCGAGCCCGCCAGATCGCCCTGCGCCGGCGGCGTGACCGGCCAGGCGCCGCCCTCGGGTCGCCCCAGATCCGTGGTGGTCAGCCCCGGGGCGCCACCGGCAGCTTCGTCTGCGCCTGCGGGCCGCCCGCCCTGCGCGGCATCAGACCCATCGGACGCGTCCGTCTCATGGGGAAACAGATCCGGGCTCTCGCCGCCCGAGGAAACCTGCTCGGGCCCCGGGGAGCGAACGAGCTTGTAGACCACACCGGCGCCGAGCAGAAGGCCGACCACGAAGATCGCCAACACCACTCCAGCACTCACGCGCCCCCGCGATCCTGCCCTCGTAGGATTGATCTGGTCCACACAACACCTCTCTTCCGCCCTAGGCCTTGGGAACGTCCTTCCAAGCGCTCAAGAACTTCTCAATGCCGATGTCGGTCAGCGGATGGCGGAACATCGCTTCGAGCACCTTGGTGGGCACGGTCGCGATGTGCGCGGCCATCAGCCCGGCTTGAATCACATGCTGGGGATGCCGCACGCTGGCGACGATCACCTCCGTCTCATAGTCATACCCAGAATAGATCTCCAGGATCTCTTCGACTAGCTCCATCCCGTCCTGGCCCACGTCGTCCAGGCGCCCCACGAAGGGGCTGACATAGGTGGCCCCCGCCTTCGCGGCCAGGATCGCCTGGTTCGCGCTGAAGATGAGGGTCACGTTGCTTCGAATGCCGCTCTTCTTGAGCTCCGAGACGGCCCGCATGCCGTCCGGGGTCATCGGAATCTTGATCACGACGTTCTCGGCGATCGCGGCCAACTCCTTGCCCTCGCTCACCATACCTTCCCAGTCCTCGGCCACGACCTCGGCGCTGACCGGCCCGGTGACCATCTGGCAGATCTCGGCGATGACATCGCGATAAGGCGCATTTGCGACCTTGAGGAGTGAAGGGTTCGTGGTGACGCCATCGATGAGTCCCAACTCCGCCATGCGGCGGATTTCATCCCTGATGGCCGTGTCCAGGAAGATCTTCATGCTTCACCTCCCTCGGGTGGCCGGAGCCACGCCTCCCAAGTCTGTTCCCAGTGGGCGATTGTGAGGTCGGGATCCATCCCGACCGCGAACGGGGCACTATAGCACAGGGGCCTTGGGCAGGCAATCTGGGGCCCACTGGCCGACCCCGGGGGAATCTTCGTAGTCGACCTGGACGAGGTGGACGGCCTGAGGGGGCGCCACCAGCTCGCAGCGCCCCGGCACCTCTCGGCAGCGTTCGGCGAAGGATCCGGGGGCCGCACGGCAGCGCCCCACTTCGAGGCTGAGCGCAACGATGCAACGGACCATCTTGTAGAGGAACCGGACGGCCCCCACCCGCAACATCAAACCCCGCTCCCAGGGCTCCCACTGGGCGTAGAACAGGTGGGACCGGGTGGAATCCTCATCCGCGCTCTGCACGCTGAAGGCGCCGAAGTCGTGTTCCCCCACCAGGTGGGCGCAGGCGGCGTTCATGAGATCGGGATCGGGAAACTGCTTGGCCCAATAGGCCCGGCGGCTCCAGAGCGCCGAGCGTTCTCGCAAGAGCAGATAGAGGTAATGACGCCCCCGGGCGCTGTGACGGGCGTGAAACCCGGGCGCGACCTCGTCGGCCCTGAGCACCTGAAGATCGTGGCCCGTCAGGCCGTTGACCGCCCTCCTGAACTCCTCGGGCGTCATGTCCCGGGTGGTCTCGAAGCTGGCCACCTGGCCCAGGGCGTGAACGCCCGCATCGGTCCGTCCGGCCCCGTAGAGGATCACCGCGCCGCCGTGGATCTCGGCCAGCGCGGCCTCGATCTCACCTTGAACCGTTCGCTGGGCGGGCTGCTTCTGCCAGCCTGCGAAATCGGTCCCGTCGTACTCAATCTGGAAACGGATCGTGCGTGACATGCCCACCCTAACTCGAAGGCCTCGGCTCTTCCCACCGGGAGCGGCACAGGGCGAGCATGAGGAAGTAGCGCCGCGCCGGTCTCCAGCGCTCGATCCCGGGGCCGCGTTGCCCGAAGAGGTGAAAGGAGAAACGTGGATTCAACATGGCTTCGAACTCGCTCCGTCGCAACTGAAAACAGTGGTGGGGCTGCAGCGTGGGAACGTCTCTGCCCTTTCCGACCGGGGTCGACACCAAGAGCCGGCCGCCTGGCCGAAGACAGTGGTCGAGTTGCGCTAAGAGCCGCTCCGGCTCCGGCAGGTGTTCGAGGACCTCCAGGCAGGCGATGCCGTCGAAGCGGCCCAGGCCGTGAAGCCGGCTGCTCAGCAAGTCCTCGTTCACGAAGCGCAAAGATGGAGTCCGGTTGTACGTTCTCCCCCACGACACAGCGCGCGCATCCCGGTCGACGGCGACCACCTCGTGAACCTTGTCCGAGGACGCCAACATGATCGATCCATATCCGGTACCGCAGCCGGCATCCAGCACACGCCCTTCGAGCAGCTCGGCGGCGAACCGGTAGCGTGCCAGGTGCTCCTGGGTCCACCCGTGGCCGAGCCGGCGGTACATCGGCTCGATACGCTCCTCAAACCAGTCGTCCCTGGCCATGGCCGCTAGGTGGTTGCCGGCGGAGCGCCTCCGCCCGAGCCCGCCCGCAGAAGCAGGCCCTTCAGGTACTCGCCCTGGGGATGATCGAGATGCACCGGATGATCGGGCCCCGGTCCCAGCCGGCGCAGCCACTGAAGCGGAACGCCCGCATCGATCGACGCCCCGAAGATGATCTTCTGGAAGAGGTCCGGGTCGACGTGCTGCGAGCAGGAGAACGTCGCCAAGAAGCCTCCCGGTGCGAGGCGCTTCATGGCCCAGAGATTCACGTCTTTGTAGGCCCGGGCCGCGCGCTCGACCTGGCGGTGTTCCTTTGCGTAAGCCGGGGGATCGATGATGATCAGATCGTAGGCATCCGTAGATTCCCGCAGAAACTCCTGAGCGGGATCCTGGATCTGCACGAGCTTGTCCGGGGGCAGCTCGTTGAGCTCCCAGTTGGCCCGGGCCAGCTTCTGGGCCGGCGCCGAGGTCTCCACCATGACCACCTGCCCGGCGGGCCCCTCCTTTCCGGCGTAGATGCCGAACGCCCCGCTATAGGAGAACGCATTGAGGACGCGTCCACCGGGGACCAGGGGCCCCATCATACGGCGATTCTCTCGCTGATCGAGATAGAACCCCGTCTTCTGCCCCCCATGCAGGTCTACCCAGAACCGGTGGCCGCACTCCTGGATCTGGTGCTTCTCCGGAGGGGCCTCCCCCCACAGCACGCCGTCTCCGCGGCTCAGGTTGCGATCCCGGCGCGCCCGATGGCTGCGCTCGAACACACCGGTCGGCTGGGTGAGCTCGACCAGCGCCGCAAGCCAGTAGGGTTGAAGGCGCGACATCCCGGCGCTCATGCATTGAACGATATAAAATGCGCCGTACCGATCGATGACCAGACCCGGCAGACCGTCCCCCTCACCATGGATCAGACGATAGGCATCGGTCTCGGGAGGGATGAGCTGGCCGCGTAGATCGATGGCCTGACCGATCACCCGGCGAAACCAGCTCTCGTCGATCGGCCCGTCGTGGAACTGCAGGAAACGAACGGCCAGCGGGGTCTCGGCGTTGACCATGCCGATCCCCAGGAGGTCGCCTTCGGCCGAGAAGACTCTGCCGAGGTCTCCGGGCTGAGCATCCTCCTGCGCGGCGACCCTCTCGACCGAGTTCGCGAACACCCAGGGATGTCTGGCCCGCGCGGCCCGATCCCGCCCCGGGCGCAGGAACACCTCGTAGGGAATCTCGATTGCCCCACCCGAACCGTTTTCCGTCTCTTCTATGCTCACGCTTCCCTCCGTTGGATGATTGCACAGACTACGGCCGGCGCCACAGACCGGCGAGGACCAATAAAAGCAGCGCAACGGCCACGACTGCAACCCACCAATCGCCTAATCGCGTCGCGACACTCCCCCCCCCCACCGTGACCGAGGTCAAAAAAGAGGTCCGGGTGAAGAGTCCGGTCTCGTGGGAAACCCGTCCGAGGCGATCCACCTGGAAGCTGATACCGGTATTGGCACAGCGCAGCAGGGGCACGCGATTCTCGACGGCCCGCAGGATGGACATGTCTGCGTGCTGTCGCGGCCCGGCCGTGCGCTCGAACCAGAAGTCGTTGGTGATGTTGACCAAGAGGCCCGCCCCGGCGTTCACGAACTCCCGGGGGAGATCGGGGAAGGCGGCTTCGAAACAGATGAGCGTCCCGATCCGGGTCGAGTCCGCCGCCAGCAAGATGGGTCCCTCCCCCGGAAAGAAGTTCGACTGCCCGAAGTCGACGTCCTTGATCCAGGGGGCGACCTTCTGAAGAGGCATCCGTTCGCTGAAGGGGACCAGTTTGATTTTCCGGTAAGCCTGGGAAAGGGACCGCCCCGGACTGACCACCACCGCCGAGTTGTGGGCGACCCACTCTCTGCGGGGCCCGATGGTCTGCCAGTAGCCCTCCTGGGTTCCCATCAGGATCGGCGCGCCGATTTCGTCGGCAAACCCGAAGACCCGGGCGAGGACACCCGGATCGTCCGTGAGCCGAAGGGGGAAGACCGTCTCCGGCCAGACGAAAAGGTCGAGCCTCTCGGCTCCAGACGCCTCGCGAACCGCCGTCTGGGCGTGCGCCATCACCGTCTCGACGATCTCCTCTCGCATCTGGGGCTTCCACTTGATCTCACGCCGGATGTCCGGCTGGGCCACCAGCACGTTGATCTCTCGCCCGGCGGAGGCCGTCTGGTCGGCGTGGCGCATCGCCAGCAGACCACCACCCCATGCCCCACCCAGGAGGAGGAACGCCAGCAGGAAGCCCAGCCGTCTGCCCCGCAGGCCCGCGGAGAGCGCGGCATTGACCGCGAGGACGAAAAAGACCAATCCCCAGAACCCCCACAGGGAGGCGCTCTGAATGAGCGGGACCACGCGGGCCAGCGCATAGCCGGGCGCCCCCCAGGTCATCCCCAGGGGCCCCTGGGCGCGCAGATACTCGCAGAGCAAGACGACCAGCGGCGCGACCACGACCATCGGCAGGCGAAACGTTTTGGCCAGGCGACTGGAGATCAGGGCCGCGAGACCGAAGAAGAGACCTAGGTAGAGGCTGAGGAGGATGAGCGCGGGGATCATCAGCCCATCGACGCTGACCTCTTCGTTCGACAGGGCCACCAGCCAGTGGAGAACGCCCAGGAACCCGACGAATCCCATCGTCCAGCCCTGGAGGAAGCGCCCGTACCAGGCCCGGCGCCCACCAAAGGGCCCCTCCTGGGAGAGCGCGTGCCACAGCGGCACCCAGGCCACGAAGACCAGCGGCCAGAGCCCGGCAGGCGGGAAGGCGAGGGCGAGCGCCACCCCGGAGAGGGCGGGCCAAAGCAGTGTCCGCACGAAAGATCGAGGTCGGCCCGGCAGCTGTTCTGGTCCCATCCTGGGCATTGACTTCCCGGCCTCCGCTTTGATAGGCTCACTGGTCAGTTTGCTGATCCTGGGCCAACTGCGGCCCGGCGACGATGAAAGGAGTGAGGTAAGAATGCCACAGCACAAATCTGCGTGGAAGAGAATGCGTACGAGCGCCAAGCAGCGCGCCTACAACCGCGCGGTTCGTTCGCAGGTCCGCAAGGCCGTGAAGTCGTATCGCGATGCCACGCCCGACGAGAAGAGCACCCTGCTTTCCGGCACCACGTCGATCATCGACAATGCCGTTCGCAAGGGTGTGCTCAAGAATGCGACCGCTGATCGCCTGAAGTCCCGGCTGGCCCTTCAGCTGAACCGGGAACGCGCCGCCACGGCCTAGCCTCGCCTCTTTCCACGCGGCACTCCGCGAGGCCTGGTCCGTGCAGATGAGCCGGTCCGCGGAGTCGCCCGTCGGTCTCATGGAAGCTTCAGCTCAATCTCGATCCCGCTGACGACGCGGCCGGGCAGTAGCTCGACCGGATGGGCGAACTCGCCCTGCGGTTCATCGGGGTCATCGGTCGCATCGCCGCTCAGATCGCGGTAGGCGGTCAGGCGGTAGATGCCTGGAACCACATTCCGAAGCTCGAACTCGCCTAGCGTCCGGACCTCGTCCACCGCGAGCGTGTCCCCTTCCGCATACACCGAAACCCAGATCGGGGCGCTGCACCGCGCGCTGTCGCGCACGGCGACGGTGATCTGAGCTTGAATCTCCCCCAACCGCGTCTGGAGCGAGTCCTCCTGCGCCTCGGTCAGGGTGAAATCCGGCAGCGAATCTCCGCTGGGTGCGAAACCCATCGCATCGAGTTCTCCGGTCAGCATGCGCTGCAGGCTGTCGGCCTCCGCCCGAAGGAGCGACGGCGGCTGAAAGCCAAGGCAGGTGCTGTCGATGATCGTCCCTTTGAGGTCGCCCGGCTCGTCGTCGTAGACCAGATAGACCGCGCGGCCGCTTGCGGACAGTGTGTCGGGCCCCGCGAGCAGCTGTGGCCAGAACACCCAGAGGTCCTCCTCGGCATCGAAGGCCCGGTTCCCGCTGCCGTCATGGAGAGCGCCCAGCAGGTAGGGCCCCCGATCGGGGACGTGGGAAAGCCGAAAGGCACCGTCGGTGTCGGTCTGCGCCAATCGAAGGGCGTCTCTCACCGGGGGTGGCTCGAAGGCATCCTCCCCCGGCGCGGGGGCAGTCTCCGAGCGCCGAAACAACGCCACCAGCTGGCCCTCCGACGGCAAGCTGCGCGTGCGAACCTCGCCGGCGAGCCCGCCGAGAGGGAGCGTCTCCCCGGTGCTGAAGACGAGTGCGAAGGGCCCCTCCATCTCATTGCGCCTACGGTCCGCGGCCTGCGTCATCAGCAGAACCGTGTAGGTTTCCTCGGGCGCCCATCCCTGAGCGGGACCCACGAGAACGCGCGTATCCTCCCAGGTCCAGGTCATCTTCCCCGGCCAGGGGGCGACCAGCAGCCAATCCTGGACAGAGGATTTGTGCATTCTCTCACTGAAGGTGAACGAGAGAGGTTGGTCGAGCGGAACCGACACCGCCCCCGAATCGGGCTGGGCCGCGATGATCGTGGGCGGATCTCGATCCTCAGGTCCCCCACGCGGCGCCTCCATCTTGGCGCAGGACAGGCCGGCCCCCAGGAGGAGAAGCAGTCCCCCACCAAGCCCCAGGAGCCCTCCCCTGTTCTGCCTCGCCGCTATCGCGCGCTGTCCATACAAAACACCAAGATTCCCTTCTGGGCGTGCAGGCGATTCTCGGCTTGATCGTAGACCACGCTCTGGGGCCCGTCGATCACCTCATCGGTGATCTCCTCCCCGCGATGCGCGGGCAGGCAGTGCATCACCAGCGCACCGTCGGCCGCACAGCCGAGCAGCTTGTTGTTCAGCTGATACCCGGCGAAGTCCTGCCGGCGTTTGGCCGCCTCCGCCTCCTGGCCCATGCTGGTCCAGGTATCGGCGTAGACGACCTGGGCACCGATCAAGGCCTCGCGCGGATCCCGAACGATGCTCACCTTCCCCCGGGCCCCCTCGGCGGCCAGGGCCATCGACTTCTCACTCGGCTCGTACCCCGGTGGGCAGGCCACGCGCAAATCGATCCCGAAGTTTTTGGTCGCGTGAATCCAGGAGTTCGTCACGTTGTTCCCGTCGCCGATGTAGGTCACGGTCAGCGCATCGAGATCCAGCCCCTTTTCCTGGATGGTCAGCATGTCGGCCATGATCTGGCACGGATGCGTCCAGTCGGTGAGCCCGTTGACCACCGGCGCGCTCGCCGCCGCGGCCAGCTTCTCGACGTTGTCGTGAGCAAAGGTGCGGATCATGATGCCATCGAGAAACCTCGAGAGCACCTGGCCGATGTCTTTGATCGCTTCCCGCTTCCCAAAGCCGATCTCCTGGTCGGTGATATAGAGGCTGGTGCCGCCCAGCTGGGCCATGCCAACCTCGAACGAGATGCGCGTTCGCAGACTGGGCTTGTGAAAGATCACGCCCAGTACCTGCCCTTTCAGCGGCTGGGGGCCTTCCCCGGCGCGCTGGGCCTGCTTCATGTCCTTGGCCGACCGGAGCATCCGATCCAAATCTACGCGGCCGTAGTCGAGCAGCGTAAGGAAATCGGTCTTCGCCATGCAGCTTTCCTCCCAGAAGACGCAGCCTGCCCATCGGCGGCTTGCCCGTGCACAACCAACGCCTTGCCCGTTCGGGCCCTTGACTCTCTACAGGATATAGCGGGACAGATCCTTGTCCTCAAGAATCTCGAGCAGTTTCTCCTCCACCATGACCTCGTCCACGGCGACCCGCTCCAAGTCCGCTTCGGGAATGGCGAACAGAGCGTCCTCGAGCAAGGTCGTGAGGATCGTATGCAGGCGGCGGGCGCCGATATTCTCGGTCAGCTCGTTGACCTGCGCCGCAATGGCGGCGATTCGCTTCACGGCCCCCTCGGTGAACTGCAGCACGACCCCCTCGGTCGACATGAGGGCCTCATACTGCTTCAGGAGAGCGTTGCGGGGTTCGGTGAGGATGCGGACGAAGTCGCCTTCGGTCAACGCTCTCAGCTCGACCCGAATCGGGAACCGGCCCTGCAGCTCGGGGATGAGATCGGCCGGCTTGCAGGTGTGAAACGCGCCGGCGGCGATGAAGAGAATGTGATCGCTCTTGACCAGCCCATAGCGCGTGGGGACGCTCGACCCTTCGACAATCGGCAACAGGTCCCGCTGGACCCCCTGCCGGGAGACGTCCGGACCATACCCGCCGTCTCCGCTGGCGATCTTGTCGATCTCGTCGATGAAGACGATGCCGGAGTTTTGGACCCTGTCCAGCGCGGCTTCGATCACCTTGTCCATGTCGATGAGCCGGCCGGTCTCCTCCTGCAGGAGGACCTGGCGCGCCTCGGAGATCGGCATCCGCCGTTTCTTTGTCTTGCCCGGCAGCAGCGCTTGGAGCGGCTCGGGCAAGTTGAACTCCATCTCCTCGAGGCCGGCGTTCGAGAAGATCTCGATGCTGGGTCCGGCGCCCCGAACCTCGACGTCGACTTCGATCTCCCGCTCGTCGAGGAGCCCTTCCTTCAACTGCTGACGGAGCTTCTCTCGCGTCCGCTCCCACTGCTCGAGTCGCTCTTGTTCGTAGCGTTCAGCATCGTCGCCAGGCTCATCCTGATCATCCTGGGGGGTAAAGAGCGAGGGCATCATGGCGGCCACGGCCTTGCGGCTGGGGCGTTTGGGCTTTTCGGGTAGCAGAAGCTGCAGAATCTGCTCGTCCACGTTGCGGCTGGCCTTGCTGCGCACCCGCTCCGACATCTCGCCCCGCACCATGTTGACCGAGATCTCGGTCAGGTCGCGAACGATCGACTCCACGTCGCGTCCGACGTACCCCACCTCGGTGAACTTCGAGGCTTCCACCTTCAGGAAGGGCGCCCGGGCCAGCTTGGCCAGGCGGCGCGCAATCTCCGTCTTTCCGACCCCGGTGGGGCCGATCATGATGATGTTGTTCGGGAGAATCTCATCTCGGATTTCGGAGCTCACCTGGCGCCGCCGGTAACGGTTGCGCAGCGCGATCGCCACGCTCCGCTTCGCCTCGCCCTGACCGATGATGTAGCGGTCCAACTCGCGGACAATCTGGGCAGGCGTCAGTTCCTGGATGTCCCTCATGATCGCGCCTGCTCCTCGTCTGTTCGCTCGAGTTCCTCGACCTGGATTTCCGTGTTGGTGTAGACGCAGAGTTCCGCGGCGATGTTCAGCGCCTCATACACGACCTCTTTCACGCAGAGCTCCGGCGCGAACTTCAGAAGCGCGCGGGCCGCGGCCAGCGCGTAGGGCGCGCCGGAACCGATCGCCGCCAAGCCGTCGTCCGGCTCGATCACATCGCCCAGTCCCGAAATCAAGAAGGCCTTCTCATGGTCGACGGCGATCAACTGTGCTTCGAGACGCCTGAGCATCTTGTCCGAACGCCACTCCTTGGCCAGATCCACCGCCGCCCGCTGCAATCTCCCGCGATTGGCCTCGAGCTGCGTCTCGAATCGTTCGAACAGGTGGAGGCCATCGGCGGCGCCTCCGGCAAAACCGGCGAGGATCTTGCCGTGATAGAGACGGCGGGTCTTCCGCGCGGTCGCTTTGAGAATCACGGCGCCGGCCGTGACCTGGCCGTCGCACCCGATGGCACTCACGCCGTCCCGGACACAGGCCAGAACCGTTGTGCCTCTATGATCCTCTCGTCCACTCAATCGAACGCTCCTCGCGCCTCAGAAGGGTGATTCGCACACACGCGCCCCGTCAACGAACCGGTTCATCAAATCTAACAAGCCGCCCCCCCGATCGAATAGAGCATACTTGGGCGGCGG
Organism: uncultured bacterium; assembly: GCA_964612295.1. Taxonomy (GTDB): domain Bacteria; phylum Eisenbacteria; class RBG-16-71-46; order CAIMUX01; family WJJG01; genus CAYQJL01. The sequence continues at coordinate 77,226 of CAZTDY010000008.1, read as the reverse complement.
CGACTTTTTTGGGATTGACGAGCGGGGTGCGCCCGTGATCACGCGTCTGGAGAGGTCCCCGAGCGAGGATGGGCCTGATCGAAGGCACGCCGTAGCTGGGCGGTGGACAGGTGCGTATACAGCTGCGTCGTATCGAGGGTTCGATGTCCGAGCAGGGCCTGAATGGCCCGCAGGTCGGCGCCGCGGTCGAGCATATGCGTCGCAAAGCTGTGGCGTAGGAGGTGCGGGTGCACCTCACCCAGGACCGGGTCACTCAGGCGCCGGGCCACAATCCGCTGGATCGAGCGCACCGACAGGGCCCCACCGCGGGCGTTGAGAAGAAGGGCCGACTCGGTAACAGCCTTCCCGCTCTTCGTCTGCCGCAGTTGGCCGCGGACTTGCAGATACCGTTTGAGCGCTGTCGCAGCAGCGCCCCCAAAACATGCGGTCCGTTCCCGGGCGCCCTTGCCGCGCACGTGCAGCCAACCGCGGGCAAGATCAAGATCGGAGAGTTCCAGAGACGCCAATTCGGCCACCCGGACCCCTGAACCGTAGAGGAGTTCGCAGATGGCCCGATCGCGGAGCGTGAGCGGGTCATCCCCTGCCGGCCAGTTCTCCAGGCGGGAGACCAGGCGATCGCTGGAGAGGCTGCGCGGGAGGTCGCGCCCCAACTTCGGCGCGGGGAGAGTGGCGGCGGCGTTCTCGGCCACTAATCCCTGACGCAGCAGGAAACCGACAAAGCGGCGCAACGCGGAGCGGCGGCGAACGACCGTGCGTGGTTTCGCGCCCCCGGCGTGCTGAAAGGCCAACCAGAGCTTGAGATGAGCGGCGTCCAGATCATCCAGGCTCGCCGGACGACCGGTTCGCTCGTGGAGGAAGCCCAGGAGGTGGAGCACGTCACGCCGGTAGGCCTCGACCGTGCGCTCGCTCCGCCCCTCCAGGTGGCGCAGCTGGCGTTCGAACGCGGCCACGGCCGCGGTGAGAGTCGCATCCATGACTCCCATACCGCCTCAATCTCCTCAGTCGGCATCCTCTGCGGACTCGCGCATCACCGTCACCTTGCAGCGCGGGCAGGCGAAGTGCGGGCCATCCTTGCGCGTCGAACGCTCGACCATGAACGGGTGACCACATGACTCACACGGCTTCTTGACCGGCAGGTCCCACAGCGCATACTTGCACGAGGGATACTGGTCGCAACCGTAAAAGACACGCCCTCCCCGGGTCCGCTTCTCGACCAGCTTGCCCGGGCACTCTTCTTCGGGGCACTCGACTCCCACCGGCACCGGCCGGGTCGTCTTACAGTCCGGATACCGGCTGCAGGCCAGGAACCGGCCGAACCTTCCTGAGCGGATCATCATCTGACTTTCGCATTCGGGGCACTTGTGCTCGGTCGGCTTCGGTTTCTCGTCTTCGCTGAGCGGCTGCGTGTGCTTGCAGTCCGGATAGCGCGAGCAGGCCAGGAAGGGGCCGTTGCGCCCGAACTTGCGGACCATGGTGGCGGAGCACTCCTCACAGGCATGATCGGTCTCCACCTGCACCGACGCCTTCAGTTCCTTGATCTTCCCCTCGGCCTCTTCGAGACTGCCCAGGAACGGCTCGTAGAACTCGCGGACGACATCCACCCATTCGTGACGTCCTGCCTCCACGCTGTCGAGTTCCTCTTCCATGTGCGCCGTGAAGTCGACGTTCATGATGCGCGTGAAGTTGTCCACCAGCAGCTGCACAACCGTGGTGCCCAGATCGGTCGGCTTCAAACGGCCCTTGTCACGCCGCACGTAGTCGCGGGTGAGAATGGTGCTGACGATGGTGGCATAGGTACTCGGCCGCCCGATGCCGTTCTCTTCCAGCGCCCGAATCAGCGAGGCTTCCGAGTAGCGCGGCGGCGGTTCGGTGAAGTGCTGTTTCTTGCTGAGCTCGTTGACCGTCAGCGGCTGCTGCTCCTTCAGGCCGGGAAGAAGGTCGACCAACTCACCCTGAGAGCCGCCGTTCTCGTTCTTCCCGTTGCTCTTCTTTCCGCTGCGCGGCTCCACCGCCTCGTAGAGGCGAGTGAACCCGTCGAACGCCACGATGCGGCCGGTGGCGCGGAACACCGCCTCGCCCACCTGGGCATCAACGGTGGTGATGTCCAGTTCCTGCGGCCTCATCTGGCTGGCGACGAACCGGCGCCAGATCAGACGGTACAGTTTCAGCTGATCCGGCGTCAGATAACCGGCGACCTCATCGGGGGTCCGGCGGACCGCCGTCGGGCGGACCGCCTCGTGCGCATCCTGAGACCGACCCTTCTTGCGGTACACGTTCGGCTTCTCAGGCAGGTAGGCCGCGCCGATCTGTCCTTCGATGAATCCGCGGACGTCCGCGATCGCCTCATCGGCCACGCGGGTCGAGTCGGTACGCATGTAGGTGATGAGACCCACCGTGCCCTCATCCCCCACGGGCAGACCCTCGTAGAGCTCCTGTGCGATCTGCATCGTGCGCTTGCTGCTCATGCGCAGCGCGCGAAAGGCATCCTGCTGCAAGGTGCTGGTGATGAAGGGCGCGGACGGATTGCGCCGCCGCCGTTTCATCGTGATCGAATTCACCGCCAGGGGCTGGTTCTCGATCTTGGCTAAGATGCCCTTCGCTTCTTCCTCGTTGCCGATCTTCGGTTTCTTGCCTTCCCAGGACGCCAGGCTCATCGACATCGTCTCGGGGCCGTCCCCGGACACCATCGCATGAATCGTCCAGTATTCCTCCGGCGTGAAGGCCAGAACCTGAGCCTCGCGATCCACGATCAGGCGCAACGCAACCGACTGCACGCGCCCCGCGCTCAGCCCATACCGGATCGTCTTCCAGAGGATGGGGGACAGCTGGTATCCGACCAACCGGTCCAACACCCGCCGGGCCTGCTGCGCGTTGACCTTGTCCATGTCGATGTCTTGGGGAGTCGACAGGGCCTCCTGAATGGCCCGCTTCGTGATCTCGTTGAAGACCAGCCGACGGAACGGCTGCTTCCCTCCCTTGAGCACCTGGGTCAGATGCCAGGCAATAGCCTCCCCTTCACGGTCGGGGTCGGGGGCGAGGAAGATCTCGTCTGCCTTCTTGGCCTTCTCGCGCAGCTGTTTGATGACTTTGCTCTTCGAACGGATGGTCACGTACTGCGGCTCGAACGCCTTCTCGAAATCAACGCCGATCTTGCTCTTGGGCAGATCACGGACGTGTCCGTTCGATGCCAGTACATCGTAACCGGATCCTGCCATCTTGGAGATGGTCCGCGCCTTGGCCGGCGACTCGACGATGATCAGGCCTTTCGGCATACCCTCCTCCACGGTCCCGCTGCCACCTGCTGGCCGAACGCGGGACGACAGTTGCTGAAGCTACGCCTTTCGTGCGCAGCAGTGCTTGTACTTCTTGCCGCTCCCGCAGGGACAGGGGTCGTTTCGTCCGACCTTCTCTTCGGTCCGTTTGACCGTTCCCTGCCGGGGCGGGCCCTTAGGTGCCACGGGTGCGCCGGTCGGCCCGACCGCCACGGGGCGCCCGCGGGCCGGGGACGGCGTGGCCGCGCCCCCCGTGGGCTGGGCGGCCTGCCCCTCCGGCTGGGCTGAGGCAATCGACTGAATCGGCGCCGCAGCGGCGTGCACCGCCTGTCCTTCCGGGCTCTGTTCGGGCTCCGGCGGAGGCGTAGCACCCTGAAGCTGTACCCGGAAGAACATCCGTAAGGTTCCCTCGGAAATCTGGCCCATCAGGTCTTCGAAGAGTTTGAAGGCTTCCGCCTTGTACTCGAGCAGCGGATCCTTCTGCCCGTACGCACGCAGCCCAATTCCCCCCCGCACAAGATCGACCTCGTAGAGGTGATCTTTCCAGTGATCGTCGATGGTCCGCAGATAGACATGACGCTCGACCTCGCGGGTGAGCGCCGTCCCCCACAGCACCTCGCGGGCCGCATGGGCCCCGCGGGCGATCTCGATGCCCTGCTCCACCAGATCGGCTCCACCGTCTCCCTGGCCGGGCATCAGGGGGAACGGAACCAGGAAAACGCGCTCGAGTTCGTCGAGCGCATCTCTCAGCGCAGCCAGTTCTTCGTCACCCAGATCCAGCTCTTTCTTGTCGCGACTCGTGGCGACGATGGGTCCAAGGCGGAGCTCGACCGTATCGTCCACCAGCGTGAGGATCTCGCCCTGCAGGTCTTCGCCTTCCAGGATCTGGTTACGAATCCCGTAGATGACCTCTCGCTGTTGATTCATTACATTATCGTATTCAAGCAAATGCTTGCGGATTTCGAAGTTACGCTCCTCGACCTTTTTCTGGGCACGTTCGATGGCCTTCGTGACCATGCCGTGCTCGATCACCTCACCCTCTTCGGCCCCCATTCTCTCCATCAGTCCGGAGATGCGTTCGGGCATGAAGAGCCGCATGAGATCATCTTCCAGCGAGAGGAAGAACCGGCTCGAGCCGGGATCTCCCTGCCGGCCAGACCGGCCCCTGAGCTGGCGGTCGATGCGCCGACTGTCATGCCGCTCCGTCCCCACAATGTGAAGACCGCACGGCATGACGGCGCGGCAGGCGGACTCGCCGTCGGTGGCCGAGCAGTCGCCTGCATCGCCGGTGGTGTTCACGAGGCAGAGCGCCCCCTTGACGATCCCCTCGCCCAGCTTGATGTCGGTACCGCGACCGGCCATGTTCGTGGCGATCGTCACCGCCCCGGGACGTCCCGCCTCACGCACGATGTCGGCTTCACTCTGGTGGTACTTCGCGTTCAAGACCGAGTGATTGATCTTGCGGCGCTTGAGCATGCGGCTGATGGTCTCGGACGTTTCGACCGTGACCGTGCCGACCAGAACCGGACGGCCGGCCTGGTGGACCCGGTCGATCTCATCAACGATCGCGTTGAACTTCTCCCGCCGCGTGCGGAAGACCATGTCGTTGTAGTCCATCCGGCGGATCGCTTCGTTGGTGGGAATGACGACGACTTCCAGCTTGTAGATCTCGAGGAGCTCACCGGCCTCGGTCTCGGCCGTGCCGGTCATGCCCGAGAGCTTCTCGTAGAGCCTGAAGTAGTTCTGAAGCGTGATCGTCGCCCAGGTCTGCGTCTCCCCTTCGACGCGCACCTTTTCCTTGGCCTCGAGCGCCTGGTGCAGACCCTCGCTGAATCGCCGGCCCGGCATCAAACGCCCGGTGAATTCGTCGACGATCATCACCTTGCCGTCCTGGACCACATACTCCACATCGCGCTCGTAGAGGCAGAAGGCCCGCAGGAGCTGATTGATCGTGTGCAGCTCATCCGACTTCTTCGCGTAGCCGAGATGAACCTCCTCTTTCCGCTTCATCATCGCCTTGGAATCCAGGCCCTCTGCGGATTCGATCTCCCCCATTGCCGTCGCCAGGTCGGGGAGCATGAAATAGTCGGGATCCTCAGGAGAAAGCCTGGCGCGCCCGCGATCGGACAGGTTGATGGAGTGCTCTTTCTCATCGATCGAGAAGAGCAGATCCTCATCCAAGGCGTGCAGGTTCTTGTCCCGCATGTAGTCGGTCTCGACCCGGTGTACCAGCGGTTTCAGATTGCGGTCGGCAAGCAGCTTGAGAAGACGTTTGTTCTTCGGTGAGCCGCGCTGGATCTGCAACAGCCGGATCCCGGCCTGGTACTCGCGATCGTCGGCGCTCTTCGGGTTCGCTTCCTCGGCGGCCTCATCCAACATCCGGGTGGCTTCGTTGATCATCTCGCCCATCAGGCCGCTCTGGGCACGCACCAAGCGGTCGACCTGGTCACGCAGGGAGTCGTACTTCTGATGCGAGGCCTTCACCGGCCCCGAGATGATCAGGGGTGTACGCGCCTCATCGACCAGGACCGAATCGACCTCATCCACGATGGTGAAGAAGTGTTTGCGCTGAACCTGGTCCTCGGCGCGGACGGCCATGTTGTCGCGAAGGTAGTCGAAGCCGAATTCGTTGTTCGTCCCGTAGGTCACATCGCAGTTGTAGGCCTCGCGCCGGGCGGCGCTGTCCATGTTGTTCTGGATGCATCCCACGGTCAGTCCGAGATAGCGAAGAATTGCGCCCATCCACTCGCTGTCGCGTTTGGCCAGGTAGTCGTTCACCGTCACCAGATGGCAACCGCGGCTGGCGAGAGCATTCAGGTAGAGGGGCATCACCGCCACCAGGGTCTTTCCCTCACCGGTCGCCATCTCGGCGATCTTCCCCTGATGAAGGACGATCGCGCCGATCAGCTGCACATCGTAGGGCACCATGTCCCAGCTCATTTCGTATCCGACGACAGCCCATTTGCGGCCCATGTTGCGACGGCAGGCCTCCTTGACCGTCGCAAACGCCTCAACCAACAGGTCATCGAGGGTCTCGCCCGCTTCGAGCCGCTGCCGGAATTCGGCGGTTTTTCCCTGCAGCTCCTCCTCGGAGAGGGCGGCCAGGCTTTCGCCGTGCGCGTTGATCTGCTCCACCATCGGCGTGAGCGACTTGAGGTCACGCTCGTATTGCGTACCAAAGACGGAGGTTAGCGCTTTGCTCGCTGCAGCTTTCAGTTTTCCAAGCATGAGACCTTCTGTCGATTGACTGTGTTGCTCATTATAGGGCCTGGCCAAAACGTGGGGCCACGCTAGCAAAGGTCGGCGAGGTCATTCAAGCGGTTTAGGTGATGGGTTGTGGATCGAGGATCTGTGACAAGCTGACTCTAGGCCCCTCTCCGTCCTTTGGTAGCCTTCAGCCAGACGTTTTCTAGGCCAGTTGACCTTCTTCGGTCCCCCACTGGCTACCTCTCTGAGCATGAGCAGATCGCGCACAGCCCCGCTTCGCCGGGTCGGCGGCTTTCGCCCCCCACACTGTCCCAACGCAAACTGTGACTTCCATTCGCCCCGTGCGGACTGGAAGTACATCAAGCGGGGATCCTTCCTGCGCCCCTCCGACCGGCGGCGCATCCAGGCCTACCGGTGTTCGGCCTGTGGACGAAACTTCTCCCATCGCACTTTCTCCACAACCTACTGGCTGCGCCATCGGCACCTGCTCGTGCCCGTCGCTTCTTGGGTTTCCGAAGGCCCGGCTCTACGCCAGATTGCACGGGTCCTCGGAACCTCCCATGCCACCGTCATGCGATACGTCGCCCGCTTGGGCCGACATTGCATGCTATGGCACCGGAGTCTGTTACAGGACCATTCGCTGCAGGAGCCCATCGTCTTCGATGGCTTTGAGTCCTTCGAATACTCTCAGTACTTCCCCTTCCACGCTCATCTCGCCGCAGGCCAGGAGAGCTGGTTGCTCTATCACTTCACGGACAGCCCTCTGCGGCGCAAGGGCACCATGACCGACTTCCAACGCAAGCGTCGTGGACAAGTGGAGCGAGCGCTCGGCAGGCCTGATCCCAAGGCGATTCAGAAGGATGTGTATGCCTTGCTCGCCACCCTGGTGCCCCTCCAACCCCGCGACCGGCCCCTGGTGCTTCACAGTGACGATCATGGGGCCTATCGGGGGTCGATCCGACGACTCGAGAGTAAGGTGGGTCCCGATGTCACGATCGAGCATCACATCACGCCTGGGAAGGCGCGGCGCACCAGGAGGAACTCTCTCTTCCCGGTCAATCTAGCCGATCTCTTGATCCGTCACGGAAACGCCAACCACCGGCGCGAGACGATCGCCTTCAGCAAGCGCCGCCAAGCGGCGATCGAGCGTCTGGCCATTCTCACGGTGTGGCGCAATGTGATCAAACCAAGGAGCGAGAATGGACCTCGTGAAAGCGCGGCGATGTGGCTTGGCTTGACCGATCGGCTCATGACCTGGCGCGAGGTTCTTAGGAAGCGACTCTTCCCCGAACATCAGGACTTACCGGCCCAGTGGGTGAAGTACTATCAAAGAGCGGTGAAGACTCCGATCCTCGGGAAGCGTCAGACTGTCCATCGCCTGAAGTTCGCTTTCTAGATCGGCTGAATGCTGGGAGTCGAATTCCCCTAGACTCAAATGTCTGCACCAAAGACCTGCTGGTGAACTCCCAGCCCATCACAGATCTTCGATCCACAACCTAGGTGATGAGGGTCATCGTAAAACCGGCCGCGAGAGGAATTCGGAGATTGTCATCCAACGGGATCGGCAACAACTCGATCAAAGTGGCCATCGCCGCTCCCGCCAGAGCCTGCCTGAGGCTGAGCTCCGGCATGAGCCAACCGACCGCCAGACAGACCACAAAACAGGCCAGGCTCCCCTCCACCGTTTTGCCGAACACCCGCACGCGGCCGATCGCCTTCCCCACCAAGGCAGCCGTTGTATCCCCGAGGATGAGAAAGGCGAGCGCGGCCACCGCAATCGGTTTGGCGAATGCGTAGGAGCAGATGAGGCCGGAGAGCAGAAGATAGGTCGAGCCCAGGAGATTGAACCGCTCATGATCCCGCACCAACCGCCCAAAGAAGAGATAGAAGAATGTGCGCACCCGCGGCTGATTGAGCCGCAGCATCTCGACGATCAAACTCACCACCGTCAGGGCGAGCAGGATGGTGCGCGCGAGGGCCAGCGGAAGGAAGTAGAGCGCCACCGGAACAGCAATGGCCGATATATGCACGGCCTTGCGTCCCATCTCCCCGAACCATCTCATCTGGGCTTGGCTCCTTCACTGTCCTTCGCGTCTCTCCGGTCAAGGCGAACTGCCCCGCCCCACCCACAGTGCCCAATCCGCAGGGTCAGGTCAACCCGCCCCCGGTCCGGGCGTATCTTTGAGCGCTTCTCGCACATCCCCCGCGGGCGCCGCGGTCGGGTAGCTGCGATGATAACTCCAGTAGTGCATCAGGACGCTTTTCACGAACCGGCGCGTTTCGCCAAAGGTGATCCGCTCGATGTAGCCGTCCCACCCCGCGAGTTCATCGGCACCGCCCTCTGTGGATCGCCACCGGACGGCGTGCTCCCAGCCGGCGTTGTAGGCCGCCAGTGCCATCGGCACCGAGCCTCCCGCGAGGTCCAACAGCTCACGCAGATGAGCCACGCCGAGGGTGATGTTGTCGGCCGGGCGCTCCAGATCGACCCGTCCGAGGCCGAGCGAATCGGCGAGACGTTCTGCGGTCCCCGGCATGAGCTGCATCAGGCCCACCGCGCCGACCCGGGATCGCGCGGTGGCATCCAGCAGGGATTCCTGTCGCATCACGGCGAGCACGAACACCGGTGAAAGGCCGAATCGCTCTGCCGCCCGAGTCACCTGGGGAGCATAGCCCAGCGGATAGCGCTCGGCCATGCGATCGCCCAGCTTCAAACCGAGGCGGATCGCCTGACCGTAGTCGCCAAGGGCGCGATGAAACGCGGTCTGTTCGGCATGATCCAAGGCCCGGTAACCAGGAAGCTGTGTCCAGAGATTGCGTGCCCACGTGCGATATCCATACGCGTGCAGGATATCCCCCGCCTCCGCCAGTGGTTGTCCGTGGATCAATGCCACCACCCGGTCCGCGGCAGCCGTGGACCGCAGGGCCTCCCCAGGCGGCCAGGCCCAGGTCGCGTGGATATCTTCGACCTCGTCGGCCAGAGCGACCCAGAAGAGAGAGTCGCCCGAGGTGCCGGGCCGGACGAGCCCCGCTGAGAGCGCCTCTTCCGAGCGCAGGGCGTGGAAGCCCGGCCGGGTCTCCGTCGCCGCCCGGGCGAGAAGCCGAGGCGCAATCTCTGCGGAGTCCAGAGCAGCGCGCCAGAAACATGGGCTGCCCACAAAACGATGAGAGGCCGATTCACACTGATCGGCCAGATCCGCAATCGCCTCGGCGGTCCGGCCGCTCGAGTAGCGGCAGAGAGCCGCCCGCAGTCTGGCAACGCGGGCCCGGTCATGTGCCGGGTAGCGCTGGACCAGGAGGCTAAAGGCCGAATCCGCCCGCGCCCACTCGCCCCAGTCCTCCAGCTCGCGTCCAAGCTCCCAGAGCGTGAACGCCGCGGCCGCTCCCGAGGCGGTCGTCGTCAGTTCGTGGGGCCGGTCCCAGGCCGCAGCCGCCTGCCACGATTGGAGCACGCCCGGCAGATTCTGGGCGCGCCGATGGACTCTTCCGGCAATCACCTGTGCTCGCTGCCTCAGCCCCAACGACGCGACCTTCGACAGGTCGTCGCACAGCGTCAGGAGCTCCCGATGACGACGTGCTCCATAGAGCCGACCGAGAACCAGCCTCCCCACCGCCAGGCTGTCCGCGGATGAGAGCCGCCCCGCATGGGTATTCCAGGTTTCCAGAGCCGCCCCGGCGCTCCCCTGGCGGCAGATGCTCTGCACACACGTGACCCTTGTCCGGCGATCCCCCGGATCCGCCCGCCCCAAAATCCGTCTCGCTTGACGCAGGTGAAGGTCGGCCTCGTTCCCGCCGATCTCTCCCGCACCCGCGGCGGACAGATAGGCCTTCTTGCACGCCCCGGCATCGCCCTTCAGATGATACAGTTCGGCAACGATCGTCTGACCCCTTGCGCCGATGCCCGACTGCGGCCCCACCTCTTGCACCCAGGGTTCGAGGAGACGAAGCCCCTCGTCGATCCGCCGTTGGCCCAGAAGAAACCGGCCCGCGTGAAGGGTCAGGAGATCCCTGAACTTGTGCCGCGGGGAGATGCGCAGATAGGCGAGCGCCATCGCCCCCGAGCGTTCCGCCGAGATCCTCTCGAGAGCCCTGATCCGCAGCCAATGCGCGTAGGGCTGCAGCACGGGCGTGATCGGCTCCCCCAACAACCTGGCGCTCTCCTCGTAGAGCCCGTTCTGCAGCGCATCGAGCCCCAGGTAGAACGTGCCCTCCCCCAGGGGATCGACGGCCGGTCCCGCTCTCAACCAGAGCGCCACGAGATGGGTGGTGATCACGTCCCGCCGACCGCCGACCAGGGCGCGCACGACCCGGCCGAATGCCTCGTCGCAGCCGGATATCGCGTACGCGTCATCGAAGAGCGCCTGGGATGCAGAAGACTCGGCCGCAGCTTCGACCCGCTTCGCGGCCTGATCGAGAAGAGCCTCGTAGTCGGTTTCCAGCCAGAGGAGGACAGACGGATTCTGTTGGATGCGCGCGAGGCGGACCGCACGCTTGGCGCTCGTGAGGGAGTCGGCCAGGGAGTCCCACTCGCATCGTCCGGGATCGGATTGCGCGTCCACCGGTGACACCGGCAAGCAGACAGCGAGTAAGGCCGCGATGAGCAGGATCGTCCGCACAGAGGCTGTCAAAGGTGGTCCCCCCCGAGATGTCATTCGCCGGGCTCGGCACTAATGCATAAACGCCCGCTCACCAGTGAAGTACATCGCCAGGCCCTGCTCGTTGCAGGCGGCGATACTCTCCTTGTCGAGCCTCGATCCACCGGGTTGGACAACGGCCCGTACACCGACCGCGGCGGCCCGATCGACGACATCACGGAAGGGGAAGAACGCATCGCTGGCAAGCACCGTCCCCGCCAGGTCGAGTTCGCAACGCCTGGCCTTGAGGATGGCCACCTCCATCGCATCGATCCGGCTGGTCTGCCCACCGCCCAACCCGATCGTCTGTCGATCACGGGTCAGCGTGATGGCATTCGAACGCACATGCCGGCAGACCCGCCACCCGAAGTCCAGCTCGGCCAACGTCTCCGCGTCCGCCTGGGTCTCGGTGACGCAGGTCCATTCTCCCGGGCCGGCGTGCGGCGGCAGTGTGCTCTGCACCAGAATCGCATCGCCGAGCGACTTGAAGGCCCAGTCCGCTGCGCCGGTGGCTGCCCAAGACGCTCCGCCCGCCAGCGCGGGCAGCTTCAGTATCCGCAGGTTCTTCTTTTTCTTGAGCGCGGCGAGGGCGTCGGCGCTCCAGTCCGGAGCACCCACGACCTCCAGGAACATCGCGCCCAGGAGTTTGGCCACCGCCTCATCGGCCGGTCGATTGAGCAGCACGACCCCTCCGAAGGCGGAGAGGGCGTCTCCATCGCGCGCCCGGGCGAACGCGGTCGCCGGATCGGGCCCTAAGGCCACGCCGCAGGGCGTGCTGTGTTTCACGACGACACAGGCAGTCTGCTCTGCGTCCGCAAACTCACGCAGGCAATTCCAGGTCCCCCACAGATCGCCGAGGTTGTTGTAGGAGAGAGCCTTTCCCTGAAGCTGGGAAAACTGCGACCAGAAGCGGCTGCCCGCGAGGTAGCAGGCCGCCCGCTGATGAGGGTTTTCACCGTAGCGCAGCGCCTGCAGCTGTCGCCCGCCGGTGGCCCAGTACGCGGGCAAGCTCTCGCTTTCCTCCAGGTACCGGTAGATGGAGGCGTCGTAGGCACTGGTCTGCGCGAAGGCCGCGGTGGCGAGCCCCCGGGTCTGTTCGGTCGGGAAGCGCCCCTCGCCCTCCTCGAGGAGCCGGGCGACCTCGTCGTACTGCGCCGGGGCGGTCACCACGACCACATGCTCGTGATTCTTCGACGCGGCTCTGATCATCGCCGGTCCCCCGATGTCGATCATCTCGACACAGGCGGCCCGGTCATCCCCGTGGGCGGCAACCGTCTCGCGGAAGGGGTAGAGATTGACGCACAACAGGTCGATCGGCTCGATGCCGTGCTCTTCGGCCTGGGCCCGATCCTCCGGGAGATTGCGCCTCATGAGGATCCCACCATGGACCTGGGGCGTCAGCGTCTTGACTCGCCCCGAAAAGAGATCCCCGAACTTCGTCAGCGTCTCCAGCGGTGTGACGGGCACGCCGGCCTCCTGCAGCGTCTTGGCGGTGCCGCCGGTGGACAGGATCTCGACCCCCAGCTTGACGAGCGACTGGGCGAACTCGGTCACACCTTCCTTGTCGTACACGGAGATCAAGGCACGTTTGACTTCAATCACGTCGGTCTCCCCTCACCTACCAGGTGGGCTGCTCTGCGCCGCCCACCAGAAGCCGCTCGGCCATCTGATAGCGGTCCACCGTCTTCTGAATGATCTCGAGCGGAAGTTCGGGAGGCGGCGGAGTGCGATCCCAATCCGTCGACAACAGATAGTCGCGCAGGACCTGCTTGTCCAGACTCACCGGCTTCTTGCCGGTACCCACCGACTCGGCCGGCCAGAAGCGGGATGAGTCAGGGGTCAGGACCTCATCGATGATCGCGAGTTTGTCATCGATCAAACCAAACTCGAACTTGGTGTCGGCGATGACAATGCCGCGCCGCTGCGCATAGTCCGCACCCCGCGAGTAGATGTCCAGACTTGCGCGCCGAAGCGCTTCGGCCATGTCGGACCCGACCTGGGCGGACAGCTCGTCAAAGGTCATCGGTTCGTCGTGACCTTCGTCGGCTTTCGTGGTCGGGGTGAAGATCGGCTCCGGCAGTCGCTCGTACTCCTTCAGGCCGGGAGGCAGGGCAATGCCGTTGATCTCACCGCTTTCTTTGTACAGACCATAGCCGGACCCGGCCAGATACCCGCGCACGATACACTCCGCATCGATCCGCTTCGCCTTACGCACGAGCATCGCCCGCCCGGAGAGCGTGTCGGCAAACTCGCCGAGCTTGCCGGGAAAGCGGGTGGCGTCGTCCGTCAGGAAGTGGGTCGGAATGTGCTCGGCCAACCCCCGCAACCAAAACGCTGCGATCCGCCCCAGGACCCGGCCGCGGCCGGGGATCCCATTCGGCATCACGACATCGAAGGCGGAGATACGGTCGGTGGCAACCAGGAGGAGGTTGTCGTCCAGGTCCATGATCTCCCGGACCTTTCCTCGCTGGTCCGGTTTGATGCCCAGAGTTTCCAGCCCCATGAAGGCTACTTCGGCGCCGGGCTGCGCGGCAGGTGTGTCAGCTCCCATCAGAACTCCTGTTCCCGTGGTGGTCAGAGGTATTGATCCAGCGTACACCCGCCCGAGAGCGCGGAATGAACCAAACATCGCGGAAAGGCCACTTATAGCACGACCGCCCCGCACCCTCAAGATGAGGCGGAAACCAGTCGCCAATCTCCACCGCTCCGGGTCGTCCGGACCCTCCAGGCACCGCTTGGGCGCGACAAGACAATCGACCCATCCCGATCGGTTCGCAGGACGCCCCAGCCGGCCCGGGCGGCATCGGCCAGGATACGCGCGCTGGGGTGGCCGTGCCGGTTCTCCCGCCCGGCCGAGATGAGCAGGAGGCCGTTGTCCCGGCCACTCAGCAACACCGCCGGGGTGCTGCCCCCACTCCCGTGATGGGCAGCGGTCATGATGAGATCGGGGTGCTTTTCCAGCCGCGCGGCGACGTCGAGCTGGTTCTCTGCAGGAAGATCGCCCCAGATCAGAAGCCTGCCTCCCCTGCACTCCAGAAGCAGGACGAGGCTGCCCGCGTTACGATCCTCTTCAAACGTCGCGCCGCCTTGCGCCGGCGGGTGGAGGACGGCGGCGAATCCGTCTCGCGTGCGCAGCGTGTCACCGGCGGCCAGTGAGCAGACGGATGCTCCGCTCGTTCGCAGCAGCCTCAGATACTCCTCAGTCCGCTGGGATGAGGACCAGCGGGCGGGTCGATCGACTTCTCCCACCGGGAGCCTCCCTCGGGCCACCTCCTGGAGCCCGCCGGTGTGATCCAGATCGTCATGGGTCAGGATCAGCCGGTCAATCCTCCGCCGCCCATACCATCTGAGCGTCGGGATCAGGAGGTCTCTCGCGCGTCCGGCTTCTCCGGGAGGCGGGCCGGTGTCGATCACCCAGGTCTCCTCGGCCCACAGCACCACCCAGGCTTCCCCCTGCCCGGTATCGAGCATCACAAAGCTCGGCCCGGATGCCGGCCGGGTGACGACGACCACGGCGACCAGCGCCGGCAAGAGCGCTGCCCATGGCCGAATACCACCCCTCCAGCCTCTCATGCCTGCCAAGGTGCCGACGGCGAGCGAGAGCCCGATCCCCACCGCTACGGGAAGCCCGCCGGGCAGAGAAGTCCGCTGGCACAGCCCCGCCTGGAGATCCACGCCGCGTAAGACCAGCTCGATCAAAGCCCGGGCCGCCCCACACCCGAGGTCGGCCGGAAACCCGGGGAGCGCATCGAGCAGGATGCCCAACCCGGCCAATGGAACCATCCCCGCGGCCAACGGAGCGAACGCCAGATTCGAGATCAGAAACAGAGGACTGGCTCCGCCCCAGTGTGCGAGCGTCAAAGGCCATGCGGCAGCCTGCGCGGCGATCGCGGCGCGACCCAGGCGCCGCAGCTGGCGGCCGACCGAGGTTCGAGATCGGCCAGTTCGCGATTGACGGCGGGCGCCACGCAGCAAAGCCCAGGTCACCAGATAGGTGAGCTGAAAACCCGCCTGCTGCCAGGCGTGAGGGTTCACCCACAGAGCCCCGGCCAGGACCAGGTACAAGAGGCCCGTGGGGCCCGGACTCCGCCCGAGACCTCTGAGGATGAGCCAGGCCGACGCCACGCCCACCGCCCGCGTCACGGCATTGCCCCCACCGACAAGGGTGCCGTAGGCGAGGATGCCCAGCAGGAGCAGCGTGCAGCGCACCCAGCGGCCCCGGGAAAGCACACGCGCGAGGAGCGCCAGGCTCGCCGCTACACACCCAACGTGGAACCCGCTGACCGCCAGGATGTGGCCGAGCCCGCCGGCGCGAAAACCAGCCTCCAAAGACCGGTCGTTCACCGGAGCGTGCCGCCCCAGGAGGAACCTCGCGAGAAAGTCTCCAGCCTGACCGGGAAAGGCCCGCCTCAGGCTTCGCGTCCCTCGCGTGCGGACCTGCGCCGCGATCTCTGCGCATACGTCGCGGCCTCCTCGCCACGACGCGCCCGCCGAAGCGTCCTCCCCACAGCCTGATCGGCTTTCAGCGCGAAGGGGACCCCAGGGCCTCATCGTGGCCGCCGCACCCCACGTCGCCGCCCAGGCCTTTTCGTTCCATCCCCCCGGCCGGCGCGAACCGCCGGTTGGCTCCATCGAACCGAACCCGGCGACCCGGGGACGGCCTACGCCTGTCGCGCCGGGGCCGATCTCCGCGCGCGGCGGAAGCAGAAGGCGAAAGCCACCTGGCACCGGACGGACGGCACCGCCCTGGACTGCTCGGACGCTGTCCGCAACCAACAGGACCCGCCCCCCCTCGCGGATGAGATGTCCACTCACCCAGGCCGGTGCACACGCGGTCGCGGCGAGACGGCTCTGGTCGTCGAGAAGCCGCGCCTCGCTCCCCCCGCGCGCCAGCCCTGCGAGACAACAGGCGACGAGCATCAGGCCGCTGAACAGGTGCCGCCGCGCCCGGCTCCCACCCGTCGGCAGACAGCCCGACAGGCCGGCGACCACGGCAAGGAAGGCGGCGAGGGTCGGCAACGAGGCAAAGACCGGATGCCCCAGCCATGATCCCAGGATTACTCCTGCGGCCAGGGCCAGGCTTGCGGCGCTCAGCGGCGCCCCGGGATGGCGGCGGCGAAAGGTCACGACCGTGGGTAGCGAGATCCGGGCCAGGGAGTCTGGGAAGGGATAACAAAAGGCCTCCCCGGCCGGGGAGGCTGTAAAGCGCAGGATGGCCGCCTGGGCCCTAGCGCATCCGGATCAACTTGATCTGGCGCGTCTCGTTGCCGAACTCGAGCCGGCCGTAGTAAATGCCCGCCGGAACCGGCCGCCCGCCCTCGTCTCGCCCGCCCCAGTAGATGGCATGACGGTCTCCGGAGGCCGGTCCATCCATCAGGCTGATCACGCGGCGTCCTTGCGCATCGTAGATCCTGAGGGAGACATCTTCGGTCCGCGGCAACTCGAACTGAATGACCGTAAACGGCTCGAACGGATTCGGCGCGCTGCTCAGACCCAGTCCGCTTTGGTAGTCATCCGACACGCTGGCCGTCTCGTAGCGCGTCTGAGCCATCAAGGTGTAGTTGCAGCTATACTGGGCGCCAGAGCCGTTGGCCACGACAAGCAGGGCGCGCCCCATGTTCATCCAGGACTCAATCCGGAAGGTCTGCTGCAGCCCTTTGGCGTCAGGCTCGACGGCCCCCGCGAAGGTCCCGTCGGCAGTCCACAGCAGCAGGCGAACCCCCGCGAGGCTCTCGCACGAGCGCATGACGATCATCAGCACGTTGTCGGCGGATCCGGCTTGAGGCCGCAATTCGACATAGCTTGTCCCCAGCCGGTCGGGCTGGCGAGTCAGGTCCGGACGCCACCCCATGAAGGGATACTGGTCGATCACTTCCTCAGGATAGACCCCGGCATCGCCGGCGATAGCCTCCCCGTAGTGATCCGGCCCGTCCGCACCCAAACACCCGTTCCAGATCGCCCACTCGAGATAGGCCTCATCGAGTGTGCTGCCGGCTCTGTCCAGGGAGACCCCGATCGCGGTGATCATGGTCAACCCCTCGTCGCGCCAGGTTTCCCACGCGTCCCGCAGGAGCGCCCAATCATGGACGCGGCGCAGGAACTCCGGCCATAGCCAGGTGCCGTACTCGTGAGTGCCGTTCCCCAGGTCGAGCGACCGATGCGGCTCGTGCAGAAACACGGGCAGATATCGTTCCCGTTGCCTCAGGGTCGGATAGGCAACGCCCTCTTCCATGGTCGCAAGCTGCTCCATGAACCAGGTCGCTTCCGCATCGTACCCGTAGCTGAATTGGATGAGGTGATGGTATTCGTGAGCAATCGTCAGTCGGACCGCATCTTCCACAGCGGTGACCGGGAGACCCGCGAAGTCGTTATCCATGACGATGAAGCCGGTCTTGCCCGACGTGCCCGCCACATCCTCATGCAGGCTGTATCCGTAGACGCCCGGCCCGAGGTCCACGACATAGACGTCGATCCGCTCATCCCCGCCGTCGCTATCACGCAGGGGCTGCGGCCAACGTTGCTCGGCGCCGTGGTAGAGATCCGCAACGTGCCGGCAGGCCTCGGCGGCCACGGCCACATAGGTCCGGCCACTGAGCATGAGCGGGGCATGGAGCCCTTCGGCGTCGTAATGAATCCGGAATCGATCGCCGACGTCCACCCAATGCGAAAGGTCGGTTGGGCGTTCCAGGAAAGTCTGGAGCGAGGCGATCTCATCCGGGCCCAGGTGACTCGCGCCGGCCTTGATCGGATTCAGTAGCGGTGTGGCGCTCCCCCCTGCCAAGGGCAGGGCTTCGAGAGACAAGGCACTCAGGAAACTGGACAGCGGAGCCTCATCGCGTGATGTCGCCGCGCTGCCCTCCGTTTCGGCACAGGGCACGCCCAGGGCCGCCACAGAGAATGCAGCACATACGGCCAAGCCGCGTAGGTAAGCTCTTGTCCACCAGGAACGACTCATTCCTGAAGGTACCTCCTTGCCCACGTGCAAGATAGATGGAGTCCGAGGTAAGCATACGCAGAATCGGGAGAGAAGTCAATGAGGCTGCGGCGACCTGGTCACCGACACCGGATTGAGCGAGGGGTCGGAATCAACGAGGGCGTTGATTCTCCGTGAGTTCCGCCGGGCTCTCGACGAGGGTCAGGTAGAAGAGCCGGGAGAAGACCTCCTCCCCTTCCGGGGTGGTCACCGAGAAGAAGTAGGGCATCTTTGCGCCGGTCCTCAGCCAGGAGCCCGACACCCGGGCCACGAACTGGGTCTCGCCCGGGCCAACCTGGACCAAGGGAACACTCTGAGGGTGATCGGGTCCGCCCGGCAAATGGAGGAGCGGATGCCGCAGTCCCCCGCGAGCCGACGCGATGTCCACCGCCAGAAATACCTGCCCGCCCTGGGGGACCGCCTGCCCCGGTGGCAGGTGTGAGAAGGTGGGCCGCTCCCGCAGGCCGAATGCGGGGGTGATGAACCGGCTTGCCCCCGCCGGCAGCCGGAGAATCTCGCAGTACTCCTCCCCCTCGCTCTGCACGCACACGCCGTGCAGCCCGGGTTGGAGTTCCAGCTCGAGAGGGGTCAGACCGGCCAACTTGCCGTCGACGAAAACGCTGTCACCCTCGACCGGGCGAAGACCCTCGGATTCGATCATGCGCGAGCTCTCAACACGCACGAGGACCTTCTCGGCCGCGAAATCGTTGTTCACGTCCACCCGGGCGGTATTCGCATGGCGAACGAGAACCTTGCGCTCCCAAAGGGGGATCTTCTGATCTTCGAAGAAGACGCGATACCATCCGGCCGGCAGGCTGTCGAGGCGGGCAGGAAGGGCCATCTTTGTGGTCTGACCTGCCAGCCAGGCCTGAGGTTCTCCACTCAGATCCTGTGCGCTGATCTCCAGCGAGCCCAGAAAACGCGCGCTCAGCGTGTAGTCGCCGCCTTCCTCCCAATCCACCGAGTCGGCCCAGACACCGGCCGCCCCGAGACTCATGACCACATAGTGTTTTCCACCCGGCACGCGCACCCCTTTCAGCGGGGTCTTGCCAGGCAGCCTCGTTCCGTCGATCGAGACGGTCGCGCCCTCCGGTTCCGAGATCGCTGTGATCTGGGTGACGGCGGCCGCACTCGAGCCCGAAGACTCCGCGAGCCCCAGGAATCCGCGCACCGTGCGGACCACACCCGGCCAGGCCCCGCCGCCCATGAGCAAAGCCGCAAGGATGAAGAGGAGCACGGCTACCACGATCACCGGCCAGGCCGACCCTCTCGAAGTTCGTTTCCTTGGAGCCGCATTCTCTTCCGGCCAGTCCCCCTGTGCGGGGAACGAGCCCAACAGATCCTTCGGTGAGGCGACCGGCAGGGTCGGCTGCACGTCCTGCTCAGGTTCGGGTTCAGGCTCATACTCAGGCTCGGGGAAGGGCTCCTGTGCCTCGGCAGGTTCCTCGGGCGGCTCGGGCGCGTCCAGCACGCCCCCGCCGAAATCAGGGAAGAGGATCTCCGGTTCGGTCTCATCATCGCCGGCCGGCTCGACCAACTCAGAGGCGTCCTCACTGACCGGCGCCGTGACGCCGAACACCATCTCGCGGGCCAGGTCGGTGATCTCACCCAGCACGGCCTCCCCCCTGCTCACATCCAGATGCTTCTCCTCGATTCCGGGAAGCAGGGTCGCGAAACGGAACGCCACCACGGCGGCGCTCGGCCCTTGCAGGCCGAGAAGATTCACCACGCCGTCGCTCGCTCTCTTCAGGTCGCGAGATTCGGCGAAGAGGCGCGCGATCGCCCGCAGGTCGGGGGGCTCGTGGGCATCGCCGGAGACCAGCAGGACCTCGTCCTCCGGTTGCACGCCGAGGGAGGTCACCTGGAGTTTGAGATTCTCCGGTCCGCCGAGGGCCAGGGATCGGTCATTCCAGTCCGGCGCCTCCGCCGTAGATTCGCCCAGCAGATGGGCGCGCCCATCACGAAGCAGATACAGCCAGGCCGAGTCGGTCCGGACGAAGAAGATGCGGTTCTCTTCGACGCAGGCGGCCGTCAGGCGAACCCACTGGGGGTCCTTCATGACGGAGTGGTTCTCCCGGTACAGCCGGTGGTGCGCCGCCTCGAGGCCGCTCACCAGGGTGCTCACGGACGGCGGAAGGGTCTCGGGTACTGAGGTCGGGGGGTCGGGGTTCTGCAGGTGAGGCAGGACGAATCGTTCGAACGCATCCTGAGGTTCACAAAACGCGACGCACCCCACGACGCGATCGGGGTCCGCCCACCCCACCGCCTGGCCCCCTTCGATCTGGGATGTCGCTACCTCGATGCGCAAGGGACTGGTTGCGAGGTCTCGAGCCTCCATTGCTCACCCTCCTGGCACTATGTGGCCGCGCTCCGGCGGCCGGATTCGGGTCGCCTTGGCGATCCCGCTAGGACGCTTCCGCTTCGTCTTCGGCCGGAATCGGACCCAACGGCTCCCAGTCGTTGGCCTTTTCCAGATAGGTCCGCCACGCGGAGCGCGCCTTGTTCTTCAGGCCTTTTCGTTGATAGGCCTGACCGATGTAGTAGTAGGTCGGCGCGAATTCAGGATTGAGGAAGATCGCCCGCTCGAGGTATTGAAGCGCTTCTTCGGCGCGATCCAACGCCATGGCGGCTTTGCCCATCTGCACCAGCATGTCGCTCGATTGAAACCCCTGCTTCAAAATCCGGGCATACTCACGCAGCCCTTCCTCGTTGCGGCCGGCCCGGCAGAGTAGGTGACCCATGCTGTGCCGCGCGGGCAGGTACCCGGGATTGAGCGCCAGCGCGCGCTTGAATTCCGTCAGGGCATCTTCGATCTGGCCCTCGCCCACGTTGAGCAAGGCGAGGTTGTAGCGCACGTCGGCGTAGTTCGGCTCCAGACTGGCCGCAACCTCGAACTGCGTGCGGGCCTCTTCCAGGAAACCCTGGGAGGCATACTCGTACCCGAGAGCGATTCTCGCGGACACGCATTTCGGATCGTCGTCAATCGACTGGGTCAGAAGCGAGATCGCCTCGGTTTCTTCCCCGAAAGCTGCCGCCAGTTCGGCGCGGTTCATCGCGAGGCGGGACCGGCGCGGGTAGACGACGTAGCTCCGGTCGTAGCAGTCGATCGCCTTGTCGCGCAGCCCGTTTCGCGCGTAGATTCGAGCGAGATAGGTATAGAGGTCCACGGCCAAAGGAGTCCACAGGAGCATGTCGCACAGCGCGCGCACCTCGTCGAACCCCGGCCACGGATAGAAGCCCAGTCGCGAGAAGGCCTGCTGGCCGGCCTCGCTATGGGCCATCACCTTGTCGAACTGATGGCGCGCTTCTTCCTCGTCGCCGCGGCGCGTCGCGAAGAAGAAGGCGTAGTGACCCGGAAGGGTATGGACGCCGTCGTCGCTGGAGGTGTCTTGCCCCGCGGTCTCCGACTCGCACTGGCCCGCTTCCTTGGGGTACTGCTCGTCCGTCAGACGCCGGTAACACTCGTCGGCGAAACGCCAGCTCATCTCTTCGGGCACCGGAGCGGTCTTGCCTTCCGGCTCGCGAATCTCACCAACCGGCAGGCCCTGAAGCATCCGGGCCATCCGGAGGCCATAGTAGGCGGCCCTATATCCGGGGTTGATGCCCATGGCTTCCTCGAACTCGCGTTCGGCGCCGGCCGGGTCGTTGCGGAGAAGGCGAAGAAGGCCGAGCCGATGACGCACGTCGGCGTAGGTCGGGTGGGTCCGGGCCTCGTGTTCGAGGACCTTTTCCGCCTCTTTGGCGGCGTCTAGGAGCAGCCCCACGTCTACCTGGCTGGCCCTGGTCCCCTGCCCGCTCATCATTTGACCTTGCGGGCCCGGCTGAACCGGCCGCAGCTGGCTCTGCCCTAGCTGATGTTCTCTGCCCATGGGGCCTCCCTGTCATCACCTTCGTGCAATCTCATGACCACATCGGCCACGCCCGGGATGTTGCGAATCTGCGCGCGCAGGCTGAGGATGAAGCGCTCGCGGGCCAGCTCGTCATCCTCTCCCCAACCCTTCGGCTCCCGCTCCAGCCGCCCTTGAATCAGGACCACGCCGTCCGTCGTGCCGACCTCGACGCCGGTCATGTCGATCCAGCGCCTGGCGAGGATCTGCATGACCCGCGCGTTGATCGTAAAATCGGCCGAGACAGGCTTCGTCTGGTCAGGCGCGTACTTCTCTCCCATTCCCCAAGACCTCCTCTGCATGGACTTCCGTCTGCCGACAATGGCGGTGCAAGCTGTATGCCATCCGGCAACGCAGTCTCCGGGTAATAGATCGGTCGGGAGGTCTGGGACCCTAAGTGCTCTCATTGATTTGTCTTCCGTCTGCCGGTGTTCGATCGAATCGGGCTCTCGCGGCATCAGTGCGGGAAGCGGTGAGACAGGGGGTGTGGACCAGATCGGGAGGGGCCGGTCAAAAACTCACCGGCGCGCGGGCCGCGCCCCTTGCGACCTCAACGGCCCGCCGGGGTAGGCTTGACCGGCCATGTCACGGTAATCGATTCCGTGACCTGCAGATGGAAGCTATGGCTACACGGTATGCTGGAATGCGATCGGAACCGCCCCTAGAACCGGTAGGCGCCCGACACCCGGTGGCTGGAGCCCAGCTCGTCGTGCGGGACAAAGGCGTAGTCGACGCCGAAGCCTTTCAGCCTGAATCCGGCCCCAGCCGTCACGCCGCTCTCCTGCCACCCGACCCGACCGATGAACAGCTCGCGGAAACGGGCTTCGAGGCCGGTCCTCAGATCGCCCCCGATTTGTCCGGCGGCAAACGAGCTGGCCTCTTCGCGGCCTTCGAAGGTCATGGCGAGGTCTGCCGTCAGGGCAAGGACCGTGCGCAAACCGGTGAGTCCGTGCTGGTAGGCCCCGCCCACGTAGAGCGATGGACTCACGGTCTCGCGGCGGCCGGAATCCCAATAGAGCTGCGTCGTCGTGGCGTCGCTCAGACGGGCCCCGAGGCGGAGATCCTCCGAGAGGAACCACAACAGGCCGAGGTCCGTGCCGATTCCAAAACTGGAATGATTCAGCAGATCCTGGCGGACCAGCTTGATACTCGCGCCCAGAGCGAGATTCGAGCGCAGGTAGTTGGCGTAGGAAAAGAGCAGACCGAGTTCGGTGTCGCTGTCCAGATAGAACTGATCCGGATAGACAGTCTCGCCGGGATCGTAGACGTGGTTGCCGTTCGCATCTTCGAAGGCGCCCTCGGTGACGAGGATGTCCTGCACGGCGAACCGAACCACGCCGATGCCCACTGCGCCCGGAGTGCCGGTGCCGCCCAGGGACTGAACGTAGCCGGCGAAATCGTAGTCGGCCAGGTCGCTGAACTGCTCGGCGTGCATGAGACCGATCTCAGCTCGGGGAACGAGCACCATGGCCGCCGGATTCCAGTAGACCGCGCTGGCGTCATCGACCAAGGCGGTGACCGCACCACCCAGGCCGAGCGCCCTGGCACCGGCTCCGATTTTGAGGAACTCCCCCGCGTACTTGTCGGCCCCTGCCGGGCCGACCGCAATGGTCAGGCAAATGAGAACCGCCAGGGCGGAAAACAGATGATTGGCTCTGACGCGCAACTCCCGGCCCCCAAGGCGACCGGTCACTTCTTTGAAGAACATACGGATATCTCCCGCCAGCGGCTGTGTCCCCCTGCGCCGCAGAGCCTAGCAATCCTGCCGAGGTCGGTCAATCCTGCCGCCTCGCTTCTGAGTACCCTGGGGGGCACAGGCCGTTCCAGAGGGGGTGAAAAAAGCGGGCCCGCAAACGCCGGCCCGCTAAGAATTCCATCTCCAGAAGCAGCTAAGCGGCACCCTCCTCCAGATCGTCATCGGGGGCCTGGCCATCCCACTCCTGGTCATTCCCCTGGAGGAAGACCAGATCATACCAGTCCAGATAGGCTCGGATGTACTCCCGATCATCCGTCGCCAGGTCCGTGAAGCAGGCGGCCAGGCGATAGAGTCCCTCCTCTTCGCCGTCGTTATCGCAGCGCACGATGACGGCTTCACAATCGATGGGGTACTCCTCCGTGTGGTCCGGCCCGAAGGGCGGGAAAACGAAGCGCAGGGCTAATCGGGTCAGGGGGAGGATCTCGCGATCCAGACGGCAATAGAACCCGCCGGCGCTGAAATTGAGGGTCTCCATGCGGGTCAGGCGCTCGTTCTCGCCTCCGTCGGAATCGTCGAACTCCAGCAGCATCCGCAGGTCGACCCGACGTTCCTTGCGACGATCTTTGAACCTATCCCAAGCCATATCCGATGCCTTTCTCTCAGTGACGGGAACGCAAGAGATTCACGGCTCATCCACTGAAAACATCGGCCACCAGGCGGCTTGACCTTACCTTTGTCTGCCCTTCTTGCGCCGTCGTTTGCGTTTTGGGCGGCGGTCCCGGCCGGCGGCGTTAAGGGGCGTCTCCCGCCCCCTCGCCGAGAACTTCCGGTGGCGCTTACCCTTGCGCCGGCCGGTTTCCGCCGGGCTCCAGGGGTCGACCAGGCTCTCCAGTTCGTCGGGTTGGAGAGCCAGTGCCTTCCGGCCCGCGGCCCTGACGGTCAGCAGCAGGGACCGGGCCTTCAGATCGACTCGGACGAGCTGCACGATGACCGGTAGGCCCAGGGCGAGTTCTCCCCGGCCCGGGCCAACCCGGCGCCCGCGGGTGCGCACGTGCGGCCGATGGGCCACCTCTTCCCGGGGAGCGAATCCGGTCACCGGCGGATCCTCGAGCTCGATCACGAAGCCCGCCGGAAGCACGGCCTCGACTCGTCCGCGATAGAGCTCTCCCAGACGCTGCTCGGCCCAGCGCAGCAGCTTGATGCGCACCAGATTCCGCTCCGCCGATTCCGAGCGCTCTTCGGTCCCCGTGCACCCGAGGGCGACCTCGGCGGCCTCTTCGCGCCAGGAGTCGGGCACCGGTTTGGGCCCATGGCGAAGAGCCCACTTCACCACCCTGTGGTTGAAGAGGTCCGGATAGCGGCGGATCGGAGAGGTGAAGTGAGCGTAGCCCCGCAGGCCAAGGCCGAAGTGCCCCGTGTCGGTCGCCGCGTAGATGGCCCGTTTGAGGGTCCGCAAGAAGAAGCTGTGGAGGCGCCAGGTGGCCGGTTCATCGGGGAGAGAGGCCAACCAGTGACGGAGCCCGCTCAAGTCCTGCCGGGCCTTGGGGGGCACGCCGGGATAGAGCGTCTCCAGGTCGGCCCAGAACTCCTCGAGCGCCCGAGGGTCGGGTTCCCCATGGACCCGGTAGAGGTAGGGGTGTTCCCGCTTGCGCGCAAAGGTGCAGGCCACGCGGTTGGCGAGGATCATACAGTCCTCGACGATCTGATGGCTGCGCCCCTGCAGGCGGCGGCGGATGAGTCCCGGGCGGCTGTCCTCGCCCAGGCGGATTTCAATCTCCGGCACCCGCAGGTCGAATCCCCCGGCGGCCAAGCGGCGCGCCCTGAGTGCGCGCGTGACACGGTCGAGTCCGTGCAGCAGACCGTCGATCTCGGGGACGTCCAGAGTCCCCCCATCGAGCACCTCCTGAACCTGTCCGTAGGTCAGTCGGTGGCGACTGCGGATCAGGCCTTCGTCGATGCGCGTGCCCGTGATCTTCCCGTCCTGGTCGACCAGAATCGAAACGGTCATCACGGGGCGATCCTCCCCCGGCGCAAGGCTGAGCAGATCGGTGGAGAGCGTTTCGGGCAACATCGGGATCATGCACCCGGGAAGATAGGTGCTGTTGCCCCGGCGGCGCGCTTCCCGGTCGAGGGCGCTCCCTTCCGGAACCGCGGCCGCCACGTCGGCGATGTGGACCCGGAGCCGCCAGAGCCCTTCGGCCGTTCGGCTCAGGCTGAGCGCGTCATCGAAGTCCCGGGCATCGGCCGGGTCGATGGTGATGACGGTTTCGGCGCGGAAGTCCCGCCGCGAGGTCGCGTCACTAGCCCGGGCCAGGAGCCGCGTCGCTCTGGCGGCCTGCTCGAGCGCCTCGGCCGGGTAGTCGCGGTGAAGCCCGTACTCGGCCTTGACGATTTCCTCATCCAGATGCGGATCGGCCGCCTCCCCCAGGGTTCGCAGGTAGAGCGCGGAAGGCAGGCGCCCCGGACGCGCATCGTTGAGTTCGCAGAGCACGCGCTGGTCGTTTTCGACCGACCGGGTATCGCCCACCAGGCGCATGAGCGGCGGAAGCTTCGGGTGGTCGGGAACGAGGGTGAGTCGGCGGCGGGTGCCCTGCACCACGCCGGTGAAGTGGGCCACTCCCCGCGCGAGGATCGACAGGATGGTCCCGCGCACGCGCGGCCCGCCGCGGTGGTCCGGAATGAGGAGATAGGCGACCTGATCGCCGTGAAGCGAGCCGGCCACTTCCGCGGCCGGAATGAAGATATCTTCGCCGCCGCCCTCAGGCGTGACAAATCCGTAGCCTTCCCGGGTCGCCTGGAATCGTCCCCGGCCCTGCTCCGGTGTACGTGGCATCTCTCCCCGTTTCAGCCTGGGCGCGCACGCCCGACAAGAAACAAAAGTAGCGGCGAGGATGCACATGATCCCCGCCGCTGAAAGTCATCTAAGGCGCGTCAGGCAGACCCGCGCACCTCCTCTACGACTTGCGCTTCTTCTTATGGCGATTCTTGCGCAGGCGCTTCTTGCGCTTGTGCGTCGCGATCTTCTGACGCTTTCTTTTCCGGCCGCAGCCCATACAGCTCTCCTTAATGGGTCTGGAGTCGCAGACCTTTCACCAACGCCGGGAAGCAGATCACTCGTCCCTAGTCTGGCCTCTCGCCGCGATTGAGCGCCCGCTCCAACTGTTTGGAGGAACGGAAGACCGGAACCAGTTTGGCCGGCACGTTGATTTCGCGCCCCGACCTCGGGTTCCTCATGGTCCGCGCTCGCCGCGGTCGCAGGACGAAATGCCCGAAGCGTCTCAGCTGTACGTCGCGGCCCTCGGAGAGGGCTCTAGAAATCGCGGCAAGGAACTCATCTACGACGACTGCTGCCGACGCTCGGGAGGTCTTCCTCCGATCGGCGATTTCGGATACCAGATCCCGTTTGTTCATCGGCCACCCCCCGCGATATATGGGGTGGAAGATCAGATATCGCAGCTGTAGGATGTTATCAATTTGCCCCTTGCGGGTCAATAGTGATTCAAGTCCTTGCGTAGGCCGGATTCCGGCCATCAGGAGAACCCAACCGATGGACTTCCCCTATCGGGGTGAGATCTACTCGATCTCCTGCGCCCTCCTCTGGGCGATGGCCGTCGTGCTCTTCAAACAGAGTTCCGAGCGCATGCACCCCATGGGGCTCAATCTCTTCAAGAGCTGCGTGGGGCTCGTCCTCATGGTGCCCACGATACTCATCCTCGGCGAGTCGTTTCTCCCCTCACTCTCAGGCAAAGATATTATCTTGCTTACGCTTAGCGGCGTGATCGGCCTCAGCATCGCCGACACCCTTTTCTTGAGATGCCTGCAGCTCCTGGGAGCGGGGCGCTCGCAGATCGTCGCCTGTCTCTACAGCCCGCTCGTGATTCTCTTCTCGACCCTCTTTCTGAGCGAACGCCTGAGCCGGGGCGATCTGGGCGGCACGATTCTGATCCTGAGCGGGGTTCTGCTGACCGTCGAGCGCAACCGCGACAAGGCGGCTCACGGCAAACAACTGAGAGGCGTGATGATCGGCGCGCTCGCCTTCGCCTGCATGGCCCTCGGCGTCGTCCTGGTCAAACCGGTGCTGGGGCGGGCCCCTCTCCTCTGGTCGACCACGTATCGGCTGCTGGTGGGCATTGTGGGGCTTCTCATCATGGTTCCCCTCTCGAGGAACGGCCGGGAGATCATGCGGTCGCTGCACCCCTCTCCCGCCTGGAGGGCGGCAATCATCGGGTCGGTGTTCGGCACCTACCTCGCCATGATCATGTGGTTGGCGGGCATCAAATATACGAGCGCCAGTTCGGCCGCGATCCTCAATCAATCGAGTGCGGTGTTTGCCCTGCCCCTGGCCGCGATCTTCCTCCACGAGGCCATCACCCGGCGCAAGGCGCTCGCGCTCCTGCTGGCGGTCGCGGGCGTGGTGTGGGTCACGCTTCGGTAGGTCGTCTTACCACGCACAAAGAAAGGGCGCGCCCTCGTGGACGCGCCCTCTGCATTGTGTGCGTGTACTCCGAATCTACTGCACCGTGATCTCCTGGCTGAGGGTGATCCCGCCGTAGCCGGGATCCTCGTCCACCACGGTGATGTAGACCTTCAAGCTGTCATCGGGTGCGGTGAAGATCAGATTGCCCGCCGTCCCCCACCGGTCGGTGACGGCCGACTCGGTGACCGTTCCCTCGCTCGCGCTGAGCGAAAGGGCATGGCCGCCGAGCGGGTTTCCGAAGCGGTCCTTGATGATCACATCGAACGGCACGCTGGCGTTGGCTCCCACCGACGTCGACTCGAATTCGATGCTCGAGTTCTTGCGATAGGCGTTCGAGGTCAGCAGGTAGATCTCGAGCAGGTCACTGGCGGCGCCGCCCAGGCCGGCCGAGGCGGTCACATGGGCAACCGCGCCGATGCCGTCGTCGGGCGTCGTCCAGGACGAGTCCTCCCCGAGAGTCTCCGAGCGGAAGTCGGATTCCGCCAAGCTGCCGTAAACGCCATCGGCCGTTATGGAGGTTTCGGTCACCGTGCCGATGTCGGTGCGCCACTCCACGCCGGTGCCCCCGAGGACGTAGTTGTCGTTGACGTCGAGCACCTCGACCCACATCTGAATCTCGCTCTCACCGTCGGCCCACAACGTCGGCGCGGGGGCCGGAGGCGGAGCCGGGCTCACAAAGGTCACCGAGACCGGCGGTCCCGATGAGATGAACCAGTCGGTGCCGATCACCGTGCCACCCGAGGTGCTGACGGTGACCAGAACATCGCCGTCGTCCCGGGGGAGCCCGCTGAAGTAGGTGCCCTTGCCGATGCCGCCGTCCGTGACACTGCTGCCGAGCACGCCGTAGAGCTCGTAGTTCCCGCGCACGATCCCCTCGTCCACCGTGAAGTAGACGACGGTGCCCTCGCGCACCGGGTTGTTGTAGATGTCCGAAACGATCGCGATCAATTCCGCTTCCGCGCCAACCACATCCCAACCGCGAATGTTCTGCGGACTGACCCCCACCGAGATGTAGACCGGCGGGCCCGCGTTGATACTGACCAGGGCCGACTTCGAGACCTGCGTCTCGAGGGCGCTGGCCTGAATGTCCACGGTCCCCGAAACGGTTCCGCTCAGGAGCGTGACGACGGCCATGCTCGACTCGTCGGTCAGCACGGTCACCGGTCCCCAACCGCCTTCCAGGAGGCCTTCCCCACCACCCGGGCCGGCGAGGATCTCAAACTCGACCTCGCGGTCTTTGCCGACCAGACGGTTCTGCGCGTCGAAACAGGTCGCGGCGATGTAGCACTGCTCCACGCCACCGGTCTCGCGCACCGCGATCTCCGAGGTCGATAGCTGGATCTGCAAGGTAGCGATCGGTCCCGGCTCGTCGCTGGGATCACCCAAGGGAAGATCCATGTAGGTGGTGCCGGTGATTTCTTCGTCATCGGCGCCGATCACCTTCGCGTAGAGCTCGGCCACGCTCGGGGGATCATCCTCTGCTGGCGGCGCGAAGAAGTGACAGATGATCTCGCCGGCGATGGTCTCCTCGGCTCCGGTCCCATTATCCCCTCGCACGAGGCCGCAGTTGGCGCTGAGGACCACCCGCGTACCATCCGGCACCGGGTTGTGGTGGGCATCGTGCACGAGGACCTTCATGTTCTCTACCGCGTCTCCGTATCCGACGCTGGACTGGTGCGGCAACCAGTAGACGCCGGTCGGCGGTCCGGCCGAGATACTCAGGTAGACGCTGTGCGCCGCATCGCCGGCCGCGGCCTGAACGGTGAGCGGGCCCGAAAGGGTGCCCGCGCGGAGGGTGATCTGGGCGACACCGTACTCATCGGTGGGCACATCGGCACCGCCGAGTTCACCAAGGAGTTCCTCACCCCCACCCGGTCCCGCGATGATCGAGAAGTCCACCGGGTAGCCGGCCGGCGCCGTCGTCTCCGAAGAGAGATCCAGGTAGCAGGTCGCCCTGAGCACGCTGTGATCGCTGCCGCCGATCCCGTAGACGCTGATGTCCGTCGGTTCGGCCGTCAGCATGATCTGGCGGATCGTTCCGTCGGAGAGGATCTCGACCACCGTATGGGTGACCGCCTCGCCGCTGGAGATCTGAATCTCGACGGTGCCGGGGACGGACCCCGAGGTGATGATTGCAATCGCCTCACCGTAGGCGTCGGTCAGCGCGGTCAGGCTGGCCGTGCCGTCGGGTGCAAAACTCTCGCCGCCGCCTGGGCCTGAGGAGATTTCAAAGGTCACCGGCACGCCCGCCGGCACTTCGATTCCTCCCTCGCCCTGACAGATGGCGCTGATCGTCGACCAGTCCTGTCCGCTGACCCCGCTGGCGACGATCGCGGCCGGGTTTGCCTCGGCGGCGATCGAGATCACGTCGGGAAGCTCCGCGACGACCAGAGGAATGTCGAAGGACCAATCGCCCGCGCTTGCCTTGACCGCGATCTCGCCCGGGGTGGTCGAGGCGGTATAGGTGACCCACAGGCGGCCGACCACGTCGGTGATTGCCGAGGCATCGATGGTGCCGAGCGCATCCCACTCGCCGTTGGCGATGATCTCATCGCCCAAGTCGTCGACCCCGGCGTCGAATTCGCCATTGCCGTTGTTGTCCGTGAACGGCTCACCGGCAACGAACTTGATGTCCTTACCCGCGATCCTGCCGCCGTTGATGTCGTAGACCGTCACGGCCAACTCACTCTGGCTGGAACCGTCGGCGTAGACCTGGTCGGGATTCCAGTCGTACTCGATCGAGTCGACGGCGGGCAATTCGAGCAGCATCACCGTCGTGCTGGAGCGCTCTTCCTGGGTCGCGGCGTAGATCGTCACCTCGCCCGGCGTGAGCCCCGCTTTGTAGGCAACCGCAATCGCGCCGTCCTCACCGGTGTTCCCGCTCGTGGTGATCTGCCCGATCACATCCCAGACGCCGTTCTCGTTCAGGTCGCTGAAGCTCTCACCGCTCGTGTAGGAGCCGTCGCCGTTGTCGTCATCGAACGGCTCACCGGCCGTGAAACGAACGAGCTTGCCGACCAGCGGGTTCCCCTCGCTGTCGGACACTTCGGCCACGATGATCGAGCTCGAAACGCCGTCGGCCAGCATCTCGGCCGGAGAAGCCGTGACGCTCACGTTCGACTCGACCGGATGAAGGGTAATGGCGAAGTCGACCGAGACTGTATCGACCGTGGCTTTCACGTAGAGGGTGGTCTCCTCCGCCCCAGCCGTGTAGGTGGCGATGGCCTCCCCGCTCGTGCCGGTGGTCACCGAGGAGGGGACCGTGCCGATCGCGTCCCAGAGGCCGTCGGCGTCCCCATCGATGAGCAGGATGTCGCCGTCGCTGAACAGGCCGTTGCCATCGACGTCGGTGAATCGCTCGCCGGCCGTGAGGATGACGGTTTCATCGGCGGCGGCCATGCCCTCGCGCGTGACGGAGATCGTCAGATCGAGCGTGCTCACCCCGTCAGCCGGAATCGCTGACTCGGCGGCACCGATCTCGACGTTCAGTCCGTCCCCACCACTGTCACCGGTGGCCTGGACGATCAGCGTCAGGTACTTGTAGGCGCAATCGCCCGCCACGGCCTTCAGGTCGATCATCCCGAGGTCGGCCGCGTCAGACCGATAGACGGCGCAGGCATTGCCGTTCGCGTCCGTCACCGCGGTGATGGCGGCAAAGCTCCCCCCGCTCGTTCGACCCGAGCGCCCGAACTCCACCGTGACCCCCGACATCGCCCGCGTGCCATCCTTGTTCAGCACGTGTGCACAGATGGTGGTCGAATCGCCCACCGTCACGCTTCCCGGCGTGGCCGTCAGGCTCTCGATGACCAGTCCGCACTGGCCCATCCCCGTGGGGGTGGACGCCTCTTCCGTGGCGCAACCGCCGCACAGCAGGGCTGCCGTGAAAAGGACCACCACCAAACCGTAAGCACTGCCAAAGAGCTTCCCTGTCTTCACCGGAAGACCTCCTTAATCACCCAAAACCCATCCGCCGCAAGCCTAAGACGCTTCTTCCCGCTGTCCGGGCTCAACCCGGATCACGCCCACCGCATAGGCCCCGTGCTCGCCTTGCCTCTCCTCGAATTCAACCAGATCCCCATCCTGCAACACCTTGAACCCATCCCCTGCGATCTGGTCGTGCCGAACGTAGACATCCGGTTCGCCGTCTCTTTCGATGAATCCCCATCCGGCGCGGTTGTTGAACCATTTCACTCGGCCCAGGACTGCCATCGATTTCTCCTTGATGCTGGTATGCGCAAGCTCAGGCACACCACGGCGCCATCAGTCCGCCCCCCGGGTTCTAAGCCCTGGGGGTCCTCTTAGGAGAGAATCGGCAAGCACTGCAGGTTCATGAAGGTAGGAAGGGATCAAAGGGGTAGGCTAACGTGAGCCTCTAACCTAATACGAAGCGGCCCGGAGTGACCTCCGGACCGCAGCTGGATCAGACCTATCCGCCGGCTTCGCGCAAGACACGAAGCACAGGCGCTATCGCTCTATCATTTCAACATTTGCGCGGGGCACCACGCCCTCTTCGCCGCTGTGGAATTTGACCATGAGCGTGCGCACCTTGGCGCCCGACTCGACTTCGACCAGCTCGGGAGGCAAACCGCTCACCTCTCCCAGGCCACCAAAGTAGGGCGCGCGAATGACTCGCACGGGGCTGCCGATCTGCAGTCCCTCGGACATGCTGAAGCTCTTCTCGGCTGCCTCATCACCCTGCACACCTTCGAAAACCACGATCTCAGGGCGCATCACCCCGGCGCGTATCTGAGTGGCGCCGTTGACCGAACACTTCTTGCCCTCGAATCGTCTCAGGAGGTCGAAGGTCCGGCCGGCCATCGCCATCCTGCCGAAACCCTCGGTAATCACCAGCGTCACCCCCAGCTCCTCGCTGCCGGTGATCGCGACGCCCAGATCGACTCCCATGAAGTTCTTCAGATCGGCGGCATCCATCCCGCCGACAACAATGGCGCTCACCTTCTTCTCAGCGGCCTTCCTCAGCACCTCGCTGGTGACTTTCGATCCCCCCACGACGATGGCGCCCTCAACATCACCATCCAGGTGCCCGGGCGTCAATTCCTCGTCGGCCGAGTCCACCACCACTTTGATCTGGCCATGCACCTCGCCGCCGATGCCGAAGATACCCTGAACAAAAGCCCCTTCGGTCTCTACGATGACCCCCTCGTTTGGAATCACCTCGATCACCGTGCCGTCGATGTAGGCTTCGACCTCGACGGGGATGGGCGGCTCGCGGATGATGACCTGGCCGGTGACCGTCGAAATACTCTCGACCGTCCCGTCGCAGGGCGAGAGGCAGTGGGTCTTGAAGAGGCCGAAGAAGCTCTTCGCGGTGGCGATGGCCTCGTCCTTCTTGACGGCCTCACCCTCCTTCTTGAGCATGTACTCGAGCAGATCCTGCTGGTGTTGTCCGAGGATGCTGGCCGCTTTGACCGGCTGGACGTTTCCCGGCAGCTCGGTGCGCGCGACGACGCGCTCCGCCGTGACGCGGTCGCCCTTCTGCACCATGACCTCACCGGACAAAGGCAGGCGACGCTCCTTCACAATCGTCGTCCAACCCGTCACCCGCAAACCGGGTGTGTATGCGTGAGCCACTTGTCTTCTCTCCTCTCCCTATGTCCCCCTGACCAGCGGCGGCGCGGCCGCCCGCGGTCGTATTCGATTCTAAGAGATTGCCCTACACCAGCTCGCGAGGGTCCTTTGGATATAGCCCCATCGCATTCGCCCATTCGGCGAGCTTGGCCACCCGCTGATCCGTATCGGTCGGCAAGGCGAACGGCCGCCTGCCGCGAGCGTCAAAGATGAGCCCGACGACGCCGCCCTTGAGCACACGTTTGAGCATCTTGCCCTTGCCGAGGCCGACGTCGAAGCCCCCGGCCGGTTCCACGGTCACCTCTGCTTCCGCCCCCACCTCGAGGGGCACGAAGCGGACCGTTCCGAACTGCATCTCAAAGGCCTCTGTCTTGCCCTCCGGCAGCGCCACACTCACCTTCATGCATTTGCCACCCTCTTTTCCCTTGCCGATCGGTGCGACCGAGGTGGCCATGTGGATCATGCAGTCTTTCACGAAGACGTCCGTGGCGGCCTGCTTGGCGCTCTCGTTTTCGACCTCCGCCAGAACACCCAACTGCGGCATCATGAAGATCGAGTCGACCGCCAGCTCCGTCACGCCCTCGGGGAGGAACGCATCGAGCAGCATCATGGCCGACTGCACGCGGCGAGGGGCGTGCGAGAGGGCTCCACCGCTTCCGACCAGCAGGTCGAGGGTGGCCATGTTGATCAGGGTCTCTCCCGAACTCGTCTGTTCGAAGGTGTCGGAGATCGTCCGCTCCTGCTGGACCCCCTTGAGGCCCACGGCCAGCGACTTGTGTTGGAGGAAGGCCAGGCGGAGCGCTTCACGGGCCAGCGCCTGCTCGAGAATCAACTCCTGCAACGTCTGGGGGATCGTCGTGGGCCGGATCATCTTGTTCTTGATGCGGTTTCGAACCTCGCTCTCGTCGAGGTTGAAGGGCACCCAGCGCATGACGTTTTCCAGACCCGCTTCGACGAGCACGTTCGAAACCGAATAGCTCATCCCCAGATTCGCGCTCACCGTCCGATTGAAGACGTCTTCCCCGGACGGGTCCTTGAAAACGCTGAAGACGTCGGTGGTCGCGCCCCCAATGTCCACCCCCACGACCTGAATCTCGTTGCGCTTCGCGATCGTGTGGATGATCGATCCGACCGCACCGGGCGTCGGCATGATTGGGATCGGGGTCCAGGCCATCAGGTTCTTATACCCCGGCGCGTGCGCCATCACGTGTTCCATGAACAGGTCATGAATCGCGTGGCGGGCGGGCATCAGATTCTCCCGCTCCATCGTCGGACGGATATTGTCGGTGACCGTCAAGGCCGTTTTGTCCTCGAGTCGCTCCCTGATCAGATCCGTCGCCTGGTTGTTCCCGGAGTAGATGACCGGCATCGAATAGGATGCGCCCAGGCGGGCCTTGGGGTCCGCAGCGGCGACGATCTCGGCCAGCTCGACCACGTGGGTCGTCGTCCCACCGTCGATCCCCCCGGAGAGCAGGATCATGTCCGGCCGGAGATGCCGGATGCGCTTGATCTTCTCATGCGGCAACCGGCCGTCGTTGCTGGCGATGATGTCCATGACGATCGCCCCCGCGCCCAACGCGGCCCGCTCGGCGGACTCGCCGGTCATCGACTTGACCACGCCGGTCACCATCATCTGGAGGCCGCCGCCGGCGCTGGAGGTCGAGACATAGATGTCGGCCCCCTCATCGCCCTTTTGCGGGGTGATGATGGTCTCTCCGTCTAAGAGCTTTCGCCCGGCGAGCTCTTCGACCTCCATGACCGCGTTCAGCACGCCGCGGGTCACGTCCTCGAACGGCGCCTCCACCGTCGTGGGAGCCTCACCGCGCACCACCAGGCGATATTCGTCGCCTTTGAGCTCGATCAAGATCGCCTTGGTGGTCGTGGAACCGCAGTCGGTCGCCAGAACCGACCGGATTTTCATTGTCTTTAGATCATCCGCCGCACTCATGCGCTCTTTCCCCTACCAGACAGGTTCGCCTCCGCTGATCCGGAGGCAGTCTCTATCGACGCCAGAACCAGCGCTTCGGTTTCTCGCCCCGCTGCGCTCGCTCTTCTTCTCGTGCTTTTCGCCGTTCATTCTTCTCGCGCTTCTCGTCAGCGCGCAACTCCTCATCCATCAGCTCCATGCGCTGGATGAGGTTCTCGACGTTCTCACGATCCTCCATCATGTGCGTGAATCGTTCGTAGCTGTTAATTGTCAAGAATGCCTGCACAAAAGGTTGCAGGAAGATTAGCAGCTGACTGCCCAGGAATGACAGGGGCTTTGTCGACTCCAGGAAGAAAACGGCCGGGACCGCCAAGCGCATCCCTACCACGCGCTTGGCGACCGCATCGAGGAGTTCCTCGTTGGTCATGTCATCCAGCTTCTTCTTCGCTGGAGCTTCCTCGGGTGGCTTCTCTGTCATGGTGACCACGGGCTTTCCTCGACCTTACTTGCCTGCCGCGTCGTCGGGCGGTCCGACGACGGTAACCTTTTCCGCATCAACTTGCTCGAGAATGTATCGCCTGATCTCCTCCGGTCCCGGCCCCGTCCCGGTCACGCCGGGATAGCGCAGCCGCAGCGCCCGGTAGGTCTCGAGCCAACTCCGCCGGGCAAACGGACTGAGCGTGATGCCGCCAGCGTCGAAGACGACCCGCCTGAAGTGGGTCCACGGCCGCTGCGCCTTCGAGAACGGCTTCGCCACCTCGACGCCCTCAGGCGAAAGGGCGTAGCGGCTGGGAAGGAAGAAGGCCTCCAGGGAGAGAAAGAGCACCACAAAGGCGAACGCCCCCCAGTAGGGACCCTCCATCCAAATCCCCGCCAAGAAACTGAGCACCAGGACGAGCCCCAGAACGAGCACACCGACCCCGAGCCGCTCGGCGGCCGGATGAACACGCCAGGCAACCTCCGGGCTTGTCTGGGTGGCATTATCGGGCATCGGACTCCTTCTCCGGGGCGATGAAGCGCACCTTGAGTCGCCGCGCGGCGGCCGCCTCGTCGAGCCGTCCGACGAAGGTCGTATGGGGCGCACCGCGGACCACCTCGGGGGTCTCCCGGATCTCGGTCGCGATTCTCGAGAGCGCGTCGGCAAACGCATCCAGCGTGTCCACGGTCTCGGTCTCGGTCGGTTCGACCATAAACGCATCCGGCACGATGAGCGGGAAGGAGACCGTCGGCGCATGGTATCCGAAGTCGAGCAGACGCTTGGCCACGTCGATGTTCTTGACCTCGTGCTTGCGGGTCCAGCTCAGATTGGACACGAACTCGTGCATGCAGTGTTCGGACTTCTCCACGGGAAACACGGGATCGACTTTTTTCATCAGGTAGTTGGCGTTGATGATTGCCGCCCGGCTCATCGCTTGAAGGCCGTCTGGTCCCAGCGTACGGATATAGGCCCAGGCCCGGATGATGACCCCGATGTTGCCGAAGAAAGAGTGGAGCCGGCCCAGGGCCTGCGGGCGGTCCGTCACCAGCCGGTAGGTGTCTCCCTGCTTGTCGATTTGCGGAACCGGCAGAAACGGAACCAGTCTCTTGCTCACCGCCACCGGACCCGCGCCCGGTCCCCCACCCCCGTGCGGGGTCGAGAAGGTCTTGTGCAGGTTGATGTGGATGCAGTCGATCCCCATCGCGCCCGCAGTGGCCAGGCCTGCAAATGCGTTGAGGTTCGCGCCGTCTAAGTAGACCAGGCCGTCCACCGCATGGATCTTCTCGGCGATGGTGCGGATCTGATCCTCGAACAGCCCCAGGGTGCTCGGGTTGGTGATCATGATGCCGGCGGTGTTCTCGTCGATCTGCGCATCCAGCTGCTCAACGTCGACCCGCCCGTTCGGCAGGGACGGAATCTGTTTGGGCTGGAACCCGCACATCACGATGCTGGCCGGATTGGTGCCGTGGGCAGAGTCCGGGATCAGGATCACGCGTTTTTCGTTGCCCTTGGCGCGGTGATAAGCCGCGAAGAGCTTCATCCCCAGAAACTCGCCCTGCGCCCCCGCGGCGGGGTGAAGGCTGACCTCATCGAGTCCGCAGATCGTCGCCAGCTCCCGGCCAAAGCGCCAGAGAAGCTCGAGGATTCCCTGCAGTTGGGACTGCGGCGCCTCGGGATGGATGCCACCCAGCCCCGGCAGGCGGGCGAGCTCCTCATTGATCTTCGGGTTGTACTTCATCGTGCAGGACCCGAGCGGATAAAAGCCCCGATCCACGTGGTGGTTGAGAAGCGAAAGCTCGATGTAGTGCCGCACGACCTCCGGTTCGGTCACTTCCGGTAGAGCGGGCGCCTGCTTGCGACGGAGCGCGGCGGGGATCAGATCCTCCACCGGCTGCGCCTCCAGATCCAGCTTGGGCAGCGCGTAGCCGCGGTGCCCCGGTCGGCTGCGATCGAAGATGACCGGCACGTTGCCCCTGCAGCGGGTCGCGCACATCGGCTCCTCGGCCGTCTTCTGCGCCAGAAGCGCTTCGTTCATGCTTCTCCTCCCAGACGCGGGCGGCTAGAGAACCTCGCCCAAGGCGTCCGTCAGCCGCTCGATGTCATCTCGGGTGCGCTGCTCGGTCACCGCGACCAAAAGCTGTTTCGAACGCTCCGGCTCGAATCGTCCGAGCGGAACACCGGCCAGCACCTGATGACGTTCGGCGACTGCCGTAACCACCGTCTCGGCGTCCTCGGGAAGGGCAACAGCGAACTCTCGGAAGAAAGGCCCCGAGAAGACCGGTTCCACCCCCGGCAGGCCGGTGAGTTTCTCAAACGCGTACGCCGCCCGCTGCAGCGATTGCTCCGCCGCCCCACGCAGCCCGTCCGGCCCCAGCATGGACATGTAGATCGTCGCGCGAAGAGCCATGAGGGCGCTGTTGGTGCAGATATTCGAGGTCGCCTTGTCGCGCCGAATGTGTTGCTCACGAGTCTGAAGCGTCAGCGTAAATCCGCGGCGTCCGGCCGCGTCGAAGGCCTCCGCAGCCAGTCGGCCGGGCAGACGCCGGATGTGCGCCTGCCGCGTGGCGAAGTAGCCGGCCGTGGGACCACCTGCTTGCGCCGGGATCCCGAAGGGTTGGACGTCACCCACCACCGTCTCAGCGCCCAGGGACGCCGGCGGAGCAAGGACCCCCAGGGAAACCGGATCGGCCGACACCACCAGATGGGGACGCTTGCCCTCCTGGGCGCCGACGATCGCGCCCAGTTTGTCGAGTGGCTCCAGAAGGCCGTAGAAGTTCGGCTGCTGCACGAGAACGGCCGCGACCGGCGTGCCCGCCCCCAGGGCCGTCTCGAGGTCCTCGGGTTCCAGGCGTCCGTTCGTCGCGGGGAGGATTTCCAGAACCAGATCCAGGTTCTCCAGGTAGCTCTCACAGATGGCGCGGATCCGGGGGCTGAGGCCGCCGGCGACCAAGACCCGCTTGCCCCGGGTCGCGGTACGGGCCAACAGGAGCGCTTCCGCCGCGGCCGAGCCACCGTCATACATGGAGGCGTTGGCCACCTCGAGCCCGGTCAGCTCCGCGATCATCGTCTGGAATTCGAAGATCACTGCCAAGGTGCCCTGGGCCACCTCGGCCTGATAGGGCGTATAGGCGGTGTAGAATTCCGGCCGCAAGACCAGCTGGTCGATGGCGGCGGGGCAAGCGTGATCGTAGATGCCGGCCCCCAGGAAGGAGACGACCCGCTGAGGGTCGTAGTTCTTGCCCGCCAGCTCGATGAACTCACGCCTCAGCTCCGGCTCACTCTGCGCCGGTGGAATCGGCAGCAGATCGGCCAGCCGCAATCCTTCGGGAACCTGTTCGATGAGTTCCTCGAAGGAGGAGACCCCGATCGCGGCCAGCAGGCGGGCTTCTTCCGCAGGAGTGTGGCCGATGAAGCTCACTAGGCCTCTCCTCCCAGTTCTTCGACGAGCTGGGCGTAGTCGGCCGCGCTCAGGAGATCATCGAGTTGCCCCGCGTCGCTCAGCTTGGCGCGCACCATCCACCCCTCTTCGTAGGGCGAGCTGTTGATGACGGCCGGGTCGTCGTTGACCGTGTCATTGACCGCGACGACTTCGCCGGTCACGGGAGAGTACATGTCGGCGACCGCCTTGACCGCCTCGACCGACCCGAAGGCCTCGCCCTGGGTGATCTCCGCGCCAACCTCCGGCAGCTCTACGTAGACGATGTCACCGAGCTGATCCTGAGCGTAGTCGGTGACGCCGAAGACAACCTCGTCGCCTTCCGCCCGCACCCATTCATGATCCTTCGTGTAGCGCAGCCCGTCCGGAAACTCCATCTCCACCTCCCTGGCGCTCTCACCGAGAAGCGCACTGGACTCAAAGACCTCCGTTAGCCCTTCTTCACCGAACCATCTTTGTAGAACGGCCGCTCCACGACCTGGGCTTCGATGACCCGGCCGCGGGCGTCGATCGACAACCTGCTCCCCACCTCCGTCAGGCGTGGCGGCACCAGCGCCATTCCCATCCCCTTCTCGAGCGAGGGACAGAACCCGCCACTGGTGACGACTCCGACCTGCTCTCCATTCTCCATGATGGGATAGCCGTGGCGTGGCAGACGTTTCCCGTCGACCGCAAACCCCGTCAGCGTGCGCTCCAAGCCCGCCTTCTTCTGCGCAAGAAGCGCCTCGCGTCCAATGAAGTCGCCCTTCTTGAACTTGACCACCCAGCGCAGGCCGGTTTCCAGCGGACTGACGTCGGGACTGAGCTCATTTCCGTAGAGGGCGTAGTTGACCTCCATGCGCAGGCTGTCGCGTGCTCCGAGTCCGATCGGCTCGAGCCCCACGGCCTGCCCCCAATCGAACAGCGCTGTCCAGAGCTCGTCCGCGCAGGTCACCGGCAGGTAGATCTCGAAACCGTCCTCGCCCGTGTAGCCATTGCGGCTGATCAGGATCTGTCCGCCCCGCCAATCCACCTGCGTGTATCCGTAGTATCCGACCGCCTCCACGGCGCCGGCAAACGGCTCGCCGAGCATCTCCTCTGCTCGAGGACCCTGCAGGGCAAGTTGCGCCAGTCGGCCAGTGGCGTTGTCCACCTCGATGCCCGCCGGCGCGTGGCTGCGAATCCAGCTCTCGACCACATCCGCGTTGGCCGCGTTGGCCACCAGGAGGGCGTGATCGCCGAGATGATAGACGGTCACATCGTCGATGATCCCGCCGGTCTCATTGCAGAGGGCGCTGTAGAGCAGCTGCCCCTCTCCCAGCTTGGCCAGATTGTTGGTGATCAGGCTGTTGGTGAAGTCGATTGAGCCCGCGCCGCGAAGATAGAATCGTCCCATGTGGGAGACGTCGAAGAGGCCGGCCGCCTCGCGGACCCGGCGGTGCTCGTGGATGATTCCGCGCGGGTACTGAACCGGCATTTCCCACCCGGCGAAGGGCACCATCTTGCCCTCGAATTCGAGGTGCCGGGCGTGGAACGGGGTCCGGCGCGGTGACTCGCTCATACCTTACTCCTTATCATCCAGGGACCGAATCAGTGACGGTATCATCCGGCCCCGGCGAGGTCAATCCCGCCCGGCTCAAAGAAGCGGTTTCAGGGCTTTTCCGGTCCAGGACCGCGCGTTCCGGGCTACCTGCTCAGGGGTCCCGGAGACCACCACCAAGCCCCCGCCCTCTCCCCCCTCGGGCCCCAGATCCACAATCCAATCCGCGCTCTTGATGACATCCACGTTGTGCTCGATCACCAGCACCGAGTTGCCCGCCTCCACCAGCCGGGCCAGGACGCCCAGGAGGATGCGCACGTCCTCGAAATGCAGCCCCGTGGTCGGCTCATCGAGGATGTAGAGGGTCCGGCCGGTCGCGACCCGGGACAGCTCCGACGCCAGCTTGACCCGCTGG
Organism: uncultured bacterium; assembly: GCA_964612295.1. Taxonomy (GTDB): domain Bacteria; phylum Eisenbacteria; class RBG-16-71-46; order CAIMUX01; family WJJG01; genus CAYQJL01. The sequence continues at coordinate 35,719 of CAZTDY010000008.1, read as the reverse complement.
GCCTCGCCGCCGCTCAGGGTGGTCGCCGGCTGCCCCAGATGCAGGTAACCCAGACCGACGTCCCGCAGCGTGCGGATCTTGCGAGAGAGGGCTGGGATGTTCGCAAAGAACTCGGCCGCATCGTCGACCGTCAGCTCCAAGACGTCATGGATGCTCTTGCCCTTGTAGGTCACCTCCAGGGTCTCCCGGTTGTACCGGCGGCCCGCGCAGACCTCACAGGTGACGTAGACGTCCGGCAGGAAGTGCATCTCGATCTTGACCTCGCCGTCGCCCTTGCAGGCTTCGCAGCGCCCGCCCTTCACATTGAAGGAGAAGCGGCCCGGCTTGTAGCCGCGCACCCGGGACTCAGGGTGTTTCGCGAACAGATCGCGAATGAAGGTGAAGGATCCGGTATAGGTCGCCGCATTCGAGCGCGGGGTCCGTCCAATCGGCGATTGATCGATGCCGATGACCTTGTCCAGGTGTTCCACGCCCAGGATCCGGTCGTGATCGCCCGGGATCGACTGCGCGCGGTTCAAGCGCCGGGCCAGGGCGCGGTGGAGGATCTCGTTGATCAGGGTGCTCTTCCCCGAGCCGGAGACCCCCGTCACGCAGACCATACGCCCCAAGGGAAAGCGCACCTCGAGGTTCTTGAGATTGTGCTCGCGAGCCCCCTCAACGGTGAGCCACTCGCCGTTTCCGGGTCGGCGGCGCGCGGGAATCTCGATCTGGCTGTCGCCACGCAGGTAGCTGCCGGTCAGCGAACGTTTGGCGCGCCCAATCTCCTCGGCGGTCCCCTGCGCCACGACCTCCCCACCAAGGCGCCCGGCGCCGGGTCCGAGGTCGACGACATGATCGGCCGCGAGAATCGTCTCGTGGTCATGTTCCACAACCAACACCGTGTTGCCGAGATCGCGCAGCGCGCCCAGGGCCTCCAGGAGCCTCTGGTTGTCGCGGTGATGCAGTCCGATGCTCGGCTCATCGAGGACGTAGAGCACGCCGACCAGCTGGGACCCGATCTGGGTCGCGAGCCGGATCCGCTGCATCTCACCGCTCGAAAGCGTGTTCGCGGCCCGATCGAGGGTCAGATAGCCCAGGCCCACGTTGCGCAGGAAACCAAGTCGGTCGCGGATCTCCTTGCGGATCTGGCGCGTGAGCTCCCGGTCCCGGCGGGAGCTGTACAGTGAATCGACTTTCGCCAAGCTGTCTTTGACGCTGAGCGCGCTCCACTCCTGAATGTGGTGCTCGCCCGCCTTGACGGCCAGGCTCTCGGGGCGCAGCCGGGCCCCCGCGCAGTCGTGACAGGCGTGCGGCGCCATCAATTTCCCGATCCACTCTTGGATCTCCTGAGACTTGGTTTCGCGGTAGCGCCGTTCCAGATTGGGAATGATCCCCTCATATGCGATCTGACCTTCGTAGCGTCCGCGGGTGGTTTCGACCGCGACCTCGAACCGTTCCCCACCGGTGCCGTAGAGGATGAGCTTGCGCGCCTTTTTCGAGAGCCTCTTCCAAGGTTTCTCGGGATCGAATTTGTACTGCTTGCCGAGGCTGCGCACGAGCTGGCCGGTCCACCCGGCCATCGCCCCACCCATGGCGACTAAGGCGCCGCCGAAGATCGACTGGGAATGATCGACGATGACCAGGTCCGGATCGACTTCCATCAGCGTCCCCAGCCCCTGGCAGCGCTGACATGCGCCGTGGGGGCTGTTGAAGGAGAAGTTGCGCGGGTGCAGATCGGGGAAGCTGCGGCCGCATTGCACGCAGGCGGCTCTTTCGGAAAAGAGGCGCTCGTGGCCTTTCGCCCCGGCGATCTGGATCGAACCCTCCGCGAGCTGCAGGGCCGTCTCGATCGAGTCGACCAGCCGTGACCGCCGCGCCTCCTCAACGCGCAGCCGATCGATGACCACTTCGATCTTGTGTTTGGCGTGGCGCTTGAGCTTCGGCGGCTCTTCCAGAGACACCAAGGCGCCATCGACGCGGGCCCGCACGTAGCCGCCCTTGTGCCATCCCTCCATCTCTTTGCGGTACTCGCCCTTTCGATCGCGCACGACCGGGGCGAGGACCATGACCTTCTCGCCGCCAAACTCCTTGAGCACCAGGGTGGCGATCTCGTCGATGGTCTGGGCGCCGACCGGGATGCCGCAATCGGGGCAGTGCTGGCGTCCGATGCGCGCGAACAGCACGCGCAGGTAGTCGTAGATTTCCGTGATGGTCGCCACCGTCGAACGGGGATTGTGACCCCCGGTGCGCTGGTCGATGGCGATGGCGGGGCTCAGACCCTCGATATGATCGACTTCCGGCTTGCGCATCTGGCCCAGGAACTGCCGCGCGTAGGCCGACAGGGACTCGACATAGCGCCGCTGTCCCTCGGCGTAGATCGTGTCGAAGGCCAACGAGCTCTTTCCCGACCCGGACACCCCGGTCACCACGACCAGTTTGTCACGGGGGATGTCGAGTGAGATGTTGCGGAGGTTGTGTTCACGTGCTCCGCGGATGGAGATGTGGCTGGTATCCAGCTGGCGCTTTGCAGCCGCTCTGGAGCGCCGGCCTCGGGATGCTGCGGGGGTGCGCTTGGCGTCTTTGCTCATGCTCTCCTACCTCTACGTCGAGCCACGTGGGCAGCCGTCCCCCCTTCCGGCGCGCACGCTCTCGCGCGGACTATTCGTACCGTAGTGCTTCAATCGGGTCCTGGGTCGAGGCGCGCCAAGCGGGATAGAGACCGAAGAATAAACCGACCAGCGTGGAGAGGGCCAGAGCAAAAAGGACGACCCCCACGGGAAGCGCCGCGGGCAGGATCGAGACGAGCGAGAGGACAAAGCCCAGGAGGCCGCCGAAGAGGATGCCGAGAATGCCCCCCACGAGAGTCAGCGTGATCGCCTCGGCCAGGAACTGCAGCAGAATGTCCCCTTTTCGAGCGCCGAGCGCCCGGCGGACCCCGATCTCCCGGGTGCGTTCCTTCACCGAGACCAACATCATGTTCATGATTCCGATCCCGCCGACCGCCAGCGCGATCCCCGAGACCAGCAGCATGACGGCGTACACCGCCCGGGTGAGGTTGTTGTAGAGCTCCATGAGCGTCTCTTGGGTCGTCAGCCCGAAGTTGTTCTCTTCCGCGACGGTCAGGCCGCGGCGCCGGCGCATGAGCGTCTCGACCTCCTCGATGGCCCGCCCGACCTCGCGCGGGGCGCGGGGTTGGACCAGAACGTAGTCGAGGATGTCGCCCCACCCACGTTCCTGCTGCAGGGTGGTCACCGGAACCACGACGACCTCGTCCAGGTTGTTGCCCAGAATCTGCCCCTTCGGGGCGAGAACGCCGATCACGCGGTAGCCGTAGGCCCCGATCTTCACGTCGAGGCCGACCGGATCGACGGCGCCGAAAAGCACAAGGGCCACATCGGGACCCAGCACACACACCCGGTGGCGGGCAAGCACCTCGCCGGCGGTGAAGAACCGTCCGCTCTCGACCTTCCTGTCCTCGACCACGGGAAGCTCCGCTCCCGCCCCGTTGATCGCGATCGGCTTCGTCTCGGTCCCGGCCCAGGTCACGCTCAACATGGTGCTCGCGTTCGGGCAAACGGCCGCGACGGAGCGGCACTGCTGACGGACCGCCTCGGCATCCGCCAAGGTCAGGTCCGGCCGGCGCTCGCGCGGTCTCCCGCCACCGATACGCACGCTGGCCTGAAACTTCGTCAGATAGATGCTGCCCGAACCAAGCGAGGCGATGCTCCTGGCCATTCCGCGGTCCAGCCCCGAGAGAATCGAGGCCATTGCGACCACGGTTCCCACCCCGATGATGATGCCCAGCAGGGTGAGCGAGCTGCGCAGCTTGTTGGCCAGCAGCGCCCTCAAGGCGATCCGCGTGCTTTCGAAGAGGATTGCGCCGCGGCCACCCGGTCGCCAGCGCGGCGCGGGGCCGTGCGTAGTCGATGCTGCGGGAACCTTACCCATCTTACTTCTCATAGGAGAGTGCCAGGACCGGCGGCAGCGTGGCCGCCCGCCGAGCGGGATAGAGACCGGCGACCAGCCCGACCGAGATCGCCATCGTCAGACTCACCCCGACCGACCAAGCCTCGACCCGGGCCGGCAGCGGGGAAAAGTGATCGACGAGCGCCGCGATCACCCCGCCCAACAACACCCCCAAGATGCCTCCCGAACCTGCCAGGACCATAGCCTCCACCAAGAACTGCAGTAGAATGTCCCGCTGACGCGCCCCCACCGCCTTTCGGATCCCGATTTCCCGCGTCCTCTCGGTTACGGCGACCAACATGATGTTCATCATCACGATCCCGCCCACGACCAGGCTGAGCGCCACCACGGCGATCATCCCGAGGTAGACCAGTGCGGTCAGCTGACGATAGGCCTCGAAGTAGGTTTCCGAGGTGTGCATTCCGAAGTCGGGTTCGTCCCAGGGCTGCAGCCCCCGGGCGACTTTCAGGAGGACGGCGACCTCCTCCTGACAATCGGTGTAGACCTCGGGTGAGGCGGCCTTGATCGCGATGCTGATTGACCGGCGGCGCCCGTAGAGCGATTCGAAGGTCTCGAGCGGAATCAGGGCCACGTTGTCCCGCGACTGCCCGAGGATTTTCCCCCGGGCGGCGAGCACGCCGATCACCCAAAAGGTGTGGCCACCGACCCGCACACGTTGCCCGAGCGGATCGATTGCGCCGAAGAGTTCGTCGGCGAGCTCCGATCCGATCACCGTCAGGCGGCCTCCGGCCTCGCCCTCGCCCGGCGTGAGGTGACGGCCGGTGGCTAGCTGGAAGTCGTCTCCGAGGGCCGGGTAGTCCCCGCTGATGCCCCCAAGGCCGACGTCTTCGGCCCTCTCCCCTCCCCACTGGACGTCGACCGTGTGCCTGACCGAGGGAATGACCGCCGCTGCAGTGGTCACGTGATCGCGCAGGTACTCCGCGTGATCCCGGGTCAGATCCTTGCGCTTCATCGCCGCGAACCAGTCGTCCTGGCTGGTGATCATGCCGAGTTTGTCGACGCTGAAGATGTGCGAGCCCATCGACAGCATCTCCTGGGACACATACCGATTCAAACCCTGGGTGATCGCTATCACGGCGACCACGGCCACCACGCCGACGACCGTCCCCAGCACGGTCAACGCGGTCCGCAGGCGATTGGCGCGCAATGCAGAGAGCGCGCTTCTGATCGCGTCCCAGAGCCCCACCTGGTGCGTGTCTCCTCTCGCGATGTGTGCCCTAGCGGTCGGCCGCCACCTTCTCGTCGGAAATCAGAAATCCGTCGCGAAGCCTGAGGATTCGTTTCGCGCGGCGCGCGATCTCCTCTTCGTGGGTGACGAGGATCACCGTCTTGCCCTGTGCGGAGATGCCCCTGAAGATCTCCATGATCTCCTCACCGGTGGCCGTATCCAGGTTTCCGGTCGGCTCGTCCGCGAGGATCAGGCTCGGATTCCCCACCACAGCGCGGGCGATCGCGACGCGTTGGCGCTCCCCTCCGGAGAGTTCGGGCGGACAATGATCGGCCCGCGTCTCCAGGCCGACCGACTCGAGAGCCTCCTGGGCCCTGCGGCGGCGCTGGGCGGCGGGAACGCCGGCGTAGACCATGGGGAGTTCGACGTTCTGCAGGGCGATCGCCCGGGGGAGCAGGTTGAAGGTCTGAAACACGAAACCGATCTCGCGGCCCCTGAGCTGCGAGAGCGCGTCATCGCCGAGTTCGCGGACGTCGGTGCCGCGGAAGCGGTAGTGTCCGGTCGTGGGCGTGTCGAGACAGCCCAGCAGGTTCATCAGCGTGGACTTCCCCGAGCCGGAGGGACCCATGATCGCGATGTACTCGCCGACCGCAATGAACAGGTCGAGGGCCTTCAAGGCCTCCACGGCCAGGGCGCCCTGCCGGTAGGTCTTCGAAACACCTTCGAGCTCGATCAGGGCGGTCCCGATCCGGTCCTCGGTCGCTGCCGTGCCCACGCCTGCCCCCTCTACCGCGACCGATCCTCTTCGCCGCTGCGGTTCTTCTCAGCCTTGGCCGGATCCCCGTGATGCATTCGCCGGAGAACCCGGTAGGGACCGGCAATGATCGTCTCGTCCTCGGCGACCTCGACGAAGCTCTCGCCTCGGACGCCGGTCTCGATTCGCCGGAATGCGGCCTTTCCCTCCTCCAGGACGAAAATACCGGGGATCAACTTGCTCCGCGTGGCGTCGCCGGTGGATTCACTGTCAGATTCGCCCTCTTCCGACTCCTCGGGCTCTTCCTCGTCCCGCTGACGCTCGCCGCGTTCCCAGGCGAGGACGGTCTTCTCCGTGCGGGCGACCAGGGAGGAAATCGGAACCGTGGTCACCTCCTCGGCGGTGGCCACCAGGATTTCGACATCGGCGCTCATCCCGGGGCGCAACCACTCGGGCGGAGCGGTGATCGTGACGTGCACCTCGAACTCGGCCCCCTCATCCCGGGAGGATCGGCGGCCGGACTCCCCTACGGTGGTCACCACCCCTTCCAAGGTCAGGTCGGGCATGGCATCAACCTCGATCTGGACGCTCTGGCCGGCATCGACATGAACGACATCGCTCTCGCCCACCCGCGCCTCGACCTCCATCGCGGAGAGGTCAGCGAGGGTGAGGATCACGGTGCCGGGGTTGTTCATCGTCCCGATGAGGACGTTCTCCCCCTCCTCGAGGTTGAGAGCGGTCACGACGCCGTCGATCGGGGCCGTGAAGCGCGTCTCCTCGAGATCACGCCGCGATTCGGCCAGGGCGGCCTCCTGGCGGGCGATCTCGTCGGTCTGGGCGGCCACGGTGGCGTTTTTGACCCGCACATCCACCCGGGCGGACTCGAGTTCCTCGGATGAAAGCAGACCTCGCCCGTGCAGGTCCTCCCGGCGAGCGAGCACCTGCTCCGCCAGCTCACGTTGGGCCTCGGCGAGATTGAGTTGGGAACGGGCCGCCCCCAGCAAGGCCTCGTACTGGGCGACCGCGGAGCGGAAGCGAGTGTCGTCAAGCGTCAGGAGGAGGGTGCCCGCAGCCACGGCGTCCCCCTCACGAACCGAGAGCTGGGCGACGCGGCCGCTCACGTTGCTGCTGATATCCACCGACACGACCGGTTGAACCAGTCCCGGCGCCCTGACCCAGCTTTTCAGAGAGCGGGTCTCGGCCAACTCGACCTTGACCTCCTTGCCCCCTTGATCGCGCCTCGACAGATTGCCGACGATCAGAAGCCCCAAGACCACGACGACGATGAGCGGAATCCAGAGCCGCTTGCGGCGCATCCCCCCTCCTTAGCCTAGCCCGGAATCCAGGCTTATCAGGGCGTCTCGCGCGCCACCGCCTTCCAGAAGCGCACGTGCGCGAGTTTGAGCGCGATCTGCGATTGGATCAGCGAGACCCGCGCCCGCCGCAGATCGAGATTGGCATTGTCCCATTCGAGCAGGGTCCCCGCGCCGCTCTCGTAGAGCGCCTGTTGCAGCCGCAGGTTTTCCTCGGCCAGCCGGACACTGCTCTCGGCCGCCCGCAGACTCTCACGCTCCTTGCGGATACTCAAGAAGCTGTCCTTGACCTCCAGGGCCACCGACTTCTCCTCGCGATCGAGCGATTCCTGACGGGCACGTTTCTGGCCCACGGCCTGCTCGATCCGGCCCTCCCGGCCGAGTCCCTCGAAGATCGGCACACTGGCCGACAGACGCCAGCGCCACCCCTTCGAGTAGTTCGCATCCTGGAGGGTCCAGTCATCAGGCGAGGAGGAGGAACGGCTATAGCCCCAGGAGGCCTCCACGGAGGGGAGGCGCCCCAGCCTGGCCGACTTCTCCGACCACTCGGCCGCGCCCAGGCGGGCCCGGGCGGCCCGCAGGTCGGGGCGGACGAGCAGGGCGTCACCGATCCACTGGTCGATCTCGCCCTCGGGATCAATCGGGGGAATGACCATCGTGGTGTCCACCACCAGGTCGATCCTCGGATCCAGCCCCATCACCATCGCCAGCCGGGAATGCTCCACGCGCACGACGTTGCGACGGTTGATCAGGATTTGCTCCGCCTCGGCCAGGTTCACCTTTGCCTGCAGAACATCGCTGCGAGCGACAGAACCCAGGTTGAAGAGCGTCTCTGAGCGCCGGAGCTGCTCTCGGCTGACATTGACCGCCTCTTCTTCGACGTCTGCCAGCTTGACCGCGGCGAGACACTCGTAGAACTGCTGCTGGGTGGTCACCTTGAGAACCGCCTCGGTGTCGACCAGATCTTCGGTTGAGGCCGCGTAGCTCTGGCGGCTGCTTCGAATGTCCGCGTAGGTGGAGAGGTCGATCAGATTCTGGCGCAGGGACAGGCTGATGCTGCCGTCATACTTCGGCGAGACGGCCTGGGTGCCCAGGCCCTCCACAAAGCGCTCCTGGACCGGCCAGATGCGACTCCATCCGGCGCTGGCCGAGATGTAGGGCAGATAGCTGCTCAAGGACACGACCGACGAGCCGTGGGCGGTCTTGAGATTGGCCTGCGCCTCAGCCAGCTGATCGCTCTGCTGGAGGGCGATCTCCACGCACTCCTCGACCGTCAACGGCTGGCCCAGGTCGGGCTCCGCGATTGCCGGGCAGGCAGCCAGGGTGAGGCCAACCAGGGCCAGAATGGACACTCGAACGCACTCGATTGATGCGGCAATCCTCAGTTTCATCGGTCTCCTCCCGCCAATGCGCAGGGCCTACTGTCTCGCGCGGGGCTCTCCGGTCATCCCCATCGCTCGCCCGCATTTACGAATCCTGACCTGTGGGGGTTTCCTCTGCAAACAAAAACCGACAGGCCCTGGTCAGGACCTGCCGGTATGATCTTACAATCCCGAACGCTTGAGAACCCACTAATCCAGCGAGAAATTGAACGGCACTTTGATCTGGCACCTCACCGGCACATCCCGCTGCTTGGCCGGCTCGAAGAGGAACTTCATGGCCGCCTCGATGCAGGCGCTCTCTAAGATTTCGCTGGCAGAACTCTCCACCACCCTCGCGGCGACGACCCGCCCGTTGGCGTCGATCGTGACCACGATCCAGACCGTCCCCTCAGCTTCGGCATCCTGGGCCAGCTCCGGGTACTCCGGCTCTTCGGCGTGAACCAGAACCGGAGGCGAGTCGAACGGCACAAACTCCTCGGGGCCGCCGGCGCCGGTCACCGGAATCGAGGGCGGCTCGAAGGGGTTGAAGTCAGTGATGGCCATCCTGTCCTCGGCGTCGGCATCGTCCGAGGCTTCGATCTCCTGCACGGGCATCTCAGGAGCCTGCAGCTCCTTCGGCGGCGGCGGAATGTAGATTTCGGTGTTGAACTCGACGGCTTTCATCTTGCGCTCGCGGAGCTGATAGGGACTCGGCACGTAAGGCGGGGAAAAGACCGCACCCATGGCCGTGATCCCGATGGCAATCAGCAGCGCGCCCGCCCAGATCCGCGGATAGAGCCGCTTGAACTTCTGGTGGGCCGTGTCATACCAATTCGGGGTAAACATGTTCTGACCACCCCCCTGGCTATTCCAGGTCGTTCGTGAATGAGACGTTGATCGCGTTTGCTTTCCGACACTGCTTCAGGATGTCATCCACGAAACTGTACGGCAGCGTTGAATCGACATTGAGCCCCACCAGGAGTTGGGGGTTCTCGCGCACCTTCTGAACCATGATCGTCTCGATCTGGTTCATTTGAAGATAGACATCGTCGATCGTGAGATTGCCGTTCCCGTCAGCCCAGATATGGGACACCCTCTCGCGCGGGACGCGCACACCGGACTCCGCGCGCGGCAGGGTCACGGTCAGGCCTTCTTCCAGCTTGAAGATCGTCGTCGCCATGAAGAAGACCAGCAGAAGGAAGACGATGTCTCCCATCGAGCCGGTGGGAATGGTTCCTTCGCAACTGAGAGATTTCGCAAAACGCACGGCCTAAGCCCTCATTCTGTGTTAGCCGCGGCCCTTCTTGATCGAGAAGCGCTGTGCCTTGGCCGCCTTCACCTCGTCCAGAACATCGACCATCCGCTCATAGGCCGCATTGCCATCGGTCTCGATGGAAACCGTGAGATCCGGGTTCTTCTCCAACTGCGCCTTGATGACGTTGCGCACCTCCGGAAGAGCGGTGGGGGCATCATCCACAAAGACGGCGCCGTCGGCTGTCGCCCTGACGGTTAGCACGTTCTCACGTTTGACCTTCATGGGCGTCCCCCCGAGACCGGGCAGGACGACCTGCATACCGAATTCGGTTTCGAAAACGGTCGTCGAAATGAAGAAGATGAGCAGCAGGAACGCGATGTCGGCCGTTGAGGCCTGACTGATTTCCGGCGGCGTCATGTTCGGGCGCTTGAGCTTCGCCATACCTGATTACCTCGCCCACGTTTGCGCGGTCTATCCTACAAATAGACTAGGCCTGGTCGGTCAGGACGTCGAGGAGCTCCACGGAGGTCTCCTCCATCTCCAACACGAATCGGTCGATCCGGGCCATGAAGTAGTTGTACATGGCCTGGGCCGGGATCGCGATGACCAGACCCGACATCGTGGTGATCAGAGCTTCCGAGATACCACTGGCCACGACCTTGGCGCTGACCTGCTCCGCGGCGGCGATGGCCTCGAACGCGTTGATCATACCCGAGACCGTCCCGAGGAAGCCGAGCAGCGGAGCAATGTTGGCCACGGTGGACAACACGGGCAGACCGCGCTGGAGGAAGGCCATCTCGATGTGGCCGGAATCCTCGATCGCCTTCTCAACGGCCGAGGGCCCCTTCTCCACCTTGGACAGGCCCGCATGGAGAATGGCCGCGATGGGACCACGCGTTCGCATGCAGATGTTCTTGGCCTTGTCGACTCCCCCCGCCTCCTTCAGGCTCGACACCAGCGAGGCCATGAGGTCGCGCGTGTTGGTGTGGGCTCGCTGCAAGGAGAAGAGACGCTCCAGAATGACTGCCAATCCAAGCACTGCCAAGAAGAGGAGCGGCCACATGAAGTTTCCGCCCTTGTCGAACAGCTCCAGAGCTCCACTCTGCCTTTCACTGGTGACGATTTCATCCCCGGCAGCCTCCGCGGCCGCCGCATCAACAGGTTCCGCCGGCTCTTGTGCGAAAGCCGGTGAGATGATCAATCCGAAACCGATGAGAAGGATGAGTGCTCCACCCAAACGCCAACTGCGGAGTTTGCCGAGTCTCATGCGTACCCTTTCTCCCTGCCCCCGGGGACCCGTCCCCGATGCGCGCTAACGCCGCCCCCGCAAGTCGGTAGCGGTCCAAACCTAAAGGCCCTAGGCCCTGCCTCACGCATAGCCCTCTACGATAAAGTCTTTCCTATAATAGAAATGGAGGGCCGAAACTGTCAAGGTCCAAACCATTCTGAGGGACCGGTCGATCCCTTCCACGTCCGAGGTCAGGACCCGCCCGAGCCCCCCCATCGGCCCGCGCCTCGGCTTCAAGGAATCCCTCCCATCCGCCGATACATAGAGGAAACTTGTGAAGCAGTCTGAAAATACCTCGCACGGACTCTAGGAAGGACGCTTGGGGGTGTCAACGGAAAAGGCCAACCGGCCGCTTGTGATTAGACTCGCGCTGGGCGTGATCCTGGGCGCTGCCCTGTGTTCCGCGGCTGCGTTCGCAGAGCTCGAGGTGCCCTTGACTCCGCATGGGGCCGCGCCTGCCGTCTACCGGGGCAGCACGCATCCGGATTCGATCGAGGCCCAGATGGCCGTGACCGGGTGTATCACGCATCGGCCGCTCTCGATCGCGACCTGTTACCGCGGCTGGACGGCCCTCTCGGGCGGCGATTTTGAGGGCGCCGGAGCCTATTGGCATCGCGCCGCCCAGCTGGATGGGACCCTCGTGACGCCCCACCTCGCCGCGGCCCGCCATCTCTGGTGGCGGAAACCCCAGGAAACCGCATCGGGGCTGCTGCATCTGCCCGAAAGGCTCTATGACGATTTCCTCGCCCAGCAGCTGATCGCGTCGAATCTGTTCATCGTCCTCTTCTTCTCGATGCTCCTGGCCGCCGTCGTCACGGCGGTTTTTGTCTTCGGGCGGCATATCCGGACCCTGCACCACCTGTTCTGGGAACATGCCCAGGTGGTGTTCCCCCGACGCGTGGCCAAATGGACCGTCTGGGGCGTTCTGGCCTTGCCCCTGCTATGGAACCTGGGGTGGTTGCTGTGGGCAGTGATCCTTCTCGCGGCCGCCTACCCGATCCTGAAAACCAACGAGAGGCGATTCGCCGCCGGATTCCTGATTCTCGTTCTGATCACGCCGCTGGGGCTGTTCATCCTCGACGATCTGGTCGCCCCGGCCGACCCCACGCACCCTGTTCCAACCCTCTGGCGTGCACAACACAGCGGCTACTGCACCGAAACGGTGGCGGAACTCGACCGGCTTCAGCAGCGGTACCCGGAGGAGGGCGCCCTCTACTTCACCGAGTCACTCCTGGCCCGGCAGGGGAATCTGCTCGATCGGGCCCGCGTGGCCCTCGCGCAGTCGGAGACGTTCAGGCCGCTGCCGGATGATCGATTCCTCTCCGCCTGGGGCATTCTGGCGTACCGGACCGGCGACGTCGAAACCGCGATCCGGCGCTTTGTCGCGGCCGTGGAACAGGATCCCAAACGATTCCTGCTGCGCTACAACCTGTCGAAGGCCTATGCGCGCGCCTCGCTTTTCCTCAAAGCCGACCGCGAGATGCGCACGGCGTTCCACCTGAACTCCCGCCGGGTCCGCAGCGAGGAGCGCCTACGCCTGCTCGATCAGTCCGACGACCTGATCGAAGAGCGGCTCACCGCCTCGGACCTCTGGAGGGTCCTCGCGCGATCGCCGCAGAGCGAGACGTTCGCGATGCCTCGCTCCCTGGCCCTGCTGTTCCCCGGACAGAATCCGGTCCTGCTGTGGCCGGGTATGCTCCTGATCCCGCTCGTGTTGACGCTCTCCACCCGCTGGCACGGACGACTCAGGGTCCACAGCTGCTGCCAGTGTGGACGGACTGTCTGCCGGCGGTGTATGAAACGGCGTGAGCGCCGGGTCTTCTGCGCCGAGTGCGCCCTCTCCGCGGGACGTTGGGCCAACGCGCAGTACACGCAGCTTCTCCTGTCGCGATTGCTCGGCCGCCATGACCGCTGGCGGGACCACCTCCTGGACCTGGGGCGCTTCGGCTTGCCCGGCCTGGGGGCCATTCTCCGAAACCGCACGGAGCGGGGATTCGTGCAGCTCTTCCTGCTCGCGCTGGCCGTCATCTGGCTGGCGACCGGCGGGCTCCCCATCAAGCCGCTGCCCTGGACCTATCTGGATGAGATCTCCTGGCCCGCGCACGTGGTGCCCCTCATCCTCATTCTGTGCCTGGAGGCCTGGGTGGTCTCGACGGAACTCCACGGGATGCGCAAGCGAAGCAATCTGAAACGTTTCTTGGGCACGGCCCAACCCGATGCCCAACAGAGGGACGCGGCCTAACTCGGCCGGTCGAAAGGAACGATGGCACTACAGGGGACGATACAGGAATTCGGCGCGCTGGAGACCTTCCAGCTGATCGCCCTCCAGCAGAAGACGGGGACCCTCGAGATCACCGGACACAATCGGTCGGCGAGCTTCGTGTTCGAGGACGGCCTCCTGCATGCGGCCCACGTCGCACCGCTGAAGCTCGAGGACCTGTTTCCCCGGCTCCTGATCGAAGCGGGCTACCTCAGCGAAGATGACGCCAAAGCCTGGCTCAACTTCCCGGGCGCCGGGCCCATCAACCCCGTCGATCTGCTCCCGAAACTCTGCAAGATCTTCGAAGACGATCTCAACGAGGCCTACGACCTCTATCTCCAGACCGTCTTCGATGACATCCTGAGCTGGCCCAGCGGTCGGTTTCAGTTCCATTCCGGCAAGGTGGAAACCCCCAGCAAGCTGAGCGGACCCTGGAAGGTCGAGGGGTTCCTCATGGAGAGCATGCGGCGGATCGATGAACTCGCCGACCTGCAGGCCGCCGAGCTTCCCCCGGGGATGATCCCCCGCCTCGTTCCGGGTTCCGATCACGCCAATCACCCGGATCGGTTCGCGGGGGCGGTCCTCTCCCGGGTCGACGGTCGCCTGAGCCTACAGGAGATCGCAGCCGCTTCGGCCCTTCCGGCATACGACCTCTACCGAGCTGTGCGCATCCTCCGGGATGAGGGGATCATCGATCTGGCCGAATGGATCCCTTCCGGACCGTGGATGGACATGGTCTGGCAGCGGGGCGCTCGCTGGAAGTGGATTCCCATCACGGCCGGGAGCCTGGTTCTGCTGGTCGGTGTCACCCTGGGAATCCAGACTCTTCTCGCCCATTTCCCGCCGCGCTGGGAACAGAATAGCCACTTCTCGTTCCTCGCCCCCACCGCCGAGACCTCCCGGGCCGACTTCGCAATGGCCCAGTTGATGGAAGCCTACCGTCTCCGCCGGGGACATTACCCGGTCGACGCCAACGACCTGGTCGAGGAAAAGCTGCTGTCGGGGAAGGCCGCCGAGCGGTTGTCCAAGCGCTCCGGCGCCTGGACGGTCACGGCCGATGGAACGGGATACACCTGGGGCAGGGGGAAGAACAACGTCCCGGCCGGTGCCTCTCAGTCCGAGTCCAGCAACCAGCGGATCGCAGAGGGAAGATCGTCTGAGATTTCCGTTGCGGACGAGACCGAACCGGGCTCGACCTCCACCTCAGCGCCGTAGCCGGTCCGCACCAGAAGACTTCGGCATCCGGCCCGAACACCGGCCTCGAGGTCGGCCGCCGCATCTCCAATCATCCAGGACCGCCGCAAGTCGAGCCCTAGCTCCCGTGCCGCGATGCGCAACATTCCCGGCGCCGGTTTCCGGCAGAGGCAGGGGCCGGTGAACTCCGGATGGTGCGGACAGTACTCGAAACGATCGACGTGCACGCCCTCCTCGGCCAACTGTCTGGCGAGCGCTTCGTTGACCGCATCCACCGCGGCCGCATCGAACATGCCCCGAGCCACCCCCGATTGATTCGACACCACCACCAGCCGGTATCCCGCGTCGGACGCCTCCCTGAGCGCGCGGGCAGCCAGGGGGATCAGCTTCGCCCGCGCCGGATCCGCAAGATAGGGCACCAACGCGCAGAGCGTCCCGTCACGGTCCAGGAAGATGGCCGGCTGGCCGGCCCCTGGCCGCTGGACCTCCGCTTGCACCGCGGCCAGCACGGTTTCCGGGACAAGGCGCGCCATGCAGGGCGCCGGCTGCCCATGCGGGCAGATCCGCTCGTAACAGGGGGAACAATCGCACGGCTCCCTCAAGATCCGGTGCCCAGCACCCCGGGGGCCGGTCCAGTTCGGGTCGGTCGGTCCAAACAGAGCCGCCACCGGAGTGCCGACCGCCGCGGCCAGGTGCATGACGCCGGTATCGTTGCAGACGGCCACGCGGCAGCGGCGAAGGAGCGCCGCGCTGACCAGAATGCCGCCGGCGCCCGCCAGGTTGTGCCAGAGGGGACCGGCTCCGTCGAGAATCGCTTCGCCCATTCGGCGATCTTCGGGGGCGCCGACCACGATCCCGCCCAGGCCGGCCGCTTCCAGCGCTTCCCTCAGTGCGCGGAAATGGCCTGTGGGCCACTGCTTGGCCGGCCCATACTTGACCCCGGGGCAGAGCGCCACGAGCGGCGGCTCGTCCCCGCCCAGACCGCAGGCGAGCCCCGAGTCCTCAAGATGCCGGGCGGCAGATCGATCGGCAGCCGGGTGGAAGGGCAACTGGGGGTCGGGCGGAAACTCCTCTGCCCCAACCTCGCGGACGAGGGTCTCGAATTCTCGGGTGATGTGGCGGCTCCCCCTGGGTTCGCGGGGAACGCTGGTGGTGAGAAGCGAACCCCGGCCCTGCTCGGCCCACCCGATTCGTTCCCGGATGCCGGCGCCCCAGGCGATGAGCGCGGAGGAGAAAGAGGGTGTGAGGATGAGCGCAACATCGATGTCCGCCCGCCGGAACGCCCAGGTCGCCGCCGCCCGACGCAAACCGGGCTCGGCGCCCTTCCGCAAGAGAAACCTTCGGGATGTAGGGCTCAGGTGCGCGGTGAGCTCAAGCAGAAGCGCCCGGCCCGCGAACACCAGCTCTCCCGGAGCCGCCGCGACCAGACCTTCCAGGCTCGGGAGGGCCAGCAAGGCGTCCCCCACCCAATTGGGAAGGCGAACCAGAATACGCATCATTCCCCCACCTGCCCGCCGGCGGTTTGGAGCAACTGTGCCGCGTGCTCACGCTCCGCGCCGGCCAGACCCAGATCGAGGGCCCTCGTGAGCTGTTCGCGGGCGGCCTCCAGGCGACCCTCGTTCGCCAGGGTGAGCCCGATCAGATAGGCCACCGATGCGGACCGCGGCCAGGCCTGCTGGACCCTCAGCAGCGTCCGGAGCGCCCGGTCCCAGAGCTTGGCCCGAACGAGGACCATGCCGAGGTTGTACTGCAGCTCGATCGACTCCGGGTGGTGCCTCCTGGCCTCATCCAGGACGCGACCCGCTTCGAAGGTTCGCTCGAGCGCCAGCTGCGCATTGGCGAGATTGATATAGACCCCCAGGTCCCGGTACCCAGCGCTGATGGCCTCCTCCAGCAGCTCCGCCGCCGCCCCCGGTCGTTCGGATCGCACCAGGCTGGCCCCCAGACCCGCCAGGAACTCACCCGGCAACCCGGATGCCTGGCCGCCCGCGATCCGGTGCCGCCAACCGTCGGCGAACGCCAGGTCCGGATCGGGGGTGAAGAGCAGGACCCGGGTGCGCCGCCCGGCCTGGGTGCCGAAAGTCCTCTCCGTTCGGGCTTCCCCGGTTCGCTCCGCGTAGAAGCGGATGACCGACGGGCTGTTCTTCTCTTCGCGCAGATAGCGGACCACCAGCCGTTCGCTGGCGACGAATGCGCGGAAACTCTGAAACCAGCCCCGCCAGTAGGCGCCCCGGTAGCGCTCCGGCTCCACCGCGTGATACGGCAGCGGCAGATAGACGAGGCGCGAGCTTGCCGGAGGCGTGAAACCCGCGTCATGGAGCACCCGGCTCCCGGGCTCGAGCTCTGCTTCGAGCCAAGCCGCCACGTCTTGCTCAGGCTCGATACCGGCCTCGGGCATCGGGATCCGTTGTGCGCCGACCCGCAGGAGAAAGACCATGGGAATGAGCACGAGAAGCACCTGAACGACCGTTGCCGTCGCCCGATTGCCGCGTTGCCGCAGGACCCACCCCCCGGCGACACCGACAAACCGCCCGATCTCCCCGGCCGCCCAGGGCAGCAAGATCAGCTGCGGCACATCCCCCACGAAGCCGCCGCGCATACCCAGCAGCGCGAGCACGATCAGAACCAGTGGCCGCAGATTCCCGGCCCGCATCCGGCCCGGCCAGGAGAGCGCCCCACCCAGCAGCAGAACCAGTCCTGCCCAGTGGAGGCTTCCTTCCGCGGGCCACCAACCGGGCCTAAGGCCCATGAGCGTGTCGCCGCCTAGAAGGCCGCTCAGGCGCGCCTCCTGCAACATCCCCTGAAACCAGGCAATGGGGTGAAGGAGCGCCATCGGATTCAGAAACCACATGAGCATGGCCGCAAGCAGCATCACGATCGGGCCTCGCGAGCGATGCCCCCGAGCGCTGAGTAGAGAGCCCAAAGGGATCACCAGGAGCCCCGCCCAGGCCCAGGGACTCCAGCTCAAGCCCCAACTCAAGAGCAGGATCTGCAGCCAGCGAGGCGCCCCATCGCGCAAGAGAAGGAGGAACGCCAGTCCGAGACCGAGATGCGGGTCGGCCCTGAGCGCGGCCAACAGGGTCACCGGCGACACCGCGACCAGGAAGGCGCCCAGCCCGTCACCCCTCTCGCGGGTACGTGCCCGCCCCAGAAAGAGCAGACCGCCCGAGACGACCAGTGCGGCCAGCAGCTGCATCACGAGACGCAAACCCGCTGCGGGGACGCCCAGCCGCGCCAGGACGAGGGCGGCGCCCAGTCGCGGATCGGCTTCGGGGGACAGCAGGTCGAAGAACCTGAGGCCCTTGCTCTGGGCCTCTTGGGCGAGACGGACAGCCTGATCGGCCCAGGCCCCACCATCCCCTCCTCGGCCGGCAAATTGCGCGGCCGCCCAGAGCAGCAAAAAAACCGCCACGGGCGCCCAGGCCCGCGCCGGTAGGCCTTGCCACCAGAGCGTTTTCGAATGCGTCACGAAGCTCCCCGTCGTCTATCCCGAGCGCGAGACTAGAAGTCGTACCCGATCGAAACCTCACCTTTCGCCTTGCCGCTCCAGCGCGTCATCGCACTGCGGCGCACGAGGTCCCACCTGAGCACAAAGATGCCCAGATTGACCGAAGCACGCAAGCCGACAGATGCTTTGAGGTCTTCGAGCACACAGTCCCCGGAAACCTCTTCGCAACGGAAGGCGCGGAAATCCTCGGGGTCGTCCCAGGCCGCCCCCACGTCACAGAACAAGGCGCCCCGAATCCCCCCGATGAAGAGCGGCAGAGGCCAACCGAGGTAGAAGGCTTCGATGAAGGGAAAACGGAATTCCAGATTGGCGAAAGCGATCTTCGACCCGTAGAGCGGGTAATCCGTGAACCCCCGCAGGGTGTAGGGTCCGCCGAAGATCAGCCGGCGCCCCTCATCGCCCCACTCGCCGGCGAAGACGCCACGCATGGCGACCGCATAGCGCCGGTTGATATTGTAGTAGAGCCGATGATCCAGCGCGCACCCCTGCGACATCCGTTCACCGAGGGTCGCATACCCGGAAACCCGGGTCCGCTGTCCGCTCATGGGGCCGGTCGAGCCCCAGACGGCCGAATCGTAGACCCAGGCCGCTTCCGGACGAAGGTACCACCCGTCGCTACGCTCCTCGGTCCATTCGCAATCCCACGGGTCGCTCACCCCCTCGTCGCTGCAGGTGTAGAGGTAGCGGGTTTCATGCGTCACATCGACACCGGCCTCGATCCGTCGGAAACGGGAGATCGGATGCAGCCAAAGCGCGCGCATTCCTCGCAGCAGTCGTTGCTCAAAGTCCTCGACATAGCCGGGCACGCCGCTGTACCCGTAGCCGGTCCAGTACTGGTACAGGCCGAGGCCGAACGCCGGCCGGCTCCCCAGGTCGCTGTAGCCGATCAGATAGTTCCCTTCCTCCAGCGATCCGGCCACATCCACGGCCACCTGGAGATTCTTCTCGCCCAACATGTCCGAGAACACCAGGGTCGATTGGGCCAGCACCCCGAAACCCGAAGCGTACAGACCGCCGGCCTGGGCGTAGTCGATCGAGAGACGCGGCTTGTATGGCCTCTCCTCGATTTCGAGCGAGTCCGGCAGGGCCCAGGTCTCGTCGTACACCTTGGCCAGGTCGATCGACTCCCACGTCTTCACCGGTGGTGGCACATCGAGAGGCCTCTCCTCCCCGGGCGGCTGGATCACGAGGGCGCGCGGGTCGGTGGTGATGACGGGTTTGGAAAGAAACTCCCCTTCCACCGAGATGGGAGGCAGATCACCAGGCTCAGGACTCGTCGTCTCCTCCTCTTCGAGCGCACCCAGCCAGGTCGCCAGATCCGCTTCCTTCGAAGCGGGCGCTGGCGGGGGGCGCCACGGCACCGCCTCCTCGAGGAGGGAGAGCGGTTCCCGCGTTGCATAGAGGTTGAGACCGCCCTGTTCATAGACGCTGAAGACCACCCGGTGCCCGTTCGCCGACAGGCTGGCGGATGCCCCGACCTCGGTGATCCCGGAGATCCCCGTCGTCAGATCGGTGATCTGATAGTCCTCCCCCGTGTCCAGGTCGCGGATGAAAAGGTTGGGGATGCCCGACCGATCGGACACGAAGAGCAGGTGCCGGCCGTCGGGGAACCAGTGCGGGCTGAGATGTTTGCCCCACTGGCCGGGAAGCAGCGTCACCTCCCCGGTCGAGAGATCCAGGGTCGCCAACCTCCACGGGGAGAAGAGCTCATCGTGGCGGGCGCTCACGTAGCCCTGGTCGGTCACGAAGACGAGTTTGTCTCCATCCGGCGACCAGGCCGGCTGGTAGGCAGAGGAGCGGGTGGCGGTCAGGGCCTTGATCGAGCCGCTTTCCCGGTCGAGCAGATAGAGATCGGATCGTGCCTGACTCGTCCCGACGAACACGATTTGGGAGCCATCGGGGGACCAGCAGGGCGAGAGCATCTCATCCAGATCGGGCGTATGGCGCTCCACCACCTCTCGCTCGCGGACGTTGAAGACGATGAGCTGTTCGCGCCCGTCGCTATGGGTCACAAGCGCGATGTGATCTCCGTCCGGAGCCCAATTGATCGACGAACGGAAGAACCGAAACGACTCGTACTCCTCCTTGCGTTGGCCTCGCAGGAGCCTCTCCTCGTGGCTGCCGTCGATGGCCGAGGCCAGGTAGAGATCGGTGTAGAGCGATTCGTCCGAGATGAAGACCATCTCGCCCCCATCCGGGGACACCGCGGGGCTGATGTAGAAGGCGGCGTAGGCGTCCGCATGATCGGTCAGGCGCCGGCCGTAGGTTTCGGCCTTCCGACGGCCCAAGAGATCGGGGAGATACCGGTGCCGCAGCGAGTCGGCCCAATCGGCGGAGAGCTTGCCCAAGCTGAGGCCGATCGTCTCTTCGGTTCCGCCGGATAAGCTGCGCCGCCGGGCCATTCCCCGAAACCAAACCCCCAACATCTCGTCGCCGAACTCGCGGGCGATGTGACCGACCAGAGACTGCCCGAACCGGTAGACCCGAATGTCCCCCACCATCGAGAGCTGAGGCACGGTGAGGAGGGTGCCGTCCAGAACCGCGTCGCGCATCCACATCTCGGTGTGCCGGTTGATGCCGGGCGTGCTCAGGTACTCGGCAAGACCCTCCATGACCCAGAGCGGTGGCGCCCAGGAAATGGGATCCATCGAACGACCGAACCCCGTGTGGCTCAGGATATCGACCTGAAAGGCGTGGACCAGTTCGTGGGTCAGCACGTGATCGAGTTCAGCGTAGGAGCCGAGGAACGGAACCACCACGCGCCGTTTGAGCAACTCGGTCACGCCGCCGGTTCCCTCCCCGATCAGCCCGCCGACGGCCCGGGTTTCCCGAAACTCCGTCTGGGAGGCATAGAAGAGCAGTGGGATCGGGGCCTCGATCTCATGGTCGAAGATACGGCTCAGGCGCGTGTAGGCTCGTTCGGCCAGGAGCAGGGCTTCGCGCGCGGCGTCCCGTTCTTCGGGGTAGTAGTGGAAGTCGAAGTGTGGGCTGTGCAGCACCCGCCAGTCGCGGTCGTGCCTGGCAACCTTGTTCTGACCAAAGAACTGGGCCGAGGCGTACTGGGCCGAAGACGCGAGGGTCACGAT
The DNA here is from genome assembly GCA_964612295.1 of uncultured bacterium. Taxonomy (GTDB): domain Bacteria; phylum Eisenbacteria; class RBG-16-71-46; order CAIMUX01; family WJJG01; genus CAYQJL01. The sequence goes on along the minus strand of CAZTDY010000008.1, from coordinate 14,566 downwards.
CAGGGCAATTGAAAGGGATAAGAGAGACGGCCAGCGGACTGGTAGTCCGCTTGATTTCGACAGCACAATTTCGCGCAATCGCCTATACAGCATCGAGATAACACTCGACCCCGGGGTCGAGATTCTGCCCGCTCCCGGGCAAACGAGGTGCGCCGGGAGCAATCGCATCCAACGGGCTGTGGATCCGTTCGAATGTCGGTCGCCGCCGCGGACGGCTCGGGCTCCCATGGGGCCTCCTTCGGGTTTCCCACGCCCTCGGTGACAGTCTAGGCGGGACCCGGACGCGCGGTATGGTCCGCCCAACTATCTTAGACGGATCTCAGTACCCGCCTTCCCGATCTTCGGATCAGAACCTACCAATCAAACAGCGGGGGGGGAATGGAGTTTCGAGAGGGGGTGTTTTCCGGCTCTGGGGTCACGCTAGGCGGCCTGGGCCGGCCCTGTGTCGGGGGCGCCGGATTCGGCGACCACGACCGTGTTGCGCCCTTGCGCTTTCGCGGCAAACAGGGCCCGGTCGGCGGCGCCGAGGAGGTTGGCGAAGGTCACGCCGTCCCGGGGCGCCGTGGCCACCCCCAGACTGCAGGTGAGCGTACCGAAGGAGGGAAGCCCGACCTGGGCGCGTTCGACGGCCCCCCGAAGGTGGTGCGCCTGCACGAGGGCCTCATCCCGCTCGGCCTGCGGCAGGACGATCAGGAATTCGTCCCCACCGTATTTGGCGATCCACCCCTCGGCATCCAGGCTCTCGCGAAGCACGCGTCCGACCGAGGCAAGGGCGGCGGAGGCGGCCAGATGGCCGAACCGCCCATTGAAGGCCCGCAGGTTATCGACATCGAGCATGAGGACGGAAAGGACGCTCCGCTTGGCATTCAGCCTTCGCAGCATCGCGGTCAGCTGGCGCTTCAAGTAGCGGTAGTTGTACAACCCGGTCAGCTCATCGGTCACCGTCTCGCGCTGCATGCGGTCCAAACGGCCGCCGATGCGCCCCTGGATGCCCAGGTGATCCCCGACGGCGGACAGCGTTGAGCGGTCATCACCGGTAAAGACCAGCGATCCGGCCTCGCGCAGGAACGCAACGCGCAGGGGCCGGCGGTCGAGCAGAAGCCCCAGGGCGAGCAGTGGCCTGGCGTCTTCATCGCCGGCGACCTCGTTCGCGTTCGCCCCCTCACCCCAGCCGGGCGGACTGACGAGAACCCCGGCCTTCCCCGGAAGGACCAGCCCCATCCGTACGGCGCCATCGGTAGGCATCTCTCGGAACGAGGTCAGCCAGCGGTCCCACCAGCCGGATGCATCGGCGGGCGCAGACTCGCCTGACGCACCCTCCCCGGATCCGTGGGTGATGAGCAGCGGGACTCTCTGGCCGCTGTGCAGCAGATGGGTCTGGCCCGCATCCAGCACACCGCCAAGGGCGCTCACCAGATGCTCGACGGCCGCCGCGCGCTGGGCGCCGCCGTGAGCGGTGGTGGCGTGCAGGGCAGCAAGAAGCCCCATCAACTCGTGATGGCGATGGTTCATTCATCCTCCACCCGGGCCCATTGCACGGTCTGTGCCAGGGGCCGGCGGGGCCCTGGCCGTGCGGAAGAGCCCAAGCTCCTCCCCAGAACTGCGTTTCGGCGAAGAATCGGACGTGCGGACTGCAGGAGCGGATCGCAAAATGCAACCGGGCAGCCCCCTGTGAGACTGCCCGATTCTCTTACGCCCGGCGCGATTCGAACGCGCGACCTTCTGCTCCGGAGGCAGACGCTCTATCCAGCTGAGCTACGGGCGCTTATTCTACCTTGTTACCAAATCCGGGAGGCAACGGCAACGGGGAAATCAGACCTCGCCGCCCAGCAGCGCGGCGGCATGGGCGCGCGCGCGGTCGTCCAGGGCCGATCCGCTCAGCATGCGGGCGATCTCCCCCACTCGCTGAGGCTCGACCAGATGCTCGACGCCGCTCTCGGTTTCGGTCGCCCCCTGCCGTTTCCAGACCTGGAAGTGCCGGTCCGCCGCGGCAGCGATGACCGGCAGGTGGGTGACCAGCAGCACCTGCCGGTGCCGGCTGATCGTCGTCAGCCGGCGGGCCACTGCCTGGGCGGCCGTTGCGCCGAGGCCGGCATCGATCTCATCGAAAACGGTGAGCAGGGAACGGCCCCGCTTTCCCAGCACCACCCGCAGGGCCAGAGCGATCCGGGCCATCTCGCCGCCGCTGGCGATCTCCCCCATCGGACGCAGGGGTGCCCCCGGATTGGTCCGCGCCAGGAAGCAGATGCGATCGGCCCCCGTCGGCCCGATCACCAGGTCATCGCAGCGCAGCAGCGAATCGTCACGCGCCGTAGACAGCGGTTCGACCTCAATCTGAACCTCGACCCCGGGCATGCCCAACGCCTTCAGCTCCGCCGCGACCAGGCGACCCAGGTCCCCGACCGCCTCGCGGCGCGCTTCGCTCAACACCCCGGCGGCCTGCCTCAGCTCCGAGAGGCGTTCGACCCGCACCCCTTCGACTTCGGCGCGGTGGCGGTCGCCCTCGGCGAGCTTGGCGAGTCCTCGCCGCATCTCCTCGGCCGTCTCCAGGAGCTCCCCAAGAGGCTTGCGATGTTTGCGCTGGAGCTGCTCCAGTTTGGAAAGCCGCTGCTCGAGAGCCGGCAAACCTCCCAGCTCGCCATCGTGGTCACGCCTCAGGCTGCCGAGTGTCCGATAGAACCGGCGCACCTGTTGCAGCAGGCTACGTAGCTCCACCTGCAGTTCATTGTGTTCTGTATCCGATTCCCCCCCGGCGGGCAGGTGCGCATCGAGCGTCTCGAGCGCCTCCAAGATGCCGCCCTCGGGACCGTTGAAGGCGGCGTCCGCACCGACCAGCCACTCGCTTCTCTGGGCGAGCGCCTTCAGGACGCGGACGCGCTCGCGCACCTCCTCGAGCTCGCCCTCCACGGGGTCGATTTCTTCGATCTCCTGAAGCTGGAACCGCAGATACTCTTCGTCCCGGCTGAGGGCGGCGTGCTCGTCATCGTGCGCCCTCAGGGCCTCTCCTGCCTCCCCGGCGGCCTCGAAACAGGCGCGTAGAGCCCTGCGGGGGGCGCCCAGATCGCCGAACAGGTCTAAGAGGTCCCGCTGCACCTCGGCATGGCGGAAACGCTCCTCCTGGCGCTGCCCGTGGATCTCGACCAGCTGGCTGCCCAGGCGGCGCAAATCGCGCTGAAGCACCTGCTGGCCGTTGACGAAGCAGCGGCTCGGACCCGAAGAGCGCACCTGACGCGAAAGGATGAGCTCGCTCCCCTGAGTGACCAGCCCCATGGACTTGACGATGCGGCGCACGGAGCGGTCGCCCTGGAAACAGGCCTCGACGAGAAGCAGATCGCCGTCGGGGCCGATCCAGTCCGCCTTCGCGCGCGCTCCCAGCGCAAGGCCCAGGGCGTCCAAGAGCAGAGACTTGCCCGTGCCCGTCTCACCGCTCAGTACGTTGAGGTGGGGGCTGAGCTCCAACGCGGCATCGCCCATGAGGAGGAAGTTCTTGACCCGGAGCCGCTGCAACATCGTGTTCGTCTCTCTCTCAATGAGACCTGGTGCAAGGGGGTCGTGGCTAGCCGCCCCACTTGAGTTTCTCTCGCAGGACGTCCCAGAAAGCCCGTTGCCGGAGCTGCACAAAACAGGAACTCTTCTCCGCCCGTCCGACCCGGATCGACTCGCCCCGGTGAAGCTCCAGGAAGACCTGACCGTCGACGGCCAGCGACACCTCCCCGCCTTCCCGATTCCAATCGATGCGAATCGTCGAATAGGCCGGAAAGATGAGCGGACGAATCGCCAGGCTGTGCGGGCAGATCGGCGTCGCGATCAGCGCGTCGAGCAGCGGCTCGACGATCGGCCCTCCGGCGGACAGGGAATAGGCCGTTGAACCGGTCGGGGTCGCCACGATAACACCGTCGGCCTTAAAATGCCCGACGGCCGTGTCCCCGATCGTCATGTCGATCTCGAGCAGCCGCTGCCGCGCCTCATTGATGACCGCATCGTTGAGGCCGTAGAGCGTTGCGCGCGGCTTACCCTTGGGACTGAGGATCGAGATCTTGAGCATCATGCGGCGCTCGATCGTGTAATCACCGCGCAGGGTTTGCAGGAGGGCTTCCTCCAGGTGGCGAACGGTCACGTCGGTCAGGAATCCCAAGCCCCCGAACTTGACCCCCAGGATGGGGACTTCGTTCGGGTAGAGGGCCCGCGCCGCCGCAAGCAACGTTCCGTCACCACCCAACACGACCAGGAGGTCGATCTTCTGACCCAACTCGGGCTGTGGCAGGCGGCCGACGTCGTCCGGCAAACGGCCGTTCAGATCCTCGCTCACCCAGACCCGGCACTTCTCCCGCTGCAGCCAGGTGACCAGCTGATCGAAGGCCTTTCGCGCCCGGCGCTTCTCGAAGTTCGGGTAGATCCCGACATTTCGGATCGTGCGGCGTGTCACTCCGCCTCCTTGTCCGAACCCTCGGGAGGATGCCCTGTCGCGACCTTCCCGTCGGCCATGAGGACCCGGATTTCCTGTTCAGCGGCGCTCAGGGTGGCCACGCAGCGCTCGTAGAGGGTCCGGGCCTCGCGGTACAGCTTGAGGCCCTGCTCCAGATCGGGAGATTGACCCTCGAGCTGCTGTGCGATCTGTTCGAGCCTCTTGAGGGCATCCTCCAGGACAAAGGCCTCGCCCTGCTCCGCTCCCGCCGGAACCTCTTTCCCAGGCTTCGGTGTCGGTGTCATCTTACCCGCCCTTTCACGGCTTTGCGCCTCTTTCTTCCCTACGATCGGGTATCCAACACCCGGCAGCGCAAGCGCCCCGCGCCGAGTTCCACTTCGATCTCATCGTCCACCGCGACCGCGGATGCGCTCCTCAGCACCCCACCGCGGGCATCGCGCGCCACCGCGTATCCCCGCTGCAGGACAGTCTCCGGGTTGAGGGCTTCGAGACGAGACCCCAGACCCTCGAGCCTCTCGGTGCGCTGCGTGAGGTACCCGAGTACGGCCCGCCGCGATCGCTCGAAGAGCTCATCGGCCCGCTGGTTTTCCTGGTGGAGACGATCGATCGGGCTCTGCAGTGCGCGGCTCCGCCTCAATGCATCGAGCTTCAGTTGCATTCGTTCGAGATTGCGCAGGAGCCCCCGTCCGCTGCGCTGGAGCAGCCCCTGGCACTCGGCAATCGTCTCCCGGTAGTCACGCACCGCCAGCTCCGCCGCCGCCGACGGTGTGGGGGCCCTCAGATCGGCCACGAAGTCGGCGATGGTGACGTCGGTCTCATGTCCAACCGCCGAGATCACCGGTACGCTCGCCTCCGCGATCGCGCGGGCGGTCATCTCCTCGTTGAATGCCCACAGATCCTCGAGAGACCCACCCCCCCGGCCCACGATGAGCAGCTCCGCTTCTCCGTGAGCCTCGAGGGCAGCGATCCCCGCAGCGATCTGCCTCGCGGCGCCCTCACCCTGCACCTTGGCCGGGTAGAGGAGGATGCTGACCGGGGGCCAGCGACGCTGCAAAACCCGCGTGATGTCTCGGATCGCAGCTCCGGTCGGGGAGGTCACGACCCCGACCACCCGGGGGAAAGCCGGCAGGGGTCGTTTCCGCTCGGGGGCGAAGAGTCCCTCCCCCTCCAGGCGCCTCTTGAGCGCTTCGAACGCAACCTGAAGTTCGCCCTCGCCGGCCGGCAGCATGCGCACGGCAATCAACTGATATTGGCCGCTGGGCGCATAGACCCCCACCTGCCCGAAAGCCGCACAGGCCATACCATTCTCGGGGCGAAACCGCAGGCGACGGTTCGCGCCCCGGAACATGACGCAGCGCAGTTGGGAATGGGCGTCTTTCAGGGAGAAGTAGAAGTGGCCCGAGGTGTGGGCCACGAAATTGCTGACCTCGCCTTCGACCCAGAACGGTGCCAGCCCCTCTTCGATGCACTCCTTGACGAGGGCTGTCGCCTCGCTGACGGAGATCCAAGGTTCCATGGGCCTTGATTCCTCCCGGCCGTCAGGCGGCTAGGCGCGTCGACGTTGAGCGGACGCGACCGTGTTCGCCAACAGGGCCGCCACGGTCATCGGGCCCACCCCACCCGGCACGGGCGTGATGGCGGAGGCTTTCTCGGCCACACCGTCGAAGTCCACATCACCGCAGAGCTTGTCCTTGCCCGGCTTCTCGGGATGCGGCTCGCGGTGGATTCCCACGTCCACGACCACCGCCCCGGGTGCGACCCAGTCGGCCGTCACCATCCGTTTCCGTCCCGCGGCGACGATGAGGATCTCGGCCTCGCGGGTCACGGCCGGCAGGTCGCGGGTTCCCGTGTGGCAGACCGTGACGGTGGCGTTTCCGCCCGGCAGCTTACTCGACAGGAGGTTAGCAAGCGGGCGGCCAACGATGCGGCTGCGACCGAGAATCACAACCCGCCGTCCTCGAGGGTCGATGTCGTAGTGTTCCAGAATCTTGAGAATCCCCAGGGGTGTGGCGGGAATGAACCGCGGTTGCCCCAGGGTGAGCAGGCCGACGTTGTGGGGATGGAAACCGTCGACATCCTTGGCAGGATTGACGGCCTCGATCACGCGGTCTTCATCGATATGATCGGGAAGCGGTAGCTGGACGAGGAGCCCATCGACTGAGGGATCGGCGCCGATCGCGCCCACCCGTTCGAGCAGTTCGGTCTCAGAGGTGGTCTCGGGAAGGTGAATGACCTCGGAGGCGATCCCCACCTGCTGGCAGCCCTTTTCCTTGGCGGCCACGTACACCTCGGAGGCGGGATCCTCACCAACGCGGATCAGGAAGAGCGAGGGCGTAATCCCCTCTTTCTTAAGTTCTTCCGTCTGCTGCCGCAGCTCCTCCTTGAGCTTCTTGGCCACCGCACGTCCACGCAACAGGTCCGCCACCGTAGGCTCCCTCCTTGGCTCCCTAAGACGCCCGGCTATTCGCTTACCGGGCGTAGTCGACGGCGCGCGTCTCCCGGATGACCACGACCTTGATCTGCCCGGGATACTGCAGTTCCTTCTCGATCTTCTTGGCAATGTCGGCGGCCAGCTGTTCGGCGCCCACGTCATCGACATCCTTGTGCTGAACCATGATCCGAATCTCGCGTCCGGCCTGGATGGCGAAACACTTCTCCACGCCCTTGAAGGACTCCGCCAGAGACTCGAGCGTCTGCAGCCGCTTGATGTAGGACTCCAGCGTTTCGCGGCGCGCGCCCGGGCGCGCGCCAGAGATGCCATCGGCTGCCTGGACCAAGACGGAGTAGACGCTATCGACCTCGATCTCCCCGTGGTGACCGCCGATTGACTGCAGAACCTCATCCCGCTCGTTGCAGCGACGGGCCAGGTCCATTCCGATCCCGGCATGGGGTCCTTCGACCTCATGATCCACGGCCTTCCCGATGTCGTGCAGGAGTCCGCAGCGCTTGGCCAGGGTGGCATTGAGTCCGAGTTCGGACGCCATCATGCCGGCCAGGTGAGCAACTTCGGTCGAGTGTTTGAGGACATTCTGTCCGAAGCTCGTCCGGTACTGGAGCGCTCCGAGATGGCGGATGAGTTCCGCGTGTATCCCGTGAGCCCCCACGTCCAGGCTGATCCTCTCGCCGGTCTCACGAATGTCCCGCTCGACATCCCGTCTGACGCGCTCGACGACCTCCTCGATCCGGCCGGGGTGGATCCGTCCGTCCGTGATGAGCTTCTCCAGTGCCTGGCGCGCCACCTCCCGGCGGACGGGATCGTACCCGGACAGCAGAACTGCCTCGGGCGTATCATCGATCACGACATCGATGCCGGTGGCCATCTCGAAGGCGCGGATGTTGCGGCCTTCCCGGCCGATGATCCGGCCCTTCATCTCCTCCGAGGGGAGCGACACCACCGTGACGGTGTTCTCGGTCGACTGCTCCGAGGCCATGCGCTGAATGGCGATGCTGATGATACGCTGGGCCTCGCGCTCCGCATCGCGCTCGGCCTCGTCCCGGATCCTCCTCGCCATCAGAGCCGCCTCGGCCCGGACCTCCTCCTCGAGGTTCTTCATCAGCTCTTCACGGGCCGCCTCGGCCGTGAGGCCGGAGATCTGTTCCAGACGGGCGTTTTGCTCCTGAACGGCCTGGTCGAGCTCAATCTGCTGCGCTTCGATCTTCTCGCGCTGCTGTTCGAGCCGCTTCTCGGAGGCCCCGAGATCCTTCTCCTGGCTCTTGAGCCGGTCGGTCTGACGACGGACGGCGGTTTCGCGGTCGGCCAGACCCTGCTCGGTCTTCTCGAGCTCCTGCCGGGCCTTCCACATCTCTTCGTCGAACTTGGCCTTGGCCCGGAACCACTCCTCGCGGGCTTCAACCTCGGTTGTCTTCTTGAGGAGCGTGGCCTCCTTGTCGGCCTCGCTCAGAATTTGCTTTGCGCGGGTCTCGGCATCTCCCAACTTGCCTTGTCCAAGGCGTTTGTGAAGATGATACCCGATCAGGAAGGCGATGCCGCCCACGACGACAGCGACGATCACCAGCTCTAGTATCTCCACCGGTTCCATGCTCGGAATCCTCCAATGGCGACTCTCCCCCCACAGGAGTGCCGCCTTAATACAGAAATCCCCGCGACTGCCGTGTGCGGCGGACTCATTGAACCTCGTTTGTCCAGGTGGGGTCTTTCACCAGCCGCATCGAGCGCCCCCCGAGGGGGTTCCTCTAGCGCCTGTCAACGGACCCCAGGCTGATAGCGTTGGCTCAAATCGTCCCACCTTCTCACGGGCAGGGCAGGGATCTCCGCAATAAGCTTTTTCCGCAAGAACCTCGGGAGAGGCAATGACCTCCTCTGCTTGGTATCCCTCGGACTCTGTTCAGTCTAGCAGACCGGACCCACGATCTTCAGCAAGAGTTGCATCCAGGGCTTCCCCCAGCTCCGTTGCGCGCTGGCGCAATCGGTCGGCCACCTCGGCCGTAAGGGCCCGCTCTCTAAGCAACTCGTCCGCTAAGTTGAGCGCCGTCAACACCGCGATCCGTTTTGGATCGATCGTCGAGCTGCTCTGCTTTACTTCACTCATCTTATCAGCAACATACGTCGCCAGATCGGAGATCGACCCCCCGACGGCTTCTCCCGCCACTCGGTATTCATCCCCGAGGATGGTGATCTTTGTGTATGTGGCTTCGCTCATCGTTACCAGAGTCCCGGCTCAAGCGGATGTGACCGGTGCCACGGGCCCCCGGATCAGATCCCCGCCGTAAGCGCCTGCAATGGCACCCACAAAGGGAGTCTAGAAATCCCTCTGGACCAAGTCAACCTTCTCCATTATAGCTTCCAGCCGTTTCGAGACCTCTTCGCGCTCTGTTTGGAGCGTCCGATTCTCCTCCAGGAGCTGCTTCAGGCGGCTCAGGGCGGTCAGAAGGTCGGAGTAGTTGTCTACCCCGGCGACCTGGAAGAGTCGATTTTGCTCACCGCGCAGGCGTTCGCAGGCGCTCCGGAGCTCCTGACGCTCCCCCCGGAGGCGCCCGACCACCTCGGTCGCCCGGTCGACCTTGTCGGCCAGGTTGTCCAGCTCATCGAGAATGTCCTGCTGGAGACTGGGCGCCATGGAGAGATCCTCTCCGGGCTCTTCGTTCTCGGCATTGGCTGTCGGCTGATCTACCGGAGACACGACTACTCCGCCGAACCGTTCTTGGCCGCCTCGACGACCCGCGCGAATGCGGCAAGATCGTGCACGGCCAGGTCGGCCAGGACCTTCCGGTCGAGATCGATTCCCGCGTTCTTCATCCCGGCGATGAGCACACTGTAGCTCATTCCGTTAAGACGCGCTGCTGCGTTGATTCGCTGAATCCACAGCCTGCGCATCATCCGCTTGCGCTGGCGTCGGTCGCGATACGCGTACTGCAGTCCGCGCATGACGTTTTCTTTGGCTATGCGATACAGTTTCGACCGGCCGCAAAAGCCGCCCTTCGCGCGCCGCAGAACCTTGTTCCGCCGGGCGCGTCCTGGCACAACCGTTTTTGCTCTCGGCATGCCTAGCTCCTTTCCACCTCAAGTCACCAAACCGTTCTAGGACACAACACCAGTTCTCAGGGGTCGCAGGACTACTGCAGCCCGAGCTGGCGGCGCACCTTCACCTCGTCGACGCGGGAAACCAGATCCGGCTGGCGCAGTCTACGCTTCCGCTTCCTGGTCTTCCGAGTCATCATGTGCCCTGCTCCGGTGCGGCTGTGGCGGAGGCGACCCTTTCCGGTCAGCTTGAACCTCTTTGCAGCACCCCGTCGGGTACGAATTTTGGGCATGTTTCTCTCTCCTCTCTGTATCCAAGCGCGAAGTCGGAGAGCAGGACAGCTCTTCCAAGCTCAGGCTATTTGGTGCTCTTGGGCGACATCATCATTGAGAGGAACCGGCCCTCGAGCCGGATCGACACTTCGACGACGGCGACATCCTCGAGCTCCGCAATCACTCGCCTAAGCAAAACCTCGCCCAGATCTTTGTGTACGATTTCCCGACCCCGGAAACGAACGGTGAACTTGACCTTGTCGCGCTTCTCGATGAACTTGCGCGCCCGGTCCATTTTCACCTGCAGATCGTGATCACCAATTTTGACCCCCATCTTCACTTCCTTCAGCTGGGTCTGGTGAGCTTTCTGCTTTGCCTTCCGCTGCCTTTTCGCGTACTCGTACTTGTACTTGCCATAGTCCATGATCCGGCAGACCGGCGGACGGGCGGCGGGGGCCACTTCCACCAGATCGAGCTCGCGTTCCTTTGCCATGCGAAGGGCATCTGAAACCGCGATGATGCCGACCTGATTCCCCTCTTCGTCCACAACCCGGACCATCGGAGACCTTATCCGCTCGTTCACTCGAGCCTTGGCGTCATCCCTGCGAATCGGGCGTACCTCCTACAGGCGGTGTTTGAGCTAAAACCGGAAAAGCGGCGCATACGCCGCTTCTCTTACAACAAACACGCCGAGGGACTCCGCCTTCGCGTTCCTCGGTGTGTTTCCTGGCCCCGAAACAACCCTTCGGCGGGTGTCGCGAGGCGAGAAGCGTCTGCTTCTACTTCGGCACAGGAGCACTTGCCCCCTGTATGTCCGCGCCGCGAGCGCGCAATGACAACGCGGCTCACAAACGGCCGCCTGTTGCCTGTGGGCGATACTGGAATCGAACCAGTGACCTCTTGCATGTCAAGCAAGCACTCTAACCAACTGAGCTAATCGCCCGCATAGCTCGCTTCATTCTTCGGATGAAGCAGCAGACATCTTAGGGCAACTTCCAGCGCGTGTCAACCAGCGGCTCTCTATCTGATGCAAGTCAAAGCAGCTAGCTCTCCAGTCGGACACCCTTCTGCCCCGCTTCCACTTCCCCGATGATCACCGCTCCCCAGCCGTCGGCCGCCAACTCCTCGGTCCAGGCGGGCGCCACCTCTGGGGATACGACCAGGATCCAGCCGATCCCCATGTTGAAGACCTGATACATCTCGTCTGGATCCACGCTCCCGAGCGTCTGAATCACCTCGAACAGCGGGGGGCGCTCCCACGAATCCCTTCTCACAACAGCAGTTACGTCGTCCGGAAGAACGCGGGGCAGATTCCCGGGGATCCCTCCCCCGGTGATGTGAGCCATGGCATGGAGGGCCGGATCGGCCAAACGTGGGGCCACGGCCGGCCAGTACAGGCGGTGCTGGGCGGCGAGGGCATCCCCGACGGTCCCTTGTGTTCCCTGGAGCGGAGCGTCCGGACCGGGCCCATCATCCAGGAGCACCTTGCGCGCCAGCGAGTAGCCGTTCGTGTGGAGTCCGAGGGACGCGAGGCCGATCAGGACGTCGCCCGGGCGCACCCGGTCCCCGGCCAGGACATGCTGGCGCTCCACCCCGCCCACGATGCATCCCACGAGGTCCACCTCGCCTTCGACGTAGACCCCCGGCATCTCAGCGGTCTCTCCGCCCAGCAGCGCGCACCCGGCCTCTTTGCAGGCCGAGGCCATGCCGCGCCCCAGGGCTGTGAGCGTATCGAGCTCCAGTCGGCTCGTTCCGATGTAGTCGAGAAAGAAGAGGGGCCGCGCTCCGTGAACCAGGATGTCGTCGACGCAGTGGGCCACGATGTCGTGACCCGCGTTCTCCCACTGCCCCGTGATCCGGGCCACCTTCATCTTGGTCCCCACCCCATCGATGCTGGCGATGAGGAGCTGCTCCCCGCCGGGCTGAGGAAACGCGAAAAACCCTCCAAAGGAACCGAGGCCACTCTCGACCCCGGCCGTTCGCGTGCTGGCCGCCAACGGCTTGAGCCGATCGACGAGTTGCTCGGCCACATCCAGATCGACGCCGGCCTTCTTGTAGCTGGCCGCCTTTCCCTGGCTCATGAAGAACTCCTTGTCAATGCCCCGCCGATCCGTCCGGGGTCACCTCGAATTCAGTCCAATCCTGCGGCATCAGCGTTCCCAAGATCCGGTTGACCGCATCGAGAACTGCAAACACCACACAGCGGTGCCGATCCTGTTGGACTCGGCAGGCCCCCACCAAACGTTCCTCGGAGCGGGGTTTCACCAGCACCACCTCGACCACCACCGCCTCTCCGGGCCCCACGCGCGTGAAGGTCAGGTCGCCGGAGAGCAGGCGCACATCCTGGCGGACGACCTTTTCGAGTGCCGCCAAGGTGGCCGCCGCGATCAGGCGCTCCGTGCCCAGGGTCGCGGGCGCTCCGGCGGAGCTTCCCACGAGCGACCGTCCGTTCAGAACCAACTCGACCTGCACTTCGGATCGCACGCCTTCGACCAACAGATTCACCGAATTGAAGAGAACCCGCGGACCTCCGCCATTCACCTGGGGCACGGTCTCGTCGGGAATCGGTCCGGTCAGCTCCTCCGGTTCGGGAGGATTCGCCACGGCGACGCTGATCTTCTGGTGGTGAACGTCGATCCCGAGGGCCGCAGCCATGTAGGACCGGACGTCCCGGGCAATGTTCTTGGGTCGCGATCCCTCCCCGGCAACCACATGGATCTCAGTGATTTGATCGCCCTCACTGCAAACCCGTGCGGCTTGGACTCCCTTCAGCTGACGAAGCGTCCGTTCGATCTCTTCTCTTCCGGGCAGAGTCACGTCGCCTCCCATGCTGCTGTGCACGTCCTGCAGGCTGTGGACAGCAAAAGACCACAGCGTGCTAGATGCCCTGGGGAGGGCCGAACTGCATTGCGGCCTGCAGTAGGTCGTAGCGAGAACGCAAGTCCGGTGTTCGATCGCCTACGACGGCACCCACCCCGAATTCCTCCACCACCAGAGATGCCATCGCCGTGCCCACGGCGAGTGCTTCAGCGAACCGGTCCCGATCCCGCCAGTCCTTTCCCGCAAGGTAACCGATCATCCCGCCGGCAAATGAATCCCCGGCGCCGGTGGGATCCACCACGTTCGTCACCGGAAAGGCCGGGAACAGGAGCCAGCCCCAGGGGCCAAGCGCGGCCGCCCCATGGGCCCCCTTCTTGATCACGACGACCTCCGGCCCCATCCGCCGGATGTGGGCCGCGGCGGCCACGAGGTCAACCTCGCCGCTCAGCAGGCGCGCCTCTTCGTCATTGACCAGCAGGATGCCGGCCTTCGCAATGACCTTGCGGACCGCCTCGGGATTCCCGTCGATCCAGAAATTCATGGTGTCGACCGCAACCAGGGGGATCTCCTCCAGCTGATCGAGCACCTCTGATTGGAGCACTGGATCGATATTCGCGAGGAAAAGCGCGTCGGCCTGCGTGTAGGCGGCGGGAAGGGACGGATGAAAGGTTTCGAAAACCCCCAGTTCCGTACGCAGGGTGCGCCGGATGTTGGGGTCCTGATCGTATTCACCTTCCCAGTGGAACGTCCTGCCCGGGTGGTGTTCCAGACCCTCTAGGTCGACGCCCCGATCCGCCAGCGTGGCCCGATGGGTCGCGGCGAAGTCGTCGCCCACAACCGCCACGACGCCCACTTTGGCAAGATGGATGGCGGCGAGCGAAAAGAAAGAGGCGGACCCACCCAGGAGTCTCTCGTGGCTGGTCGAAGGGGTGCGGATGGTGTCGAACGCCACCGATCCCACCGCCACGATTCTCATGTCCCCACCTCCCCATTGCCGTCTGTCTCACCCGTGTCATCCCTGGGGTGGCCGGCGGTGGGATCTTGGTAACGTTTCTGGGGCGCATCGCCCCACAAGCGCTCCAGCATATAGTACTGCCGTGCCTCTCCATGGAAAACGTGCACGACACAATCGACGTAGTCCAGAAGGACCCAGCGCGCGTTTTGCAGTCCCTCCCGATGCCAGGGTTTGGCGCCCAGCCGGCGGGCGAGTTCGTCCTCGACCCACTCAGCGAGCGCTTTGACATGCGGGTCCGATGCGCCGGACATGATCACGAAGTACTCGCAGCCGATCGAGAACTTGCGCAGATCCAGAACAACGATCTCTTCGCCCTTCTTTTCGAGACCCAGTTCGGCCGCGAGTTGTGCAATTTCCTTTGAAGTGGGCTCGTTGCTCCTCACCCTTGTGTCTCTGGCCAACGCACCTCCGTGATGGAATTCGAGTGTCTCTTCCGTTGCTGCAGTCTATCACCGCCGTGAACCCGAATCAAGCGCGCCCCCCGGTGAAGCCCATTGTGCGCTGATATGGAACGGCATTTGTCAAGTATGTCTAAGCGTTAGTTCTTTTCATA
>CAZTDY010000007.1:35240-100123 GCA_964612295.1 uncultured bacterium | reverse complement strand
AACATCCGGTGGATGGGGAGAACCTATCTTGACATCCTGCCTAATAGAAGGGTGTGTAATTGACTACACGCTATGTGTAATCCCGGTGGAGAATCACGAAATGGCCGTCTACCGGTGGGGCCTTCGATGCCTTTGAGGTGCCGGTGGTGGTGGCGATCGGCGGCCCTGCGAGGGTGACAGGATCCTAGCCTGCGCAAGCAGCAAGATGGCGTCTGGCAAGCCTGAGCCGCGTAACTTCATAAGTGTCAACAAGTTAGCTTTCAAACCCGGGTTCAAGATCTAACCGATTGTATTTTAGTCGGTTACGCGGATCTGTCTTGTCAAACCCCCATGGGCAGGCCCCGGTGCGGGCCACGAAGACAACTCCAGCGGCCTCCGGCGATCCCACCCGAAACAGCTTTCGCAGCGCGCGCTTAGCCATCCACGGACCATGGGAAAGAAAATCCCCCCGGGGGGAGATTTCCCGTTTGCGTCCGCTGACAGGGTCAGCTAGGATTCGCCGTGGAGCAAAGTGGGTGATTGGGGGCGGAAAGGGGAGGCCCGGTCGAATGTAAGGGCCAGGACCTGACCGGTGGTGAATTGGAGCCCGTACTCGGATGCGACTGCCGTTTCTTGGAAGGTGGACCTGCACGATCGATGGAAAACGTCGATTGACCCTGCCCGCCAAGATTCGCGACATCCTGGCCAAGGAAACGGATCCCTATCTGGTCACCACGGTGGGTCACAAAGGTAGCCTCTTGGTCGTTCCCAACGAACGGTGGGAGAAGATCACCCCAGACCTGCTCAGAGATACCTTCCAGGGCGACCAGGGCGCACTCCAGCTCCGCGCGACCTTTGCCCGCTACGGAAATCTCTGCCAACTGGATTCTAGCGGCCGGATCACTTTAAGCGAGGACCAAATGGAGGTCGCCGGGCTGGGCAAACAGGCGATCGTCTTTGGGAATTTCACCCGCTTGGAGATTTGGGATCCGGAGCGCTTCGAAGCCGCGAACCCACCGATCGAGGACACGAAGGTGCACGATCGTCTGGCCGCCCAGTACCTGGGCCGCGCCGAAACACGCGAGGTCAAGGAATGAGCAACCTGGCACACATTCGGGGGGCGGGGAAGGCCCTCTTCTGGGGGCGGATGTCCGGCACCTGGGGCAAGTCGGAAATGGCCCAGCTGCTGGTGCTGATCGATAGCCTGGGGCTGGCCCCGGGGAGTCGGGTTGTTTTGGATTTCGCTGAAGCAGAGCACGTTGATTTCAGAGCCGTCCCGCTGTTGATCCGTCTGGGCCTCCGTCTGGAGAGCCGCCGGGCGGATTTCCATTTAGCGGGCGTGAGCGACTACCTGCGCCAGATCGTTGAGGTCGAGTGCGCGTTGGACGGTCGCGACTTTATCGAGAGACACCTTTGGGACGGTTCGTCCCGGCCAAACTCGCGGGGGAGGACACATCAAGCCGAAGGCTTGGGGCAGCTCCGCCGTCTCCACCCCGACGAGTTGGCCGCGATGAGCCCCAACTAGCCCAAGCGGATGGCGGGACGAAGCAGGGGGGATACAGGACACAGGCAAAAGAGCTCCCTGCCTCTGGTCCTCCTCGGGAAACCCCCTGCTTCTCCCGCCATCCGTCAGGGCACGGCCGGTGGATGAGTGACACACGAGCCCGTGATGTTGTCGGAGGTGGTCTCGATCCTGATCACGGATCGGGACGGCTGCTATCTGGACGGAACACTTGGGGAGGGGGGACATGCCAAGGCGTTTCTCGAGCGGCTTGAGCCTGCGGGATGCCTATACGGAGTGGACCGCGATCCCGAGGCCCTCGCGATCGCCCGGGAGAATCTTCGCCCCTTCGGCAACCGTGCCCATCTCTCCCTCGGCAATTTCCGAGACCTCCCCGATGTCGTCCCCCCTGAATGGCGGGGAAAGGTCAGCGGCATTTTCTTGGACCTCGGTCTCCGCTCGAGCGCACTTGATCTGCCTGAGCGGGGATTCTCGTTTCAGAAAGATGGTCCCCTCGACATGCGATTCAACCCTGAGGTCGGACGATCGGCTGCCGAGTTGCTGGCACGCATCCGCCCCAAGGAGCTGCAACGCATTCTGGAGGCGGGAACCACGCGGGCGAGTCCCCGCGCCATCGTCCGCGCCATCGTAGCGTGGCGGGATGAGCGTAGGCCGCTGCAGACGACCGGAGACCTGGTGCGCTGTCTGCGGAAGGGTCTCGGCCGGAAGGCCGGGCCGAAACTGCTCTCGAGCGTCTTCAGTACGCTCCGCATGGAAGTGAACCGGGAGATGGAGGATCTCGACGTGGCCCTGGCGACCTTGCCGGGCCTCCTTAGGATCGGAGGGGTGCTGTGCGTGCTGTCCTATCAGTCGCAGGAAGACCGGCGCGTGAAACTGGCTGGCCGGGCGACGCCCCAGGACCCTCTGACCGGTATTGGGGTGGGACTCGAACCCATCACCAAGAAGCCCCTGCGCCCGACAGACGAGGAATGTCGCCGCAACCGGAGATCTCGCAGCGCGATTTTGAGAGCACTCAGGCGAGCCCCGGTGGAGGACCCTTCCTAAGGCCCAGGAAGGCCGCCCGCCCCGCCAAGAAGGTCCCTCGCCCGCACCGCTGGCTTTGGTTGGTTCCGGCAGTTCTCGCGGTGCTCTTTCTCTCCGTCAGGCTCCATCTGGTCGTCGACGGACTGCAGAAACGGATCACGGCCCAGCAGACCCGCGGCGAAGCAGTGTTGCGCGATCTCGAGGAGAAACGCCACGCCGTCGCGCTCAGGACCGAGTATCTGCGGATCGAACCTCAGGCGCGGGCCCTCGGTCTCAGGCCGCCCCATCACGAGCAAGTCCGCCACGCTACCTGGGGAGGGGAGCAGCGATGAGAGGACCGATGCGCGGCCGTATCCTCTTTGTCCTGGTGGTGGCCATGATCAGCTGGCTCGCCCTTCTGGGACGGGGCGCTTACCTGACCCTCGTACGGCATCAATACTACGAGGCCAAGGCATCGCACCAGCAGGCCCGCGTCGACACGCTGCCCGGCGTTCGCGGCACCATCTTCGATCGGCACGGCCGGGTTCTGGCCTGCACGATGGAAAACCCCTCCCTGGCCGTGCGCGTCAGGAAGGACACTGATCGCGAGGAACTGGCTGAACTCCTCATTCGCGCCGGCGCCTGTACGCCCAGCCGGGCCGAGGTGATCACCCGGAGCCCGAAGGATCGGGCTTCGTTTCACTGGATTCAGAGGCGCTGGATCTCCACCCCGGTCTTGCATGCCCTGGATGACGCCCATCGGGCCGTCGAACTGCACCCGGAGATGAAGAGGTTCTACCCCGCGGGCGCCATCGCCCCTCAACTCATTGGGGTGACCGGCGTGGATGGGTCCGGGCGAAGCGGGCTGGAATGGCAGTACGACGGGTGGCTGCAGGGCTCACCCGGACTGACGATGCGTTTCCAGACCGGTGGGGGGCTGACCCAGAATGCCCCCCCCGAGCAGGTCATCGAAGATCCGGACAGCGGACACGGTTTGGTGCTGACGCTGGACGCCCAGCTCCAGACCATCGCTCGTCACCGGTTGCGCGAAGGGATGCTCGCATCGAACGCGATCTGCGGCTCGGTGATCATGCTCGATCCGAAGAGCGGCGAAATCCTGGCGCTCGTCGAGGAGCCGGGACTGGATCCTCTCGCCGGGCAGTGGGAGAGCAACGAGCAGCTCAAAGTTCACTGCGTGATGGATCTCTATGAGCCGGGCAGCACGTTCAAAATCGCCACCTACGCTGCGGCGTTCGAGAACGGCATCATCGCACCGACCGATAGTGTGGACTGCTTGAGCGGCGTTCGCGTCCTGACGTGCGGTCGCATTCGCGATCACCGCCCCTTCGGAGTCGTCACCATCGCGGAAGCATTCAGCGGTTCCTCGAACATCGGGGCCGGCAAGGTCGCCGAACAGACCGGATGGGACGCCCTGTACCAGACGTCGCAGAACCTGGGCTTCGGCCTGAGCACCGGGGTGGGGCTTTCGGCCGAAGCGGCCGGGTCGCTGCCGCATCCGCTGGACGAGTACTGGTCCGATCGTTCGCTCATCACGATGGCCTATGGGCAGGAGGTGTCCTGCAGCGCGCTCCAGATGGCCATGGCCATGGCGGCGATCGCAAACGACGGCGTGCTCATGAAACCGCTCATCGTGTCGGCCGTCGTGGACGGCGATGGGAAGCTCATCGACAGATTCGAACCGGTACGGGTTCGTCAGGCGGTCGGCGCGGAAACCGCGCACACCCTGCGCGAGCTGCTCAGGCTGACGGTGACGGGTGGCACGGGAAAGGCGGCCGAGCTCTCCTGGTTCCCGCCGGCGGGAAAAACCGGAACCGCGCAAATTTTCGACAACGAGCTGAATGAATACCTGGAAGACGAACACATCCTGACCTTCTGCGGCTTCGCGCCCTACGATGATCCCCGCATTCTGTGCCAGGTGATCGTGCGCTGTCCCGGTGATCTGCACGCCTCCGACGCGGCCGTCCCCGTGTTTGGCGCGATCATGCGCGACGTGGCCTGGATGACCGAAGAGCATCCCTGGCTGATGGAGGCCGGATCGGCGCCCCAGCTCACGCGGGTAAGAATCCCCGACGTCCGGGGTCTGACCCCCCTGGCCGCCCGCCGCGCCCTGCATCGCGTGGGCTTGGTGCCGGTGTTGGACGGACTCGGCGAGCGGGTCGAAGCCATGCATCCCCCCGCACTGCGAGCCGTTTCGGAGGGTACAATCGTCGAGCTGTCGTTGGCGGGCCTCGCGCAGGAAGAGACCATCGTGGTTCCTGACGTGAAGGGGCTGTCGCTGCGCCGGGCGATGGCCGTTCTGGCCGAGGCCGGGATCATGATGAGTGTACAAGGTCGTGGTTGGGTGACGCGGCAGGAACCGGTCTCGGGCAGAGAAGTCGCGCCCGGGACCCTCTGCACGATCTGGGCGAGCGCGGAAGCTTCGTTGGCTCGGCGCGATGCCCTCCAGACTGGAGATGTAGCCTGTGAAACTCGCTGATCTTTCCTCCGTGGTTCCCGCTGCGCTCTGGGAGGTTTCCCCCGAGCCCGCGGTGAACCCCGAGATCAGCGGACTCTGTTGGGACAGCCGCCGCGCCGGGCCGGGTGACCTCTTCTTCGCCCTGCCCGGCCTGCGAACCGACGGATTGCGGTTTCTCCCCCAGGCTGCCGAGGGCGGAGCGGTGGCCGTGGTGATCGAGGGAAACCCCGAAACGCCGCCGGACTTCGGTGGTCCGGTGCTCAGCGCGCGCAATGCCCGGGCGGTGATGTCTCTGATGGCCTGTGCCTACCATGGCGATCCGACCGGCAAGCTGCGGCTCGTGGGGATCACGGGGACCGATGGAAAAACAACCTGCTGCTGGATCGTGAGACAGATCCTCTCCGCCGCCGGTCGCCGGGCGGTGGCCGCCGGGACGCTGGGACTCAGAGGCGACGATGAAGCGGTGCAGTCCTGGGATGATCTGTGCAAGCTGCCTGCTGCAGAGGCCGAGGCTTACCGCCGCTGGCAGCCCACCACCCCGGAGGCTCCCGTCTTTCAGGAAGTCCTCGCCTCGCTGCAGCGTCAGGGCATCGACGATGTAGTCGCCGAGATCTCCTCCCATGCCCTCTCGCAGTATCGCGTTTACGGAAGCCAGTTCAGCGTCGTCGCGCTCACCCATGTGGCCGCCGATCATCTCGACTATCATCGGAACCCGGCAGGATACCGGGCCGCGAAAGAGAGGCTGTTCGATGCCGAGGCCCGTGGTCGAGGCCCAGGCGAGGGTCCGGTCCTAGCCGTTCTCAACCTGGCCGACGACCTCGGCCGGGAATTGGCCGCCCGCGACACGGGATCCCGGATTGTGGTCGGGGACACGACGGGCGCCGACCTGCGCGTTGTCGAATCCGAGGCCGCCCCGGATCGAACGAGAGTGACGTTCTCATGGAAGAGGAAGAAGTTCACGGTCGAGGCGGATCTGGTGGGTTCGTTTCAGGTTGAGAATCTCGCGATCTCGACCGCGGTCTGCTTGGGTCTGGGGCTCAAGCCCGCTGAAGTGGTCAAGGGGATGCGCGCCTTGGGGCCGGTGCCCGGACGCTTCGAGACCATTCGCTGCGGTCAGCCTTTCACGGTGGTCGTCGATTACGCCCACACGGCCGATGCCCTCGATCACGTCTTGCAGGCGGCGCGGGCGATCACCTCCGGCCGTCTGATCGCCGTCTTCGGGTGTGGCGGAGACCGGGATGCCACGAAACGCCCCGACATGGGGGCGGTCGCCGGTCGCCGGGCCGACGAGATCATTCTGACCACCGACAACCCGCGTTCGGAGAGGCCCGAAGCGATCATCGTGGCGATCGAAGATGGCCTGCCGGGCTGCGTCTCCCACACCGCGGTGGTCGATCGGCGCGCAGCCATCGCCCACGCATTTGACTTCGCGCGTGATGGGGATACGGTGGTGATTGCCGGCCGGGGCGCGGAGACGACGCAGGTCTTTCAGGACCGGACCACCCCGTTCGATGATCGTGACGTCGCGCGGGAGCTTCTCGCCCAGCGGTGGCCGGCAGAGGAGAGTGACCCCGAGTCAGGGCAATCTGAACAGGAGAGCAGATTGTGACCGATGCCATGGATGGATTCGATGGAGGCAACGGGTCGGGGACTGAGTCCCTCGCGCCCAAGGCTGCCGAACATCCCTGGTCACTGGCGGCGATCGCGCGCATGACCGGAGCGACCGTGGCCGGGATTTCCCCGGAGGATTGGCGCCTGGTCAATTCGCTGGTGCTTTCGGGGGTGACCATCGACAGCCGTGAAATCGCGGGTGGGGAGATGTTCGTGCCCCTGCCCGGGAGCCAGACCGACGGACACCGGTTCATCTCCGATGCGTTTCAGGCCGGCGCGGGGGCCGCCCTGGCGGAACGCTCCTGGTGGAGTCGCCGCAAGGCAGCCCGCGCGCTGGGCATTCACCTTCTGGTGGATGACCCGCTCATCGCCCTTCAGCAGTGGGGGGCCGAGCTGCGATCGGCCGTGGATCCGCGCGTGGTGGCCGTGACCGGTTCGAGCGGCAAGACGACCACCAAAGAGATGATCCTCGCCCTGTTGCGTCCGGCGGAGGATCTGATCGGCACCGCCGGGAACTTCAACAATCAGATCGGTGTGCCATTGACGCTACTCACGTTGCGCACCACCACCCGGCGAGCGATCCTCGAGCTGGGCACCAACCAACCGGGCGAGATTTCCCTGCTCAGCAAGATGGTGCGGCCGCAGGTCGCGGTCATCACCAGCATCGGCCAGGCGCACGGTGGATTCTTGGGCGGACCCGACGGTGTGCTCCAGGAGAAGCTGGCCATCATCGACGGCCTGGATCCCGAGGGGATTCTCGTCTATCCCGACGACCATGAACCGCTGGCCAAGGCGGTGGCCGAGAAGTGGCCGGGGCGGACGCTCACCTTCGGATTCAGCGAGAGCGCTGGGGTTCGGGGATCCGATCTCATCACGACATTGGAGTCGACGAACTTGCGGATCGACGGGCTGCCCGATCCCGTGCACATGAACCTCCTGGGAGAGGGAAGCGCGAGATCGGCCCTCGCGGCGGTGGCCGCCCTGCGCGCGTTGGGCGAACAAACCATCGAGACCGGCAAGTTGGCCGCCCTCGAAGCCGCAGAGGGCCGGATGCAGGTTCGGATGGCCAAAGGGGTGCGGTGGCTGCTCGACATGTACAACGCCTCACCTGAAGCGACGGTTCAGAACCTGGGATTCTTGGAGCGCGTTCCGTGTGACGGCCGCAAGGTGTTCGTCTTCGGCGGAATGAAAGAGCTGGGGGAATACAGCGAGGATTTGCACCGCCAGGTTGGAGAGGCGGCTGGATTCTGCGACGCGGGCGTATTCTTCGGCGAGGAAGCCCGGAAGACCGCGCCGGTCGCGCAAGCGGCGGGCATCAACCAGGTGCTGTGGTGCACGGAGCACCAGGAAGCGGTCAGATTCCTCCGCGGCTACCTCAAATCGGATGATCTCGTGCTGGTCAAGGGCGCGCGCTCGGCGGCCTTGGAACAGGTCGTGGAGGCTCTGGGGGTGCTCAAAGATGCGCCCGAATCGGCGGGGGAGGACTAGACGTGCTGTATCACCTGCTGGATCCACTGACCGACCTGTTCGGCGGATTCAACGTTTTCCGCTACATCACATTTCGGTCGGCCTATGCCGCGGTCACCGCCCTCCTGCTCTGCTTCGTCTTGGGTCCCTGGCTCATTCGCCGGCTCCGTCGACTCAAGGTGGGGCAACAGGTGCGCAAGGACGGCCCCGAGAGCCACTACAGCAAGCAGGGAACCCCCACGATGGGCGGGCTGTTGATCCTGGCGGCAATCGCTGTGCCAACGCTGCTCTGGGCGGATCTGACCAACCTGCAGATCCAGCTGGCCCTGGGCGTCACCCTGGTCATGGGCGCGCTCGGATTTCTCGACGACTACTTGAACGTCGTCGCCAAACGGCCCGGCGGGCTGATGGGGCGTTACAAGCTGGTCGTCCAGGTCGCGGCCGGCATCACGGTCGGATGGGTCATTCTCCAGGCCGACTTGTACGGGGGGCTCAGCAGCAAGACGGCGGTTCCCTTCATGAAGGACACGTTCCTTTCGCTCGGCTGGTTGTACATTCCGTTCGTTGTCGTGGTCATTACCGGCTCGAGCAATGCCGTGAACCTCTCGGACGGGCTCGACGGGCTGGCGATCGGCATGGTCGCGCCCCCCGCGGCCGCCTTTGCGGCGTTGGCCTATGTGTCCGGGCACACCGGCTTCAGCGACTACCTGAACATCCCCTTCCTGGAGGGGGCCGGCGAGCTCACGATCTTCTGCGCGGCCTTCGTGGGGGCGGCGCTCGGGTTTCTCTGGTTCAACGCCCATCCGGCGGAGGTGTTCATGGGGGACACCGGCAGCCTGGCGATGGGGGGCGCCCTGGGCACGGTCGCCGTGCTGATCAAGAAGGAGTTGCTGCTGAGCCTGGTGGGTGCGCTGTTCGTGGCCGAGGTGCTCTCGGTTGTGATTCAGGTCCTGTCCTATAAGCTATACGGCAAGCGGGTGTTTCGAATGGCACCGCTTCATCATCACTTCGAGTTGGGTGACTGGCCCGAGACGAAGGTGGTCATCCGCTTCTGGATCATCTCGATCCTGCTGGCGCTGCTGACCTTGTCGACCCTGAAACTGCAGTAGGGGGTACGCGTGATTGCCGAACGGAAACCTGAACACACGGCCCTTCCGCCGGGATTGAACCCCGGTGACCAGGTGGCCGTGGTTGGTTTGGGACGCTCGGGACTGGGCGCGGCCGAACTCCTGCTGGTCAGCGGGTGCCGGGTCCTGGCCTTTGAACAGCGGATGAGCCCGGAGGCCGAGGAGGCCTGGGCACCGCTCGGGGGCCGGGGCGCCGAACTCATCACGGGCGAGCATCCATCCGGTGCACTCGCCGATTGCCGCTTGCTGATTCGTAGCCCGGGGGTGCCCGCCGAGGTCCCGCTGCTTCGGGAGGCGCGAGAGCTCGGGATCCCCGTGCGCTCGGAGGTCGATCTCGCCGCGCACAGCGTCAAGACCCCCCTGCTGGCGATTACCGGCACGAACGGTAAATCCACGACGACCGCGTGGGCGGCGCACCTGCTCCAGCGGGCCGGGATCAAGGCCCTGGCCGCGGGCAACATCGGTCACGCCCTGAGCCGGGCCGTTCTGGAAGAGGGACCGGATACCGTGTTCGTTGTCGAGGTGTCGAGTTTCCAGCTCGAGGACAGTCCCGATTTCCATCCCCGCGCGGCCGCGATTCTCAACATCACTCCGGATCATCTCGATCGCCACGGTACGTTTGAGGCCTATGCCGCGGCCAAGTGGTCGATGGTCCGCAATCAGGACGGAGCGGACTTGCTCGCCCTGGGGCCCGAAATGTGTATCCCGCCCGGACAGGACCTGCCGATGCGCACGCTCACCTGTGCCCTCGAGCCGGACCGAGAGGCGAATCTGTTCGGGCGCGACGGTTATCTCATCTGGCGGAGCGCCGAAGAGGAGATCGCGCTTCTCGCCCTCGATGAACTGGCCCTGCCGGGTCCCCACAACCTGGTCAACGGGATGGTCGCTCTGGCTCTGGGAAGCGCGCTGGTCGACGATGTGCGCGCGCTTGTGCCGGGCCTGCGCGATTTCGGTGGATTGCCCCATCGCTTGGAGGATGTCGGCCGGATCGGCCGCGTTCGGATGATCAACGATTCGAAGTCCACCAACGTCGACTCGCTGCGGGTCGCCTTGCAGAGCTATCCCGAGCCGGTGATCTTGATCGCCGGCGGCCGCGACAAGGGCGGCGACTTCAGCGCTCTCGGTGAACTTGCCCAACAGGCGGTCAAACATCTGGTGGCGGTGGGAGAGGCCGCCGAGCTGGTCCAGGCGGCCTGGCCCGAGGTGGCGAGCGAACGCGCCGAGAGCTTTGAGGATGCGATCTCACGCGCCCTGCGCGCCGCCGAACCGCAGGGTGTGGTGCTGCTCAGCCCGGGGTGTGCGAGCTTCGACATGTTCCGCAACTACGAGGAGCGCGGAGAGGCCTTCCGGGCCTCTGTCCAGCGCCGCATGGCCCAGGCCCCCATGAGGAGCGAGGAGAAACGCCCCCGATGACCGACTACGCCGGCTTCCTGAGAGACAGCCTCCAGGGCACGAACTCCCGCCGCCTCGACCGCTGGCTTCTGTGGACGGTGCTCAGCCTCGCGGGCTGGGGCCTTCTGATGGTCTACTCGAGCAGCTGTGCACTCGGCCAGATGCGACACGGAGATGATCTCACCTTTCTGCAAGCGCAGTTCTTCCGCTGTGTGTTGGGCGTGGGCCTGCTGTTGGTGGTTGCCCAATTGGATGCGCGAATCTTGCGCGGGCGGGTGCGCTGGTTCGCCTGGGGCGGCCTGGTGCTCATGCTGGCCGTTCTCTTCCTGCCGACCGACCTCAGCGTGACCGTTCGCGGTGCGCGCCGCTGGCTCCGGCTGGGCGGGTTTGTGCTTCAGCCCTCGGAATTCGCGCGCTTCGCGATGATGCTCATGCTGGCCGGAACGCTCGCCGACCGGGAGATCAAGCTCCGGAGTTGGCGCGGCCTGTGGTTGCCGGCGGGCATCATCGGATTGACGGCGGGGCTGGTGGCGGCGCAGCCCCACATGAGCCAAGCCCTCCTGATCGCCGTGACCGGGTTCGGCCTCCTGTTCCTGGCCGGCGCGTCGCTCTGGCGATTGGCCCTCCTGGCCCTGGCGGCCCTGTCGGGGGCGGCCGGACTGGCCCTGGTGACCGGCAAGGGGTATCACCTGGCGCGCATTCTCTCGTTCCTCAAGGGTGGCGTGGGGGCGCTCGGGTTCCAGCCCGAACAATCCGTGGTCGCGGTCGGATCAGGCGGCCTCTTCGGGCTTGGCTGGGGGAAGGGTCTGCAGAAGTTCTTCTTCCTGCCCGATCCCCACACCGACTTCATCCTCAGCATCGTGGCGGAGGAAGGCGGATTCGTGAGCTTGGTTCTGCTGTTTGCCCTGACCGGTTTCATTCTGTGGCGAGTTTTTCTGCTGGGCCATCGATGTGAATCCCGGTTCGGTGAGTTATTCTGCTACGGTGTCGGCCTGCAGATGTTGTTCGGGTCCCTGCTGCACACGGCGGTCTGCCTGGGTTGGGCGCCCACCACCGGCATTCCTTTTCCGTTGGTTTCGTTCGGGGGGAGCGCCCTGATCGCGAATCTACTCGGACTGGGTCTGGTTCTGTCGGTATCGAGCCGGCGCGTGGAAGGGCGGGATCGATCTGAATCGAAGGCGCTTAGTTTGGTGCGGACACCCTTTGCGAGGAGAAGAGCGTGAGAATCCTGATCACCGGGGGAGGCACCGGAGGCCACGTCTTCCCAGGGATAGCTGTGGCCGAGGCGATCACCAAGGCGGCCCCGGAGACCGAGATCCTGTTCGTGGGCGGATCGCGGGGCTTAGAAGCCAAGGCGGTTCCTGAAGCGGGCTACACCTTCGAGCCGGTGCCGGCCACCGGACTCTTGGGGAAACGCTGGCTCCATATCCCCATGGTCCTCTGGACGACTCTGCGGGGCCTGTTCGCGTCGATGCGCATTCTGTCCCGTTTCGACCCCGATGTGGTCTTCGCCACCGGGGGATACGTGTCGGGCTCGGTTTCTCTGGCGGGAGTCCTCAGGCGCACCCCCCTGGTTTTGCATGAGCAGAACAGCGTTCCCGGGATGACCAATCGTGTGCTCGCCCGCATGGCCCGGGAGGTGCACCTGAATCTGCCCGCGGCGCGGCGTTGGTTCGCCAAACGGGGGCACCTGAAGCTCTCGGGCAACCCGATTCGCAAGACGATTCTGGACGGTGACCGCCTGCGGGGCCTCGCCGAGTTCGGTTTGAGGCGTGACCGCACGACGGTGCTCGTCATCGGAGGGAGTCAGGGGGCGCGATCGATCAACCGCGCCGCGGTGGGGGCGATCCGGAAGCTCCTTCGCGATCGAAACGACCTGCAGTTCATCATGCAGACCGGCCGGCGCGATCTGAGCTTCGTGCGGGGGCGTCTGTCGCGGTGGCGGCACGAAGCCTGCGTTAGGCCCTTCATCCAGGAGATGGGGGATGCCTACGCGCTGGCGGATCTGGTCGTCGCCCGGGCGGGGGCCATGACCCTGGCGGAGATCACCGCCTGTGGAAAACCCGCGATTCTCGTTCCGTTCCCGTACGCTACACACAACCACCAGGAGGCCAATGCGCAGGCCATGGCCGACGCCGGAGCGGCCGAGATGATCCTGGACAAAGAGCTGAAACCTGAGAA
Source organism: uncultured bacterium (assembly GCA_964612295.1). Taxonomy (GTDB): domain Bacteria; phylum Eisenbacteria; class RBG-16-71-46; order CAIMUX01; family WJJG01; genus CAYQJL01. The sequence continues at coordinate 87,366 of CAZTDY010000007.1, read as the reverse complement.
GCTGACCGCGGCGATTCTGAAGTTCGTTGACACGCCTCAAATCTTGCGCGAAATGTCAATTAGCACGTTGACCCTCGCCCGGCCCGAGGCCGCCCAGAAGATCGCACAGGCGCTTCTGAAGTACGGGATGGAGGGCGAGCGCGACGGCGAGAACGGCGGCGGCCCGGTGCGTCCCCAGGAGGATGCGCGGGCGCAGTCCACTCGAGGTGCCCGCAACGGTCGGCGACGGTCGCGTGGTGGGCGGTCGGCTCGATCGCCCAGGCGGCCTGTGCGCCATAGAGGAGCGTAGCAGCAGATGATCAGGGGCTCGATCCGCAAGATCCACTTCGTGGGCATCGGTGGGACCGGAATGTGCGGATTGGCCGAGATCCTTCTCAATCTGGGCTACGAAGTGCGCGGGTCCGATCTCCTGGTCGCCACGGAGGCGGTGGCCCGGCTGAAAGAGCTGGGGGCGATCGTCCATGAGGGTCACGTCGGTGAACAGGTCATCGGGGCCGACCTCCTGGTGATCTCTTCGGCCATCCGGGAAGAGAACCCGGAGTTGCGCGAAGCGCTGCGCCAGGGAATCCCCGTCCTGAAACGCGGGCAGATGCTGGCCGAGATCATGCGCCTGAAGTACGGCGTGGCGGTCGCGGGCTCGCACGGCAAGACGACGACGACCTCTCTGGTCGGTCACGTGCTGGCTCATGCCGGGCTCGACCCCACCCTGGTGGTGGGTGGACGGCTTCGGTCGATTCAATCGAATGCCCGCATGGGAGCCGGTGACATTCTCGTGGCCGAGGCGGACGAGAGCGACGGGTCCTTTCTCGAGCTTCTCCCCACGGTCGGGGTGGTGACGAACATCGACCGAGAGCATCTCGATCACTACCACAACCTGGAGGCGATCCAGGCGGCGTTCCTCCGGTTTGCCTCCAGCGTTCCGTTCTACGGCGTGGCGGTCCTCTGCGGAGATGATCCGAACATTCGGGCCCTGCTCCCTGAAATCAACCGGCCGATCGTCCTCTACGGGATGGGTGATGAGAACACCATCCGGGCCGATTCGGTGCATCTCGAATGCCGTCTGGCTCGCTTCAATCTGTATGTGGAGGGGCAGGATCTGGGGCCGTTCCAGATCCCCTTGCCGGGTAGGCACAATCTGCAGAATGCGCTGGCCTGCATTGCCGTCTCGCTGTTCCTGGACGTGCATCCTGAACAGATACGCACGGCCCTCGCATCCTTCGAAGGCGTTGGACGCCGCTTCGAGATCCGGGCAGAACAGGGCGAGATCACCCAGATCGATGACTACGCGCACCACCCGACCGAAATCGCCGCCGTGCTGCGGGCCGCGCGCGAGGTCTATACGACCCGGCGGCTGATCGTGCTGTTCCAACCCCATCGTTATTCCCGCACCGCCGCGTTGCACGCGGAATTTGGCGAAGCCTTCCGCGACGCGGACCTGGTGGTGCTCAGCGACATCTATCCCGCCGGCGAGCTCCCCATCCAGGGGGTCACCGGCGAGGTTTTGCAGACGGAGATCACCCGGGGGAGCGGGATCGAGGTCGTCTACGGCGCGACCGAGGAGCGGTCGGTGGAGATCGCCGCCTCGCGTCTGCAGCCGGGAGACGTTCTGCTGACCCTGGGCGCCGGTTCGGTCTGGAAGTGGGGTGACGCCGCGATGGCCTTGGTCGGACGGGCCGGTGGCCACCCCGAAGAGACGGTCGTGGGCGAATCGTAGAGGATCCCTGACGATGACACCGTCGAGCAGCCGCTGGAAATGGGAGACGAGGCGCCAATTGCTGCGGCGCCCGCCCTGGAAGCGTCCGCTCCCCCTGTTGGGAGCTGCGCTTGGGCTTTGCGGTGTGGGCGCGGTCCTTCTCGTGGCCGGAGTGATCTCGTTTCACCCGCTCTTCGCGATTCAGGGCGTGGAGTTCATCCGCGAGCAGCCGGGGACGCTCAGCATCGGCGAGCTGGAGGCGGCCCTCGCCTTGCCGCCGGAGGCGAGCTTCACCAATCTGGACTGGAAGGCGGCCGAAGAGCGCCTTCAGTCGATCCCGCGCGTGGCCGAGGCGAGACTGCGCTACGGTTGGTTTCACGAGCTCGAGATCACCATCGAAGAGCGAGGCGCGCTGGTCCTGGTCTTCGACGAAGACGGCACGGCCTGGGAGGTGTCGAAGCGCGGCGTGTGCCTTGCCCCCCGCGGGCAGGCCCTGGCGGATCTGCCGCTCTTGAGCGGCCCGGCCTCTGACCTGACCCTCAGGGCGGGGATGCGGCCCGAGTCGACCGGCCTCGCTCCGGTGCTCGAGCTGCTCGACGCGCTGCGCAGCGGTCACCCGCAGCTCTTCGAGGGGCTCTCCGAGGCCCACTTGCTGGGCGACGGCACGTACGAACTCTTTTGGAACGAGAGCCCCATCGTGGTGTGGGGCTTCGGGTCCCTTTCGCAACAGAGCCTGAGGGCTTGGGAACACATCATGGGATGGCTAGAGCGGGATGGATACGACGACGTGGTCGTGGACCTGAGATTCCAGGACCAGATCGTGATCCGTCATCCGCTGGGGACGCCGATCACATCCGAGGAGATTGGCTAAGGAGGATCAAGATGGCCGCCAGCCGCATCGTCACCGGTCTGGATATCGGGACCACGAAAGTGTGCGCGGTGATTGCTGAGGTCACCGGCGAAGACGAGATGGCCTTGATCGGCATCGGACAGAGCCCGTCCTTCGGCCTGCGGGGAGGCAATGTCGTCGATCTCGAGGCCACGGTCGAGGCCGTGCGCGCCGCAATCGGGCAGGCGGAGCAGATGGCCGGCACCTCGGCCAAGGCGATCTATGCCAGCATCGCCGGGGACCATATCCGCTCGATCAACTCCCGCGGCGTGATCGCCATCTCGGGTCGCGAGAGCGAGGTGACCCAGGATGATGTCGGACGGGTCATTGAGGCTGCACGAACAGTTGCAATTCCTTCCACTCGCGATATCCTGCACGTCATCCCGCAGGAATTCATCGTGGATGACCAAACCGGCATTCGCGATCCGATCGGGATGTCGGGCGTGAGGCTCGAAGCGGAGGTGCATATCATCACCGCCTCGGCCACCGCCGTCCGGAATGTGGGCAAGGCGATTGCCCGGGCCGGGTATGGAGCCCAGGCTTTGGTGGCCGAACCGATGGCCAGCGCCTGGGCGGTTTTGGAGGAGGATGAACGGCGTCTGGGCGTGGTTCTGCTCGATCTCGGAGCAGGGACCACCGACGTCGTGGTCTATTACGGTGACAGCGTCCACCACACGGCGGTCATCACCATGGGTGGGGCGCAGATCACCAATGATATCGCCATCGGCCTGCGGACGCCCCTAGAGGCGGCAGAGCAGATCAAGCTGTCGCAGGGTTGCGCGCTGGCCTCTCTGGTGGAGAGGGACGAGGCGATCGACATTCCCGGGGTGGGCGGCCGTGCCGCCCGGACGGTGAGCCGGCACGTGCTGGCCGCGATCATCGAACCGCGGGTGGAAGAAGTTTTGACCTTGGCGCGCGCCGAGGTTGAACGTTTGCAGGGGATGGATATTCTGGCAGCCGGCATCGTGATCACCGGCGGCACGGCCATGCTTCGGGGCGTGGCCGAGATGGCCGAACAGGTGTTCGAGATGCCCGCGCGCATTGGGGTGCCTCTCGACGTGGGGGCGATGAGTGATTTGGCGGTCGAGCCGCGTCTGTCCACCTGTGTGGGGCTGGCGCGATTCGCGGCCAGTCAGCGATCCGGTGGTGGGACAGCGGTGTGGCGTCGCGAGGGTAAGGTTCGTAATTGGATCAAGGCCCACGTGCCGTTTCTCGGCTAGGGCGCAGTTGGTGGCCAAAGGCCCGTCAAGGAGGAGCAGGGATGCTCGTTGAAGTCAACGATAATGGATTCTCACCAGCGGTACTCAAGGTGATCGGGTTGGGCGGAGCCGGAAGTAACGCGGTCAACCGAATGCTCGAGAGCGAGATTCGGGGCGTCGAGTTTCTGGTCGCCAACACGGACGTCCAGGCGCTCAATGCTTCGTCATGCCCCAACCGAATCCAGATCGGCGCGGAGATCACCGGCGGGCTCGGCTCCGGCGGCGATCCGAACTTCGGCCGGCGATCGGCCGAGGAAGACCGCGAGCTGATCCGCGAGCGGCTCCAGGGCGCGGACATGGTCTTCATCACCGCCGGAATGGGTGGGGGGACCGGCACGGGGGCGAGCGCGGTGGTGGCGGAGATTGCGCGTGACCTAGGCGCGCTCACCGTCGCGATCGTGACCAAGCCCTTCACCTTCGAAGGCCGCCGGCGGATGCGCCAGGCCGAACAGGGCCTCGAAGAACTGCGCGAGTTTGTCGACACCTTGATCGTCATTCCCAATCAGCGCCTCCTGCACGTCGTCGACCGCTCCACGCCGCTCAATGAAGCCTTGAGGGTTGCCGACGATGTTCTGTCCCACGCCACCAAGGGGATTTCAGAGATCATCACGGTGCCGGGGCTGGTCAACGTCGACTTCGCGGATGTGCGCTCTGTCATGACCGGAATGGGCAACGCTCTCATGGGAATGGGCTTCGCGCAGGGCAATGACCGCGCCAAGGAAGCCTCCCAGATGGCGATCGCCAGTCCGCTGCTCGAGGATATCTCCATTGCCGGGGCACGGGGCGTTCTCGTGAACTTCATGGGCGGCTCCGATATGACCCTGGCCGAGGTCGATGAGGCCTCGAATCAGATTCTGGAAGCGGCCGGTGAAGATGCCAACGTGATCTTCGGAGCCGTGATCGACCCGCGGATGAAGGATGAGATCCGCGTGACCCTGATCGCCACCGGATTCGGCCTGCCCACCGAGGACGCTGAACCTCGCGTCGAAACCGAGGCGGAGCGTGTCTTCCGGGAAGAGCTGCGCGGCAGCGCGCCCCCGCTGATGCCGAGAGCCGAGCCGGCGCCCGAACCGGTCGGCGCGCTGCACACGCCTTCGGCGTCGCAGCCATCGTCGCTAGCAGAGCACGATCCCCAGACGGGATCTCCGGCCTTGAACCGCGACCCCCTGCCGATGCCCGGACAGGTGGCCGGGCCCATCTCGGGAGGAGGCCAGGCTCAGGCGGCGCCCACGCCGGCGATGCAGCCGTCGCGGCAGCCGATCGCCCCGCCGGCCGAGAGCAACGTGGTCGATGGCGTGGTCGGACAGGCCCGTCCCATCAGGCGTATGCATGAGGTACCCCCTCAAGCTGCGGCCCCCGAGCCGGTGGCCCAACCGGCCGGGGCCCCGGTCGAGGCGCCTGAAAACGTCGTGCCGCTGGTCTGGAAGCAGAACCTGAGCGGCAAGCAGTGGTCTCCGACCATGACGAGCCGCTGGCAGAGGGTCTTGAGACGGGATCGCCTCGAGGTGCCCTCGTTCCTGCGACGCCGGCAGGTTGACTAGGCAATCCCCCAGCCCTAGGGCTTGTACACCATGAGCCGCCGAACGGACCGGCACCCCGAGGCGGGGCCGCGTGTCCTGCTCTGCTACGCCAACAAGGCCCGGGTGGCGTCCGAGAGCCTGGGCTTTCGTATTGTCACCCGTCTGCTGAGCCGGCACGGAGGTGTGCGCCTCAGCACTCTCTGTCTCCCCGATGATGAACTCCGCGGCCCGCCTTCGGGTCAACGCCTCGAGGCCGATGGCCGCAGCATCTCCTCGTTTGATCTGGTTCTCCTCAGTCTCTCCTTCGAAGGCGATGCGCCGCACGTTCCCCGGCTACTCGGGGCCGGTGGGCTGCCGCCCTTGGCCGGTGACCGCAGGCCCGGTCACCCGTTGGTTGTGGCCGGCGGGGCGATGATCATGATCAATCCGGAACCGGTGGCGGCCTTCTGCGACCTGTTTCTCGTGGGGGAAGCCGAAGGCCATCTGGAACCGCTCCTCGACCGCTGGCTCGCAATTCGCTCCGACTCACGGGACGACCAGATTCGTGAACTCGTGCAGCTTCCCGGAACCCTTGCGCCGAGCTTGAGGAGTCATCGCATCTGGGAGGTGACGGGTGAGGGGCTCTCGGCGTTCGAGGAGGTCTCCTTGCCTGCAGGGTCAGGAGCGCCGGATCCACAGCTCGAGGCCGCCGACCGGTGGGTGGAGACCCTCCATTGGAACGGCATCGCCACCGAGGCCAGCAGCGGGCGTCTGCCGGGGGAGGCGGGCAAGGGACCTGACCTGCTTCTCGAACTGGGGCGCGGCTGTCCGCGTCGCTGCCGGTTCTGTGCGGCGGGACGGATCTATGCGCCGCTGAGGGAGTGCCCCGCCCCGGTCCTGCTCGAGCGGGCGACCCAGGAGGTCGAGCCGGGCGACGTCGTGGGATTGATGTCCCTGTCGGCCGGTGACTACCGGCAGCTCGAACCGCTGGTCGAAGGGCTCCTGCAACTGGGCGTGCGCCTGTCCATCTCCAGCCTTCCAGCGACATTCAAACGGGAAGAGGTGGTGCGGGGTCTCATCCAGAGCGGTCTTCGCAGCTTGACGATCGCCCCCGAGACCGGCACCGACAGTCTTCGCAAACGAATCGGCAAACCGCTCGTGAACGAGACGATCCTGCGGGCGGTGCAGACGCTGGGGAAGGCCGGCCTGCGGCGGTTGCGGGCCTACTTCATCGTGGGGCTGCCGGGAGAGGAAGAGGAGGACATCGGCGCGATCCACGCGCTTCTCGCCGAGATGAGATCTCGGCTGGGACCCCAGTGCCGACTGTCGGCAACGGTGGGGGCATTCGTGCCGAAGCCTCGCACGCCATTTCAGTGGGCGCCGATGGCTTCCGCCAAGCTGCTCAGGGAACGGGCGAGGCAACTGCGCGCCGATCGGCCGGGTGGGGTCGAACTCAAGATCAAGAGCTTTCGAGAAGCGCGCCGGCAGGCGCTCGTCTCCCGCGGGGATGTTTGCTGGGGAGCCAGGCTCGATCGAATGGCCCGTACGGGACAGACGCTCGCGGACGTTCTGCGTGCCGAAGACGTGACCGCCGAGGACCTGACCGGTCCGGTGGCCGACGGCGCTTCCCTGCCGTGGGACTACCTGCTGAGCGAAAGGGAGCGGAAAGGGCTGTGGAGAGAATGGAAAACGTCCCGGCCTTCACAGAAAGGATGACCGGGACGGATGTTTGATAAAAGCTATTCGGCGTCCGGGGTCTTGGTCCGGATACGGACGTTCTTCTGTACGGCACCCTTCTTGAGGCACTTCGTACAGACCTTGATCCGTTTGGGGCGGCCGTCCACAATTGCGCGAACGCGCTGGAGATTCGGCTGCCAAACACGCTTAGACACGTTATGGGCATGGCTGACCCGGTTGCCGCGCAACAGGCCTTTGCCGCATACATCGCACCGGCGAGACATGGTTCTTCCTTTCGCGTACATCTTCAGCCCAAAAAAGAAAGCACAGTCTACCTTCTCGGCAGGCGCCATGTCAAGATAGATGAAAGATTTGAGGGGATCGACAAGGACGAGATCGATGGATGACACCACCCCCATTCAGTTTCTCAAAGGAGCGGGCCCCGCGCGCAGCGCGCGTCTCCAAAAGCTGAATCTGCTTACAGTTGGCGATCTGCTGGAGCACTACCCCCGTGCCTACCTGGACCGCACCCGCATGACCTCCCTCGCCGAGCTCACCCCGGGGGAGACGGTGAGCGCGATCGGCGTGATCCGCTCGGTCTCGGTCCGGCGAACCCGGGGGCGGATGCGCAATGTTCATGTCATCTTGGAGGACGGCAGCGGGGTGGTCGAAGCGGTCTGGTTCAATCAACCCTATCTCACCGGAGTGCTCCGGCGGGGCCGGCAAGTTCTGGTCTCCGGTCCCGTCGAGTTCTACCGGCGCCTGCAGTTTCGCAACCCTGAGTTCGAGCTGATCGAGGAGGGGGAGGGGACCCAGGCGGATACCCGGCAGGACCCGGGAGCGGATGACGCGAGCGCCCCCGGCATCGTGCCGGTCTATCCTCTGACGGCGGGGGTGTCCCAACGCGTGATGAGACAGCTGGTCTCGCAGGCGACAGATGCGCTGCTCCCCACCCTGACCGAGTTCATGCCCTCTGAGATTCTGGCGCGCGCCGGCCTCATGGACTGGGGAGAAGCCCACCGCCAGGTGCATCGTCCCTCGGAGACCGAGAAACTCGCCCCCGCGCAGCACCGCATCGCCTTTCAGGAACTCTTCGACCTTCAGCTTCTTCTGGCCGTCGCCCGAAAACGCCACCGCGCTCCGCGCACCGCGTGGACGCTCGTCAGCGAAGGTCGTTTGCTCCGCGGCTTGTTGGATTCGGCTCCGTTCACCCCGACCGGCGCGCAGCAGCGGGTGATCACCCAGCTGAAGGAGGATCTCGCGGCCGACCAGCCGATGCACCGCCTCTTAGAAGGCGATGTCGGCAGCGGCAAGACCTTCGTCGCCCTGGCGGGCGCCCTGCTCGCGGTGGAAGCCGGAGCGCAGGTGGCGTTCATGGTGCCGACCGAGATCCTTGCCTACCAGCACGGGCGGACGTTTCAGGAGACGGCCGCCGCACTCGGGGTCCGGGTGGGGGCCTTGACCGGGGGAATGCCCGCGCGCGAGGCGGCTGCACTGCGGGCCCGCATCGAGGCGGGGGAGATCGACATCGTGTTGGGTACGCACGCCCTGATCCAGGAGAGCGTGAAGTTCAAACGTCTCGGGCTGGTCATCGTCGATGAGCAACACCGCTTCGGGGTGCTGCAACGCGCGCGGCTCTTCGGCAAGGGGCACACGCCCCACGCGTTGGTGATGTCGGCGACGCCCATCCCCCGCACGTTGGCGCTCACCCTCTTCGGCGACCTGGACCTGTCGGTGTTGGATGAGAAGCCGGCCGGTCGGAAGCCGCCGAAGACCCATCTCGTGCCGGAGTCGCGCTATGAGGAAATGCTGACCTTCATTGGAGGTGAGCTGGACGCCGGTGCGCAGGCCTACTTCGTCTGCCCGCTGATCGAGGCGTCCGAATCAAGTGATCTCAAGGCGGCCACAGACCTCTTCGAGCGGCTCAGAGTCCATCCCGCCCTCAGCAACGCCACCGGCGCGCTGTTGCACGGGCGGATGAAATCGGAGGAGAAGGCCGCCGTCATGGAGGCGTTCAGCGCCGGGTCCATCCGATATCTGGTTTCGACCACGGTCATCGAAGTGGGTGTCGATGTGGGCAACGCCAGCCTGATGGTGATCGAACATCCGGAGCGCTTTGGATTGAGCCAGCTCCATCAGCTGCGCGGGCGGGTGGGAAGAGGGCGGCAGCCCGCCCACCTGTTCATGATCAAGCGCGACCGGGTGGGCGCAGAATCGCTCGAGCGGCTCGAGGTTCTCGTGCGCGAGTCCGACGGGTTTCGAATCGCCGAGGAAGACCTTCGTCTGCGCGGTCCCGGCGATTTCTTCGGTCCGCAACAGAGCGGCTTGCCGCCCCTGAAGATGGCCGACCCGATCGGGGCGCCTCAGCTGCTCGAGGAGGCGCGCCGCGAGGCGTTCGCCCTGGTGGCCGATCTGGGGCTCGAAGAGCTTGCCCGGACCCGTCTGGCGCGTAGACTGGAGAAGCGGTTCGGTGAGAGAATGAAACTGCTGGAGGTCGGCTAGGTCGCGCAGCCCTGGGAGCACGACCTTGGCCGCGGGGCCTGGGCGAGATGGAGGGGTCCATGATCTCGCGCCTGAGATGCCGCCATTGTGGGTGGGACAACGAGATTCCCCACCTTCGCATTCCCCGGTACGGCGCCCGTATCCGGTGCCCGGAGTGTGGCGGCGTCCAGACCGTTCTCCCCGGTCAACCCGAAGAACCCACGGCGCCCCCCGACGTCCCGGTCCCCGAGGGGGTCGACCTGGAAGCCCCGGTCACGCAAGAGGGGGCATCTCCGGGGACCGGCCCGGCGGCCATGCGCAGCGAGGCCCGTCAGCTGCTCCGCCTGTGGCTCCGAGAGCTCCAGCGCGACCATGGCGAGCCGATCACCGCCTCCCATCTGTTTCGGGATCACTCCGAGGAGCTCGCTCACCTCTACAGCCTCTGGCAGACCAGCTTCCCCGGAGAACACGCCACCGAGCTGTTTCGTGAGGAGCTGATCAACACCGTGGGCGACGGTACGGGATCACTCAAGACGGCCGCCGCGAGGCCGGCCGAGGATGACGGGTGATCCCTTGAGCCTAGCCGATTCCCCAGAGGATCCCCTCCAGGTTCCCGGTCCCGAGATTCTCGCGGTGGAGGCCATCGCGCCCGGTGCTTCAAAGGTCTGGCGGAAGACCCAGCCTCTTTCGCTCCTCAAACTCCGCGATCTCTTCGCGCACGTTGCGGAGGAGGGACGCTGCGACCATTTGCCGGAGGAGCCCCCCCCAGAGGAGGGAGACAGCTTCTCGCTGCCGCAGTCGGGCCTCGCTCTGGCCCTCTGCGGGGGAAACCGCGCGCACGTGCAGTATGCGCTGCCCCTGATCGAGATGTTCGGGCTTGCCACGCACCTCTTCGTGCCGATCGAAAAGCTGGGTGAGCCGGAGGCGTTGACCCTCGGTGATCTCGAACTCTGCGCCCGCAATCCCTTGGTCTGCGTTGATCTGGACCTGCGTTCAGCACCCATCCGGAGCAGCCGGGAGATGGCCGACGAACTCAGCCGCGCGATCGCCGTCTTCGAGGCGCACGCCGGTGCCCGGCCCTACTACGTCTGGATCCCGGCTCCCCCCCGGGACAGCCGATTCGCCCTTCTGCTTGAGCAGCACGGCTTTGTCGGTGCGGTCTCGCTTCAATTCTCGAACCACCATGTCCAATCGGGGCTCTGGATGTGGGCGGCCCGCCGCCCGAGCTGGCGCGCTCGGGGGGCCGGGATCTTCCGCTAGCGCCTCGAACCCCCTGGTCAAGGTTCCCCGCGCGGGGGCCGATGTTTTAGGGCGAGACCCGTATATCTTCTGCCGGGATCCACCTCCCGCCGCCGATCCGTGCGGCGGCTTGGTGCTGCCGGCGTATACCGCGCAGGAAGCGCAGGCTCTGATTCGAGGAGGCACCATGGTCCTGGTCAGCTACTCCGGGAAGGAAATCAACGCCAAGATCGTCTTCTACGGTCCTGGGCTCTGCGGCAAGACCACGAACCTGGAATACATCTACGGCAGCATCCCCTCGAACAACCGAGGCAAGATGGTGTCGATGAAGACCAAGACAGAACGTACGCTCTTCTTCGATTTCCTGCCCCTCAGTCTGGGTGAGCTGGCCGGGTTCAAGACACGGTTCCTGCTCTACACTGTTCCGGGCCAGGTGTACTACAACGCCACGCGGAAACTCGTCTTGAAGGGTGTGGATGCGGTGGTGTTCGTTGCCGACTCGCAGCGCGGCAAGATGGAAGAGAACTTGGAGAGCCTGCAGAATCTGAGAGACAACCTCAAGGAGCACAGTCTCTCGCTCGATGACATCCCCTACGTCCTGCAGTGGAACAAGCGCGACATGTCCGACCTCTACTCGGTGGAGGAACTCGAGCGGGCGATGAACAAGGACGGGGTGCCGAGTTTCGAGGCCGTGGCAACGACCGGGGTGGGGGTGTTCGAGACCTTCCGCGCGGTGTCGAAGCTTTTGCTCGGCAAGCTGTCGAAAGAGATCGGCGCGTCGGTGAGCAGCGATGCGGCTGCCACGGGCAAGAAGGTCCCTCCGGCAACCGCTGCAGCGCCGAAGGCACCCTCTCAGGCCGTCCCGCCTCCTCCCCAAAAGAAGAGCCGGGAGCACCCGGCCAAACCGGTTGCCGCGTCCCCTGCCCAGGTGAATCCTCCCGCCGAACGGTCGGCGCCGCCGGCGGACCGGCCCGTGGCCGAGGAGCCGGTCGCATCCGCTCCGGCCGAACCCGGGGCGCGCCCGAGCTTGCCTGAGTCGGACGCGCGAGGGTCCCAGAAGTCGAAAGGGCTCTGGCGCTGGCTGCGCCGCGACGGCGAGCAGCCCGAGGAGGCCCCGGCGGCCTCCGAGGTTCCGGCCGCTCAGGTCGCACCGCCGGCCCCGCAGGCGGAGGCTCCGGCCCAAGAGCCACCCTCCAACATTACGCCGTTTCCCACGGAGCGGGCCGCTGGGGCGGTCACCGGGCAAGGGCCTTCGGAGCCCGAACTCCGTCAGGCTAAGGTCACTGCGAGCGGACTGTCCACTCCGGAGGTCACCCTTGAGTCCGGACAGGGCCAGGAAATCGTCATCCCCGTGGTGTTGCCCTCCACGGCCCTGCAGGGGAAGGTCACGATCCGCCTCGAGCTGAAGGTGAGCCAGGAGGTCGACACGCCGGATGAGGAGTCCGGCGAGAGCACAGAGAGAGGCGCCGCCTAGCCCGCATCTGCCACCGGCCTTCAAGTGGTTTCCAAGGGGCGTAAAACGCCCTTTGGAGAAGCTTGACCTTGACGTCACCCCATCCCTCTATCTAGAGTCAAACTGTCTACATATCCGAGCGTTCGGCGGCCTGCGCCACCCATCCCAGTGTGCACAGGCGTCACGGCGCAACTGGCCCCTAGTGGATGGAGCAGCGCGCAGCAATGGCGGACCAGTACCTGAAGGAATCGATCGGCGAACTCGAGAAGAGGGTTTCGCAGGGCTCTGCCGATCGCGAGGATCTTCTGACGCTGGCCGAGGCGTACCGTGAATCCGGGCGTCCCGCGGAAGCGGCGACCTTCCTCGAATCCCACCTGAAGAAGGGTGGCCCCGACTGGGAAGCCTGCCGGCTCTGTGTGGACAGCTTCCGGGAAGCAGACCGAATGGAGGATGCCGTGCGGATCCTCAATCGGTGGGCCTCCCTCTACCGCGACCGCGCCCAGTTCTGGATTCTGCGCGGGCTCATGCTCGAAGAAATGGGGGACTGGCAGTCCGCGCTGGGTGAACATGCCCTCGCTGCCCGCATGTCTCCCCACATGGCCGAAGCCCACTACCGCCAGGGCGTCGTCCTGATGCACCTCGACCGCTACGCGGAGGCGCTGGAGGCCTTCACCCAAACCCTGAAACTCAAACCCCGCCTGGTTCCGGCGTTGATCAACATGGGATTGACCCGCGAAGCCATGGGCCAGGGGCAGGAGGCTCTTCAGTGTTTCGAGCGCGCACTGTCGGTTGACCCGCGCTGCGCGGAGGCTCACCTGAACCTGGGTGCGCTTCTGGGAGAGATGGGCCAGGCCGAGTCGGCTCTCGAACATTTCGAGCAGGCGCTCAAACTGGATGCGCAATCGACCGAGGCGGCCTTCAATGCCGGCCTCGCGCTGTTCGAACGTCACCCCGAGCGCTCTTCGCAGTACTTCCAGCACGCGGTCAAGACCGACCCCTGCAATCTCGATGCTCACCATTTTCTCGGCCTGATCGCCCAGCGCCAGGGGAAGTGGAACCTGGCGATCGACATGTTCAGCCGGGTCGTCGAAATCGATCCCGACCGCCTCGAGAGCCTCTTTGCGATGGGGGTGTGCTACAGCAAGGCCGACCGTCCGGCCGATGCGATCCGGGTCTTCCGTCGCTTGCTCGAGATGAGTCCGGAAAACGCCGACGCCTGGTTCTACCTGGGGCTTTCGTACGACAAGAAGGGTGACTCGCAGAGCGCCCGTGAAGCCTATCGCAAAGCTGACGCGTGCGGGAAGCGATCGCGGGGCGGGAAAGCCTAACGTGCTGCCAGCCATCGCCGCCGGGCTACCAACCCCTCTCTTGATGCTCGCCGCCACTGCTGCGCCCGAGCCGGCGCCCTCTCTGCTCGTCTCGATCCTGCTGGGACTGCTGCAAGGCCTCACCGAGTTCCTCCCGATCTCCAGCTCCGGCCATCTCGTGCTGGCCCAGGCGCTGCTGGGAGCACCCCGACAGGGGATCGTCATGGAGGTGGTGCTTCACGCCGGGACGTTGTTCGCGGTGCTCGTGAGCTTCAGGCGGGATCTGGGCCGGATCATCACGGATTCCTGGCGGGGGATCGGGCGGCGCGAACTCGCGCCCTCCCAATGGTCGGACGGGATGCGCGATCTGGTGCTGATCGTCTGGGCCACCCTGCCGGTCGTGATCGTTGGTCTGTTGTGGAAAGAGCCCATCGAGCAACTCTTCGAGTCAACCCGGTTGGCGACGGTGGCGCTCATGGTGACCGGCGCCCTCCTGCTTTCCACCCGCTGGTTGAGGACGTTCACCCGTCCGGTTCGCTGGAATTCTGCGCTGGTGATGGGGCTCATGCAGGTCTTGAGCCTGGTTCCCGGCATCTCTCGTTCGGGGGCGACGATCAGTGGCGGCCTGTTTGCCCGGACCGATGCGCGCCAAGCGGCGAGGTTCAGTTTCCTGATGTCGATTCCCGCGATCCTCGGCTCACTCGTCCTGCAGTATCCGGCCCTGGAAGATCTGTTCCGCTCGGGTGAGTGGGGGAGCTATCTGGTGGGTCTGGCGGCCGCCTTCCTGTCGGGCCTGGCGGCGATCGAGATCCTCATGCGCATCGTTGCCCGTGGGCGGTTCTTCGCCTTTGGACTCTACTGCCTGGTCGTCGGGTTTGTCGGTTTTCTGCTGATATAGAGTGGGGCACCATCGGGGGTGACGGTACCCCGTCTGAAAGGGCATCTACGCCCTTTCCAGGCGCTGGCGGGCTCTGCGTGGTGACTGGCCGGATCAGGTTACCGGCGGATCCACCAGAAGAGATCAATCACAAATAGCAGGGAGAACAGCAGGACTTCCATGCCTACCCCCCTTTCGTGGTTCGAGCGACTGCTCAGCAAACACACTCGGGCTCCAATCCCTTCCCCACCCCGGCACATCCCTTTGCACGTCTCACCCAATGAATCGGGCAGGATCCATGCCACCTTGAGAATTTTCAAACGCACATCCCGCCCGGAGCGCACCGGTTTGGAATTCACCACGATCTCGCCGCCGATCCACGGGTGGGCGACTCCGTAATCCCTTGTTGAGCATTGCATTTGGCGATTCGTCGCGGACGTAGCCTCCATCGGTCCCCCGGTAGTTTTATTCTGATCGGGTGGCTGAAAGCAGGCTGCACGAGAACCGGGCAGGATCGGGTAGTGCGGTTTGCACGGTCATTCCTTGCCCAGTGCGGGAAATCCTCATTCGATTTGAGAATTTCCAAACCGAGAGCTCCTTGACCGCATCTGTAGTCCGGCGTAGCGTCTGGGTGGAAGGACAGCTTGAGGAGGCTCAGTATGGAGAGCCAACGCGACCACCGTTTCGCCCGGGCCATCGTCGGCATCCTCGCGGTGCTGACGCTCTCCGGGCAGATTTTGGAAACCGAACGCGCCCCCGGTCGGCCGGCGCTCACGATGGTCCTGCGCGGTCGCGAGGTCATGTCGGTGGAAACCGGCGCGGCGGCGGAAAAGGCGGGGATCCGCCCGGGCGATATCATCACCGAGGTGGGCGGACACCCGGTGGCCGGCGCCGGCGATCCCCGGATGTTGATCCGCCACCATGAGGTGGGAGAGGCGCTCACCCTCACGGTGATGCGCGGCGAATTCAACCACACCGTGCGTTTCGTCGCCCCCCCGGCGGGCGAGATCGACATCCTCTGGCGGGTGGGCCTCGCGGGAGTCGCCATCCTGACGCTGCTCATCGGCGTGTTGGTCTACTTCAAGAAGCCTCGTCAGCTCACCCTGATTTTCGCGGGCATCTGTTTCGGGATGGGCTACGTCATACAGCCCCCGTTCATGCCGTTGCACGCATCGCTACTCATGCTGCGCGAAGCCGCGCTCGAGGCCTTCACGCTTCTGATCCCACCTCTTCTGGTCCACCTCTTTCTCCTGTTTCCGTTTCGCGCGCCGGTTCTCGAGAAACGTCCGCGACTGGCTTGGTTTCTCTACCTGCCCAGCGTCATTCTCATGGGGCTCTTTCAGACGGCCCGTTTCGCCGGGGGCATCCGAACCGGCTCTCCCAGCCTGTCCGACCTGGCGCACGTGGGTGGGGGCCTGATCTGGCTTCTGGGGATCGGGCTCGCTCTGGGGCTCTTTGGGCGCTCCTATCGCCGGGCCCGCACGGAGGTCTCCCGCGCCAAGGTCCGGGTCGTGTTGTGGGGGAGTGTGATCGGGCTTTTGCCGATCGCGCTCACCTTTGTGATGCTTCAAATCTGGCCCGAGGCCGGCTTCCCCGGAGCGCGCATCACCATTCTGGGCACCATCATGATCCCGCTCAGCTTCGGCTACGCGATCGTCCGGCATGGGATCTTCGATGCGACGCACCTGGTTCGCCGCAGCCTCGGGGTGACGATGACCGTGGCCCTCATCCTGATGGCCTACTTCGGCGCCAACCTGCTGCTGCGCGAGCTCCTGTTGCCCCAGGCGCTGCTCTCGCCGCTCTGGGTTTCTTTCCTGAGCCTGCTCACGGCGTGGCTCCTCTTTCTCGCCGTCCAGGGACCGATGCAGACCTTCTTGGATCGTATGGGGAGCCCGCGGCACCGTGATCAGCAGACCCTGCTCTACGATCTGGGACGCTCTCTGCGAGATGAGCGAGACCGCGGCCGGCTGGTGCAGGTGGTCAGCGAGTTCATCGGCGAAGCCCTGCGCGCGGAGCAGGTCGCCTTCTTCGAACCGCAGCCCGGCGGCACCATGGAGGCCTGCTACCTGGATGGGTTGCCGCCCGAGAAGCTCCACCGGTACCACATCAGCTCAAACCTGACCTCGAAGCTGGTGAAGATCCAGGGGCCGATCGACCGCGGGGATCTCGAGACCGATCTGCCGTTCGGATATGTCTCGACCGCCGATCAGGAGGTGCTCGAGGCCATCGGCGCCGAGGTGATGATTCCGCTGCGCTCGCCGAATAGTGTCAGCGGTCTGGTCTTCGTCGGCAGTCAGACGTTGGGGGAGGGCTACAACGCCGGAGACCTGCGACTGGCCGAGACAATCGCCTCGGAGGGAACGACGGCCCTCGAGAATCTCACCCTTCAGGAGCAGGCACGCGCGGACGCGGACTGGCGACAGGAGGTGGTCGTCGCCGCCGACCTGCAGCAGCGGCTCTTGCCCAGCGAGGTCCCGCAAGTCGAATCGCTCGAGATCAGCAGCTTCTCGATTGCGGCCGAAGGCGTGGGGGGAGACTACTACGATCACTTCCGGACACCCTGGGGGGAGGTGGTCCTGACGGTGGCCGATGCCTCGGGCAAGAGCGTCTCGGGGGCGATCCTCATGGCCAACCTCCAGGGCCTGGTCAAAGGGGAGGGTATGCGCCGAGAGGATCCCGCGCTGATCACCGCGCGTATCAACCAGCGATTGAGCGAGATGAACAAACCGGAACGCTTCATCACCTTCGCCTTCGCGCGCATCGATCCCCTGACGGGCACGCTGGGCTACTGCAACGCCGGACACCTGAGCCTCCTGCTCATTCGCGGTGACGGTTCCGCGGAGGAACTCACCGTCGGGGGACTGCCCCTGGGGATCCGCGAGCAGGCCCACTACGACGGCGGGCAGACGGTCATGCGCTCCGGTGATCTGCTGCTCCTCTTTACCGATGGGATCACCGAGCGCCGGCGCGGCGAGGAGATGTACGGGCAGGAGCGTCTCCAGGCCCTCGTGACGCGCCACCAGCGTCTGAGCGCCCGGTCGATCCAGGAGACCGTTCTGGCCGCGGTGCAAGCCTACGCCGAGACCCCCTTGGACGATGACACCACCCTCCTGGTCGTGAAGATGCTCTAGCTCGCGAAGGGGAAATTTCTGCCTAGCCGGTCGATTCCTTGCCGGGCAAAAATGTCCCCGGCCGTCCCCCTGGCATCTGCGCGATCGAGCGGCAGCTGGGGAGGCCTCCATAAGTCCATCACGAACTCAGACTTTGTAACTCACCGTATGAGCCAAGTTAGCGATGTTGCTTCATGTCGCTTCAAGTCGGTTTCGGCCCGTCGCGTGTCCACGAGGGTGAGCCCGTCCCGCCTGGCACAATCTCTGCAACGGATCAGCGATGACGACACCGGCCCCCGCCGCAGGACGCGGCCTCGGGGCAAAAGCGGCGCCAGGATGGCGCCCGAACAGGGAGACCTAGGATGGTCAAGGGTATCTTGACGAGCGCGGGGGCCATGCGCCCTGCGCTGGCGATGCACTCTGTCCTGGCCAATAATCTGGCCAACGCCAATACGGCCGGCTTCCGCCAGGACCGGGTGGCCTTCCAACAAATCGCCGGATCGCTCCAGGTCAAGAACCTGGACACGATGATGGCGTCGGCCCCCGAGATGACGACCCATCTCGATGCCACCGCGGGCGCCTACGAGGTCACCGAGCGTCCCCTCGACGTCGCCATTCAAGGCGATGGTTTCTTTGTGGTGCAGGCCCCCGGCGGAGAGCGCCTCACGCGAGGCGGGCAGTTCCGATTGGCGGAGGACGGCAGCCTGATCACCGCCCAGGGCTTTCCGGTTCAGAGCGAGGGGGGCGCGCTCACCCTGCCCACCGATCAACCCATCACCATCAATACCGCGGGCGAAATCCAGAGCGGCGACGCGACCGTCGGGCGTCTGCGCATTGTGGGCGTGGATGAGGGGCAAACGCTCGAGCACGTCGGCGGGGGATTGATGAAGGCCCCGGGCGAGCTCGTGCCGGCAACCGAAGCCCGCGTCCTTCAAGGTGTCCTGGAGGGAGCCAACGTTGAGCCGGTGCAGGCCATGGTGGACATGATCACCCTGCTTCGGCATTTCGAAATGAACCAGAAGGCGCTGCAGGCTCAGGACGAGAGTCTGGGAAACCTGTTGTCCTGGGTGCGCGCCTGATCTGATCGGTCGGCCTGAACAAGGAGAAGGATATGCTCCGGGCCCTACGCACAGCCGCTTCCGGCATGAGCGCCCAGCAGCTCTACATTGATCTGGTGGCGCACAACCTCGCGAACGTCAACACGACCGGCTTCAAGAAGGGCCGGGCGGAGTTCGAGGATCTCCTCTATCAAACCCTGAAGCCCGCCGGGGGCGTGGAGGCGCAGGGTGCGGCCCCCACGCCGCTGCAGGTCGGACACGGAACGAAGTTGGTTGCCGCGGCGAAGATCTACTCCCAGGGCGACAGTGACGTGACCGGCAATCCGCTCGATGTGGCGATCGAAGGGGACGGCTTCTTCCAGATCCAGATGCCGGACGGAACGACCGGCTACACGCGCGATGGTTCCTTCCGCATCGACAGCGAAGGCCGTCTCGTGAACTCGCGCGGGTACGCCATGCTCCCCGAGGTCGCTGTTCCCGAGGATACGGAATCGGTTCTGATCAACGGCCAGGGCCAGGTGTTCGTCCGGCAGGCCGGAAGCGAGTCGGTCACCGATCTGGGACAGCTCCTGCTCGCCCGGTTCGTCAACCCGGCCGGTCTCGAAGCGACCGGCGGAAACCTGGTGCGCCAGAGTCCGGCGAGCGGCACCCCGATTCTCGGGGCTCCCGGCGAACTCGGGATCGGAACGGTCAATCAGGGCGCGCTGGAGCGATCGAATGTCAGCGTGGTCGAAGAGATGATCAACATGATCGTCGCGCAGCGGGCCTTCGAGATCAATTCGAAGGCCATCCGCAGCGCGGATGATCTGCTCGGCTTGGTGAGCAACCTGAAACGATAGCGATCCGGGTGGTCGGGGCTGAAAAGGAAGGGTAGGAAGAGCGTGAGACTGAGTCGTGCATTGTGGCTGATCTTGAGCCTCGTGGCTGCCGGCCTGTGCTTTGCCGCTGCCGGTGAGGCCGCCGAGCTGCGCGAAGGCCCTCGCGTGAATTCTGTTGCCGAACTGGAGGAGGCGGTGGCGACGTGTCTCGCCTCCGCGTTCCCCGAGCGTACGCCCCGGTGGCGCTTCGCCCGACCGCATCCCTTTGCGAGCGGGGCCGCAGGGCCTCTCCAGCTGTCGATCCCCGTGACCTTGAAGGGCGGCAAGAACTGGTTCCAGCTCAAGGTGGACGGCCCCAAGCCGCGCGCCTACCTGCTGCCGGTCGATCTCGAATGGGCCGACAGCGTCTGGGTTGCGTTGAAGCCGTTTCGGGCCGGCCATCGGCTGGCCTCCGCCGATGTCGAGCGCCGCTGGATGAATCACACCCATTCGCTCGGGGCAATTCTGCTGCCGACCTCGCCCGCGGGGCTCTGTGTGAAACAGGCGGTTCGCGGGGGGGAGATTCTCACCGCGGATGCCTTGCGGGAACCCTATCTGATCGAACGGGGCACGACCGTTCGGCTGAGATACCAAAGCGACGGCCTGACGATCGCAACCCGGGCCGAAGCGCTCGAGAACGGTGGGCTCGGAGAGGAAATCCGGGTCCGGCCGCTTGATGGTCGCCGGGTTTGCCAAGGGACGATATGCGGCGAAAAGGAAGTCGAGGTGACATTGCCATGAGAAACCCCACCTATCCCCGAGCAGGTCAGCTGATCCTCTGGTTGTCCACTGCGGTCCTGCTGATTGGATCGGCGGCCACCTGCGAGGCCGAGTCGATGTGGGACGACGAGTCGGTCAACCTCTTCTCCAACCACAAGGCCCGGCAGGTCGGTGACATCGTGACGGTGATCATCGTCGAAGATGCCTCGGCCTCGAGTCAGAGCCAGTCGAAGTTGACCAAGGAGACCTCGTCGGACTTCTCCGGCACGGGATCGGGACAGCTTGATTTCATCCGGCTCTTCGGCGCCAAGATGGACTACTCGAAGGAACACCAGGGCAAGGGGCAGACGACGCAGTCCGGAAAGATGAATGCCCGGATCACGGCCGAGATCGTCGAAATCCGCCCCAACGGCAACCTCGTTGTCGAGGGCAGCCGGATGGTCAAGATCAATGAGGACGTCGATGAGATCACGCTGCGCGGTGTGATCCGGCCCGCGGATATCGCGGCCGACAATACCGTGCTCTCGACCTACCTGTCGGAGGCGGCGATCGCCTACACGGGGAGCGGACCGAACAAGAACGCCGGGCGCCAGGGACTGATCGCCCGGATTCTGGATCTGATCTTCTAGGAAGAATAGGAGAGGCATCCCGTCTCGGTAGGGGAGATGCGGAAGGACTTCGAAATGAGCACACGGAATCGAACCTCGCGCATGGGCCGGCTCCTGGGGAGTGCGGCGCTTCTGGGATCACTGCTCTTTGTCTTGACGCCGGCCGCCGGCGCCACGGCCCCCTCGAGGATTCGCGATCTCGCGAATATCCAGGGGGTGCGTGACAATCAGCTCGTCGGCTACGGATTGGTCGTGGGGCTGGATGGGACCGGTGACAAGAGCGGGACCGGCTTCACGCTGCGGTCGATGAGCACGATGCTCGAGGCCATGGGCGTCACGGTGCGCCCGGAAGACATGAGCGTAAAGAACGTCGCCGCGGTCCTGGTCACCGCGACCCTGCCCGCCTTCGCGCGCGAGGGGTCCACGGTCGACGTCGTCGTCTCCTCCTTGGGCGATGCGAAGAGCCTCAAGGGAGGGATGTTGATTCAGACTCCGCTGCGCGCCGCGGACAGCCGCGTCTACGCGGTGGCCCAAGGGCCACTGTCTCTGGGCGGATTCGGCGCCGAGGGTGCGGGCGGTACGAAGGAGACGACCAACCACTTGACCGTGGCCCGGATTCCCAACGGGGCGACGGTCGAGCGTGAGGTGACCGTCGAGTTCACCCGCGGAGGACGCTTCGAACTGATCCTGAACGAACCCGACTTCACCACCGCCAGCCGGGTGGCCGATGCGATTCGCGATCGGCTTGGCGACACAACCGCCGAACTGCTCGACGCGGGGACCATCCTGGTCAGTAGCCCCGATACCACCCGCGAAGGCGCGATGCGTTTTCTCGCCCAGATCGAAGATCTGTCGGTCGTGCCGGTGGTTCCGGCCCGGGTGGTGATCAACGAGCGCACCGGAACGATCGTCGCCGGCGGTGAGATCGTCATCCAACCGGTGGCGATCGCCCACGGCAACCTGAACATCCGCGTCGACGGGTTCACGGGTGTCTCGCAACCCCCGGCATTCTCGGGAGGCGCGACCGCCATCGTGCAGAGCTCGGACGTCGGTGTGCAGTCCGGAGGCGGCCAGTTTACCGTCCTCAGTCAGGGGACGACTTTGAATGAGATCGCGCGAGCCTTGAACGTGATGGGCGTCACCTCGCGCGACATGATAGCGATTTTCCAGGCGATCAAGGAAGCAGGTGCCCTGCAAGCTGAATTGGTGGTGCTCTGAGGCTGCGACCGGCTGGCCACCCAGGATGTGGTCTGCCGGGGGTAGGGGGATATCCGGAGGATAGTCGTCTACCGGCGCGCGGGCTTCCGTACCCGGGGGACCCCGGCCCTACACGGGGTCCCCCCATCCGCTCCGCTGAGGTGAGAAGAGATGGCATTGAACGCGACCCAGAGCCCATTGCCACTGGGAGGTTCCCCTGGCGTGACCGGGCTGCCGGCCTCGTTGGGTGGGTCGCGATCCTCGAATCCCGAGGCGGTACAGAACGCGTTCGAAGCCCTGCTCATGGGCGAGCTTCTCAAACCCCTCGAAGAGAGTCTGCGCGAATCGGGGTTCGTCCCAAAAGGCGCCCCCGGTGACATGTACGCGAGTTTCTGGAAGTCACATCTGAGCGAGCTGCTCGCGCAGTCGATTGAACTGCTCCCCTCGATGCTCCCCGAGACCGGGGGAGCGCAGGGTGGGCCGGCAGGCATGGAGCCTCTCGTCGCGCCAGCCCTGGCTGCGCTGCACAGCGGCTCCTCGAGCGCCGGGGTGCCCCTTCAGGCGGGGAGTTCGGTTTCATCGATCCGTGACCTGGGCCCGCAGGATCACATCGTGGGCATTCGCGCGCGCAGGCCGTTCCAGACGGATGTGGCCGCTGCGGGTGCGCAAGACGCCTCGGCCTCCGTTCCCCTCCAGCTCAAGCCGCAAGTTGATCGTTTGCGCCCCTTGGATCGGATCATCCAGCACGCCGCACAGGAGACCGGTTTGGGCGCCAATTGGCTGCGGGCCGTCATCAGTCAGGAGTCGGGAGGTCGGGCCGATGCTGTCTCAAGTGCGGGAGCACAGGGTTTGATGCAACTGATGCCCGCGACCGCCTCTTCCCTGGGGGTGGCCGACAGTCTCAACCCGCGTCAGAATGTGGACGGCGGCGCCCGCTACCTGAGCGCCCTCATGCGCCGTTTCGAAGACCCGCGCCTGGCCCTGGCCGCCTACAACGCCGGGCCTTCCCGCGTCGAATCCTACGCGGGCATCCCTCCCTATCCCGAGACCCGCACCTATGTCCAGAAGGTCATGGAGTTCAAGGAAGCCTATGACCAGCTCTGGCCGCAGGATAGCGGGTCCGGGCCGGCCGAGTAGGGTGGAGGGGCCCCCTCCCGACCCTTGGGGTGCCCGGACCCGTCTCAATTTCCTACCGATTCGAACCTCAGCATTGATTCAGTTCTCCTCGCGGTGCGCCGATCCAAGAACTGGACACTGTGCACAAGGAGGATGCTGTGCCAATGAATCCCAAGGAACGGGACCACCTGCTCGCCGACCTTTTGCGCGAGCAAGAGAAGCTCTACGAAGGTCTCTACGCCACGTCGATGGGGCTGCGGGAAGCGCTGATTCAGCGCGAACACGCGGACATCCGGACCGGGGTGCAGGAGATGGAAGCGCTCATTCTGGAACTTCGCCGGCATGAGCGTGCTGCCGCTGAATCGGCGCGTACCTGGGGCTATCTTGCCCCGGAGGAGCCATTCAATCTCAAGCGGCTCGCGGATCAGCCGCAAATCCAGCGTGACGCGGACCTGCGCGAGCAGCTCTCCTCGATCATGCAGACCGCCCGCCGGACGGCGCGCGCGGCCACCATCAATCGCCATCTGATCAAACGTCTGGCCGAGTGGAATCAGAACGAAGCCCGGATCCTGCTCGAGCCCCCCGCCGTGCAAGCCGGCTACGGATCGGCCGGTGAGCTCAAGCCCGACAAAACCGCCGGCCACACGCTGGTGGACAAGCGCGGGTAGGGGGCACGGTATGCAGGGGCTCTCTCACACCCTGGACATTGCGCGTCGAGCGATGAATGCGCAGCAGGCCGTACTCACGGTCGTGGGGCACAACATCGCCAATGCCAATACGCCGGGCTACACGCGGCAGATCCCGCATCTGAGCGCAGTGAAGGCGTCTTCCTACGGAGGCCTCTCGTTCGGCAATGGGGTCGCCTTCGACAGCATTCAGCGCAAGCGGGATGCCGCCTTAGACAACGAGCTCCGCAACGAGACGTCGCTCCACAGTCGCTGGGCGACGCGCACGGGGGAACTCGAGCGCCTCGAACAGATGCTGGCCGAGCCCTCCGATGCCGGCTTGGGCGCGGCGATGGACAGCTTCTTCACCGCCTGGGCCGATCTGGGCGGCGATCCTTCGGCGGCCACCCGCCGGGCGACCGTCCGGGAACAGGGCCGCATCTTGGCCGACCGATTCGGCGCGATGGCGCGTCAGGTCGATCGCATGCAGTCGGAGATTCAGTCGCAGCTGCAAATCGAGGTTGAGCAGTTCAATCTCACGCTCTCCGAGATCCAGGCCATCACGACCAGTATCCGCGCGTCAGGGATGCGCGGCCTTGGCGCCCGAGACTTGGAGGATCGCCGCGATGCGCTCCTCGATCAGCTCGCCCAGGTGGCCGAGATCTCCTACGGGGAAAAGGAGAGCGGTGAGTTCTATCTGCGCGTCAACGGCAAGCGGCTGCTGGATGAGACGACCTTCCGCCCGCTGGAGCTGGTCCGGACCGAAATCAGCGAGACCGAATCGACCTTCGGCATCCGAATCAGCACCGGTGCCACGGTGGAGATCGACAAAGGTTCCCTCGGCGCGCTCTTCGAACTCCACGACGAGACGCTGCCCGACTTCATGACCCAGGTCGACACGCTGGCAAAGTCCCTGATCGAGAACATCAACGCCGTGCACCGCAGCGGACCATCACGGGCCGACTTCTTCAGCGGCACGGATGCGGCCTCCATGGCGCTCAGCGCGGATGTCGCCGAGAACCTGAATGCGATCAACACCTCCACCTCCGGTTTGGCGGGTGACAACGACATCGCCCTGGCGCTCGCCCAGATGCGGGACGCACCGGTATTGACCGACGGAACGGCATCCCCCATCGAGTACTGGAACAGCGTGGTCGGCCGCGTGGGCGTCGTGAGCCGCGAAGCCCAGATCCAGGAAGAGACGCTCTCGTTGACCACGCGGGCCCTCGAGGAACGGCGTGAACAGGATGGGGGCGTTTCGCTCGATGAAGAGATGGCCAACATGATCCAGACCCAGCAGGCTTACATCGCAGCGGTGCGGCTATTCGAAGTCGCCAGCGACCTGATGGAGACCTTGACGAACATATAAGCGGGCCGCATCGGCCTGTTTCTTAGGATCGACTAGAGGCTGAACGATATGCGCGTAACCACACGCCTGATATTTGAGAGATCCCTGATGGGGCTTCAGCAGTCCTGGAGTGACATCGGAGAGCTGCAGGCCCACATCGCGACGGGCAAACGGATTCACAAGCCGTCCGATGATCCAATCGGATCGACCCGCGCCATGTCGGCCCGTGCGGGGCTGCGGGCCAGTGAGCAGTACCAGCGCGCCCTGGATGAGGCGCGGCTCTTCGTGGCGTCGAGCGAAGCCGCCCTGTTGGACCTGAACGACCTGGCCATCGAAGCCCAGACCGTGGCGGTGCAACTCGCGGACGATTCGACCGGGGAGGCCGGGGCCATTGCCCTGGAAGCCCAACTCAATCAGATGCTGGAGCAGATTGTGTCCTTGGGGAACACCGAGTACGCGGGTATCCGGATCTTCGGGGGGCATCTCACGGATCAGAACCCATTTGTGGCCACCCGAGACGCCGACGGCAAGATCACGTCGGTCGCCCAGTCGGTTCGCGGGACCGAAGGCGAGATCTCGCGGCTGGTCGGAAAGGATGTTCTGCTCACGATCAACCAAACAGGATCCGATCTGTTTGGCGAGGACCTTGAGTTCGTGCAAAATCTCGTCAGCCTGCGCGATGCGGCCCAGGTCAATGATACGGAGACGGCCCGGTCCCTTCTCACCGTGATTGAGGAGGATTCCGACCGGCTCAATCTGGCCTTGGCGACCACCGGCGGCATCGTGACCCGCATGGACAGCCTGAGCGACCAGTTGGACCGTGAAGTACTGCAACTGACGACGACGCGCTCGGAACACGAGGACCTCGATATGGCGAAGGCGACCATGGATCTGCAGATTGAGCAGACGATTCTTCAGGCCGCGTTGTCGGCGACGGTCGAAGTGCTCAACTTGAGCCTGGTCAACTTCCTGTAGTGAAGGGGGAGGGATGAAGGTCGACACAAGGCATTGGGGACAACTCGAGGTCGAGGATAGCGCGCTGGTCCACTTTCCGGACGGCCTGCTCGGCTTCGAGGATCTGCGCAGCTTTGCGCTCATCGATGCCGAAGAGTACCGCCCGTTCCTCTGGTTCCTGTCAACCGAAGACCCGGATGTCTGTTTTGCGGTTGCAGATCCCTTCTATTTCACCACCGCGCCCTACGATCTGACCCTCTCCCCGAGTGATGAGGATGCTTTGAGGTTGGACGAGGGGGATTCGGTGGCGATCTTTGTGATTGTGACCATTCGGGACCAGGGCCGCCGCATCTCAGGAAACCTCAAGGGACCGATCATACTGAATACAAGAACCCGGCTTGCCAAACAGAACGTGATCTACGGTTCGTCGTTCTCGGTGTGCCAGCCGCTCCTAAGTCGGACAGTGGTGCCCTTCCCGGATCAGTCCGAGGGCACGATTGCCAAAGCCAGCTAGTTGAGATAGAGGGGGTACGGAGACCCATGCTCATCCTCACACGGAAATTGGGCGAGAACATCAGAATCGGTGACAAGATCAAGATCACCATTCTGGATGTCAAGGGTGGCCAGGTGAAGCTGGGTATCGAGGCCCCTCCCCACATCGCAGTGCACCGGGAAGAGATTTACGAGCGCATCCGCGAGGAGAACCGGCGGGCAACGGGCCTCTCGCCCCGGACGCTCAAAGAAGTCGCCGGAGTCTTCCGCACGAAGAAGAAGCGGGGGGGGCGCGAAAGCAGCTGATAAGAGCCACCTTGTGGCCCTGGCTGAAGACCGCCAGGGGCCTCTCACCCCCCCACTAAAGCAGATCCTCACAATTGCCGAACCCTGAGACTGGAAGCGGTCGAGAGTCAGATGCGAAGGGCTCCATGCCCACGCTAGGCCGGACCGCCAAAGGTCGGTCCAGGGTACGGAAACCCGGTCGCCCGAGCACCACTCATTGATGGGCGGCCCTAGGTAGGGAGAGTGACGCGATGGCAAACATTGATCTCACTAGGATCAGGTCGAACATCCAGGGCCTGAACATCCTGGGGAACCTACGGGATGTGAACAGCAATCTCGCCACGCACCAATTGCGCGTTGGTACGGGAAAGCGTATCAACAGCGCTGGCGACGATCCTGCGGGTCTGACGATTTCGACCAAGCTTGGCTCGCGCTATCGGGTGCTCGGTCAGATCTACGACAACGTTGGGCATGCCAAGAACATGCTCGCGGTTGCCGAGGGCGGTCTGATGAACGTCAATGACATTCTCGTCACGATGACCGAGAAGATCATGATGGCGGCTTCCGACAGCATGGGCACCGAAGAGCGTCAGGCGATCTCGCAGCAGCTGGTGCAACTCGTTGAGGAGATCAACGAGATTGCGCAGCAGACAGAGTTCAACGGCGTGAATCTGCTCAACTCGGATCATGCATTCAATTTCCAGACGGCGACCAACAACCAGACCGTCTGGACGACCACCAACTACGAGGTGGCCGAACTCGGCATGACCAACTTGGCGACGCTCACGAATACCGACGTGATCGACAGCAACAACTACAACGACTACTACACCGAGGTTCAGGCTGCGATCACCGCTGTCTCCGAGGGGCTGAC
The DNA here is from genome assembly GCA_964612295.1 of uncultured bacterium. Lineage (GTDB taxonomy): Bacteria > Eisenbacteria > RBG-16-71-46 > CAIMUX01 > WJJG01 > CAYQJL01. Next base: position 59,708 of record CAZTDY010000007.1, on the reverse strand, counting down.
GAACCTGGGTTCGCTGGCGAACCGCCTGACGGCGAAGGAAAACGTGGTCTCGGTGATGCGCAACAACACCGAGGCGGCCTACAACCGGATCTTCAATGCTGATATGGCGCACGAGCAGATCGAGGTCACCAAGTACCAGATCCTGCAGCAGACGTCGTTCAGCATGCTCGCCCAGTCGAATATGAACTCGCAGTCGGTCCTGGCCCTGTTCGGCTAGAAGAGGCTGACCGTCCCGGGATTGGGCAGGCAATAGATTCAATTGGAGTCGGCGCTCCTCTCTAGGAGGGGGGCGCCGGCAACACCATTGTAGGACACATGCATGCACAATCCGGGGATTGACCTGTACCGGCGCCAGCAGCTCGAGTCTTTGAGGCCCGAGCAGCTGGTGCTTGTTGCTTTAGAGCAGGGCATCAGAGCCTGCCGAAACGATGATCGCCGAAAGGCCCGCCAGGTGGTGCAGGCCCTCATCAACGGTCTCGACTTCGACTACGAAGTCGCCGGCAATCTGCTCATGCTCTACGACTGGACCTTCCGCCTGTTGCGCGAGGGGCGCTTCGCCGAGGCGGAGAAGGTCTTGACGGAAGTCCATGGGATGTGGACGCAGGCCATCGGGCCGGCCGCCCAGATCGAGGCAGACCCAAGCCTCGCTGGAGGGGAGGCCGGGGGCCAGCAGGCGCCCAACCGGCTCGATCTAGCGGGCTGATCCGGACCGCCGGACAAGGAATGGGGCTAGACGATGATCACAGGAATCGGGTCGAGTAACAAACAATCCAGCGTCTATTCGCTGGTCCAGCAGTACATGGTTGCCGAACGTGTGCCCCTCCAACGGCTCGAGCAGAGCAAGACGGCCTTTGGCACCAACCTCACCGCCTTCTCTGATCTCGCCGGCAAGCTGCGCAACGTACGCAGCAGCCTGGACGGGTTTCGCTGGAGTGGCTCGCTGACCCCGCTCAACAGCTTCACGGGCACCTCGAGTTCCGAGGCGGTGAACCTGACGGTGAGCGGAACCGCCGCCGAAGGGGCCCATACGATCGCCGTGCATTCGCTCGCCCGCGCCCACAGCGTGGCATCGAACGCGTTTGTCGGTGACGAATCGACCACCCTGGGAGGAGCGCACACCTTCGAACTGCGCCAGGGCGAGGAGACTCACAAGATCAGCGTGGAGGTCGATCTCGAAGCCACCAATCGCGAGGCCTTGCGGGCGATCGTGACGGCGATCAACGACTCCGACGCGCGCGTGACGGCTTCCCTCGTCCGTACTGACTCGCGCACTGATGAGTACCGTATCCTGCTCACGAGCAAGGACACCGGCACCGACGCCATCATCCACGGAGTCTCCGATATGGGGGACAGCAAGCTGGCGAAGAATGTCGGTCTGGCGGGGGCCTCCGAGGAACTGAACTTCGCGGCCAACACCGTGCAGGACGCCGCCGACGCGACCTTCAGCATCGATGGGCTCGAGTTCGTCTCCTCGACGAATCGGGTGAGCGATGCGCTTCTGGGCGTGACGCTCACCCTGAACAACGTGACCGAAGACCCGACCATGGTCACGATCGAGCGCGACGTCGAGACGGTCAAGGGGAAGGTGGACGAGTGGATCACGGCCTACAACGAACTGGTCGACTTCGTTCGGGAGCAGACGCAGGGCGCCGACTCGGATGGTGAGGGACGGGGCCGGCTCACGGGCAACAGCCTCTTCATGAGCCTTCGCAGCAATCTGCGCCTGCTGGCCACGAATCCAGTGGCCGATGAAACCGGCACGGCCGCCTTCGCTCACCTCGGGCAGATCGGCATCACGGCCGACCGCGAAGGCCATCTCAGCATCAGCAACAACGATCTCTTCGAGGATACGCTGCTCACCCAATCGTCGGAAATCGAGCGCCTCTTCGGGGACGAGAACGACGGCGTCGCCGTGCGGATGACCGACCTGATCGACGGGTATGTGAAATCCGGTGGACTCATCACGCAGGAGCGCAAAGCGATCAGCGGGCGGCAGCGGCTGATCGATCAGCAGATCGCCACCCAGGAGTCCTACCTGATCCGGCGGGAAGAACAGCTGACCGAGGAGTTGGGCGCACTCCAGGCCACCCTCTACGCGTTGTCGAGCCAGAGCCAGTATCTGTCGGCGTTCGGCAATAGCACATCTCTGAACAGCTTCCTGACGGGAGGGTCGAAGTAGAACCGATGGAGCAGCTGCACCAGACATACCAGCTCGCGCAGGAGGCCCTTCGCGCGGGACGACTCGACCAGGCCGCGGCCCATGTTCGGGCGGCCGGCAGGGAACTGGATGCGATCCTGGATGCGCTCGCGATGCAGAGCGGACGCGACCGGCAGGCACTGGGACTGCCCCCGCGGCCCCCGCTTCGCCGGAAGGCCGAGCCGACCGTGATCGACGAGCGCAGCGTAGATGCGGTGCGCACCGAGGTTCTGGAGCTGATGACGCGAATGCGGGATCTGGCGGATGAGGTCCTGACAAAGCGTAGGGAGATTCGCGAACGCCGCCAGTGGACGGCCGGTCAGGAGACCGCCGTGCCCGCTGCTGAGCGGGGGTGTGTGGACATCAGCCGTTAGGCGCTTTTTGTGCGCCGCGCGCGAGTCTCCGCGCAAGAAAACCCGCCTCAGCCGCGGCCGAGACCTGCAGGAAAGCCGTCTTGAGAGAGGATGAGGAGGATGACATGTATACAGAAGGCACCCCCAATCGCCCCCCCCTGACCGCCGCCACCCAGTCGATTCAGGAACGCATTCAGGCCGGTCTCTTGCGCACCCGATCCCGCGTTGCGGAAGGTGGTGTCTACGGGGACCGAACCGCCGCCGGGCAGCCCCTCAGGCCGGCCCAAGACCGGCTGCTCGTCAGGGGCACCTCTCCGGTCCGGGAAGGCAAGGTCATTCAAGTTCGCCAGAGAATCGCCGATGGATACTATGGGAAGCCCGAAGTCAAAGAAGCGCTCAGTCGGGCGATTCTAGAGAGCATTGGTTTAGACGATGATTGAGAAACTTGCCCCCGGCATCGTCCAGCAGGCCCTTCTCGTAGGGGCGCGGGCCGATCTCTGCCCGCCCTCCGGGGCGGGGCCGCTGTCGATCCCCTGCGTGGTGTCGGCCTGGTCGGGCAACACCATCATGGTGACCCTGGCCAGCACCGGCCCGGATCAGGTGCTGAATCCGGGCATGGAAGTCAAACTCGTCTCCCACCGGCTCGACGGGGTTTACCACCTCCATGGCAAGGTGCAGGAACAGGAGGGGAAGGCCAAGAAGGTCGCCCCAGGCCCCAACACGGTCGTCATCGAGGTCAATTTCGATCTCGCCCGCCGGATCCAGGGCCGCTCCTTCTACCGGCTGTCCGGAAGCTGGCCCGCCGTGATCTGCATCAGGCCTCCGGCCTCCGAGAAAGAGGTGACCGCCTGCCTGCATCGCGCCCAAGCCTGGAATCTGAGCGGCGGGGGAGCGTTGGTGGAAGATTTCGACAACTCTCTGGCCGAGGGCGTCCGTTTCTCGCTCTTTATCGAGATCGACGACGGAGGTCCACCGATGAGGCTCGACGCCCGGGTCGTCCGCCAGGACAACGGCAGCGGCATCGGGTCGGTGCTCTGGGGCACGCGATTCGTCAACATCAACCAGGAAGATGAGGCCAGGATTCTGCGTCATCTTCACGCCAGGATCCGCAACCGGTTCATGGCGGAAGCCGGTTCCGGTTCCGCTTGACCCTCGGTGCCGCCGGCCGCTCTACCGATCTCCAGCCATCAGGCCCTTGTAGGCATTTCCAGCCGCTGCTAGCATCGATACAGGTGCCAGAGTGCGCCTTAGCCCAGATCCTCCCGGTCATGAAGTGACGCCTGGGCAACCGAGAGCCAAGCCGGAGGTGTTTCCCCATTTTGAAACCTGAAACCGACGTACGCTGGCAGGCCGAAGCCCTAGGCGGCGAGGCTGAGATTTCTCCGAACCTGATCGATTCCGGAGACTGGCTCGGTGATCCCGACTGGATCGGCGATCTCTTGGAGGGGGGAGCGAGCGCCGCGGGCGCCACGCGATTCGGGCTGCTCGCCCTCGATGGACACGGGGTGGCCCACTATCTCGGGGGGACGTTGCCGGCCGAGGGGGTCGGGCCCCAGCTTCTCGAGGTCATGGAATCGGCTCTGCTCTGGAACACGGTCGAGTCGCGTCGCCACTACGAGGCCGGATCGCTGCGCACCCAGCTTCCCAGCTGGCCCGAGGATCTGCGCCTGGGAGCCCGCTTCTACCGCGATCGGGGCCAGGGACTGGGGATCCTCCTGTCCGCCGAGGAGGCGCATCCCTTTCACGAATCGGCCGCCTCGCGGGGTGGTGCCGGTTCGCTGGGCGCCCCGACCGACGAGGCCGCCGACGATCTGGTCGAGGTCATTCTGCACCATTGGCGGCTCCGGCGGCAGACCACCGCACTCTGGGGATTCAGCTCCGCTCTGACCCGGGTCGAGGAACGCGCCGTCATCGCGATCGATCTTCAAGGCCGGGTCACCTACCTGAGCGAAGTGGGAGGGCGGCTACTGGGGATCGAACCCGCGGAGGCCATCGGCGCCGACTGCGCGCGCATCCTGCGGCCGGCGGTCGAAGGAGACCATCCTCTGCTGCGGGGTCTCGCGGGGGAACTCGGTGAGATCGAGTTCTACGTCACCGATCGCGACGGCCAGGACAAACCGGTCGCCCTGCGCATGAACGCCATCCTGGACCGGCGCGGGAATGTCCGCGGGTTGATCGGTCTCTTCCGCGGCTTGGCCGAGGAGCGCGCCTTCGATCAGGAGTCGCGCCGCCGGGAACGCCTGGCGGTTATCGGCGAACTCGCCGCCGGTGCGGCCCACGAGATCCGCAATCCGCTGACCGGTATCGCCAACTGCGCTCAGGTGCTCCAGATGCGTTTTGCGGAGGATGAGAAGAGCCGCAAGATGATCGACCTGATCCTCCGGGAGACGCAGCGCTTAGAGCGCATCATCACCAGCATGCTCAGGTTTGCGCGGCCGGGACCGCCATCCTTGCGCGAAACGCACGTCGATCAACTGGTCCGCGATCTGATGCAGATGGAAGGACCGGTTTGCGAAGGCCAAGGGATCAGAGTCGACCTGCGGGTGAGCGGGACGATCCCGCCCATCTACATCGACCCGGAGCAGATTCGGCAGGTGCTTCAAAACCTGGTCCGCAACGCCGGCCAGGCGATGACCGACGGTGGGCTCCTTTCGTTGGAGGTGGGCGTGGTGCGCCGCCGGCTCCATCTGCGGCGCCGTTTGGGACGCCGGGCCACCGATCGCGTCCATGTGCCGAGCGAGGGACCGCAGGCGCGTTTCGTGCGCGTGAGCGTGCAGGATACGGGCGGCGGGATCCCCGAGGAGGTGCTTCCTCGGATCTTCGACCCGTTCTTCACCACCCGCTCCGAGGGGACGGGGCTGGGGCTGTCGGTGTCTCAGTCGATTCTGTTGGAGCACGGCGGGTTTATCTCAGTACGCAGCGTGGAAGGCAAAGGAACCGTATTCGAAGTCGACCTGCCGGTCGAACGGAGGCAAGGTGAGCGCAGAAAAGAGTAAGACGGCGGCAACGACGCACATCTTGGTGGTGGATGACGAAGAGTCGATTCGGATCAGTCTGTCCGAAGCGCTGGAGAGTGAATCGACCCGCGTGTCGACCGCGATCGGCGGCGACGAGTGCTTCGACGTCCTCGCGGGTGACGATGTCGACCTGGTGCTTCTCGATCAGCGGCTCAGTGCGACCCAGGAGAGCGGTCTCGATATTCTCAAGCGCATCAAGGATGAATACTCCGAGACGATCGTGATCATGATGACGGCCTTCGGCAAATTCGAGTCGGCCGTGGAAGCGACGCGCCTGGGCTGTTTCCAGTACATCGCCAAGCCGCTCGATCTTCACCAGCTTCAGCTCCTCATTCGAAACGCGCTGTCCACCATGGAGCTGACCCGTGAAGTGCGCCAATTGCGCGCTCAGCAGAGGCGCGATCTCGACGCCGGCGTGGTCTTCGGCTCCAGCGACCGGGTGCGGCAGATGCTCGAGAACGTGAAGAAGGTCGCCCGCAGCCGGACGGCCACCGTGCTGATTCGCGGGGAGACCGGATCGGGCAAGGAACTGGTGGCGCGTCAAATCCATCTCTACAGCGAGGTGGCCGCCGGCCCGTTTGTCGACCTGAACTGCAGCGCGGTGCCCGAGAACCTGCTCGAGAGCGAGCTGTTCGGCCATGTCCGGGGTGCCTTCACCGATGCAAAGAACGACAAGCAGGGGCTCTTCTCGATGGCGGACGGCGGCACGCTGTTCCTGGACGAAATCGCGGAGATGCCGCTCAAGCTGCAGGCAAAGCTCCTGAAGGTGCTCGAGTCGAAGACCTTCCGGCAGGTGGGGGGGACCGACCCGATCAGTGTGAAGGTCCGGATTCTCGCTGCCACCAATCGCGACCTCTTCAGTGAGGTCGAGGCCGGCAACTTCCGGGAGGATCTCTACTACCGTCTGACGGTCATCCCGATCTTCGTGCCGCCCCTGCGAGACCGGCGCGATGACATCGCCCCGCTGGTCAAGACCTTCCTCGACCACTACAACCGCGAGATCGGCCGCCAGGTACAGGGAGTCACCGACCCCGCGATGGAGCTCCTTCTCTCCTACAACTGGCCGGGCAACGTTCGCGAGCTGAAGAATCTGATGGAACGCGTCGTCCTGATGGGGAGCGGAGATCGCATCGACGTACCCGACCTGCCCGAGCACATCTGCCTCAACCTGAGCGGCCCTCGGACGAGCGGCTCACGCGATACGCTCTTCATCCCCGGTCGGGTGCCCACCCTGGATGAGGTCGAGAAGGTCGCCATCCAGCATGCCCTGCAGCAGCTTGGCGGGAACAAGACCCGCGCGGCCGAAGCTCTGGGCATCTCCCGGCAGACCCTGCGGGCCAAAGTCAAGGACTACAGCATCGCCGAACCCGAGCCCACGCCCGCGCCGGAGTCGTAGGGGCGGGCCGCGCTTTCATTCGCTCAGGGTCTGAGACTATCGTGCGAGGATCATCTTCATGGTCTCTGTACCGCCTTGGTGGCGCAGCTGGATGTAGTAGGCCCCCGAGGTCAGCTGCCCGCCGGATGAATCCCGCCCGTCCCAGGCGATTTCGTGCACTCCGCGTGTTTTTTCCACTCCGGTCACGAGTGTGCGAACCAGGCGGCCGGCCGGGTCGAGGATGTTCAGGTCAACCCTCGCCGGCGAACTCAATCGATACTGGATCGTCGTGTGTGGATTGAACGGGTTGGGTGAAACGGTGCCCAGCACGACAGCGGGTGCCGCATCCTGCGAATCCGGACCGTCGGGGACATCTGCCCACGACTGGGTCGTCAGGGCGTACAGATCCACCTGATCGCCTGGCGCCTGACCCTGGAGGGGATCAAGACGCAGGCGCGAGATGAACCCAGTGTACAGCGGATGGGACGACAGGTCCACAGCATAGGTGTGGACCGCACCGTCCGGGATGACGGTGAACTGAAGCCTCTTGTCGCCACTGAAGACCCCGTCCTGCCCCGCGAAGAAGATCTCCGCCTGGGTACCCTGCGTGCTGTAGGCGCCCCTGATGAAGACCTCCGGCACGTCAATCGCATCCCAGAGAGCCGGCGGGCACATGATCTGCGGGTCATTGTGGTCAAGAACCAGACGCCAGAAGCCGGCAAAGGGAGGCGCATGATCAGTCAGGTGGTTCGGCATGCAGTGCTGACGATCCTGGCCAAAGGAAAGGCAGGGCCCCGGGGCCGGCGCGTGGGTAGTGGCATAGCTGCGGATGTCGCCGTGAAGGTCGCCGAGGATCAGCGTGTATTGATAGTCGTAGACGATGTCGTGATCCAGAAGATCGATGTGCAAGGGTGAGATGTACCCCGTGTTGTTGTGGTAGGGGCCGCCCACGCCCGGTACACCGTGGAAACCGCCCACGGTGAGGTAGGCGCCGGGATGATGGACGCCCAGGCCCCAGTCCGTATCATCGACCAGCGCCGACCAGTTCTCGGTGCTGGTCCAGTATTCCCACGGTGGCCCGTTGTTGGTGATCTGGGTGAGATCGTCGCCCGTGTAGGGGGCTGTTCCCGTGTAGGTGAAGAGCCTGTGCAGCGTGCCGATCGTGTACACCGCCGGAAGCTCCTGATGGCGTCCACCGTATCTTGTCGTGTCGCTCCGGGAATTGACCAGTCGATTGCGGACATGCACCCGGTTCGCCTCGAGGGTGATCCAGGTCTCCATGGTGCTCTCCGAATCGACGTCGTCGAGCGGCCCACTGCTTGGGTATGCATTTGACGTACAGCGAGGTTCCGTCGTTGCTCTCGTCGAGCACCTGTGACCTGTTGCCGTAGACATCACCCGCCTGGACAGGATTCCAGCCCCAGCCCGCATACCCTGGGTGTTGAGTGGCACCCTCTGGTATGAACGGCTCGGGGCCGGAGTAGTAGGATTGCTGTACGTACCGGCCGAGATCGTGAATGTTGATCACGCTATTGCTGGACCCATACTCGCTCAGGTAGTAGATCGCGCCGCCGCGGGACAGGTCGATACCGACGCGAAGCACGCCGTTGTCCAGAAGACTGGTCTGGGGTAGGGCGGGTTCCGTGGCGCACACGAAGAAGGCGCAGAAGAGGACGACCAGATATCGCAGATGCCCGGGGACTGCCAGCTTCATCTCTCTCCCTCCAATTGCCCAATTCGCGCTAGCTTTCGCCCATCAAGCGCAAGGTTGAGCCATTGTAGCACGCCCGCAAGAGGGCTCCCGCCGTACCGCGGGGGCGCTTCCCCCCCGGCCAGAGTTTGACCACCCCGGCGTAGCATCTCCCGCACCCGGGCTCGGTTTTCGTTTGCTCCAAACCGAGTGTCGGCCGCACATGTGCCGGGGCCAGACAAGGGCGCCGTTCGTAACCTGCCTGATATCTAGCGGTTACCTCCCATGTCTCAGGCGATATCTACCTGTCGCCTCCAGCCCTTGGCCCCGCAGTGACGCTGGCACACGGGTTGCACAGGTTCTCTTCGGACCGGTAGGCCTGCCCACGGACGGCGCGGGCCAGGAACGGTCTGCCGTGTCCCCCTTCAGAGGGGGTCGGAGAGGAGGAGGACAGCGCCATGTCTCTGGAACAGCCGCAGGAAGCCAAGCGGCCGGCAACGGATGAGGACCCGTCCGTTCGTTTCGACCTGTTGCCCAACGACGAGCAACGCCAGCTGCTCGCCCAACGGCTCGAGAGCCTCCCCGAGAGACTCAGGCTCTTGCTTGCCCTGCGCTACCTCGAGGGTCTCGGGGTGGCGGAGTTGGCGAGCGCACTCTCGATGAGCCCCGACGAAGTCGGCCTCGGTTTGACGGAAGCCATGCAGGCCCTGATGCGCAGCCCCGAGGCGGCCGGTCCTGCCAAGGAGGGGAATCCGGAGTGAAGCCTTCATCCGAGTATGGGGTCATCTTCGTGGCCGACACCACGAGAACGATTGTCGATCAGGTCCGCGAGTGGATGACGGATTCTCCAGACCCCTGCGAAGTCCACGGGTTCGCGTCGGGTCGCGAACTCCTGCGCCGGCTCGACTACCAGAGCCCGGACTTGCTGATTTCGGACGTCAATCTCCCGCAGTTCGACGCCCTGACGGCTCTGCGCACCTTGCGCGGCAGCCAGATCCCGGTGGTCCTCACCGCCCAGGACAGCCGCGACGACGCGCGCCTGGCGGTGGAGGGTTTGCTGGCCGGGGCCGCCGATGTCTGGCACAAACGCCGGCGTCAGGGTTCGCTGCGCCTGGCGATGGGCCATCGCCCCTTCTTGAGAAAGACCGCGTTGGTCCTGCAACCCGCCGCCGAAGGACCGGCCATCCAGAGTTCCTGCCGGTGGCTCAGGCTCGATGCTTCCGACGACCGGGTTCAGGTCGGCTGCGCCTACTCCGACCTTCTTCCCGGGCGGCGCCGCCTCACCCTGGCGATGGGGAATACGAATACCACCGCGAGACTTTTTGGCAGTCTCCTTCTGCCCGATCAATCCGCAAGTCCGCTGGTCGTGCGACTGCCGCACGCCGCCAGCTTCGGCCCCGCACTGCAGGAGGCTCTTTCGCGACGCTGGAATCGCGCCGTTCTCGAATTGGAAAAGACGGAGAGGGTTCGCTGCGGCCAGTGGCGGCTCTTGCCCGGACGCTCCGTCCTGGAGGTGTCGCAGGGCGGCAAGCCGGACGACGGCGGAACGATCGCCGGTTGGGGCCCGAACCGTCTCGTGGATGAAGAACGGTCCTCCTGCGCCCAACTCGAACGGCTTCAGGATGCCCCCCCGGGGAGCCTGGCCGTTCTTCTCACTGAACTGCCCGGGCCCACCATGCTGACGCCGCTCGTCCAGCTTCTGGCCCGCGATCAACTCGTCCTGCTGCACGTTCAAGCCGTCCGTGACGCCTGGCACAGCCTGTCGCCGGAACTGGATTCACAGCGCGTGCTCGCGTTTCCCCAGCTGGCCACGGATGGTCTTCTAAGGAGAAGCTCATGAAGGCTCTCGCCCCAGGAATCGGCACCTGCCCGAGGAACCTCCTCCTCTTGGTTTTGGGTTGCAGTCTCGCGATCCTGCAGGTTGCCCAGGCCGCTCCGTCACGCACGGAGCTGACCGCCTTGGACATTCACGCCTCGCCTCACGTGTGGCTCCTCGAGATTCCCCACGCCGGGAATTGGGCCCACTGGCCGATGGCCGATCCGTCCCGGTTGGTCTTCGACCTGCAGAATGCGACCTCCCGTCTGGCCGAGGCGCCGGGGCTACTGTCGGTGGATCTTCCCAGCGGACCGGTTCAGCTCTTGCGAACCAGTCAGTTCAGCAACGATCCCCAGAACCGCGTCGTGCGCGTGACCCTCGTCTTGAGCGGGGGAAGTCGCTACGACACGGAGCAGCGAGACGGAGTCGTCCGGGTCAGGATCTCCGCGCCCGAAGGCGTGAACTGGCCCGAGTCGTGGCAGCTTTGCATCGATCAGGCCGGACCCCACTTTCACGACGGGCAATGGCAGAGCGCAGCCGCCACTCAGGCGGCTGCTGAAGCGGTGACTCCGGCTCCTGAGCCGAAGCCCGCGCCCCAGCAGGCCGTCGCCGAGCCCGAACCCGAACCGGTCGAGCAGACCGAGACCGAGCAGACCGCGGCCGGCGATGATGCCGCCGAAGAGCACCTCTCACCCTCGGCCCAAATGACGGAGGCGGGCACGCCGCCGGCCCCCATGGAACAGGCGACCCTGGAGAGTCTTCTCGCCGACTCCTCTCTCTTCATCCGCGGCACGCCGCATCGTCCTCAGTCCGCCTGGGAGATGGCGGCCACGCGACTCTTGGAAGACGGGCAGGAGCTGTACGTCGCCGGCGACACCACCGGCTGCATCGACCGGCTACGAACCTGCGAGCGTTTCTACGCGGATACGGACGCGGGGGGACAGTCCACCCTCCTGCGATCGATTGTCATGCGCGTGTTGGGCAGGGAGGTGGAGGCCGGAATGGGCGCGCGAAGGCCGACGTCCGGTCCCTGGCCCTACCTCACCGACGAGATGATGGCCACCCTGTTTGCGCAGGCCCAGGTTCGGGAGGATCTGGCGCTCAGCGATCACATCATGCGCGTGTGGCGCGAGGCGGACCCCATCCCGTACGTGTGGGCAACGGGAGCCCTGCGTATGGGAGAGATCTACTTAGACGCCGGGCAGGCGACCGCAGCCGCCGACTGGGTGGCGATGGCCTTGGATGCCAACCCCGAGCTGGAGGTGTCTCCCAAAGCGCTCTTCATTCATGCGCAGGCTCGGCTGGAATCGGAACAGTGGGCGGAAGCGGACCTTCTTCTCGAGCGCCTCGAACCGCGAGCCAAGGGTGCCCTCTACTGTCGCACCCGGGCGCTGCGCGCCGACGTCCGGTATCGCACGGGACGATTGGACGAGGCGGCCGCTATCTATGAGGAACTCGTGGCCGAGGACGTTCCGGCGGTCGAACGGGAATGGGCCTGCTACCAGCTGGGCAACTGCTGGGTGTCCATGGGTGAGCCCGTTCGCGCGAGCGCCTATCTGAGTCGAATCGCGGGGGAGGACTGCGAGAGCTTCTGGGCGCCCTTCGCCCGGATGCGACTTGCGGAATTGGGAGGTGAGGCCCGTGTCGCCACCAATCAGTAGCAGCCCGGCGGTTTCCTGCCGCGAGTGGCCGGCCGCGCTTACGCGCGATGCCGCCGATCAGCAAACCGTTGCCCTGTTGGAGACGCTCCTCGAGCGCCTGGCCGACGGGGTGTTCGTTTTGGATCGAAAGGACCGGCTCCTCTACTGGTCGCCCTCCGCTGAGCGCCTGACCGGGCGCCGGGCCGACGATCTGGTGGGGCAATGCGCCCAGGAAGTTCTGGGGACTCTTGCCGAGCAGCTGGGTCGGCTCTCGGAGGGAGAAGCCAGTGGGTTGCTCGACACGCCCCGGGGACGCATCCCGGTGCGGGTGATTGTGATGCCCGCGACCGGCGAGGGCGGCGTCCATCTGGGACGGGTGTGCGCCATCGTGAGCCTGCAGGCGGTCTGGATGGAACGCGCCCAGCAGGAACGGCTCGAACGCCTCGCCTCGGTCGGGCGCAGTGTGGCGAGTGCGGTGCACCAGATCCGCAATCCACTCGGCGCGACCATGGGGTTCGCCGATCTGCTGGAGCGCGACTTGCGCGGGCAGGACCCCCACGAGCTGGTCGTGCGGATCCGGGATGGATTCACCGAGGTGAACAGGCGCATCGACGAGCTTCTCTGCTATGTGAGACCGCGTCCCCTGCACTTGGCCGAGGCCGACTTGGGGGACCTTCTCTCCCACATCGTCCAGGACGTCCGGGCGCGATTCCCGGACGGGCCGTCGCCCGAGCTTCAGATCGCCCCGCCCTCGGCCGGGGTGTTCGACCCCCGTCAGGTAAGGCAGGCGGTTGAGAACCTGGTCGTGAACGCGATCGAAGCGGCGGGCCCGCGGGGTGAGGTCATGATCTTGCTCAATCCGGGAGACACCGCCGGGCCCGTAGGCGACGCCGAAACGATGCGCCTCCTCGTGCGCAACACCGGCGCGGAGCTCTCGCCGGATCGGCTGCGGGAGATCTTCGAACCCTTTACCAGCAGCAAGCCAGGGGGGACCGGGCTGGGACTGGCCCTTGCGCGAAACATCATCACCGGCCACGGCGGCGAAATCGAAGCCGTGAGCGCCGGCGGATTGACCACCTTCGTTCTGACCCTCCCGCGCGCGCCGTGGGATAGAGGAGGCCGGCGGCCCGATGAGCAGATCGAGAATCGAGGCGAGGAGACGCACCATGCAGTCCGCGGATAATCAGGCCCCCGGGCGCCGCCCGGCGATCGTGCTGGTCGTCGAGGATGACACCCTCATGCAGGGATTCCTCGAGCAGGCGCTGACCCGCCTGGGGTTGACGACGGTCATCGAAGCCTCGGCCGAGGACGCGCTCGAACGCATCGCCACCCTGACCCCGGACCTGGCGCTCTTGGACGTCCGGCTGGGGGGTATGGACGGCATCACGTTGATGGGACGTCTGGCCGCAATCCGGCCGGAGTGCGACTACGTCGTCATGACCGCTCATGGCAGCATCGAAACGGCCATCGCGGCCATGAAGGCCGGCGCCTTCGACTTCCTCACCAAGCCGTTCACCGTGGAAGCCCTCGAGGTGGTGATCGACAAGGCCCTCGGGGTCCGGCAACTGAAGCGAGAGAACCAGCGCCTGCGCGCTCGCCTGCGTCGCCGCGGCGGAGATCCACTCATTCTGGGGCAGAGCGCGGTGATGAAACGGCTGCGCGATCTGACCCGCACCATCGCGCGGTCACCGGCCACGGCGCTCATCGAAGGGGAGAGCGGGACCGGCAAGGAACTCATCGCCCAGGCGCTCCACGCCTGGGGGCCGCGGGCCCGGCAGCCGCTGGTGAAAGTGAACTGCGCAGCCCTGCCCGAGGGGCTGATGGAGTCGGAGCTTTTCGGACATGAGCGCGGTGCCTTCACGGGCGCCACGAACATGCTCAAAGGCAAGTTCGAGCTGGCTGACGGCGGGACCCTCCTACTCGATGAGATCAGCGAGATGGAGCTCGCTCTGCAGCCGAAGCTGCTGCGTTCGATTCAGGAGAAGGAGTTCTACCGGGTGGGGGGCAGCAGCCCGCTGACGGTCGACGTGAGAATCCTCGCGACCACCAACGCTAATCTCGCCTCACGAGTCCAGGCCGGCCGCTTTCGCGAGGATCTCTTCTATCGCCTGCGGGTCATCCCGGTTCGCATTCCCCCCTTGCGAGACCGCGGGGAGGACATTCCGCTGCTTGCCCAGCACTTCCTCGAGCAGGCCGCGACCGAAAACGGAAAAGCACTCCGTGGATTCGAACCCGAGGCGATCGCACGCCTGCTGGATCACTCCTGGCCGGGCAACGTGCGGGAACTCGAAAACGTCGTCCACCGCGCGGTGGTGATGACCACCGGCGAGATGATCACCCCCGAGCTTCTGCTCTGGGATGACAGCTTGAGCGGGCGGCGGGACCAGGCCCTCGGCAGCGCCCAGACCGGCTCGTCCGCCGAGGACTGGAGCCGCATGACCCTGCGGGAGATCGAGCGCGTCCACATCGAGAGAGCCCTGGAACAGGAGGGTGGCAACAAGAGCCGGGCGGCCCGCCGCCTCGGCGTGAGCGTTCGAACGATCCGGAACAAGCTGCAGGCTTATCGCAAGGAGGATGCCCATGAGGGCGAGCGCCCCAGGTCCGCCCGGGCCGCCTAATCGAGTGCGCCTGGGCTCCCTCGGAGGACCCGGGGGGGAAAAACTTGCCGCCCTGGGAAGGATCTGCCCGGCGCTCGATCGTGGAAACAGGAGGAGGGAGTTGCGGTAATACACCTGTTTTGAAGCGGTTAGCCCGCATGGCCTTGCCGGAGGTCTAGCGGCACAGCCCTTGCATCAGATAGGCCGGGCGGAACGGATCTGCCCGCCGCAGGTGTCTCACCGGGCAGCGCGAAGGAAGGAGCGAGGCAATGATCCGCAATGTGCTCTTCGGAAGCCGGGCCATGAATCTCCTCAAGGGGGGGATGGATGCCGGTCAGACGCGCATGCGGGTCATTTCGGAAAACATCGCCAATGTGACGACCCCCGGGTTCGAGGCCAAGGAGGTTCTGTTCGAGGAGCAGATCTCGAAGGCCCGCCAGTCGATCGAGCTGGCGCAGACGAGTGCCGGTCATCGCGGGGCGGAGAAAAGCGGCGATGTTCCGGCGCCCCAGGTTCAGCCCAGCGAGGCCCAGACGCCCGAGGGTGCGATCAACAACGTCGATCTCGAGCAGGAACTGGTGCGCATGAAGCAGAACGAGATTCACTTCCAGGCGCTCAGTCAGCTCTTGGCGCGCAAGTACAAGGGGATCCAGGACGCGATCCGCTAGCGCACGTTTTGTAGGAGATAGAGGCAGGAAGCCATGAAGATCAACTACCTGAGCGGAATGAACTCGAGCGCCTCGGCGCTGTCGGCCTACCGCCAGTGGATGAACACGATCTCGGAGAACCTGGCCAACGCGCAGACCACTCGCACGGCCGAAGGTGGTCCGTACCGGCGCCAGCAGGTCAGCTTCGAGGCCGTCGAAACTCGCCAAGCCTCCGCGGCCAAGCCGGGCGAGAACGCTTCGACCCTGGCTCCCTCCCGCACGCACGACCAGCACATGACGGCCGGCCAGAGCGCCGGACTCGGCAGCGCGACCCAAAGCCAGGTGCAGGTCAGGATCAGTCAGGACAACGAAACCCCCTTTACGCAGATCTACGACCCCTCGCATCCGGACGCGGGTGATGACGGCTTCGTGCAGTACCCGAACGTCAACCCCGTCACCGAGATGGTCAACTTGATCCTGGCGTCGCGGGCCTACGAAGCGAACGTCGCGGCTCTCGCGACGGACAAGCGGATGCAGGAAATGGCGCTCTCGATCGGTAAGTAGTGCGCCCTAGGAATACGGGGAGAGGAGAGGACATATGAGCGGCATCGGTGGACCAGGAGCGATTACCGGCGCGGCGCAGCGCTTGCAGTCGCTGCATCAGGTTGAGCCCCAACGGGGCATCACCCTCGAGCCCCCGGCCGGCGCCGCAAACAAGACCGACTTCGCCGACACCTTGTCGGGCGTGTTGTCCGAGGTGAACGGGCTCCAGCAGCGAGCCGATCAGCTCACCGAGCAGTTCGCCGCCGGTGAGGTTCAGAACTTGCACGAGGTCGTGATCGCACAGCAGGAAGCGGCGATCGCGTTTCAGTTGGTGCAATCGGTCAGGGACAAGCTGCTCCAGTCCTATCAGGAGCTGATGAGGATGCAGGTGTAGCCATGCGGCCTAAGGATCACAGATCGCTGGCAACCGTGGAGTTCCAAGGCGCGTGTCAAGCGTCGTGGATCGGCCGCGGGAGTGTAAAGGAGGACTCCCGTGGGATGGTTTGATCAGGTCAAGAGGATTTGGAACCGGCTTCCGTCCGCCCACCGCGTTTTCATGGGCGTGGTGGCGGTGGCCTTGGTGATCTTGATCGTCGTGGTCGTCTCCTGGGCGGGCCGCGAGGAGTTCACCGTCCTCTACGCGAAGATGGAGCCAGAAGACGCCTCGGCGGTGGTCGATGAACTCACGTCGATGAACATCGACTACAAACTCGCCGACGGCGGGCGGACCGTGGAGGTTGCGCGGGGCGACGTCTATGAGGCGCGCCTGCAGCTGGCCTCCGAGGGACTGCCGCAGTCCTCCGGACAGGGCTACGAGATCCTCGACACCAACAAGATGGGCTGGACCGATTTCGTTCAGAAGCTGCAGTACCGCCGCGCGCTCGAGGGGGAGCTCGCGCGCACGGTGCAGACGCTGGATGAGGTCGCCCAAGCCCGGATCCACCTCGTCATTCCCGAGCCAAGTCTCTTTCAGGAAGATGAGCGGCCCGCGACGGCCTCGGTGGTCATCAAGCTGCGCTCCGGCGCGGCGCTCCGTGAACCTCAGGTGCAGGGGATTGTGCACATGGTGGCGGCGGGGGTCGAAGGGCTCCAGGCCGACAATGTCACCGTCTTGGACACCAGTGGGCGCCTCCTCTCGAAGCCGTCCGATGCCGAGAGTCTCCTCGGCGTGACCGGCGACCAGATCTACCTGACCCGCACGATCGAAGAGGACTTGGTGCGCAAGGCCCAGACCGCCTTGGAGCGCGTGCTCGGCCCCAATAAGGCGGTCGTGCGGATCTCGGCCGACCTCGACTTCGAACGCGTCGAGACGACCCGCGAGATCTATGACAGCGAGACCCCTGCCGTCCGCAGCGAACAGCGCACCGAGCAGACTGCCGGCGACGGAGGATCGACCGAGGAGTCGGTCACCAACTACGAGATTTCAAAGACCATCCAACACGCCGTGGACACCCCGGGCACGATCAGGAGGCTCTCGGCCTCGGTCTTCATCGACGGAACCTACGAAACCTCGGAAGAGGGTGAACGCGAGTACGTGCCGCGCGGAAGCGACGAAATGGAGAAGCTGATTTCGCTCGTCAAGGCGGCGGTCGGCTACAGCGCCGAGCGCGGCGATGAGCTGAGCATCGAGAACATCGCCTTCGACGACACCGAGATGATGCAGACGGTCAAGGAAATGCAAAAGGTCCACCAGCTCGAGATGATCCAGAAGATCGGCTCGGTGGTTGTCTCGCTCCTGCTGGCGGCGGGGGCGATCTTCATTCTCTGGAAGTTGCTTGCCCGGGCCTCTGCCCCGGCCGCGGGTGGCCGCGTGTCGAACATGCCGGGCCTCGAGGACGAGGAGGACGAGGAAGAGTCCAGGCCGGCGCGGGATCTGCGCCAGATCCGATTGGAGCGCAAGATCAAGGACCTCTCCGAACAGCCGGCAGAGGACATCGCTCGGGTCATCCGGGCATGGCTACAGGAAGCCTCGTAGGAGCAATCGATGGCGAAGAACCAGGCAATCTCTACTTCCGATCTCAGTGGCGCTGAAAAGGCGGCCATTCTGGCGATTTCGCTGGGGACGGACAAGGCCGCCGAGGTCATGTCTCACCTAGACGGCGAATCGCTCGAGCTGCTCACGGGCAACATCGCCCGCATGGATGAGATGCCCAAGCAGGTGGTCGAGAACGTGTTCGGCGAGTACGACACGATTCGCTCCGCGATGGGTGCCTTCATGCAGCGCGGTGAGGAATTCGCAGAAGAGGTGCTCGCCAAGGCGCTCGGTCCTGAAGCGGCCGCCAGCATCATCGAACGCGTGCGCGCGGCGCTCGACCCGTCCGGGTTCGAGGTCCTGAACGAGATCGACGACGAACAGCTCCTCGGTTTCATCCAGAAGGAACATCCCCAGACGATCGCGCTCATTCTGGCCAACCTGAAGCCGCGCCAGTCGGCGCGCATCATGAGCCAGATCGGCGCCGACAGCCGCACCGACATCATCTCGCGAATCGCCATGATGGAGAACGTCTTTCCCGACGTCATCAACGAGGTCAAAGAGAGTCTCAATCTGATGTTCAGCAACTGGAAACGGGCCGGGATGGAAAGCGCCGGAGGCGTGGAAGTCGTGGCCGAGATCCTCAACCTGCTCGATCGGACGACGGAGAAGAAGATCATGGCCACGATGGAGACCGAAGATCCTCCGCTGGCCGCCAAGATCAAGTCGTTCCTCTTCACGTTCGAGGATGTCCTCAAGCTCTCGGATGCGGACATGCGCAACGTCCTCAAGGAGGTCGATTCCTCCACGCTGGTGCTGGCCCTGAAAGCCGCCAGTGATGAACTGAAGGAGAAGGTCTTCACCAACGTTTCGCAGCGCGCGTCCGAGATGTTGCGCGACGAGATGGAATTCATGGGTCCGGTTCGGCTGAAGAATGTCGAGGAAGCCCAGTCGAGGATTATCGACGCGATTCTGCGTCTGGATGAAGCGGGCCAGATCACCATCGCCCGCGCCGGTGAGGGAGAAGAGTTAGTTGCCTAGCGCCAACGTGCTCAAGAATGCGCGGCTTTCGGGCCGCACCGTCAACCTCCTCGAGAGGCAGCGGTCGTGGGCGGCCGTGGGTCCGGACGGGACCCCGTTGGGGCAACTCTCGCAGCCGGTCTACTCCGAAGAGCAGATGCGCCGCGCAACCGAGGGGCTGCAGACCCAGATCGATCAGCTTCGCGAGGAGGCTACCGCGGCGCGCCATCACGGGCACGAGGAAGGTCTGGCCAAGGGCCGGGAAGCCGAGCGGGCTGCCTTGCGCGAGAAGGCCGAGCGCATGGACCAGCTGGCCACGGAGATTCTCGCCGAACGAGGCCGCATCTTGAGCGCCGCGTCCCGGGATCTGGTGCAGTTGGCGGTGCGCATGACCGAGCGCTTCTGCCGTCTGGCGCACGAGGCGGACCCGGCCCTAACGCTGCGCGGCGTCGAAGAGGCGCTTTTGAATCTGGCAAGTGGCGAACGCATTGTCGTCCGCGTTCATCCTGCGGACATCGAACTCGTGAAGGAGAGGCGCGAAGAGCTGGGACGGCTCCTCGATGAGGGGAGCGAACTGCAGCTTCGCGAGGATGAGAGTCTGACGCCCGGAGGATGTGTGGTCGAAACTCCGCAGCTCCACATCGACGGCAGTATCGAAGGGTTCCTGGACCGTTGCAGTGAGGCCCTGGGAAGCTGGGCCAGTTGCGCAGATCTCCTATCCGAGGAAAAGGATGCCGAGAATGCAGCTTGATCTGAGAGGCGCATTTGACGCCGCGGCGCAGGTGGACGCACTGACCTGTGCGGGGCGTGTCGTTCGGATGGTCGGTGGCCTCGTCGAGGCCTCCGGACCGCGGGCGGCGGTGGGCGAGCTCTGCAGGATCGAACTGCTTGATCCTCCGGCCCCCGGTCCCTTAGGGACGGGAAGTCCTGCTGGAGAAGACATGAGCGCGGGTGGAGAGGAGCGGTTTGTGCCGGCCGAGGTGGTCGGCTTCCGCCAGGATGCCATCCTCCTCATGCCGCTGACCGATTTCGCCGGGGTTCGTCCTGGCGATCGCGTGTGGGCCCTGAACCGGCCGTTGTCGGTCCCGGTGGGCGAGAGTCTCCTCGGCCGGGTCATCGACGGCCTGGGAGCTCCCCTCGACAATCTGGGCGCGCTGCGCGGCGTGTATCACCGGCCGCTCGTGTCCGCCGCTCCCGCACCGCTCTCCAGACGCCGCATTCACGATCCTGTCGTCACCGGCATTCGCGCGATCGATGGACTTCTGACCTGCGGAAAAGGCCAGCGCATGGGCATCTTCGCCGGCTCGGGCATCGGAAAGTCGGTGCTCTTAGGCTCGATCGCCCGCCACGCGCAGGCCGACGTCAACGTCATCGCCCTGATCGGGGAACGCGGCCGCGAGGTGCGCGAATTTCTGGAGAGGGATTTGGCCGAGGGACTCGCCAAGTCGGTCGTCATCGTGGCCACCTCGGATCGCCCCGCGCTCGTGCGTGTCAAGGGCGCCATGCTGGCCCTCACGGTGGCCGAGTACTTCCGGGATCAGGGACGGGACGTGCTCTTCATGATGGACTCATTGACCCGCGTGGCGACCGCGCAGCGGGAGATCGGCCTGGCGGCCGGCGAACCACCCACGACGCGCGGGTATCCGCCGTCGGTTTTCGGGCAGATGCCGAAGCTCTTGGAGAGGATCGGCATCACCGAGCAGGGCAGTATCACCGGGCTCCTGGCCGTCCTCGTCGAATCGGACGACATGAACGAGCCGATCAGCGATGCCGCGCGTTCGATTCTGGATGGGCACGTCCGCTTATCGAGGCGGCTGGCCCACCGCAGTCACTATCCGGCCATCGATGTCCTGGGCAGTGTCAGTCGCGTGATGCCCGACATCACGACCCCCGAGCATCGGGCGGCCGCCGATCGTATCCGCCAAATCCTCGCGGTCCATGGTGAGGCCGAGGATGTGATCAATCTGGGAGCCTACGTCAGTGGCTCCAATCCTCAAGTGGATGACGCTATCCAGCGTCTCCCCGAGATCGAGTCCTTCCTTCGGCAACGGCCGGAAGAGGCCTCGAACACGGAGGAAACGTTGGCTTGGCTGAGCAAGCTTGCCACCGCACCCGCTCAATCCGCGGATGCGCCGGTGGGTGCGCTGCAATAGGTGGAGCTGCCGTCTGCAGGGCACACCAAGCCCTTCGGAGCGGCGATTGGAGGAAGGGTGAAGAAGTTTCGTTTTGCGCTCTCGGGTTTGGAGAAGGTCCGCCAAGCGCGGGTCGACGCCGCCGGACTAGCGTTGGCGCGAAGCGAGGCAGCCAAGCGGGCACAGGAGGATCGCATGATGCGGCTCGAGCAAGAGATGACCAGTACGGCTACGGCTTCTTCTCGCGAAGGAGTGCTGGATGTTTCCGGTCTGCTGCGGGAGGAGCAATACGTCGGCGAGCTGCGCCGGCAAAGAGATGAAACGCTCGAGCGAATCGAACAGTGGATCACGGTGGTCGAGCAGGATCGCCAGGAACTCTTGAAGGCCCGGCTGGAACGCAAGGCACTCGAGCGTCTGCGCGAGCGCCGGTACTTAGAGTTCGTCAAGGACGTGCTGCGAGACGAGAACCAGGTGACCGACGAGGCGGCGACCGTCGGCCATGAACGGGCGAAGGAAGCGGCCTAGGGCCGAGGACGAGGGAACCGGATATGAGAACGCAATCACGGCCGGGCATCAAACAGCGCTGGTTGAGCGCCTGGGATGCGACCTGGCGGGCTCCTCGGGAGAGGGGTGCGGCCGGACCCCTGGGGTTGGTTGCGGTCTTCGTCGCCTGTGCTGTCGTTCTCACGGTGATCATGCTCTTCGCCACGGGCGTGGCTCAGCGCGGAATTCTGCCCCGGCTGCGCAATCGGGCGGCGACGGCGGTGACCGTGGAAGACGCCCCGGCCAAGGCGGACGCCGTGCAGGCGGGTGAGGACGCCACCCTGGAGGTCGGATCCGCCCCGGCGGCGATCGATTCGCTGCGCGCCCTCAAGCAGCAGGTGCGGATCGAACAACAGCGGCTCCAGGAGCGCATCGACCTGATGGCGGAGGCAACGACGCAGATGACGGAGGCGCGGGACGTCGCGGAGGCGGACGCAGAGAAAGCGACCGCGGATCTGGCGAAGATCTACTCGAGCATGAAGCCTCAATCGGCGGCGATGGTGATGGTCAACCTCGATGACGTCACCTTCCAGAAGGTGCTCGCGAAGCTGAATACCAGGCAGGCCGCGAAAATACTGGCCTATGTCGATCCGATGAGAGTGGCGCGTCTGACCAAGGAACAGACCACGCCGGCGTCAGAGAAGATCAGTCCTGGGTTGGGAGAGAGGTAACCGCGATGCAGTTCACTCCGGCGCTATTCGTGCCTGCGCACACCGAGTCGCCCCTCATGGAGGGAGGCGAGGGGACCGTCCGCGTTTCAGCGACGCCCGAGGGACTCTACGAAGAGGTGGCCTCGCTGACGTTGCGCGCAAAGCAGGCCCTGCCACTGGTTGCGAATCCCGAAGGTCAGCCCGATCCTGTTTCGCCGGAACTCACCCCCCGCCTGGATCTCAATCCTCCATTGCCCCCTGCTCAGGCGAACCCCGTCGCCACGGCTGGCCAGCCGGATCGTATCGACATCGTATCCAGCCAGGGAGAGCCGCCCCCCGATGAGCAGGAGACGGATGCGGTCCCCGCGGCGGTTACCGAAATTGACTGCGAGACGACCACCCCGGCCTCTGACCTGCCGGCCGAAAACGAAGCCAGCCCGCCGCTCATCATGGGGCTGGGGCTCTTGGGCACCCTGGACACCCCTGCACCAGAGAGAGGCGGGGAAGCGGCGCCCGAAAATGAGCAGAACTCCATCGATCCTCGCTCCAGACAAGGGCGCGCGGCCGGGCGGCCGGTTGCGCGGACGGTTCCGGCACCGCTCACCGTTGCGCCGACCCCGACAGCCGATCCCGCCGCGGTCGTCGTGACCCCCGAGTCGGCCGAACAGAAGCCGGTCCCCGCTCAGACGGCCCAGGCCGAGAAGGCGGTCTCCCCGGCCCCGGTTCCGCCAAAGGCCGATCCTCTGCCCGAGGCCCCGGCAGCTCAAGCCAAGGGGCAGCCTGAGGCTGCGGCCCACCCGGCGAAGCCGTCGCCCGCAACCCCTGAGAAGCCTCTTGCGGAGGCCCCACGCTCCACCACGATTCCGCAGCAGAGCACGGTGAAGCCGGCCACGGCGCGTCCCGTCGCGCCTCCGGCACAGGCGGCCGTGACGCCCCCTGCGAAGGCCGTGGTCCCCGAGCCGACCAAGCCAGGCGCACCGGTCTCCGCAGAAGCCGCCGCCCCAAGAGGGGAGACGGTTCGGACCCCGGACGCCCAACCCAAACTGCAAAGCCAGCCGGTTGCCCCCAGCCGGTCCGAGGTCCCGCTTCAGCCCGCGGCGGAGACCCCCGCGGCTCAGGAGCAATCTGCCCCGGCCGCGCCGCGATCGGCTGAACCAATCGCTCGCGCGCCTCAGCCCCCCCAGCCGGCGTCGTCTCAGTCCTCGCCGGATCCGGTGGCAGGATTGGATCGGGCCGCGAATCGGAAGGTCCGCATTCCGGCGGCCCAACCGTTCCGGGTTCTCCGTCAGGCCGAAGCCACCGAATCGGAGACCACGCGGGTGATCCGCCGCGAGGTTCCGGTGCAGGCGTTCGCCGCGGAGCCCAAGACGGGGGCGAATGCGAAGCCGACGATCCTCCGCGAGGCCGTCACTCGCCCGGCGCCAAGCACGTCCCAGGAACCGCGGATTCAGCCTGCCGGTCCTCGTCCAAGCGCACCGGTCGCTGAAGTGGTCCGGACCGATCCGCCCCGCGAGGCCGCAACGCTCAAGCTCGAATCGGCGGCGCCCGCGAAGGCGCCCGTTCCAGCCCAGGCTGTGCCGAACTCCGAGGTGGAAGTTGGGAGGCCGGCCGTTGAGCGCAACCCGGCTGCTCCGGCGCGACCTACTGCGAAGTCCATCGCGCCTGAGCGCGCGTCCGACCCCGTCCGGATGCCCTTGAGCAAGCCGGGGGAAGGCGACGCACGCCAGGTTGTTTCAGAGAGTCGGCTGGCCAGTTTCACGACGGAAACTACGCCGGTCGCAAACAGGGCGAGCACCCAAGAAGCTCCGGTTGACCCGCCGAAGGACGCCCTGCCGCGTGACCTTTCCCGGCGGCCGGTTCTCGAGCGGAACGCGCAGGCAGCGCAGCGTATCCGGCCAATGGGTCCCGCGCCGAGTGCACAGACCGCCGCTCCTCAGCAGCCCGCCCCCCCCAGTCGGCCGGCGGCCCAGCCAGTATCGGCAGCGCGGCCCCCGCAGGCCGAAGCTCCCGTGCCCGTCAGCCGCGACCTGCCTGCTGGGCGTGAGCTGGCTTCGCCGCTTCGGCAACTGGTCGATTCTGCGCACGCGGCGCAGCCTCCTCGGAAAGACGGAGCACATCTGGAAAACAAGCTCTCGAGTGAGCCTCGAGTGCCTCGGGTGGGGCCCAGGCCCGTCCCGGCCGCGCCGGTTCGTGAGACCGCGCCTGCACCCCGTGATCTCAGGCCGGTTCGTGAGACCGCGCCTGCACCCCGTGATCTCAGGCCGGTTCGTGAGACC
>CAZTDY010000007.1:0-35140 GCA_964612295.1 uncultured bacterium | reverse complement strand
GCGCCTGCAACGGGCGATCTCAGGCCACTCCGCGAGGCCCCGACCGTGAGCCGCGATGTGCAGCCGGCCGGAGATGCTGAGCGTCCGTCCAAGGACACCAGGGTGGTCATCGAACCCAAGCAGGCCGCAGCTCCCGAGCCGCCCGAGCAGATCGCTCCGGTTGCTCGCCGGGAGGTGCAGGCTCCGGGGCGGGCCTGGTGGCTCAGGACGACGAACGAAACCGGACGCGAAACCGAGGCGCAGGGCGCAGTCAACCCGTCGCCCGAACGGGGAGAAGCCCCCGAACTGCCTCGCCAGGATTTGAGCACACCGGCCGATCCCGTGCGGCCGCGTGGGGAGAGGGGACGAGGCGACCACGGCCTTCCTCGAGGGGAAGCAGCCGCCCGGCCAGGGAACGAGGGGTCCGAAGGGGTTTCCTTGTGGCGGCCGGACAATGAACTCACGGATGAGTTCCCGTCTCGCCCCTCTCCTCAGGCGGCCCCCGCAAGGGCGGCCCAGGCACCGGCGCATGTGGCCCGTCCGGACGGCGTGACACCGCCACCGCTGAATCGGGTCGATTCGGTCGTCGAGGTGCGTGCCGCCACCGAGACCGTGCAGGCCCTGAGCCCGCGGGCGGCACACGTCGCCGCGCAGGCGGCCTACCACTTGCGGGTGGCTTCACGGGGCGGAACCCGCGAGACGACGATCACCTTGGACCCCCCCGGCCTGGGGCGGATGCGGATCAGTCTGAAAGAGGATGGACCGCAACTGACGGCGCGACTCATCGCCGAACTGCCCGAGGTCGAGGGACTGCTCCGCGAAGGGGCGGAGATGATTCGGGAACGACTGAACCGCCAGGGCCTGGCCATCGACCGCATCGTGGTCGAATCGGCAGCCGGACGGTCGGCCGCTCCGGCGCAGGTCACCGATCAGGCGAACTGGACCAGCAGTCTGCCCTCCTTCGACGGGCTCGACGCCGACGCCCGCCGCACCGGGCAGCAGACCTCAGGCCGCGAGGACAACGATCGCAGCGACCGCGCACCCCGTGAGCGAGGTGCGGCCCAAGACGATACCGAGAGCCGTGGACGGCGCCCGGCCAACCCACTGGCATTGGATGTGACCGCGTAGCCGCCAGGGGGCACGCGGAAGGAGGCAAGAGAGATCATGGACGTCACGAGCGTTACCGGAACCTACGACACGTCCTATATGAGCGAGGCGATCGATTCGACGCTGGGCAAGGAGGACTTCCTGAACCTCCTCGTGACCCAGCTGCGGTACCAGAACCCGCTCGATCCGATGGACAACACGGAGTTCGTCGCTCAGCTCGCGCAGTTCAGCTCGCTGGAGCAGATGTCGAATCTGAACACGGCCTTCACCAACCAGAGCATGCTCATCCAATCGATGAACAACAGCATGGCCGCCTCGCTGGTGGGCCGGGAAGTCGTGGTCGCCTCCGACAGCTTCGAGATCCCCGATGGGGGATCCGGCAGGGTCGGCGTTCTGCTCGAGCATCAGGCGGCCAACGTCTCGATCGACATCACCAATGAAGCGGGGCGCGTCGTGCGGACGCTTCACATGCAAAACGTCTCGGCCGGTTCGCACACGATCGCCTGGGACGGACTCGACGCGAACGGCCGGCCGGTCGACGGCGGGGCCTTCAGCATTGCGGTCGAGGCCGCCGACATCGACGGCCGGCAGATGACCGCCTACCCGCTCGTCTCCGGCGTCGTGGAGAGTGTGGTGTACGAACAGGGCGCCGCGTTCTTGACGATCGCGGGCACCCGGGTGCCGGTGGGGACGCTCCTCGAGGTCCTCGGCCTGGGCACGAACAACCCGAGCCCGGTGTTGCCGCCGGGCGACAACTCCGGCCCCGTGGATGAACCGGACGGCGGGGATGACGACCCGACCGGCGAGGGGCGGGAGGTGTACGGCGACGTGGTGGACGAAGGATAGGGAATCCGGTCTGAACGCCCAGGATGGCGTTCGGACTTTTTGGGCTAAAGGACGGACGGAACAAAGGAGGGCTTCAAGCCATGATGCGTTCGCTCTACTCGGCGGTGTCCGGTCTAGCGGGGAATATGCTCCGTATGGATGTGATCGGAAACAACATCGCCAACGTGAACACGGTGGGCTTCAAAGCAGGCCGTGTGAACTTCGAGGAAACCCTCGGACAGGTGCAACAATCCGCAACCGCCCCGACCGACGTGTCGGGTGGTACAAACGCGCTTCAGGTGGGTACCGGTGCTCTGGGAAGCAGTGTCTCCCAGATGTACACACAGGGAAGCCTGATGATGACCGGGATCAACACCGATCTCGCCATCGAAGGACAGGGCCTCTTCGTCCTCAGTGATGGAGAGATGCGGATCTACACCCGGGACGGCTCGTTCCAGGCCGACGCGTTGGGTCGGCTGGTCAGCCCGGGGAGTGGAAACATTCTCCAAGGATACGCCTACGATCAGGAGTTGGGGACCTTCGAGACCGGCGTCTCGAACATCTATCTGCCGCTGAAGGACGTGGAGCCGGCCCACTCGACCGACACGGTCGTCCTGAGCGGAAACCTGGATGCCGATTCGCAGCCGGTCGGTTCCCACATGCGGAGCTCCGTGCTGTACGACACAATGGGTGATGCGGTCACCGAAGCGACCGCCCTCATCGACATGCGCCAGTCCGATAGCGGCATTGGCACCCTGACCGAAGCAGGCGACACGATCTACTTCGGTGCCGTCGTGGGTGGTGAGACCGTCAGCAGCAGCATAGAGGTTGCCGCCGGGACGACCTTGGCTGATCTGGCGACCCAGATGACGGAGACCCTGAACTCGGTCGAAGGCGTGTCTGGTATCACAGTGTCCGTGGGTGATGACGGCCGCCTATACGCGGAGACTCCCGATCAGATGGGCACCGCGGCCGAGATCCAGACGCTGACCCTCTCGGCCAGCGACTCGACCGGCGAGGCCCGCGGGACCTTCAGTGCCGCACTCGCCTTCAGTGACATCGAAGATGCGCGCGACGCCGGGCAGTTCTTCGAGGAGATCACGGTCTACGACGAACTCGGCTTCGACCACACGGTCAAGTTCACCTTCTCGCGCCTCGAGGGACTCAACGAGTTCACTTGGGAGGCTGAGGTCGACGATGGTGAGACCCCGGTTCTGCAGGGCGGCAGCGGTCGCGTCGCCTTCCGGGCCGACGGTTCGCTCGACGCGCTCGTTTACGATGCAACCGGGACCTCGGTGCCGACTGCACTCACGATCTCTCCTCAGACGGGAGCCGAAGGCGTTCTGCGGATGGAGCTCACCGGGGGGACCCGCGGCTCGTTCGACGGGCTGACCATGCTGCGCGGCACGCAGAGTCTCGAGAGCTCGCAGAACGGCTACAGCAAGGGAACCTTCACCCAGTTCACGATCGATGAAGCCGGCCGTGTCATGGGCGTGTTCTCGAACGGTGTCATCCGGCCGATCAGCCAGATCGCCATCGCGGAGTTCACCAACCCGACCGGTCTCACCAAGATCAATGCCAATGCTTACATCGAGAGCCCGAACTCCGGACCGCCGACGATCGGCGCTTCCGGTGAAGGCATCGGCTCGATCCTTTCTCCTGGCGCGCTGGAACAGGCCAACGTCGACCTCGCGCAGGAGTTCACCGACATGATCGTGGCCCAGCGTGGCTTCCAGGCCAACGCGCGGGTGATCACGGCAACCGATGAGGTCCTCACGGAGCTCATCAATATCAAACGATAGGGCGAGTGAACGACTGGTCCGTCCGGATTCCTAAGTCCGCGGCCCCCCTGCGAGCGACTCCTTGACGCAGGGGGGTGCGCGGCGGCCCAGCGAGGGTAGGAGAGGATGGACAGGAGGCGGGAGTAGAGATGGCAGCGCGGGAAGAAGAACCCAAGCAAGAACAGGCGCCCGAAGCCGCGGCATCCGCCGAAGGCGGCGGCTCGATCCTCGGCTCGCTTCTGGTGCCGGATGCGCTGGTGCGGATGGGGATCGGCATTCTGGTGCTGGGGGGGATGACCGCGGGGGCGTTCTACCTGGTGACCGATGTCATCGGCCCTGCCGTCGGACCGGTCGAGACGATCAGCGTGGCGGGGACCGCCAGCGACGCCGACGTCCCGCCGGTGACGGAGATGCCCGGCGAGCACTACGTGATCGACGATCTCGTGCTCAACCCGGCGGGGAGCCGCGGGAAGCGGTTTCTGAGGTTGGGTGTGGCTCTGGAGGCCGAAACGGGGGCCGGCGTCGTGGCCGAGTTGACCACCCGCAGCGCCCAGATCCGGGATCTGCTCATTCGCAAGTTCTCCTCACGCACGATTGACGAGCTCAGCGACCCGACCGTGCGGGAAGAGATCCGATTGACCTGTATCGACGAGATCAATGCCAACCTTGCGGGCGGCAAGATCTCGAACCTGTACTTTACCGACTACGTTTTGCAGTGAGGTTGAAGCGTGGCGAATATTCTCTCTCAAGATGAGGTTGATGCTCTGCTGAATTCCTTCTCGGATGACGACGAAGGAAGCGCAGAAGCAGAACCCGAACCGGAACCAGAAAAGAAAGAGACGCCGCTGCAGGACCGCAGCGTGGCGGTCTTCGACTTCCGGCGTCCGAACCGGATCTCGAAAGACCAGCTTCGTTTCCTGGAAACGCTGCATGAGACCTATGCCACCCGACTCGTCGGACGGTTGTCGGGGTACCTGCGGACGATGGTGGAGATGGACATCCTCTCGGTGGAGCAACTCACGTACGGGGAATGGGTGCAGAGCCTCCCCGAATCGACCTGTCTTTTCCCATTCACGATGGAGCCGTTGCACGGGTCCGGGGCCATAGAGATGAACCAGACCATGGCCCTCTCGATCGTGGATCGTTTGCTGGGAGGACAGGGATCAGCGGTGGACCGCGTACGAGAGCTGACTCATCTGGAGGAGACCATTCTCTCGCAGGTCGCGTCCCAGTCATTGGAGGTGCTGGGTTCGGTGTGGGGTGAGATCGCCGAGATCAGACCCGAACTCGAGTCGTTCGAGAAGCAGCCGAGCATGCTCAAGCTGCTTCCGGACCCGGAAACGGTCGTGCTGGTCACGCTGGAACTGAAAACGCAGACGATCAACGGCACGCTCACCTACTGCTACCCCTTCGTCTCGCTCGAGTCGATGCTCACCAAGGTGAGCGCAGGGGCCTACTCGTTCCGGGCCATCCGCCCGCGCAAGACCGAGAAGGGAGCCGAGTGGCTGGCCGACGGACTCGAGGAGGGCGCGGTTCCGATCACCGTCAGGTTGGGCCACGGTCAACTGACGATTGGTGAGTTCATCCATCTCAAACGGGGTGACGTCGTCCGTTTGGAGACCGCGATCGAAGAGCCGGTGCATATCGACGTCGGAGCCAAGCACAAGTTCTTTGGCCGGGCCGGCCAATCGGGCCGGAAGCTGGCCGTTCAGGTTTTGGGCCGGGTAGCGCAATTGGCGGAGGAATCCGCCACCGAATTGGATGAAGGAGGAGAGGCGAATGATGGGGGATCCCCAAGAGCCGAAACGGGCGATGAGTAAGGACGAGATCGACAATCTCTTCGACTCCGACGACGCCCAAGACGCGCTCAAGGCAGAGTCGGGTGGCGAAGAGGCAGCCGCCGGGGATGCGCCCGACGAGACCACAGGCGCTGAAGCCGCCGCCGGTGCGGGAGAGGCCGAGGTCGCGTCCGGGACGCCGGAGGGCGTTGGACCGGAAGCATTCGACGGGTCGGCCGCACGCGCCCTGGAGCCGGAGGCCGAGGCCCAGGCCGAGGCGCAGCCGGTCGAGTTCGGTCAGCTCGAGGCGCCGGGTGGATCCGACGGTGGGGCGAACATCGATCTGCTGATGGACGTCAAACTGCCGGTCACGGTCGAGTTGGGACGCAACAACGTTCAGGTCAAAGATATTCTCGACTTCAGCCCCGGATCGATCGTGGAGCTGAACCGGCTGGCCAGCGAACCGGTGGATATCCTGGTCAACGGGGTTCTGGTGGCGCGCGGCGAGGTCGTGGTGATCGAAGAACACTTCGGCGTTCGCTTGACCTCCCTGATCTCGCCCCAGGAGAGAATCCGCAGCCTGGCGGGGGACAGCGAATGAAGGGCGCGAGCCTCAAGGGTGTCAGCCTAACGCTGGTGATGGTTCTGCTGGGCCTGGCTCTGCTGAGCCCGGCGGACGGGTACGCCCAATCCGCCGAGCCGGGCACCACGGCCGGGTCGGCCGAGACGGATCCAGCGGCCTCGGGGGAGACCCCGGCCAACACCGCGTGGAGCTTGGCGGACGACGCTCAGACGCCGTCCTTCATCCCTCAGACGAGCCCGGTCTCGGCCTCTGGCATGCTGACCCGCGTCGGGCTGGGCCTCGTGCTCGTCCTCGGGATTCTGGGCGGTGTGCTCTTCCTCTACAAGAAGGCCACCCGCGGGTCTCTGCGGGGTGGATCGCGGACCGGCATCGAACTGGTGACCCAGCGGAGCCTCGGCCAACGCAGCAGTCTGGCCGTCGTTCGGGTCGGGGACGAGACGATGCTCTTGGGCATCACCGCCAACCAGATCAACATGCTCTCGCACTTGGGTGACAAGGCGCCTGAGCCGGAGCCGGCGAAAGAATCGCTGGAGGAGCCGGTGATCGAGCCCCCCGCCCAGGACGAGAATCCCTTCGAGGCCACCCTCGCCGGCGAGG
This sequence comes from uncultured bacterium, assembly GCA_964612295.1. Lineage (GTDB taxonomy): Bacteria > Eisenbacteria > RBG-16-71-46 > CAIMUX01 > WJJG01 > CAYQJL01. Next base: position 28,490 of record CAZTDY010000007.1, on the reverse strand, counting down.
TCCGGCGCGTGCGCGAAAACCTGGTGACGTCGCTGCGGCGACTGGATCCCGACTCACGGTAGGGAAGGACGTTTGAGGATGTTGCTCAGCCTCCATGACAAAAAGAAGGGATCCGCCCGCCGGCTGCGTCTAGGCCTGTTGGGCGCGATGCTGCTTCTTCTTGGAAGCGGGATGTGGTGCGGGACGCAGGCCGGCCCGTCGCTCACGCTCAGCTTGGACGAGGCCGGCGATGCGTCCGAAGAGCCGGAGAAGATTGCCACCGGATTGCAGATTCTGCTTCTGCTCACCGTTTTGTCGGTCGCTCCCGCGCTCGTTCTCATGATGACGAGCTTCGCGCGCATCGTCATCGTGCTCTCCTTTGTGCGCCAGGCGCTCAGCACCCATCAGATGCCGCCGAACCAGGTTCTGGTGGGACTCGCGCTCCTGATGACCTTCTTCGTCATGGCCCCCACGTGGCATGTGATGCATGAGACATCTCTCAAGCCGTACATGGACGGTGAAATCTCCGCAACCGACGCCCTCAAAGAAGGCACCGGTCCCCTGCGTACCTTCATGCTGAAGCAGACGCGGGAAAAGGACCTGGCCCTCTTCGCCGGGATGCTGAAGCAGGAGAAGCCGGAGACGATCCATGATCTTCCCATGACCGTCATCGTCCCGGCATTCATGACCAGTGAACTGCGCACCGCGTTCCAGATGGGTTTTGTGATCTACCTGCCGTTTCTGATCATCGACATGGTGATCGCCAGCGTGCTCATGTCGATGGGGATGTTGATGCTGCCCCCGGCGATGATCTCACTGCCCTTCAAGATCCTCCTCTTCGTGATCGCCGACGGATGGCATTTGGTCGTGCGGTCGCTGGTCGCGAGTTTTGGTTAGGAACGGAGGCCTTTGATGTCCGTCAGCGACGCCATCGCACTCTTCCAGCAGGCCATTCTCCTGGCCCTGACCCTGGCCGGCCCGATGCTGCTCTTCGGTCTCACCGCCGGTGTGCTCGTGTCGATCTTCCAAGCGGTGACCCAGGTTCAGGAGATGACGTTGACCTTCATCCCCAAGATCCTCGCGGTCGTCCTGAGCCTCTTCCTGTTTCTGCCCTGGATGGTCAACCGGATCATGGACTTCAGCGTGAACCTGTTCGGCAATCTTGCCCAGCTCCGGTAGCGGGAAAAGACCTGGGACCCAACCTGAGGAATCGCCTGAGATGTGGCCGGTAAACGTAGAAAATGCAGAGCTTTTCGCGCTCTTGTTCACCCGGTGTCTCGGGTTCTACGTGGCCGGTCCGATCTTCATGCAGCGGCAGATTCCCGGCCAGTTGAAGCTCCTCCTGGGGGTCGCCACCGCGGTGGCCATGTTCCCGCTGGTGTCTACGACCGGCACCCTGGTGGCGCGTGACCTCGCGGGCTTCGGGCTCGCCGTGGCGGGCGAGACCTTCGTGGGGGTTCTGCTGGGATTCGCGGCCACCCTGCCCTTCGCCGGCATCCGCATCGGGGCCAGCCTGGTGGGTATCCAGATGGGCTTCGGCATCGTCAACGTGATGGACCCGGGTGGAGGCGGCCAAGTGCCACTCATTTCACGCTTTTACGAGATCGTGGCCCTCACGCTCTTTCTGATCCTCGGTGGGCACCACCTGCTCCTGCGGGCGATGGGGACCAGCATCACCTTGGTGCCGCTGGGGGGTGTCCAGATTTCGGGCAGCCTGGCGGGGCACATCCTGGGTCTGGCCGGAACCATGTTCATGACCGCCTTGGCCGTCGGGGGACCGCTGATTGCTGTCCTATTTCTGGCCGACGCTGCCTTGGGATTTGTCGCTCGGACCGTCCCGCAGATGAACATCTTTATCGTCGGGTTCCCCATCAAGATCGCTCTGGGGCTCCTCGGAATCGGGCTAACTCTACCGTATTTCTTCAGAACCGTCGAAGGGCTCCTCATCACCCTGGAGCGGGACCTGCTCGTTCTTCTTGCTGGCATGTAGGTTGCATGGTCCTCCGGGTGGCCACACCTGTTTAGGGCCTTAGGCCACATGGGGAAGAGGGAAGAAACGGATGCCTGAGCAGCAATTCCAGGAAAGAACCGAGCCAGCGACCCCGCGGCGCCGCCGCCAGGCGCGGGAAGAGGGCAAGGTCGCGCGGAGCCAGGAGCTTGGCTCGGCGTTTGTGCTGCTCGCCGGCATGGGGCTCATGGGCCTGGCCGGTCCTTACATGCTCCAGCGGCTCGCGGTGATCGTCCGGCAGCTTCTGGGCGGAAGCGGGCAGGTCGAGCTGCGCCACGATCTGCTCTTGGGCTACTTCAGCGGCGGCATTCCCTACGTGCTTCTGACGCTCGCCCCTCTGGCCGGCGTGGTGGCCGTGGTGGGGCTGGCGGTCAACTTCGCTCAGGTGGGGTTCGTCGTCTCCTGGAAACCGCTGTCGCCGAAGCTCGATGCAATGAGCCCGGTGCGCGGATTCCAGCGTTTGCTGGGGAAGAGGGGTTTCGTCGAATTGGCCAAGGCCCTTCTCAAGATCGCGCTCATCAGTTCCATCGCCTACTTCACCCTGCGGGGGGAGATTCCCCGACTCGCGGGGATGATGGGCAGCGCGCCACTGCCGATGTTCGGCTACGCGGCCACCATCGCCCTCAAGTTGGGGTTCCGCGTGGCCCTCGCCATTCTCTTCCTGGCGCTCTTCGACTATGCCTACCAGCGCTGGGACTACGAGAAGGGCATCATGATGAGTCGCAAGGAACTCGAAGAGGAAACCCGCCAGACCGAGGGGGACCCGCGGGTGAAGGCCCGTATCCGCGCCGTCCAGCGGGAAGCGGCCATGCGCCGGATGATGGATGCCGTCAAGACCGCCGACGTCGTGATCACCAACCCCATCCGCTATGCCGTCGCGCTCAAGTACGACCGCGAAACGATGCGGGCTCCGAAGCTGGTGGCCAAGGGCGCCCGCAAGATGGCCGCGCGGATTCGCGAACTGGCCAAGGAACACGGCGTGCCGGTGGTTGAGGATCCGCCGCTCGCGCGCCTGCTCTTTAAAGTCGATGTGGATCACGAGGTCCCGGTGGACCTCTTCCGGGCGGTCGCCGAACTGCTCGCCTATGTGTATCGGATGAAGGAGAGGCGCAATCGGGCGGCCAATCTGGCCTAACGCCTGAGCGCGTTCTTGAGGAAGGACAGGAAGAGGAGATCGATGGCAGGTTCACCGTTGCAGCGTAGTTCGGATGTGCTCTTAGCCGGCGGCGTGCTCGTGCTGCTGGCGGTGATGCTGATTCCGGTCTCTCCGGTGCTCCTGGACCTGTTCCTGATCGGTAACCTGGCCTTTGCGCTCACCACCCTGGCGCTGACGATCTACGTGCGCCAGCCCCTGCAATTCAACACCTTCCCGACCGTCCTTCTGTTGGCCACGCTGTTCCGGCTGGCGCTCAACGTGGCGACGACGCGTCAGATCCTGCTCAATGGATACGGCGGCAAGGTCATCGCGGCCTTCGGCAACTTCGTCGTGGGGGGCAATTACGCGGTCGGTTTGGTGGCCTTCTTGATCCTGGTCATCATCCAGTTCGTGGTGATCACCAAGGGTGCCGCGCGCATCGCCGAGGTCACCGCCCGTTTCACCCTCGATGCCATGCCTGGCAAGCAGATGGCGATCGATGCCGATCTGAACGCCGGGCTCATCGATGAAAATGAGGCCCGCACCCGCCGCGCCGAGATTTCCAGCCAGGCCGACTTCTACGGAGCCATGGACGGTGCGTCGAAGTTTGTGAGAGGCGATGCCATCGCCGGCATCATCATTACCGTCATCAACATTCTGGGCGGGTTCGTCATCGGCACGTTGCAGCTGGGCATGCCGCTCTCGGAAGCGGCGCGCACCTTCACGCTGCTCACCATCGGTGATGGCCTGGTCGCCCAGATTCCGGCCCTCATCATCTCGACCGCGGCCGGTCTGCTCATCACTCGCTCGGACAGCCAGCGCAATCTGGGCCAGGAACTCATGGGACAGATGCTGGGTGAGGCGCGGGCGCCGTTCGCCGCCGCTGGCATCCTCTTCCTCTTGGGTCTCGTGCCGGCCCTCCCGATCGTGCCCTTCTGGCTGCTGGCGGGTTTGGCGGGGACGGCGGGCTTCATCGCGCGCCGTGACCGTATCCGGTCCGCGGCCGAAGAGGAGGCTGCCGAAACCGAACGTTTGGCCGAACCGGAGAAGGTCGAGCGGCTCCTCGAAGTGGATCCGCTCGAACTCGAACTCGGATTCGGACTGATCCCCTTGGTGGATGAATCTTCCGGTGGCGATCTGCTCAGCCGGGTGACCGGCACGCGCAAACAAATCGCGAGCGACTTAGGGTTCGTGGTCCCGCCGGTCCGCATCCGTGACAACGTGCAGTTGAACGCGGACGCCTACACGATCAAGCTCCGCGGCGAAGAAGTGGCCCGCGGCGAACTGATGATGGGCAGCCTGATGGCGATGGGGCCGGGCGTGGCCGACGGCAAGGTGGAGGGGATCCGGGCCACCGAGCCGGTCTTCGGCCTGCCGGCGGTTTGGATCTCGGAGGCTCAGCGCAGCGAGGCCGAGATGGCCGGTGTGACGGTGGTCGAACCCTCCGCCGTGGTGGCCACCCACCTGACCGAGGTCGTCAAATCCCACGCCCACGAAGTGCTGACCCGCCAGGATGTGCAGGTGCTTGTTGACCAGGTGAAGACGACCAACCCGGCCGTCGTCGATGAGTTGATTCCCAATCTGCTGCCGGTCGGTGGAATCCAGAAGGTTCTCAAACGTCTTCTTCGTGAGCAGGTTTCGATCCGTGACATGGTGACCATTCTCGAGGTGTTGGCGGACAACGCCGGCGCGATCAAGGATCTCGATACCCTGGTCGAACGCTGCCGCGTGGCGATCTGCCGCGCCCTCACGCGCCCCTATAAGGATCCCCGCGGAAACCTCTCGGTCGCGACGCTCGATCCGCGTCTGGAGCAGCGGCTGGTCGAGTCGGTTGCCCCGGGGCAGGAAGGGCAGAACCGACTGGTCCTGGATCCGGGCGAAGCCCAGACTTTGATGAGCCAGGTATCCGAGGCGATCCAGGCCGTGCTCACCGTGGCGCAGCACCCGGTGATTCTGAGCAGTCAGTATTTGCGCCCCTACCTTCAGGAATTCGTAGCCCGTTTCGTTCCCCAGATTGTGGTGCTGTCCTACGCCGAAGTGAGCGGGGCGGCCAGCGTGCGCACCGTCGCCACCGTGGGGTCCGATGTGGGGGCGGGGAGCGCCGGCGAAGGCCAGCTGGCGACCCAATCGGCTTAGAGGAGTAAGCAGGTATGAGGATCAGGCGTTTCACAGCCCGGGACATCACCGAAGCGCTGCGCCAGGTGCGCGAGTCGCTCGGTCCCGAAGCCGTCATCCTCGAAACGAAGAAGGCGGCCCCGGGCGCCCGCGGCGGTCACCGGGTGATGGTGGTCGCAGCCGTGGATCGCCATCCTTCCAGTCAGCCCGACGGCCCGCCGCAGTTCGGGAGGAGCCACTCCCCGCTGTGGGTCGAGTCCGAAGCCGCGGCCCGGCGCCCGCAGGCCCCCGATGCCTGGGAAGCCCCGGCCCGACGCCAGGGGGCCCGGCCTGCGCGTGAGGCCGCACCTGCCGAAGCAGTCAGCCCCGAACGTCCGCCCGAGTGGGAGGCGGAAGTCACCCGCCTGCGGGAACGGGTGACCTACCTGGGCCGCCTGGTGGCCAGTGATCATTTCTCGACCATTCCGATTCCCCTCCGGGAGATCTACCTGAGTCTCATCGAGGCCGAGGTCGACTCGAATCTGACCTTTGCCCTTCTCAAGGATGTGGCGAGCGAACATACGCTCGATGTGGTCACGCCTCCGTCACTCGACGGATTGCGCGATCGTTTGATGCGACTGCTGCCGACCGCCACACCGCTCTTGAGCAGGCCAGGTCCTCAGGTCGCCCTGCTGGTGGGACCGACCGGCTCCGGCAAGACCACCGCTGCCGCCGGCCTGGCCGCCTTGGCGCTGCGCGCCGGTCGCCGTCCGGCGCTGCTCTCGGCCGACGGTTTCCGGGCCGGGGGCGCCACGGGTCTGGGCAACTACGCGCGGATTCTCGAGGTGCCGTTCGCCACCGCTTTCGAGGCGGACGCGCTCTCTGAGGCCGCGGGCCGCCCGGACATGGCCGAGTGCGACGTCCTCATCGTCGACTGTCCCGGGAGCAGTACGGAAGACCGGGAGGCGCGCGCCTGGACCGCCGGGCTCCGGCGGGCTCTGGCCGATCCGCAGGTCTACCTGGTTCTGTCCGCGACCGCCAAGGTCCGCGACGCCGCCGCAGCCTGCGCCCATTTCGCGGTGGCCCAGCCGAATGCCCTCATATTCACAAAGATCGATGAAACAAAAAGTTATGGCGGAATCCTCAGCCTGGCCCTGAAGAATCAGCTCCCCGTTGCCTATCTGGGATTCGGGCGCAACATCTTGGACGATCTGCGCCCCGCGGACGCCGACCTCCTGGTTTCCCTGGTCCTGGAGCCGTGTGCGGGAGCCCTGGAGGGCTGGCAGCCGCCGGCCGAAAGGCGGGGCTCTGCACTCAGTCCGCCCCTCTACGAGTCCTCTCCGTCGGCGGCCGCCAGTCGGCCGCACTTGAAGGAGGTTCTGCGATGAAACAGGCCCATCCCGATCCCAATTGGACACGCGCTTTCCGGGGCGAAGGGCCCACGATGGGTCAGGGTCCGGGCAATGACCCGATCGAGCTGGCCGCGGCCCACGGGTCACCGGGCACCCAGCCCTTCTCGGTGGCGGTCACGAGTGGCAAGGGCGGCGTGGGGAAGACCAACCTCGTCACCAACTTGGCCGTCCTGATGGCTGAAAACGGCCTTCGCGTCATGCTGCTCGACGGGGACCTGAGCTTGGCGAACGTGGATTTGCTCCTCGGCCTGGCCCCGCGCTACAACCTCTACGACGTGGTGCACGGTCACAAGCGGTTGGACGAGATCGTCCTCACCGGTCCGAACGACATTCGCATCATCCCTGCCTCTTCCGGAGTTGAGGAAATGGCCAACCTTGACGATTACCGTAGAGAGGTATTGGTGCGTTCCCTGGAGACGCTCGCCCGGGACCGGGACGTGCTCTTGATCGATACGGGGTCCGGCATTCATCGCCAAAACGTTCGTCTGGCACAGCTGGCCGACGAAATTCTCGTCATCACCACCCCGGAACCGACGGCGTTCTCCGACGCGTACGCCACGATCAAGGTCCTGACGACCCGCCGCCTCGCCAATCCTCCCCGGCTGGTGGTCAACATGGCCCGCTCCGAGGCGGAGGCCGGTCGTGTCGCAGAGCGGGTGTCGAGGGTCGCGAATCAATTCCTGGGCTTCGAGCCACAGCTCTATGGCGTCATTCCGGACGACGAGAGCGTTTCGAAAGCCGTCAAGGCTCAGCAACCTTTCGTGAAGAGGTTTCCCGACGGACAGGCCGCCGCGGGCCTGCGTGAGCTGATGAAACGTTTGCTGGAACCCACTGCTGAACCGCGCCCCATTCCCCTGCAGGGAGAGGCGAATGCGCGTTCGCTGAAGGCTGCGTAGGAGGATTGAGAGCGTGGAGGCTTGGGTGAAGCTCTGGACCATCCGTATCAGCATGGCGGCCACCTGCCTGATCCTGGTGATCGGGATGGCCACCGGCATCCGTCTTCCGGTCATGCTCCTGCGGAGCGTGGTGGTGGGCGGGGTGCTCTACGTCGGTCTTCGCCTTCTGGGCGGGCTGGTCGGGGCCAGCCTGCTGCGTCTGGCGGCCGAGCATCGGATGGCGCTCGAAGAGAAAAGGGCCGCCGAAGCGGCCCAGACAGACGGTGTGTCAGAGGCAGCCGACCTGCCGCACGCGGAGGCCGCTGAGGCGGTTCCGCCCAGGCGCGAGCGTGCCACTGAAGTCGAAAGCCCGGCGGTTGAGGAGGCTGCCGCCTAGAGGCCCATCGGGGCCTGCCCGAAACCCCCGGGTGCGTGATCGGAGACCGTTCTCCGACGACGTTCCGGGACCTGGCGACCCGACATTCACCTGGAAGGAGAGAGAATCAACCGATGCGCGATACCGCGTCCCTACTCAGGATGGCCTCTCGCCCGATTCCGCCGGGACTCCCCGCGGATGAACGTATCAAGGCCGAGGCCCTGCAAAACTACGCACCCCTCGTCAAGTATGTCGTTGATCGCATCGCCAGCAGCCTGCCGAAGTCGATCGAGCGAGATGACCTGATCAACACGGCTGTCATCGGCCTTTTTGACGCTCTCGAGAAGTTCGATGAGAGCCGCGGCACCAAGTTCGAGACCTATGCCATCTGGCGCATCAAAGGCGCCGTTCTGGATGAGCTACGTTCTCTGGACTGGGCCAGCCGCACGACCCGCCGCAAGGCGCGCGAGGTCGAACGCACCTGCCGCGTTCTGGACCAGCGCCTGGGACGGGCCGCGACCGAAGCCGAAGTGGCCGCCGAGATGAACCTCCCGGTGACCGAGTATACCCGCCTTCTCGAGGAGGTTCGGGGCGCGTCTCTACTGAGTCTGGATCAAGCCGTCTCGGTGGATGACGAGCACGATCTCGCGGGCCTGAGCGAGCTCATCGAAGATGATGCCGCGATCGGCGCCCTGGAGAAGATCGAGGAGGATCAATCACAGGCCCTCTTGCTGGAGGCGATCAATGTCCTCTCCGAGCAGGAGCGTCTGGTTGTTGCGCTTTACTACTACGAAGAGATGACCCTGAAAGAGATCGGCGAAACGCTGATGATTTCGGAATCACGTGTGTCGCAGATCCACACCAAGGCGGTGTCCCGGCTGAGAGCGCGAATGCGCAAGTGCCTCATGGTGGCTTGAGAGAGCCGCGGGTGGTCTGACCGCCCGGGTGTGATCTGCACACGGGGAGGGGACGATGCAAGACGTCTCCAATCTCAGACAGGTTCTGGTGCAGACCCAAGCGGTCCAACGCACCCAGGAAAACGCGCGGCGCAGGGGCGAGATCCAGCAGCAGCAGATCGCGAAGAAGTTGGCAGATACGGTGGACATTCAGGGGCGTCACGTGGAAGAGAGCCCGGAATCGGCGGAGGCCAAAGTGGATCCGGATGCGCAGCGGGAAAAGGAAGAGCCGCAGGCCCAGCCGGAGAGTGGGGAGAAGCAGGACGCGCCCCCGCAGAAGGACGCCGAAGCCACGCGCGCGGACAAGCCGCCGGACGATGAGCCCGACAAAGGATCGGTCATCGACGTCAAGGCTTGAGACGAAACGCTAATCCTCCCAAGGAAGGGGTGATGGCATGGCAAAGTCAAATCGGTACAGACGATTCCTCAACGTGGTCATCGCAGGATGCCTGCTCGGCGTGATCGTCGGGATGGCGCCCTCGGTCATCGAGCGCTTCCGCGGCGGTCAGGCCGGGTCGCAGCCCGCGACCGGCCTGACCGTCGCCCCCTCCAGGGGGAGGGCAATCGATGCGGCCGCCACGCCCGAAGACATCACCCGCCGCTCACAGCAGATGAACATGGTCCGCGACGATCTCGCCGCCCGTCATGCTCAGGTTTCAGCTCAGGAAGCCGCCCTCAGGCGGGATCTTCTCGGTCAGTTCTGGAAGCGCCAGGCGGCGGTCTCGGTCATGACCATCTGCCTCTCGCTCGCTGTCGTTCTCGGCGCGATCTGGCGGACGATGGGCCGGCGGGCGCTGCAGGGCGGGCTTCAGAGCGAGGAGGCGCGTCTGCGCAGTCTGCAGATGGCCGTGATCGGTGGGCTCGAGGAATTCGAAACCAACCTCCGCCAGGCTCAGCAGCAGACCTCTGCACCGGCGGCGGCACCGGAGCCGGACCTCATGGTCTCCCCGGCACCGACGGCCGAAGCGCCGCCGCTGCCCGAACCCATCTTGGAGGAGCCGCGGCGGTCTTTCTTCGACCCCAACGAGGAGCAGACCGCATCCGAAGACCGCGTTTGGCAAGCGGCGCGGGCCTCGCTCCTCGAGGAACTGCGTGAGCGCCGCGTGGAAGGCGCTCCGGAGCCGGTCGCCCAGCCAGAGGGGGCCTGGTCGCCCGAACCGCCCCCGCAGGATTCGACCTGGGCCCGGCGGTTCTTGGAGTCCGACGCCGAGGACACGCTTGTTGAACCGGAAGGACCCTGGCAGGAACCGGCGCCCCGCGAGAGCGCACCCCGGTCCGCCCCGGCCCAGATGCCGGCAGGCCCGGCCCGCCCCGGCGTGCGCGAGCAGATCGAGTATCTAGCGGCCGAAGGATGCCCCCAGACCGAGATCGCCCGCCGGTTGGGCGTCTCACTGGAGGAGGTCGGACTGGTTCTTCAGCTGCGGTCCCGTCAGGGCACCCGCGGACGGTCGTGGGCCGAACCGAAGGCCAGCTAGGAAGGACGGGAGCGTGAGTAGGCCGACCGAACAGATGCGCGCGTACTTGAACGGACTGGATCGCGGCCAGGTCATGCGGGCGCGCATCGTCCAGGTCAAGGGCGAGGATGTGCACGTGGTCCTCGGTCCCGGGAGCTTCTGGGCCCGGGCCCGTGGAGGGTGTCCGCAGATCGGCTGGCACCGGATAGAGATCGTGAGCCCCGGGGAACGCCCGGTTCTGAAACTCAAGGGCGACGACGGGTCCCGTGAGATGAGTTTTGTGGTCGATGCCTCCCATGAGAAGGCCTGCCGCGTGCGCGGGGCCCGGGTGGATCGGCAGGTTTAGGAGGAGGAAGCACATGTCAGCGGATGCCTCGAGGCAGCGGCTGGAAAAGATGATCGAGGTGCTGGGCGACATCCCGCCCATGCCTTCGGTCGCGACCAAGATCCTACGCGTGGCCAGCTCCGAATTCGCTCAGGTGGCCGAGGTCACCCGGTTGATCGGGGTGGATCCGGGTTTGGCCTCGAAGGTGCTCAGCACCTGCAACTCGGCCTACTACGGATTGCCGCACCAGGTCAAAACCCTGAGCCGCGCGGTTGCGCTCCTCGGGTTCAGGGCCGTGCGCAATCTCGTGCTGGTGCATTCGCTGCCCTGGAAACGAAGCGGCACCCCGACCTTCGCGGAGCAGACCATCTGGACGCACTCGGCCGCCTGCGCGATCGCGGGACGGTTGATCGCGAGCGAACTGGGCGAGGTCGATCCGGAGGAAGGTCTTCTCGGCGGGCTCATGCACGACGCCGGCCGCCTGGCGATGAACCTCATGATGCCCGAGGAGTACGAACTGGTCATTCGGGAGATCTACAATCAGGGAGGACCGGGACTCGAGATCGAGCAGGAGAAGTTTGGGGCCGACCACACCGTCGCCGGCCAGATCGTGCTCGAGAAATGGAACTTCCCCGACGAGCTGGTTGCGATGGCCCGTGATCATCACAAGCCGCCCGATCAGCTTCCCCCCCAGGTGTTGGTGACGCGCGGGGCCGATGAGATGGCTCACCTGATGGGCTACGGCGCGCGCAAGCCGGATAAGCCGCCCATGGAGACCCCGGCCGGCCTGGCTGCACTGGGGTATGCGCTGGCCGATCTGCCCGGCCTTGAAGAACGGATCGAAACGGCACTCGAGCAGGGCCAGGACATCTTCAAACTGTCCTGATCCAGCTATCGATAGACGACTAGCAGGGATGCGACTCGCTACAAGGAGGAGAACCGCATGAGACGCAGGAACGGTGCAGGATCGCGCCAGCTCGTAGACGCAACCGAGAAGTTTCGGAAGGCTCAGCTTCAGCTCATCGGCATCATGGGGGACGAGAAGCTGATCACCTCGAAGGAGGCCTCCACGCTGACGAATCAGGTGGAACGGGCCGCCGCGCAGAAACGTTCTTCGGATGTGCTCTCGGCCGCGCTGACGCTCAACCGCAAGGTGATCCGCATACTGCGCCAGGAGAACTTCACGGACGTGACGCGTCAGGACTCTGAGCTCGAAATCCTCTTCGAGGTCAGTCGCATGATCCAGACGACCCTCGACAAAGATGACGTCTACCGCCGCTTGCTCGAGTTGATCGGGCAGGCGATCCCCTTCGACAACGCCACCCTCTTTCTCTGGGACAAACAGAACGGCAATCTGGTGCCGGCCGCCCAGCACGGCAAGTTCGTCGATCTGATCGGTGGCGTGCATTTCGAGCACGGGGTCGGCTTCAGCGGCTGGGTCGCGAAGCAGAAGCGCCCGGTCCTCTTGAGCGAGCTGCATCGCGGCCGGCGACCCGACGACACGTTGGTCGGCAGCTTCATGTCCGTGCCGCTGGTGGTTCAGGGAGAACTGATCGGGGTCCTCAATCTGAGTCATGGACGCCCGAAGGCCTTCAACGAAGATCAGCTTCGCCTGCTCACCTTGATTGCCGGACAGGCGGCGGCGACGATCCAGAGGCTCTTGCTCTATTCCGACATGCGTCGCCTGGCGATCACCGACGACCTGACGAATATCTACAACCGGCGTCACTTCCTGGAGAGGATGCAGAGCGAGATCGATCGCGCGCGCCGCTACGGGACGCCCTTCAGCGTGATGTTCATCGACATCGACAACTTCAAGGATCTCAACGACAGCTATGGCCACCAGGTCGGCGACAAGATTCTCGCGGAGCTGGCCACGATCCTGAAACACTGGGCCCGCAGCTCCGATATCGTCGCCCGCTACGGTGGGGAGGAGTTCGTGGTGTTGCTCCCGATGACGGACAAGCCGCGGTCCGTGACCGCCGCTGAGCGTCTGCGCACGCGGGTGCAGCGTCACACCTTCTACCGGCGCAAGAAGCTGACCGTGAGCGTGGGCGTTGCCTCCTTCCCGGGCGACGGCGACACGGCCGATCAGCTGTTGGGCCGGGTCGATGAGGCGCTCTACATGGCCAAGAAGACCGGGCGGAATCGGGCGTGCGCCTTCGGCGACGCGCTGACCACGGTGGAGGCCGCTTCGTAGCCACTCGCTTGAGGTCGCTCATCACATCGTCTAGCTTGGGAGGTATGCAAGCCATACCCCCTTTTGCTGCCCGCAGGTTCGGGCTCCTGGGTCTCGTGCTGCTCTGGATGGGCCTCGCCGGGCCCGCCGGCGCGGGGGACGGGGGGCCGCTTGGCCCTCTCACCCCCTGGCTGCGTCTCGAGCTGCAGCAATCCACCGCCTCCGGAGGGCGGGTGTGGGAGGCCGACTTCGATCAGGGCGGCCGCTGGTCGGACGGACTCGCCGCGGGTCTGGTCGGCGGGGTCTCGGCGAGGGGCCGGTGGGGCGAGCTTCTTTTCTCCTGGCGCGGGCGCGGGGGCGAGCACATCGCGTTCAAAGGAGACATCCTGGGCGCGTGGGCCGGGCTGCATCTGGGACCGGCAACCTTGGGGGTCGGCCGCCGGAGTATCTCCTGGGCCCGGGCTCCCGGGGCCGGAGTGCTGATCTCCCGCCACGCTCCCGGGCTGGACCATGCGTTGATCGCGGCGGAGGGGGCCCGGCTTCCCCTGATCGGGGGCGGGGGACAGGCCGAGAGTTTTGTCGCGTATCTCGATGAAGGGGACCGGGCCGTACCCTATCCGCTCCTGTGGGGAATGCGCCTCTACTGGGAACCGGCCGGATGGTTCCATCTCGAGGTTCAGCGAACGATCATGATGGGAGGAGGCGGTCGGACCGAGCAGCTGACCGCCGGTGACCTGGTGGACATCTTCCTCGGCCGGGGGGAGGGTGCCGAGGGTCCGGACTACGAGCCGTCCGACACCGATCAGAAGTTCGCCTATCTAATTGAGGTCTCCCCCCGCGCCTGGGTCCGAGAGCATCTGGGGCTCCACGATCTCTCGGCCTACTGGTTCTATGGGGGGGAGGATCGTTTCGCGCATCTCGCGCCGATGGCCCCCGGGCGGACCTACGGCCTCCGTCTGGCGCCTGCGAGGCCCGTTTTCTTTGAGGTGGAGTACACCACGACCAGCGATGACCAGAACATCTGGTACTGGCACAAGATCTACCGCAGCGGTTACACCTACGAAGGGTTTATCTTAGGCCATCCACTCGGCCCCGACGCCCGCCGGTGGCGGGGAAGGATCACGCTCCTGCCCGAACGGGATCGGTCGTTCTGGGCCCAAGGTATCAGGGAGCAGCGTGGGATCCACAGGGACGAGGCCTCCTGGTTGCCCGTGCCCGCCGGCGGATTCTGGCGCTTTGAGAGCGGAATCGGGATGGTGATCCGGGGTAGAGAACTAGAGGTGACCGTAGGGGCGCAAACCACCTGGGGGGGAGATCGATCCGCGGAGCATCAAATGCGAGGCTACGTCCGGATCGAAGCGGAGATTCTCAAAACCGGACTCGCCGGGTCCGATCAAGGTTGAGCGCGGCCGCAGGGGGGGGTAAATTTCCTTGCGCCTTGCCGCGCAATTGCCTAGAGTGCCTGGCCGGAACGGGAGATAAGCCCGATAGGCGATCCCCATCCTGCGATGAAAAGGGAGTGAAGGCGCGCTGGAGGCTGAGTCCCCTAAGTGCTTTCAGAGGTGTATAGTGCGAGCGAATGCCCTTCAGACCGATCCATGGCGGCCTGATCTCTCCGGTGGCCTCGGTCAAACCGACGCCGCATTCGGCCGCCGAACCCGAATTTCGAAGCTTCGGGCCTTCGGGCTGGTCCTGCCCGGCCTTCTGCTGATGGATGCCGTGCTGGTCGCGGGGGCTTTTTTCGCAGCGCTCCAGTTCACCCCCGGCGCCCGGGCCGCGGTGGCGAGCCCGGCCCCCCAGGTGACCCTTCCGCTGATTGCTCTCTTTGTCGTTCTCGCGGTGAGTTTCCTCTTCCTGGGAGGCATGTTCGGGCTCTACAGTCGCCGGTTGCTGCTCCGCCCTCGCCGAGCGCTCGCAACCGCCGCGCGTGCCCTTTTCTGGAGCGGGGTCATCGCGGTGGTCTTCGACTTCCTGTTGGCCCTGGATCCTCCCGGCGACCTGAGGCGGTTGCTTCTGACCCATGCTTTGATCCTGACCGGGGGCGTGCTGAGCCTGCGGCCCCTCTGGTCTCGTCTCATCCTTAGATTCGCGGAGGTCGGGTCGGTCCGGCCCCGCCGCGTTCTGTTGGTGGGAGGGCGTCCCGAAGCCCGCCGAGCCGCCGCGGTGATCGAGGGCGAGGCGCCGCGGGAGGCCACGGTGGTGGGGCTCGCCGACACGCATCCTCTGCCGAAAGGTCCCGGTCAACGATGGCCGCGCTTCCAGCTGGAGTCTTGGGAAGATCTTCCCGGTCTGGCAAGCGCGCTGGCGGTCGACGAGGTCCTGATCGCGGCCGATTCGCTCGATCGGGGGTCGGCCGTCCGGCAGAGCGCCGCCATGGCCCGCCAGGGAATCGAGACCCACGTCATTCCCCATCTCACGCGCATGTACGTGGATGCCGCGCCCATCCAGCGAGAGGCCGGTGTGCCGCTTCTGAGACTGAGTGCGCCGGCTCAGGCGAGCCTGGGCCTCATCGTGAAGCGGGCCTTCGATTTGACGGTGACGATCGCCATGGGGCTGGTTCTGATGCCCCTGATGCTGATCATCGCCCTGCTGGTCAAACTCAGCTCATCCGGGCCGATTCTCTACGGCCAGGAGCGTGTGGGGCGGGGCGGAGAAGTTTTCCGCATGTACAAATTCCGGAGCATGGTCGCCTCGAATGACGACAGCGGGCATCGGCGTTATGTCGCCAGCCTGCTTCGCGGAGGCGATGCGGCGGGGGTCGATCCCTCGGGCCGCCCGGTCTACAAACTGATGGATGATCCCCGGATCACGTTCGTCGGACGTTTCTTGCGGCGAACCAGTCTCGACGAACTCCCTCAGCTCATCAACGTGCTGCGGGGGGAGATGAGCTTGATCGGCCCACGGCCCTGCCTGCCGTTCGAGTACGAGCTCTACGAGGACTGGCACAAGAAACGGCTGGACGTGACGCCCGGCATGACGGGGCTATGGCAAGTCTCGGGACGCAGCCTGCTCAGCTTCGAGGAGATGGTCCTCTTAGACCTCTACTACGGGGCCAATTGGAGCTTTGGGCTGGACTTAAGACTGTTATGGCGTACCATACCGGAAGTCATATACGCTCGGGGGGCGCGTTAGGTAAGCGCCGGCAGGATGTTGGTGCGCTGCGAGTCAGGAGAGACTTATGGTCAATGTGGCCGTGTTGGGTGCTGGGTACTGGGGACCGAATCTGGTCCGCAACTTGGTTGAGAATCAGCTGTGTTCGAGTGTCACCGTTTGTGACCGTGAACCCGAGCAGCTGGAGAAAATCCTGCGGCGGTACCCTGGTGTCCAGGTGGCGACCGATGCCCAGGACGTATTCGCCTCTCCGGCGGTGGACGCGATCATGATCGCCACCCCGCCGAAGACCCACTACCAACTTGCTCGCCAGACGCTGGAACACGGTAAGCACGTCTTTGTGGAAAAGCCGTTCACGCTGTCCAGTGCGCACGCCGAAGAACTGATCTCGATGGCCGATGAGCGCAGCAAGGTGCTCATGGTCGGGCATACCTTCGAGTACAGCCCGCCGGTGCGCAAGATCAAGGAGATCATCGACGCCGGGGATCTGGGCGAGGTCTTCTACATCAGCTCGACCCGGGTCAACCTGGGGCTGCACCAGAAAGACTCGAGCGTGATCTGGGACCTGGCGCCGCACGATCTCTCGATGCTCTTCTACTGGTTGGGCGAATCGCCGACCGAGGTCATGGCCACGGGCAAGGACTTCGTGCAACCGGGAATTCCCGATGTGGCGTTCATCTTCATGCGCTTCGCCAGTGGCGCGATCGCCCATGTTCAGGTGAGTTGGCTGGCGCCCTCGAAGTTGCGGCGCACCACGGTCGTCGGCCGGAAGAAGATGCTCGTCTACGACGACACGCAGCATTTAGAGGCGGTCAAGATCTACGACAAGGGTGTCGACTACCGTGACCCGGATACGTTCGGCGAATACCATCTCAGCTATCGGGCCGGTGACATCGTCTCTCCGAAGATGGAGACCTTCGAGCCGCTCCAGGCCGAGGTGACCGACTTCCTGTCATCGATCGTTGAGGGGCGGGCTCCGGCGGTGGACGGCCATGGCGGTCTGCGGGTCGTGCAGACGCTCGAAGCCGTCGAGCGTTCCTTGAGCAACAGCGGCCATGTCGAGTATCTGACGAAAAAGAAACAGCTGGTGTAGATCACGCATCTCTCCGGCGACCGATATGCCCCCGGCGGAGCGATCCGCCGGGGGCCTTTTCACCTCCATTGACCGGGAGCAAATGCCTCTGCTACCCTCCCTTATCTGAAATTTGCTCCGTCGCACGGCCGAAGTGCTTTGGTGAAGGCGCAAACTTGGACCCTGGCGGCGAGATGGGAGACCTTTCATGAAAGAGATGCCCAAAGCCTATGACCCAAGCAGCTTTGAGCAGCGCTGGTATCAGCACTGGAACGACTCGGGCCAGTTTCGCCCGCAGGACGGCGAGAGTGCCGGCGGCTACACGATCGTCATTCCGCCGCCCAATGTAACCGGCGCCCTCACGATCGGGCATGTCCTCAACAACACCATCCAGGACGTCCTCATCCGCTGGAAGCGGATGCAGCGCAAAGAGACGCTCTGGCTGCCGGGCACCGACCACGCCGGCATCGCCACCCAGAACCGCGTCCGCAACCGGTTGCGCGAGCAGGGGACCGATTACAGGGACCTGGGCCGCGAAGCGTTCGTGGAAAAGGTCTGGGACTGGAAGGACCAGTACGGCGGCAAGATCATCAGACAGCTGCGTCTGTTGGGGTGCTCCTGCGATTGGGAACGCGAACGTTTCACGCTTGATGAAGGTCTGTCCGCGGCGGTCGAGGAAGTGTTCAAACATCTCTTCCGCAAGGGCCTCATCTACCGCGGCGAGTACCTGGTGAACTGGTGCGTGGGGTGTCATACGGCCCTCTCCGATGAGGAGGTCGAGCACCAGGACGTCGAAGGGCACTTCTGGCACATTCGCTACCCGGCCAAGGACAATCCCAAGGGCGGGATCGTGGTGGCCACCACCCGCCCCGAGACCATGCTGGGTGACACGGCGGTGGCGATCTATCCGGGCGATGGGCGGTATCAGAAGATCAAGGAGAAGGGCCTGATCCTTCCCCTGATGAACCGCGAGATTCCGATTATCGAGGACGATTACGTCGATCCCCAGTTCGGCACCGGGGCGCTCAAGGTGACGCCGGGGCACGATCCGAACGACTTCATGATCGGCGAACGTCATGACCTCGAGGTCCTCTCCGTGATCGGTCTGGACGGCCAGATGAACGAGAACGCGGGCCGCTTCGCGGGGCTTGACCGGATGGAGGCGCGCAAAGCGGTGGTCAAGGCGCTCGAGGAAGAGGGCCTGCTCGTCAAGATCGAGCCGTTCGGCCATGCCGTGGGACATTGCTAT
Source organism: uncultured bacterium (assembly GCA_964612295.1). Lineage (GTDB taxonomy): Bacteria > Eisenbacteria > RBG-16-71-46 > CAIMUX01 > WJJG01 > CAYQJL01. Next base: position 10,265 of record CAZTDY010000007.1, on the reverse strand, counting down.
CGCTGCCACGAGATCGTGGAGCCGGCGATCAGCAAGCAGTGGTTCGTGAAGATGGAGCCACTGGCCAAGCCGGCGATCAAGGCGGCCGAGGACGGCGAGCTGAACTTCGTGCCGGGGCGATGGAAGAAGACTTACCTCCACTGGCTCGAGAACGTGCGCGACTGGTGCATCAGCCGCCAGCTCTGGTGGGGACACCGGATCCCCGTGTGGTATTGCCAGGAGTGCGGCGAGGCCGTGTTGACCGGCGACCAGGACCAGGCCTGCCCGAAGTGCAGCGCCAACGACTGGAAACAGGATGAGGACGTGTTGGACACCTGGTTCTCGTCCTGGCTGTGGCCGTTCAGCACGTTGGGTTGGCCCGAGAAGACCGAAGACATCAAACGGTTCTATCCGACTGATGCGCTTGTGACCGCCCCCGACATCATCTTCTTCTGGGTGGCGCGCATGATCATGGCCGGGTACGAATTCATGGGCGACAAGCCGTTCACCGACATCTATCTGCACGGCGTGGTGCGCGACGAGCAAGGCCGCAAGATGTCGAAGAGCCTGGGCAATTCCCCCGATCCGATCGAGATCATCGAGGAGTTCGGCGCCGACGCGCTGCGCTTCACCATGCTCATGCTGACCCCGACCGGCAACGACATCCTCTTCGGCAAGAAGAAGGTGGAGGTGGGGCGCGACTTTGCCAACAAGCTCTGGAACGCGGGACGGTTCATCCTCTTCAATCTGAGGGACGGTCAGGTTCCGGACGAGCCGGCCGGCCAGGCGCCCCCCGTCGAGGAACGCTGGATTCTGAGTCGCCTGCATCAGGTGATCGAGGAAACCCAAGGCCACTTGGAGAAGTTCCGGTTCACCGACGTGGCGCACGTCCTCTACGACTTCACCTGGAAGGAGTACTGCGCCTGGTATCTGGAGATGGCCAAGATTCGGATTCAGAGAGACACGCCCGAACAGGGCGCGCGCGCGCGGCGGACCCTGGTCGCGGTCTACCGGCAGATCCTGGCGCTTCTCCATCCGCTGATGCCCTTCATCACCGAAGAGATCTACAGCTACCTGCCGGGCAAGGAGGAGGAGCTGATTCTGGGGCCTTGGCCACAGAGCGATCCCGATTCTCGGGATGAGGCGGCCGAGGAGACCATCGCCTACTTCCAGGAAGCGGTGACCGCGATCCGGAATATGCGCAGTGAAATGAACGTGCCGCCGGCCAAACTCGTGCCGGTGGGCATCAAGGCCGAGGGGCGCGAGGCTGAGATTCTCCGCGAGATGGAGCTTCCCCTTTGTGCGCTGGCTCGGATCGAGCCTCTGACCATCGACCCCGACTACAAGAAACCCCACCATGTGGCTTCCGGAGTGGCCGGTTCGGCCGAGATTCACATCTCGTTGGAGGGCGTCATCGACCTGGATGCGGAGCGTGGACGCCTGCGCAAGGAGATGGCCAAGGTGGAGAAGGCGCTGCAGGGGTCGCGCAAGAAACTAGCCAATCAGGACTTCCTCGAGCGGGCCAAGCCGGAGGTCGTGGAACAGGAGCGTCAGAAACTCCACCAATGGGACGCGACGCGCACCAAGATCGATCGCGCCCTGGCCGCGCTGGAGGACTAGCTCGACGGTGCGCCATTGACCAAAGGGAGGCGTCATGATCAAGCCGATTCTGACCGTATCGATGATGGCGACAGCGTTGCTCCTGGCCGTTTGCCCGGCAGATGCCGAAGAGCGCGAGCTGTCGCTGACCGTCTACAACAACGACCTCGCCGTGGTGCGCGATCAGCGCGCGATGGAGATCGCCTCCGGCATCGAGTGGCTGAAGTTCCGGGATGTGCCCGAGCGGATCGATCCCACCTCGGTCCATCTCACCGCCACGGATGGGGAGGGCCTCGAGGTTCTGGAACAGAACTACGTCTATGATCTGGTGAGCCCGGAGAAGATTCTGGATCGGTACCTGGAGCATCAGATCCAGGCGATCACCGAGGACGGACGGCTCTATGAAGGAACGCTCCTGAGCCACAGTGGCGGGCGCGTGGTCCTCTCCGAGGTGGAGGGCCAGAGCGGGCTCGTCATCCTCATGGTGGAGAAGATCACCGATCTGCGTTTCCCGGAGTTGCCCGAAGGTCTCATCACCCGGCCTACGCTGGAGTGGCTGCTGGCCGCCGATCGCGGTGGCACTCGGAATCTCGAGGTGAGCTACATGACCGGCGGGATGAACTGGCACGCCGAATACGTGGCCGTGGTCGACGCCGACGATGAAAACCTCGATCTGGCCGGCTGGGTGAGTCTCGAGAACCACTCGGGCGCAACCTATCCGGACGCCGAGCTGCAGCTCGTTGCCGGCGAACCGCACCGGGTGATGCCGACCCCTGAGTTCAAGCGCGGCGGCCGCCCCGTTCAGGCGCTGTCGATGGCCGACGAGACCGGATTCCAGGAAGAGACCTTCTTCGAGTATCACCTTTACACACTGGGACGTGAGACGACCCTCAAGAACAACGAGACGAAGCAGGTGTCGCTGTTCAATCCGGCCGCCTGTGAGGTTGAGAAGATCTACGAAGCCAATCCCCAGCGGCATGGCAAGAAGGTGCGCGTCGTCTTGGAGACGACCAACAGCGAGGAGATGGGTCTGGGGATGCCGCTCCCGAAAGGAAAGATCCGGGTCTACAAAGAGGATTCGCGCGGGCGCCTGCAGTTCGTGGGGGAGGACGGCATCGACCATACCCCGCGGGATGAGAAGGTGCGCGTCTTCGTGGGGAACGCTTTCGATCTGGTGGTCGAGCGAACCGAAAAGGATCGCCGCAACATCGGATCGCGCACCCGGGAGTGGGACCTCGAGGTAGAGCTTCGCAACCGCAAGGAGGATGAGGACGTCACGATCCTGTTGGCCGAGGATGTGCACGGCGACTGGACCGTCCTGGAGGCGAGCCACGCCTACGAGAAGAAGAACTCCCGCCGAATCGAATTCGACGTCCCGGTTCGCGCAGGGGAGGTGGTCACGGTGACCTTCACAGTTCGCACGACCTGGTAGCGAGACAGCGACCGATGCCGAAATTCGAGATCGTCTCCTCGTATCGTCCCTTCGGGGATCAGCCGCAGGCGATCGATGAGCTGGTGGCCGGTCTCCAGCGGGGAGATCGCCACCAGACGCTGCTCGGGGTGACCGGCTCGGGCAAGACCTTCACCATCGCAAACGTGATCGCGAAGCTGAACCGGCCGACACTTCTGATCTCCCACAACAAGACTCTCGCCGCGCAGCTCTACGGGGAATTCAGGTCCTTCTTTCCCCATAACGGCGTGGGATACTTCATCAGTTACTACGACTACTACCAGCCCGAGGCCTACGTCCCTCAGTCGGACACCTACATCGAAAAAGACGCGAGCATCAACGAAGACATCGACCGGCTGCGACTGCAGGCCACGGGTCTCTTGCTCGAGCGCCGCGACGTCGTGATCGTGGCCAGTGTCTCCTGCATCTACGGGCTCGGATCGCCCGAGGATTTCCGGGCGCAGACGTTGATCTTGAGCCTTGGCGAGGAGATCACCCGGGAACAACTTCTCGATCGGCTGATCACCATGCAGTACGAGCGCAACGACATGGTCTTGGAGCGCGGCCGCTTCCGCGTGCGGGGAGATCTGATCGAGCTGTTTCCGGCGCACAGCGAGGAGATCTATCGGCTGAGCCTCTTCGGAGACGAAGTCGAGAGCATCACCGTCATCGACCCGCTGACCCGCGAACGAAAACGCACGCAGGATCGAATGGCGATCTTTCCCGCCAGCCATTTCGTGATGCCCCGCCATCGGGTCAAGCAGGCGGTCGGCAGCATCGATGCCGAACTGCAGGAGCGGCTGCGCGTGTTGAAGGATGAGGGGAAGGCGCTGGAGGCGCAGCGCCTGGCCCAGCGCACGCGCTACGACATCGAGATGATGCGTGAGATGGGCTACTGCCAGGGCATCGAAAACTACTCGCGCCATCTGTCCGGCCGGACCGCCGGTGATCGGCCGTCTTGTCTGATCGACTATTTCCCGGACGACTTCCTCTTGGTCATCGATGAGTCGCACGTGACCATTCCTCAGGTTCGCGCGATGTATGAGGGGGATCGGTCGCGCAAGACCACGCTGGTCGAGTACGGCTTCCGGCTGCCGTCGGCACTGGACAACCGCCCACTCAAGTTCGACGAGTTCCTCACCCTGCCGAGCCAGTCGATCTACGTGTCGGCAACGCCGGCCGACTACGAGCTGGATCTGACGCGCGGGGTCGTGGTCGAGCAGGTGATCCGGCCGACGGGCCTGGTGGATCCCGATATCATCCTGTGTCCCACCGGGGGCCAGATGAAGGATCTTCTGGGCCGCATCCAGGAACGCGTCGAACGCAGCGAGCGCGCGCTGGTGACGACCCTTACGAAGCGGATGGCCGAAGAGCTGACCGACTATCTGGTCGGGATGGGCGTCAAGGTGCGCTACATTCACAGCGATGTCGATGCGATCGAACGCGTGGAGATTCTGCGCGAGCTGCGCACCGGCCGGATCGACGTGCTGGTCGGGATCAACTTGCTGCGCGAGGGACTCGATCTGCCCGAGGTCTCCTTGGTCGCCATCCTCGATGCGGACAAGGAGGGTTTCCTGCGTTCGGAGCGGTCTCTCATCCAAACCGCGGGACGCGCGGCCCGCAACGTCAGCGGTCAGGTCATCCTGTACGCGGACCGAGTCACCGGCTCGATGCAGCGGGCGATGGAAGAGACCGACCGCCGCCGGCAGCGGCAAATCGCCTACAACACGGAACACGGGATCACGCCGCGCACGATCGTCAAGTCGACCGAGGAGATCATGGGCCAGACCCGGGTCGCCGATCGGGAGGCTCCGCCCAAGCCGGATCCGAGCGGCGAGTTCGAGCAGCTCCTGCGCGTGGTCAAAGACGAGGGGGGACAGGCCGGCCAGATGATCGAGTTGCTCACCCAGGAGATGAAAACGGCTGCCGATAACCTCGAATTCGAGCGGGCGGCCAGCCTCCGGGACCGCATCTTCGAGATCCAGAGCCAGCTCGGAAACGCAGACCCGCCTCCGGAGGGCAAATAGATGAACGTACCCGAATTGCTCATCCAGCGTTGGTCGACCGAGGTGCTGCCTCTCGTCAAACTGGCATTGGCCGAGGATATCGGCCGGGGCGATGTGACCTGTGCCGCCTTCATCCCCGCCGATCATCGATCGAAGGGGATCATCAAGGCCAAGCAGCCGGTGGTGCTCTCCGGTCTGCCGGTGGCGGAGGAGGTCTTCCGCCAGGTGGACACCGGTCTGTGCCTGCGCCGCTGCGCTCAGGGCGGCGACCACTTGCCGCCGGGAACGATCATCGCCGAGTTGAGCGGCCGAACCCGTTCGATTCTCACCGCCGAGCGCACGGCGCTAAACTTCCTGCAGCAACTGACCGGCATCGCCACCCATACCGCGACCTATGTCCGCTGCCTGGCCGGAACGGGTGTTCGTCTGCTCGATACTCGCAAGACGCTGCCGGGTATGCGCCTCTTGAGCAAGCAGGCGGCGCTCGATGGGGGCGCGGTCAATCACCGGCTCCGGCTCGATGACGCGGCCATGCTCAAGGACAATCACCTGGCGGCCGCGGGCGGCGTTGCGGCCCTGGGGAACCGGCTCGAACAGATGCGGGCCCAGAATCCCGATCTGCCAATCGTCATGGAAATCGCTCGGCTCGAGGATCTGCAGATGGCCCGTGAGCTGCCGATCGATCGTGTTCTTCTGGACAACTTCCGCCCCGACCAGGTGGCCGAGGCGGTCGGAATCCTAGGCGGCGACACGATCGGCCGGCGAATCGAGATCGAAGTTTCCGGCGGCGTCACGCTCGAGACCATTGCCGACTATGCGCTGCCTGGCGTCGATTTCATCTCGGTGGGAAGTCTCACGCACTCCGCCGCGGCCGCGGATCTGTCCCTGGATCTCTTAGCGTCCGGGCCGGCCCAACGTTCGTGAGCCCCCTAGGAATGGACAAGCAACCTCACATAGATCAACCGCTTACGCAGCACGATCTCGACCGGATCTGTGATCCACTTCCCTGGCTCGGCCTCTGGCGGCGGTTCGATTCGGTGGCCTCGACGCAGGAGGTTGCCGCCGGTCTCGCGGCCACCCACCCCGAGGGACTCCTTGTTCTGGCCGACGAACAGACCGCCGGGCGCGGCCGGCAGGGGCGTTCCTGGGATTCACCAAGGGGTGCCGGCCTGTGGCTCAGTCTGGTACTGTCTCCCGCACGCCCGAGAGAGGAGTGGCCTCTGCTCACGTCGATGGGGGCGCTGGCGCTGCGGGATGCCGTTCGCCTGATCGCTGATTTAGGCACCGGCCTCAAGTGGCCCAACGATCTCTATTGCCGGGGCCGGAAGATGGCGGGCGTTCTGGCCGATGCCGGGGGAGCGGTAGAGGCTCCCGGGCGGGTCATTTTGGGCCTCGGCCTCAATCTGACCCAGCGCAAGGCTGACTTTCCGCCCGCGCTGCGCGGGAGCGCGACCTCTCTGGCGTTGGAGTGGAGCGAGCCGGTCGATCGGCGCCGGATCCTGCAGGCGGTACTGGAACGGTTCACGCATCGATTGGAGCGGTTCGAGGCCGAAGGCCCGGCGGGGCAGCGGGCCGACCTCGAAGAAGCCTCGCTCCTTCTGGGTCGCCGGGTCGGGATCGGCCCGGAGGGTGAGACCGGCCTGGCCGGCGAGGCGCAGTGGACGGGGCGGGTGGTCGAACTGGGCCCCCTCGGTGAGCTGATCCTCGAGCCCGATGACGCGTCTGGGAAGCCCGGGCGGGGCCGGACGAGACGGTCCGTAGCCAGCGGAATGGTTGTCTGGACAGATCCCCCCATTGTGGGAGGTTGAACATGCGATGTCCCCGTTGCGGTCATGAAGAGGACAAGGTGGTCGACTCGCGTGCGGTACGCGACGGCAAGGGTGTCCGCCGCCGCAGAGAGTGCGTCGACTGCGGGCACCGCTTCACGACCTACGAGTATGTTGATCCGGTCGCGCTCCTCATCGTGAAGCGCGACGGCCGCCGTGAACCCTACCTGCGGGACAAGGTCAAGGAGGGGATCCGGCGGGCATGTCAGAAGCGGCACTTCTCGGCCGCGGATATCGATGCCGTCGTTGATCGGGTGGAGGCCAGGCTCCACCGCACCGGCGGCGAGGAAATCGAGACCCGCCAGGTGGGCGAGGTGGTCATGGCGGAGCTGAAGAAGCTCGACTCGGTGGCCTACGTGCGGTTCGCGTCGGTCTACCGCCGTTTCGACAGCGTCCATGAGTTCATCGAGATCGTGGAGGGGATCCCGCCGGGCAAGTCCCGGGAATCGGAAGGAAAGGAAGAGTAACGCGTGTCCATCTGGAAGAAGGTAGCGCAGAAGATCCAGAAGACCCGCACGGTGTTTGCCGGCGGTCTCCAGGACGTGTTCTCGTCCGGCGGCAAGCTGGACGATGAACTGCTGGAGGAACTCGAAGACGTCCTTCTGATGTCGGACGTGGGGCTCGAGACCACCACGTCCGTGATCGAGAGGCTTCGTCAGCTGGCCCGCGAGCGCGGCGTCGAGGAGGCCGGCGAGGCCCGCGAACTTCTGAAAGAGGTTCTCACCGAGATTCTCACCCAGGGATCGATGGTCGAAGCGCTCCCCGAGCCCGAAAACGGCCAGCCCAAGATCATCCTCATGGTCGGCGTCAACGGGGCCGGGAAGACGACCTCGATCGGCAAACTTGCCTGGCAGTACGGACAAGCCGGCCGCAAGCCGCTCGTCGTGGCCTGCGACACCTTCCGGGCCGCCGCGCTCGAGCAGCTCGCCGTATGGGCTGAGCGGGCCGGTGCCGACATCGTCCGTAGCCAATCGGGTGCCGATCCGGCCGCGGTGGCCTTCGACGGCGTCCAGGCCGGGCAGTCCCGCGGCGTGGGCGTCGTGTTCGTGGATACGGCCGGGCGCCTGCAGACCAACACCAATCTCATGGCCGAGCTGGGCAAGATCCGCCGCGTGATCGAGAAGGCCCAACCGGGTGCGCCCCACGAGACCCTGCTCGTCCTCGATGCGACGGTGGGGCAGAACGCCCTCTCGCAAACGAAACACTTCAGTGAAGCGGCCGGCGTGACCGGCATCATCCTGGCGAAGCTTGACGGCAGCGCCAAGGGGGGCGTCATCCTGGCGGTCTCGGCCCAGCTGGGTGTGCCCGTCCGCTACGTCGGCCTGGGTGAGAGCATCGAGGACCTGGAAGAATTCCAGCCGGCCGAGTTCGCGCGCGCGCTGCTGGAGCCGGTCGGAACGTAGGCTGGGGCCGGCACGCCGGTCGGTCGGGTCGGCCGAGCCGACCGAGCTGCAGGGCGTGCCAGCCGAGCCAGCCCAGCCCGAATCCAGCGGACTGGTAGTTCGGTGAGTTTCGACGTGATTTCTCCGCGTAAGCGACTGTACAACAAGAAAATAGCTCTCGACCCCGGGGTCGAGATTCTGCCCGATGTCGGGCAGACAAGCGTGGGTACCCCTTTCCATACTGAGTGCTCACCACCTCCCTGCCGGCGACGCGCACCGGAGCCGGAGCCCAGCTTTGGTCCCCATCCTGCTAGACCCTTCCCACAGGAGGGTCCCATGGCGCCACGTCGACGATTCAGCTACCTGCGCGATCAAAGCACCTCGGATCTGCCCGAGGCGGTCATCCACAATCCGGACGCGCTCAGCGACCTCGACCTGCTCGCGCTCATCCTGACGGCGGAGGAGGAAAGCGCGAGCGGCCTACCGCTGGCCGACCGGCTGCTCGATGGGGGTGGGGCGCCTTCGCTGGGGCGATGGACACCGCGTCGTCTGGCCCGCGTCGCGGGGGACCGCCAGGCGGCGCGGGTGCTTGCGTCCCTGGAGCTGGGCCGGCGGGCCTTGCGAGGCCGCAGCTGCCGCGCCCTGTCCTCCCCGCGCCACGTCCAGGAGTATGCAAATGAGTACGCCGGTGCGGATCGAGAGCACTTCCTGGCCATTCATCTCAACACCCGGCACGTTCCCCAGCGTCTGGAGATCGTCAGCGTAGGGACGCTCTCGGCCAGCCTGGTTCACCCGCGAGAAGTGTTCCGGCTCGCGATCCAGGAAGGCAGTGCAAACCTGATCCTCGTGCACAACCACCCGTCGGGGGACCCCTCGCCGAGCACGGATGACATCGAGATCACCACGCGCCTGCTGCAGGTCGGGCAGCTCGTAGGGATCGAGGTCTTGGACCACGTGATCATCGCGGGGGAGCGCTACTTCTCGTTCCGCGAAGAAGGGCTGCTCGAATGCGGCGACGCCGGTGGTACACTGGAGCTGTGATAAATGATGCAGCGTAGGTGATCCCAAGGAGGTTCCCATGAACCCCGGAGTCCTAGCGCGAACCGGTTGCGCTCTGCTTCTTCTCCTGCTCCTTCATCCCGCCGCCCATGCAGATGCGCCGATGCTCGAAATCCACCTGATCGAGGGTGAGAGCGCCGTCTACGCCGTGAGCGAGATCGAACGCATCGGCTTCCAGATCTACTATGGCGTGGATGAACTGGTTGTCGTCCACGCGGGGGGCATCGATCCCTATCCAACCGAGGCCATCAGGAGAATCGAATTCCTGTGGGACTTCTCGAGCGTGGACAATCCCGAAGACGCCGCCGTGATGATCGATGCGATCCGCCTGTTTCAGAATCAGCCGAATCCCTTCTCGTCCGAGACGCGAATCGCATTCGAGCTTCCGCAGGACGGGGAGACCGAACTACAAATCTTCAGCCCCGACGGACGTCTGGTGCGCACGCTGACCACCGGCGAGCGGGCGGCCGGCCCCCACACGATCCCCTGGGATGGACGCGATGATGAAGACCGCGCCTTACACGGCGGAGTCTACTTCTACAGCCTGCGGGCTCCAGGGGTCGAGGAGTGTCGGCAGATGATCCTGTTGCCCTGATCGCCGCGGCCCGGCAAAAAAGCCGCTCGACAAAATGAGGGGTCGTCGGGCAAGCCTAGTGGCGAGCCTGCCCGGTATGACCGGGCGGGGGAACGGTTTGCTCGAGTTTGGATCGGGGAGGACCCATCCCTGCGAAAGCCCACTGCGCACACCAGAGTGTCTGGCCGGATGCCGCTACTCCGTTCGGTGCTTCGCTGAGTCGCCAGGCTGGCGAATGTGGAACTCGAGAGAAAGATCCACCGGGCGACGGTACGTGTGCGGCAAGTGCGCTTCCCCCTGCGTTAGAGGAACTGTTTTTCATGGCCACCAATCTCCCCTAAAGGGTCAATAATCTAGGCCACCTTATCCAGTGCAGCGAGCAATGATTCG
>CAZTDY010000006.1:0-123715 GCA_964612295.1 uncultured bacterium | reverse complement strand
AAAAGGCAGGCTGCGGCCCGGACGACCCATCACAGATCTTCGATCCACAACCTAGGCTTTGAACCGCCACCAGAGACCGACCAGCGGGAAGGTGAAGCCGTCGCCTGCGGTGAAGTAACTCACGCCCAGCTTCAGCCGAAACGTATCCCACCCGAAGAGCACGCCGCCTCCGATGCGGGCTCCCTCGAAGGTCGTGTCGTAGCCGACGTCGGCCACAAACTTGGTCTTGGAGCTGTAACTCTGCTCGATGCCCGCGAAGATCGTTGTTCCCGTGCTCGAGCCACTGGCATCCACGTCATCGATATCGGTATCGGCCTCATCGGTTTCGAAGAAGGCAAACTGCCCCCCGCCATGAAGCATGGTATTCTCCCCAACCCGCCACGACCCTGAGACATAGGGTGAAACCGCCAGGAATTTGATATCCTCGTCGTTTTCACCGTCGCTGAGGGTCAGATCGAGCTGATGGAAGCCCACCCCGACTGCGAACGCCCGCTTGTCGTTCTTGGTGAGGGACACCTTGAGATCAGCGTTGTAGACCTGGAATGCCCACAACAGGATGTTGGTCCCGACTTGGACATTCTCGGCAACTCCAAAAGCAAGCGGTCCAATGCCAATGGTGAACTCACCCTTGTGCAGCGAATAGCCGGTCGGCGCGAAGGCGTTGTTGGTGATGGGGCGGTCGGTAAAGCCCGGCTGGGCAAACGCCGGCACCGAGATGACGAGCAACAGAATCGAAACGGTAAGCAGACGAAACATGCGGGTCCTCCTTATACCTGGATCTGGAGGCAATCACTTGGCTCTGGTCCGGCGGATGATACCAATCCCCGGCCTGGCGCCTGCCGGAGTCCCGCCTGGTCAGATGGTGTATAAACGACTATCTTGAGAGTGCTTTCCGAGATTGCCGACGATGCCCCCAAGGAGGTTCGCAAATGAAGTGGATCGTTGCCGCCATGATTCTGGTCGCCGGCGCTCTGGGCCCCGCTGTTTCGGCCGAGGAAGCCGACGCCGAGCCACTGAAGCCGGCGCTTCTCGTGATCGACATTCAGAACAGCTACTTACCCATGATGGATCAGACTCAGCAGACCGGTGCTCTCAGGATGATCAACGGAACGATCTGGCAGTTCCGGCAGCATGGGCTCCCGGTCATTCGCGTTTATCACACCGATCTACAATGGGGACCGGAGGTAGGTAGCGAGGAATTCCAGTTCCCGGAGACGGTCATCGTCCAGGAAGAGGACCCGATGATCGTCAAGAACTAACCGAGCGCGTTCGTGAAAACCAACCTCAAGGAGATCTTGAACGAGCAGGGTGTGAACACTCTCTTTCTCTGCGGGCTCAGCGCCACGGGGTGCGTCTTGGCGACCTACTTCGGCGCGCAGGAGCGTGACTACAACGTCTTCATGGTTGAAGGGGCGCTCCTGAGTCCCAGCGCTGAGCACACCGAGACCATTGAGCGGATCGTCGATTCAGTAGGGTGGAGCGGCCTCGAACTGATGCTCAAGGCGGTCACCCAATAGCGCTCCCTAGCGACGGATGCCGCAGCGGATGATCTCGATTGCGGCATCCTCGCCACCGAGGTCGATGGAGAGATTTCCTCCGGTGAACGGTTCAAACATAGCGGGCGAGATCGTGGAGGGAATCCTCGAGACGGAGGAAGATGAGTATCTCGAGCCCCGCACCAGAACTCGGCTCAGGAACATCCACAAGGCTTCTGCAAAGCAGCTCTTCGAGTGACTCCGGCTCAGCGCAGACGCAAGAGCTTCTGAGATGCCGCCCCGGATGGGCTGCGAAGGAAGGCGTAGTAGACTCCGCCCGGGACTCCCGCGCTCTGCGAGGTCAGGCCACTCCAACGCACTGCATGTCGACCGGCCGACTCATGTGCATCCAGGAGGGTGGCCAACTCCCGGCCGAGCACATCATAGATCGCCAAGGTAACGCGCTCAGGTCTGGCGAGTTCGAAAAGGAAGCGGTGCTCCCCCGTGAGGAAGGCGGTGTCGGTGAGAAACCGAGGCGCCCGGTGCACAACCGTGACGGACTCGGCCGGGGACATGCCGCTGGTCCCCAGCAGCTCGTAGATCTCATCAATTGCCATCTGAGGCTGATGCCCAAAGTACGGCAGACTCACCCGCCCTTCCTGATCGATGATGAAGCCGCGCCCGAACGGAAGATGGGTGCTGGGTTGCCCGTAGACTTGCCCTCCGGTCGTCCCCGTCTCATCCCAGATGACCCCGCCGCGCAGGAAGTAGTTGCTCCAGAACACCTCCAGCCACTCGCGCGTCTCTCCATTCTGGCCGCCCTGCTGAAAGACAGCGGCGAACACCTGGGGGTTGTTCTCGAACTCCTTGACGATCGTGTTCTGCATATCCGCGACCGCGGGCGTGCAGGCCGGTCACCAGGTGCCGAAGATTTGAAACCAGACCACCTGTCCCAGGTGATCCGACAGGGTGAAGATCTCCTCGTTGAAGTCGCCGGTTTCAGGATCGCGCGTGAGCAGCGGAAGAGTGAAGTCGATGGCCGACTCCCCCGGATCCAGGTAGTCAGTGCGCCCGAACACCTGAATCGGGAGTGGTGATTCATCGGGGTCATCCGAGTAGAACAACGTGGTGCCGCCGACATTGGTGCCGGTTCCATCATAGGCGATGGTGCAACTGATGGCCTCCCCCGAGCCGATCACCCCACCCGCGTAGTCACACTCGAACGCACTCGGGTCGGTGACCACGCTACTGACCGTCAGCGGCAGCGTGCCCTCGTTGCGAATCGAGACCTCCTGAGTACCCCCGGCCGGCGCGAAGCGGATCCTCTGCACGCCTGGCGTGATGTCGCTCTGGGTACCGCTGGGTGCTTCGACCAGTTGGTAGACATCCAGGTAGTCCCAGTTTGAACAGAGGAGCCGGTCCCCGGTCGCGGGGCTCACGCCCGAGCAAATGCGCAGATCGGCGTTGGAACCGCGTCGGGCGGCCGTTTCCCGGCCCACCCGCTCCGGAAGCTGGCCGCTGAGGTCGTAGATGAGGACTCCCCCCATGGTTCCCACGGCGAGATGATCACCCACCCGGCAGAGAGATTCAGCACAGCCGTCAACGGGGAACACGGTACGCGCGGCCGGATCGCCGCCAGGGTAGATTCCCAAACCCGCGCCGCCCAGCGCGACGTATGCGGTGTTGTGAAGCCAGATCACATCTTCGGCGGTCCCCACGGCGGTGGAGAGTGTCTCGCCGGACATCAGGCTCGGATTGGAGGGATCTCCAACATCAACCACTTTGAGTCCACCGGCTCCATCGGCGACGAAGGCCGTGTCCCCTGAAACTGCGACGGCAAAGGCGTCCGTGAAGCCTTCCGCCAGGCTGCCCACGAGGACGGGCGCATACAAATTGGCGATGGAGAACACCCGCAGCCCATAGGCGTGGGCGGTCACATAGAGATGTCCGTTCGAGACGCACATCTTCTCGTAGAGCACACCGGTCTCTTCGATCGAGTCGATGAGCTGGAGGTCATTGCCGTTCAACCGAACAACGACCAAGCCGGCGCCCATCGCGGGTTGGTTACGGTGGCGGTTCACGTAGAAGGCGCCACCCCCACCTCGATACAGGTCGCGCGCGTTGAACCCGGTCAATCGATCCAGGTAGGCGCTCGTGCCGCCGGGCGGGAGCGTGGCGAGATTGACGAGGGTCACCCCGCGATTGGTGCTGACGATGGCCCGATCGCCCGACACCTCGATCGCGTTCATGATGTGGTCGGGTTCCCCCGGCTGGCTGTCGTAACGGTAGAGATAGTCCAGGACCATCTGTTGCGCCTGAGCCGGAGCCGCGCTGACGACCAGCGTGACCAGCAGCAAGGTGAACCAAGATGCGTTTGACGAGAATCCCCCGGGCCGAATCACATTGGCCTCCTGTTGGCCGCCCCCCCCATCACATTGTGGGGCTATTATACAGGAGTTGGTGGGTCATCTCAGCAACAGGAGTCTTCCCTCATGGTGTTGGTGCCGGCGGCTGAGCCGCGCGAAGTAGATCCCGCCGGGCAGGGTGCGGCCGCCTTGATCGGTGCCATCCCAACCAAAGCGGTGCGCGCCGGCCGGAAGCCGGCCGGTCTGGAGCACGCGGACCTGTCTTCCGGTCACATCATGGATCGCAAGGCGGACCTCCTCGCCTTGGGGCAGGACGAGGCGAAACGACGTTGCATCGACAAACGGATTCGGCTCTCCGAGGTTGAATGAGAATTCGTGTTGCGCGTCAGGCGCATCGACCGTCGCGCCGACGATCGTGAAGTTGCGATCCGAGAGGTCAAAGCTCGTCCAACCCCGGAAATCGAAGGCCTCGGCGCGGAGGAAACACTCCTCGGAGGTCTGTCCATCGACGGTCCACGTGTGTTGTCCGTCGTTCGGGATGCCTTGGGCCAGGGTGTCGGGATAGGTCGCGCCGTCGTCGCGGGAGAGCAGGAGATTGACCGTGTCGACACCGATGTTGTCCTCGGCACTCCAGGACACCACTGCCTCTTCGCCATACCACCAGACCTCACCACCGTTGGGAGCGAGGACGGCGATTTCGGGGGCTTCGTTGTCGAAGACCGCCGGCGCAAGCCAGGTCAGGGAACGCATCAGCAGCTCCTGTCGCGGTGCCGAATCGTCGATGGCTTCGAGTCCGAAGGCAAAGTAGATGACCCGGTAGTCTCCCTCGTACCGAACCGCACCGTAGTTGTTGGGTGCGTAGGTCAGGATGGGGACGCTTCCGGCGTTTGGATTGATCCGGCTCGGGTAGTCCTGGGCGCAGGATCCGCTGCCTCCACCGAGATCGAACGACAGTCCGTCGGCCACGGGATCGTCCGGGATGCCGTCAAGATGTCGATACCCGGAGTCATCCTGAAGGTAGATAGCTCTGAAAATGGATTCGTAGAACTCCTGATCGAAGGGGCCGGCGCCGTCGTAGTCATTCATGAACCAACCGATGTCCTGGCCGGAGGCGAGCACGCTGCCGCCGTTTCCGGTGAAGCTGCTCAGTGCATCCTGCTCTTCTTCCGAGATGTGTCCATCAACACCGGTCACCCAGACGACGACCGGATAGGGCTCGAGAGTAGCGCCCGTGGGTGGGCCATTGCTCTGGGTGTCCCAGACGCGAAAGCCGATCTCAGCGGCGGTCAGCGCATCGCGGAAGAAGGGGTCGGCAATCGATCCCACATCGTCATCGACGAGCAGCACGGGAACATCCCCCACCACCAGTGAGAATGAGTCGACAACGGCTTCTGTCCCCTCGGCATCGAGCGTGATCTCAAACCAGATCCGCTCGCCAACGGGTGTCTCGGAATCCAACGAGACCTGGAAGGGTGGCTCCAGAGCGCCCACCTCACCCGGCTCCAGGTCGACCGATACCGCGTCCCCCTCGAGGATGGATACGTAGGGTGATGAACTTGCCAGGGTCACCGAGATGCCCGCGGCGTCCTCGGCGAGGAGACCGTTGCGGATCTGGACTGAGATCGAAGCGGTCTCGCCGGGATCGATCCACCCGTCCCCGGTTTCGTCGTCAAGCACCTCGCTTCGATACAACTCCAGGGCCGTTGCGGGGTAGTAGAACACCTGCTGGGTGTGGGTGCCGATGTTGCAGACCCCATACTTGATCCACCCTGTCCCGTTGATGCCCCAACCCTGGCCCCAGCTGTTCTTGATCTGCCAGGCGCCTTCTCCATCGCAGACGTTGTCGTCCCAACCGATGATCGCAACCAGGTGATTGATGGGCTGCTCCGTATCGGCCTCGTAGCAGCCATCGTGGTAGTATCGAAAGCTCGATGTCACCGTCATCGCGGTGGTGACCGGTCCGTATTCCATCACCGCCGTCTTGATGGCCTCGACGTTGTTCGGGATGTCGATCCGCTCCTTGACCGCCGCGATGGGCGTGCAGTACTCCTCGATACACTCCTCGGTATCGTTCTCGCGGTAGTACATGCAGCTCTCGGCCATCGCACCGTGCTCGCGGAAGTGTCCCCAGGCGATGCTGGCGCTCCCGCCATCGCAACCATAGCCCGGCGTCGCGCAGGAAAGGACCTGCTGCTCGGACAGATCGAGAAACTCGCCGCTGTAGATTCGGATCACCGACTCCAGGGCGGCACACGCCGCAAAATCCCAGCAGCTGCCGCAGTTTCCCTGATCGCGGATGTTGGTTGTCCAGAGCGGGTGCCAGGTGAATGACTCCGGCAAGTCGGAGCGGGCCGGGGGACCCAGCCGGGCCAGCTGTCCCGACCGGCGCAGCTCGGGCTCCGGGATCCGCAGCCCCAACATCTGCTGAAACTCTTCTTCGGTATAGCGACACAGCGAGGTTGGTCCGGCAGTCCAGTGATAGCCGTTCGATTCGATCTCCGCCTGAACCCGCGAGAGTTCCTCGGCGTGATAGTCGGTCAGAGGAGGGGCGTCCGACGCGACTTGCCCTAGAACCAATAGGATGAGAATCGAGATCATCACTCCCCCCTCGCGTATCGTTGCTTGATCTGTCCCCAGCTTGCAGGTGTAACGAGGGTGTCGTCGCATCCCAGGTCCCACGCGCCGATCTGCACACCCGCCTGCGCGGGAAGGCAGGGGGAATCGCTCTCCAACGCCCAGTCCAGTTGGGACAGAGGGTCCGATTGGCAGAACTGGGGATCATCCGAGATATTGCCGCTCACTCCGGCTTGCGACCCGATCGGACCGATCCAATCGCCACCCTCGTTGTCGTACAGGTCGCATTCGGTGAGGGCGGCGGCGAAGTTGTCATCACAGTAGACGGCCTCACCGACCACTCCGCCTACGATCAGCGTCCGCTCCATCGTGAGATCGCCCGTGCCGTCGCAGTAGATGCCGCTCGCCGCTCCGTCGCAGGCGTTGGCGTGAAATGTGCAGCCGGTGACGACGGCATCCGCGTCGCGGCAAAAGACGCCGCCCCCGCTGCCGGCGCTGTTGCCCGCCAGCGTGCAATCGAGAAGCGTGAGCGTCGCGCCGACATCGGCATAGCAGGCCCCGCCAAAGAAGCCGGCGTGATTATCGACAAAGACACAGGACTCGAAGCTGGGCGAGCAGTCCGCCTGGCAGTAGACCGCCCCTCCGAACCGGCTTCCCGCGTTGCTCTGAAACACGCAATTGCGAATGGTGGGGCTTGCTCCGAGCGTGAAGGCGAGCGCGCCTCCATCTTGCGCATCACCACCCTGCACCGTGACGCCGCGGACAATCGCGTCCGGCCCCTCGCCGGAGTCAAAGAGGAACGCGCGATGGGATCCTCCTCCGCCGGCGGCGGGATCGATTGTGCAGTCCAGCGGATCGTCGGACGCCGAACGGAGCGTCAGCGTTTTCCCGCGCAGACTGAGGTTTCGATTTCCATCGCCGCCGAACACGCCACTCCCAAGAACGATCTCGTCCCCGTTCTGGGCGGCATCGATCGCGGCTTGGATTGTGGGATAGTCTCCGGTTCCATCGGGTAGGATTGTGAGGGTGGCGGGGATTGCTGTCGGCGCACTGACCAGGCAACCCCATATCAGAAAAAAGGTTACGCGCATTCGTCCTCCGCGGGGGGAAGGCCATACTCCCCCGGCCGCAGGCCGCGCACGTGACCTCGGCTGGGTCGCTTCGCCGTCTACAGTTGTAGATTAGTGCAATGGCGGGTCGGCGGCTAGTCCCCTGAGTGCTCGGCCGCAGACTCCTGCCTGTGGTCGATCTTGGGCCACCAGGTCACAAAGTCGAAATGGTCCGGATTGCGGTGGCACTGTGTGCAGGTCGTTTCATCGGGGACCACGCCGCCGCGTTCCAGGAAGCTCTCCCGATTCTGCATCCCCTCTAGATTGGCATAGAGTGAGCCGGGGCCGTGGCACGTCTCGCATCCGACGCCCTCTTCCAGTCGGTAGGTCTCAGCGTGCAAGGCATCGGGATCCTGTGCGGCCGTGACGTGGCACAGAAGGCAGCGGTCCTCCTCGATCGGTTTCGTGATGTCCTTGTACGCGGGACGGAACGATGCCAGCAGGATGGCCCAATCCGTCGCCAGGTGCCAATACGCGCCGGCATGACGGCTGCGGACCCAGTCCAAGTACTGATTGGCGTGCTCCCCATCCAGATGGCACTCGCGGCAGGACCGTGATCCGATGTACTGAGGATGTTCTCTGCGCTGACCGGTCACCGTGCGCCTCAGGAAATCGACCTCCACCGCCGTGATGCCGGCGTCCTCACCGCGCAAGAAGCGCACCCTCCATGGTTCCTGGGCGCAGAGGAACGCGTCGGGCCCGATGGGAACGAGGTCGTCGGGTGCGAACTCCTGAATCTTCAGCGCACCACCTTCAAGCCAGAACTTGAACGCAAAGCCGGGACCGAGGTCGTAGATGCCGACGTACTCTCTCAGTTCCTCGGGGGAACGCTCGATCGGTGCGGGGCGCGTGTAGGCGAAGTCTCCGGGGCTGCGGCCCTCGTCGTCGGTCGCCTCGGGATCCGCTCCCTTCGCTCGGAGAAGGTCGACCATTTGATCGTGCCCGGACTTCTGCGCCACATGCAGAGGAGTCCACCCTTCTCGCGTGCGGCAGTTGGGATCGGCACCCTCACCCAGAAGGAGCTTGGCCACGGAGAGGCACCCTCGTCCGGCAGCAACGTGGAGCGCATAGCGGCCCCATTGATTGGACAGGGCGAGGTCCGCGCCCTGCTCGAGAAGCCGCTGGATCATCGCCGGACGATCGTGATGGCAGGCCCAGTGGAGAGGGGTCCCCCCATCGCCACCAATCGCATTCACGGGGGCCCCGGCATCGAGCAGCTGACTGAACACATCCCAGTGGCCCCGGATACCGGCCCAGTGCAGGGGAGTGAAGCCCCGTTCGTCGGTCGCCTGAACCAAGAGCGGATCCTGCTCCAGCAGCTTTCGCACACAGTGCCCGTCCCCCAGTCGGCTGGCCTCGATGACGTCGTGCGGCAACGCCCCGGCCGACCAGGGCAATGAGATGATGGCGACGACGACACTCAGGCCTACGGCCATGATCGAACGCATGGAACACCCCCTCGTGTGTAGGTTCACCGTCTCACTACGCAATTCCGGTGCGGAGGTTGGGTGTGGCCCATCGTTTGGACTCCGCGTGCTCCTGCTGGTCGGGTGGCCAGCTCGCAGGTGCGCAGCGGACTCTCGAACCCGGGTCCAGAGGCTATCGTGTTATATCGCATGATGTTACGTTGCACGTTCTTGTCGAATTCGCCCCATCGGAGAGGATCGGGGCAAGAGAAGCCAGAATATCCTTGATCCTCCGGGAACCATTCCCGATACTTAGACGTATAGATGAATGTCTATGGATCGCGAAGTCGGGCCCGCTTCGAGTGACAGAGGCATCCGGGGCGTTGCGCGCGCCCTCTTCATTTGGACTTGTGTATAGATCGATGGCGATATGTCTATGAAAAGAGAACACCATGTGTGACAAAGAAACCCCAAGGAACTGCTGCGATGGAATCCATCTGCAGATCAGTAAAACTGAGGACGGGGTGTGCATCCGACTTCGAGCGGATGACAAGGACTGCCAGGCCCGGCTGCAGCGCATGACGCGTTGTTGCGAGGAGAAGCCGAAGGACACAGAATCTTGTTGCTAGGAAGACGGCGAGTTGATGATGGACGGGAGGAAACATGAAACGGTCGCTCGCAATGCTGTGCTGCATGGCGCTGCTCGCCGGGTGCGGCGTCGCAACGAATCACCCGACCGGAGGAAAAGACATGAAGACACTTCAGATTCGTTGGCAGCGACTCGTCGACGAACAGGGGCAGACGTGTGATCGTTGCGGCAGCACCCAGGAGGAACTCCAGCAGGCGCTCAAGAGCCTGAAGGCGTCTCTTCGTCCGCTGGGAATCCGCGTTGCATTGGTCGAGAACCCCCTCGCGCCGGAAGAGTGCGCGAAGGACATCAGTCAGTCGAACCGGATCTGGGTGGGTGATCGGCCCCTGGAGGAGTGGCTCGGCGCAGAGGTGGGCATGAGCCTTTGCGGGACATGCTGTTCACAGCTGGGGGATGAAGTGGAGTGCAGGACTGTGGTCGTGGACGGCAAGACCTTTGAGGCCATCCCTGCCGAGCTGATCATCAAAGGGGGGCTTCTCGGCGCCGCCCAGCTCCTTGGCTGCGAACCCGGGGGCGCATGCTGTCCCGCCGAGGGATCAGCGCCTAAAAGCAAGAGTTGCTGTCCATCAACCTCGAACGGCAAGGAGTGATCGACACTGTCAAGCCGGCCAGCGGCGGACATGAACGCGAAAGGGCAGGTGTATACCTGCCCTTTCCTCTACCCCGCCGGGGCGGTATTCTTACGCAGAGCGACCCAAAGGCTTCGGAGGACTGCCTGACATGAACCGACTGTTGTCCAGGCTGCTCTGCGTTCTGACAGGGTTCACGATCGTGGCCGGCGGTGCGGTAGCCGACTCGCCCACCTCGATCGATGATCCCTTGAAGCTACCGCGCAGACAGGATCGCCTCGTCATCGATGGCGATCTCAGCGACTGGCGCGGCCCCTCCCTGGATATCCCACTCGAGGCAACGGATGTCCCCGAACCACACCGCAACCGCGGCACCTTCCGATTGGCCTGGGATGAGGATCAGCTCTGGTTCGGTGTGACGATCATCGACAACGAGGTGTTTCCCGCCCCCCCATCGGCTGAGGGCTCCACGATCTACCAGTGGGATTCAGTTGAACTCTACATCGACGGCCACGGGAATCGCGCCGACCGCATGGACGAGAACGACACGCAGCTTATCGTGGCCTGCGACGGCCGTCTCGGCACGATGCAAGGTGATGAACTGCTCCGCAGCGTGGAAGACTGGGACGTGCCGAAGCGGGAGCGGCTAGGGTTGGCCGTCCGGGCAGCAGCGCAGCGCACCCCATCGGGATACATTGTTGAAGGGGTATTCCCCTTCACCGCGGTGGATGTCGCCCAGGCCGAAGCCGGCCAGATCATCGCACTCGATGTGGGCTGGAACGATTGGACCGAAGATCATCCGCGGCTTCCCGAACTCTTGAAGGACCTTGAGAACCTCGCTCGCTTGACGCACTACGAATCCGAATCGGAGGTGGACATCGTCGACCCTGACAGCCTGGGTTGGGACGGACTGCTGGCCTGGGAAGAGCGCGCCTATCGCCCCCACTCCTGGCGCAGCGGGCCCGACTTCGGCCATCCGGCCAGGTGGCAGCTGGTGCGCCTGGTGGGTCGCCCGCCGTTGACCGAGGCCCTGGTCAGTCGCTGGGGACTGCTCCCCATCCTAATCGTCACGTTCGTGGTCCTTCTGTCCGGGGCACTCGCGGCCGACCTCAGGCAGAGACGACGTTACCGGCGGCGGGTCCGGGAACTGATGGCGCGCATCGAGGGGCTCTCGGCCGCATCTCCCCCGTCACCGGTGGATCCCCGAGACTGGGTCGGGCGCGTCTCGAGCCGTCTGACCGAAGCCGCCGCGGATGGCGACGCCCCGCCGGACACGGTCGGCCGCGCGCTGGCTCACGTGCGCGATCACCTCGATCAGAATATTTCGGCCAGCGACCTGGCATCCGACGTGGGAGTGTCGCTGCGGACCCTGCAGCGGGCCTGCCAGGACGAGCTGGGCGCCACACCCCGCGACGTGATCCTGGCCGTGAAGATGCGCAGTGCCCATGAGGCCTTAGCCAGCGGGAAGTGGCGGGTCGGTGAGGTTGCACAACAGGTTGGATTCGAGTCGCCCTATCACTTTTCGCGCCGCTTCAAGGACTTCTACGACAAACCGCCCTCGGCCGTGATTCCCCCCCGGCAAGCAGAATAACTCACGTCCCCACCGGGTTTTGGCGCGTTCCTGCATCCTGCTGTCGTGAGCGTCCATGGTGTTCTCCATGCCGTTCGCCGATCATTCCGACCAAGCTCACAGGACTTCAAGCAGGAGGCCAAGGTGAACAGAGAGTTTATCGCCACTCGAGTCCTATTTGGTTCTACAGGGGTCGCGCTCGCGGTCTGGGCGCTGGTCTCGATCCTGGGACCTGAGCCCTCGGAGGCGCCGAAACCAGATGCACCCGATGGGATGGCGGACGACCAAAGAGCCGACAGCCTGCTGCGATCGAGTTGGGAGGAAGAACTGCTTGCACCGGAGATCCAGGATCTCTGGCGAGAGCGGCGCTTGCTGCTCGCCGAGGTGAGTCGCCGGTACCGTGAAGAGACCGATCCTGGACGGGCGGTGCTCATTCGGCGGAGCATGGACTCGCTAATCGCGGTTGCGGAGCGGGACGTCAACGATCTTCGTCGGCAACAGACGCTCGGGACCGAGGGCGCAGACACGATTCACGCTCGGCCGTATTGACTCACGCGGGAAGGGGAAGAGCATGTCAAGACTGCTCAACGTGAGAGGGCCGGACCCGGATCAGACGCTGGCACGAGAGGTGACCGTCCTGCGGTAGCATGCACATTCAATTGAAAGGAAGACGACCATGTCAAGACAAGGCAGAGTGCAGTTTGGGTTCTGCTTCGTGCTCGTGATCGCGGCAGTCTTTTTCAGCGCCATGATTGCCTTGGCCGACTCAGGCCGCAATCCCCTGCCGACACCGCCGGGAGGTGGCTCAGGCGTCAAGACGTACGCCCCCGATCAACTCAGCTTCTCCGGGGAACGGATCCGCCGCAGAGAACCCGATGGCCCGATCCAATCCGTCTTGAGGAGCGGGCGCGATCCGCAGCGGAGTGAGGTGGGAGGTGACGACGTATTGATCACCGAATACGGGACCGTCCACAATCGCGATCTCGCCATTGCCTCAGATGGAACCCTCTACGCGGTCACTCCGATCGACAACGGAAGTGAACAGGCAGTCGCGGTCTTTCGATCCATCGATGGAGGGTCAACTTGGACGATATGGGCTCAGATCGGCGCCGACACTCCCGGCTATCGCTGCTGGCAGCCGGTCATTCATATCGCCGAGGGCGTGGAGGACCGCTGTTTCGTGGCCTATGCGCTTGACCCAAACGCAGGCGGGACCTCGGAGATGCACGTGGCGTGGTCCCCCCTGGACGTGCCCGAAGGTGACTTCAGCGCGGATACAGCCATCTACTCGGACGACTTGGGCGTCCATCACCCATCCCTTACCTCCGATGCCGGTAGCTTCAGTGCCTACTTCGTGTACCTGTCCTTCCAGAGGGACTGGGGCGAATCCGACATCTTCTTCTGTCGCAGCACGACCCAGGGCACGAGCTTTGAGGATGCTTACGCGATTGGTGAGATCAGCCTGACCGACCGCGGCTACTACAAACCCGAGGTGAGGTACGGGTATGACACCTACGTACATGTGATCTGGACGCTGGAGTTCGAGGACGGCCATGAGTATGACGCAGCCGTGCGGTATCGCCGGGTTCCGAACTATGCCGGTGGCGGACTGGCCAACTGGGACTTCATCCAGGCTCTCAGCCCGCACAACAACGGTGTGCATGAACTGCGTTCCACGCTTGGTGCGTCCACCATCTCCCCCGACGTGATCGTCAACTACGAACGGCGCCTCCCTTCCGGACGAGATGGCGCCGGCTCCATATCATCGAGCGACTCCGGGGACAACTTCAGTTCAGAGACGATCATCGCCGAAGATAGCGTCTTGCCCGGCAACATCATCCATCAGCCCACGACCGATCGGTGGCTATTCGGCGCGTATCACTATGGTCACGCGAGTGGTTTCTCGTGGGGGTACTACTGGGCTTCGGTTGCGTCGCCGGACAGCTGGAGCACACTCGTGAACCTGTCGGACGACAACCATCAGGTGGGCATGCCTGTGCTCGCACTCGACCCTTCGCGGGATCATCAGATCGCCATGGTCAATTACACGATTCGTGAGAGCAGATGGCGCTTGGCCTTTGATGCCGAATGATGCCGAATGGCGTGGCGATCCGGGTTATCCCAACTATGAGGAGGGGTTCCCTGTCGATCTGGGGTACGAGCCCGCCTCGGATCCCGGCCTTGCCGATCTGGATGGCGACGGGAACAAAGAAATCATCTTCGCCGACACCGATGGAAGCATTCATGCCATTGGGCACGACGGCACCGAGCTGCCCGGCTGGCCGGCAGAGATGGGCTGGCCGCCCTCCTCGTCGCCCGTTGCCATGGGCGAGCTGACCGGGGGCGGCGTCTTGAGCGTTGTGGTCGGTACCGTCAACGGATGGGTGTACGCCTACAACGCCGACGGAACCCTGATGGACGGCTGGCCGTGTGACACCGGCTCGGGACACTCCGCCTACGTGGCGCTGGGCAACCTGGGCGGAGCCTATCTCCGCGCCGTTGTGGTGGGGTCGGGCGAGCAGCTTGAGTTCGTCGACTACCAGGGGCAAAGCTATCCTGACGCGATTCCCAGAACATTCTCCGACAGGATGATCACCACCGAGCCCGCCGTCGGCGATATCGATGGTGATGGTGTCTCCGAAGTCGTCCTGGCGATCGAGGACTTCGTCTACGCTTTTGAGATGCTCAACAATGGGCTCAAGATCGGCCGGAGCTTCGCAGATGACATCTCTTCCGGTGTTGGTCTTGCCGACTTCGATTTGGATGACGATGTCGAGGTCGTTGTGCCACTCGCCAACGGCACCGTTCATCTGCTGAACGACGACGGTTCGGAGTTCCCCGGCTCATGGCCCGCTGTTGGAGCGCTGCCCTCAGAGATCACCGGCGTGGCGATCGCCTCCTGTCTCGGGGGATCGGAGCCGGAGATTGTCCTGACCGCCAAGGACTGGACCGTGACCCTGCTCTGGGAGAACGGTGATGTCGGCATCGGGTGGCCGGTGGAGAACGACGGCTGGTACATCCATGGCGACCCCATCATCGGCATGGTCGAGGGAGCCTCGCCCGACATCATCATCGGTTCCCGCGGGTGGAAGGGATGGTCGTGGAACAACTTCGGCGACGTGAACCCGGGCTGGCCGAAGTTCGTGGGGGAACACATCCACCTTACTCCGGCTTATGGAGACATCGACCAGGACGGCAGCGCCGAGATCGCCTTCTTGAGCGAAACGCAGCTTCATGTGGTCGACATCGGAACCGCACCCGGATATGACTGGGGAACCTGGGCAATGTCGCGCCATGACCCGGAGCGCTCGGCGTGCGCGGACTGTCCGATCGACTACTACGCGGCGGTCGAAGCCCCAACGGAGATTACGCGGGTACGGTTTGCAGCGCCGTCGCCGAATCCGATCGTCCATGGAACCGCATTTTCCTATGCAATCCCGGTCCGGGCGATCGTGGATCTGAACATCCTCGATGTCAGCGGTCGACGGATCGCCACCGTGCATCGTGCAGAACAGCCGGCCGGTCCGCATACGATGACCTGGGACGGATGCGACCGCTCGGGTGCGCCCGTGCCGACTGGTCATTACCTGGCCGTGCTCAATGTAAGAGGTCCGGGCTTGGAACAGACGCTTGCGCGAAAGGTGACGATTCTGCGGTAGCTCCACCGCCGCTACCCAACAAGGCCGTCGTCACCCACCGGTGGCGGCGGCCTTCATGCGCTTGCTGGATCAATCGCCCTCGATGGCCTCTCGATTGGCGGCGAGCTGGCTTGCAGATTTGCGATAGACGAGTTCCAAACAGATCGGGGCCGGCGGGTACTCCATCAATACCCGAAAGGCACGGAACTCGTGGGGGTGAACCGCCCCGGGACTGCCGGAGACCTCATTTCTCGAGAGGATGGGATCCTCCCGCCGGAGGGGCTCGATCTGACGCCCCCCCTGATTCTGATCCGCCGAGCAGCAAACCGGACGTGAGCCTGAGCGCGAACCCTAGCCCCGTGCCTCACGCACCAACGCCTCCAGGGCCAACAGGTAGCTCTGTGCGCCGAACCCGGCAATCTGTCCCCTACAGGCCGCCGCGATGACCGACGTGTGCCGAAACGACTCACGCGCGTGGATATTGGAGAGGTGCACTTCGATCGCGGGGATCCCCACCGCGGAGAGTGCGTCACGAATGGCGATGCTGTAGTGGGTGTAGGCGGCGGCATTGATGATGATGGCATCGGCCTTGCCTGATCCGCTTCCGCCTGCCGCCTGAACTTGATCGACGATCTCACCCTCGTGATTACTATGGAAACAGGCGATCTCGACCTCGTGTTGGAGCGCAAGCGCCTCGATCTGAGTGTTGATCTGATCGAGTGTCAGCGAGCCGTAGATATCAGGCTCCCGGGTCCCGAGAAGATTCAGGTTCGGTCCGTGGATCACGAGGACTTTCATGTCTGTTCCACCTTCCGGTGTGGCGTGAATCCTTCAATCCGTCTTGATCGCCGCCAATATTTCGCCGTCGTCGACATCATCGACGACCGCACAACACCCCGGCTCGCGGGGCAAGACGTAGCGAAGCCGTCCGGCTCGTTTCTTCTTGTCCAGGTGGAGGCTTCGCAGGAACTCCTCCGGCTCGAACTCCGGAGCGGTTACCGGGAGGTCACACCGCATCAGGAGCGCTATGGTCTGTTCGAGGAGCTTCGGAGTCCACCACCCTCTCTCGGCGGCAATCCGTGCGGCAACGACGAGTCCCACCGACACGGCCTGCCCATGGGTGATCCCACTATACGCGCCAATCGACTCCAGAGCGTGTCCCGCCGTGTGGCCGAGATTCAGAACCTTGCGCTCGCCGCGCTCGAACGGATCCCGCTGCACAACCGTCGCCTTGACGAAGGCACACTCCGCCACACACCGCTCGAGGAAAGCCGGGTCTCCGAGCGGGTCACTGCCGTCTTCGTTGACCGAGCGAAGCAGATCATCGAAGAGTGCTGGTGAACCCAGGATCGCGGTTTTGACCACCTCCGCCATTCCATTCGCGATTTCGGCCCGCGGCAGTGTCCGCAGCACGCAGGGATCGATCAACACCAGGTGCGGCTGATGGAAGGCGCCCACCAGATTCTTCGCGCGAGGATGGTTGACCCCCACCTTTCCGCCGATGCTGGCGTCGACCTGGGCCAGAAGCGTGGTCGGCACCTGCACGAGCGGCATGCCGCGCATGTAGATCGAGGCCGCAAAGCCGGCCATGTCGCCGGTGACGCCGCCACCGAAGGTCACAGCAGTCGCATCACGCGTTGCTCGCAGATCGGCGAGTCGCCCCACCAGATCCCCGACCTGGGCGAACGTCTTCTCACCGTCACCGTCTTCCACCGAAATGAGCTGCCAGGGAAGCCGGGCATCTTCGAGGGCGGCGACAACCTGATTGAAGTAGAGATTCTGCAGAGGGGACGCCATCAGTAGGAACACGGGCCCCGTGAGGTTGCGCTCCCGCAGTCGATGGCCGAGGTGGGTCAGAAGCCCCCGGCCGATTTCGATGTGCGAGGTTCGACTGGGCGGAATCCGTCCGCCCGGAGCCAGTTCGGAAGTCAGCACCCGAAGGGGCAGATCCAGTCGGGCGGCGATCCGGACGGCCAGGGATGCCGGATCGGCATTGCCCGTGTCGATGCATTCTGGAATCCGTTCGTAGGCGTGCTTCCGTTCGTTCAGCAGTTCTGTGATTCTGGGGACAAGCCTCTCCTTCGGAAGCAACTGCCCATCGTCGCCCTTCAGCAGAGGACGGGACCGGTCTTCCGACAGACGTGCGGCGATTATCTCCGGCTCGGAATGGAGCAGGAAGATGCGGCCTCGCGTGGAGAGCGCATCAAAGCTCTCCTCCGGAACGAGCGTCCCGCCGCCGGTGGCGATCACCAGGTTCTCGCGGCCGGCCAGTTCCAGGCACAGGTCGCGTTCGAGGGCCCGGAATGTCTCTTCTCCCCGCTGCGAGAAGATCTCGGGGATGGACCGGCCTTCACGTTCTTCGATCAGAGTGTCGGTGTCGATGAAGTCACATCCGAGAATCGCGGCCAGCGCCTTCCCGACCACGGTCTTTCCCGTGCCCATGAAGCCGGTGAGCACGACGAGGCGCGCCGGTTCGGACGGGTCGCGACTCGGCCCATGCGACACCAGCCGCGCCTGGTGAACGCGCGGGTCAGGCCGGAAGGTGTATTGGTCCGCCTGCGTCATGAGTTCGACTCCCGGGAACTTTCGTCGGTCGCGACGCGCGCGTACATCTGCTCGAGATCGAAGGTCTCGCCGGTCCAGCGAACGAACGCCTCCGCGGCCTGAGACACCAGCAGCGTCAAACCATCCAGCGCCACCGCACCCTCTCCGGCCGCCTGGCGAAGGAACGGTGTTACGCGTGGCTGGTAGACCATCTCCAGGCATACCTGCCCTCGATGCAGTGGATTCGATTCCCGAAGCAGCAGCCCAATAGGATTCTCCGCTGCCTGCCCCCTCATGCCGACCGGTGTGGCTTGAATCACGACCTGCGCATTCCCCACTTGGTCGGCACACGCGCGCACGTGCTCATCCGCCAGCTCGGCGAAGGAGAACACGCGATCGGCAAAGGCGTCCCGCAGTTTCGCGGTCGCCTCTTGTGCCTTCAGCGAATCGCGGACCAGGAAGGCGACATGACCGGCCCCGGCTTCCAGCAGTCCCAATGCCGCGGCCCGCGCGGCACCGCCTGCACCGAAGATGGCCGCGCGCTTTCCACTGCAGGACTGGCCACCAAACGTCTCGATCGCCAGTGCCGTGCCCGGGGCATCGGTATTGTGAGCCGAGATCGACGCGGCCCGATCACCTTTGCCCGACCGATCCCCTGCCGCGAAGAGCAAGGTGTTGGCCGCGCCAAGCAGATCAACTCGCGCCGAGCGATGATTCGCCGCCGAGGCCGCAGCCACCTTGTGGGGGTAGGTCACATTCAGGCCGGCGATCCCCAGCGCCCGGGCCCCATTCAGGGCGGTGGCCAAATCATCGTGGGGCACGGTGAAGGCCGCGTAGACTGCATCGATGCCCTTCTGGGCAAACGCCGTGTTCATGATGACCGGCGAGAGGCTGTGCTCGACCGGATCTCCGATCACGCCATAGATTGCTGTTTTCGCGGTCGTGCCCATGTCGCGCCTCACTCTACCGTCAGGGCCGCCAGATCTCCAAAGAAACTGGGGAACGAGATGTTCACCGCCTCGCTTCCCTCAATCGTCGTCGGTCCGTCTGCGATCAATCCGGCGACCGCCATCGCCATCGCAATGCGGTGATCCCCATGGGAGGCCACGGTCGCCCCTTTGAGCGGGCAGGGACCGTCGATGACGAATCCATCCTGTCGCGCTTCGATCTTCGCGCCCATCCGGGTCAGCCCTTCCACGGTCGCGGCAATTCGATCCGATTCCTTGTACCGAAGCTCCTCGGCTCCGCTGACCACTGTGCGCCCTTCGGCCTGGGTCGCAAGGGCAGCGGTGACGGGAAGCTCGTCGATCATCGCCGGAATGAGAGTCCCCCCGATCTCTACACCTCTGAGCGGTCCGTTGCGAATCACCAGATCGGCCATCGGCTCGCCGGCGAGGGTCGCCTCCTCTTGCCGCTCGATTCGTCCGCCCATTCGCTCGACAACCTCCAGGAGTCCGCTGCGCGTGGGATTCAGCCCCACCCGGCGGAGCGTGACCTCACTCCCCGGAACGAGAAGTGTCGCGACGACAAAGAAAGCCGCCGAGGAAACATCTCCCGGGATGATGACCTGGGTCCCCTGCAGGCGCTGTCCGCCTGCCAGGCGGATGGCGAGTCCTTCACGGACCAGGTTGACCCCCATCGCGGCAAACATGGTCTCGGTGTGATCGCGGGTCGGCGCCTTTTCGACGACGACGGTTTCCCCCTCCGCCGAGAGGGCCGCCAGCAGGATCGCGCTCTTGACCTGGGCGCTCGCAACAGGAAGTTCATAGTGGATGCCGCGAATCGGGCCGCCCTCGATCTTCATCGGCAGCTTTCCATCGTCCGTGGTGATCTTGGCGCCCATTTGCTCGAGCGGCGTCGCGATGCGCCCCATGGGACGGCGCCGCAAAGACTCGTCACCATCGATGGTGGCCGTCAGCCCCTGCCCCGCCAGCAGTCCGGCCATCAGACGCGCGGTGGTGCCGGAGTTGCCCGCGTCGAGCGCCTGACCATCGGTCCAATTGCGTTCGGGGATCTGAACGGATCCGTCGGGCAGCTCATCGATCTGCACCCCGAGCTGCCGAAGACAGCGTGCCGTGCTGGCCACATCCTCCGACGGGGGCAGCCCCTCAATACGATGCAATCCCTCCGCCAGGGCCCCAAACAGAAGCGCCCGGTGGGCGATCGACTTGTCACCCGGGAGTCTGAGTTCCCCGCGAAGCTGTTTGGCAGGTTGGATCGTTACCGGCACACCTCGCCTCCCTCTCATGTTTCGACTATTCGCGCGCCGCCATTGTGCGCCCCACTGCCGCCGCGATCGGCCGCAGTTCATCCATCAACTGCTCGAACTCATCGAAGTGCAGGCTCTGGGGTCCGTCCGAGGTTGCCTTCTCGGGCTCGGGATGCACTTCGACGATGATCCCATCCGCCCCCGCGGCCACTGCGGCCCGGGACAGGGCGGGTATGTACTCTCGCACACCCGAGGCGTGACTGGGATCGACAATCACCGGCAAGTGACAACTCTGCTTGATCACCGGCACCGCTGCAATGTCCAACGTGTTGCGGGTCGCCTTTTCAAACGTCCGGATCCCGCGCTCACACAGCATGACCTGCCGGTTTCCGTTCGAGAGGATATACTCCGCCGCCAGCAGAGTTTCCTCGATGGTCGACATCATCCCCCGCTTGAGCAGGACGGGTTTACGCACCTTGCCGACCGCCTCGAGCAGCGCGTAGTTCTGGACGTTTCGCGCACCGATCTGAAGGATGTCGGCATACTTGCACACCAACGGCACCAACTCGGGCGACATCACTTCAGTGATGATCCCCAGGCCCGTCTCGCGTTTGGCCGCCAACATGTAGCGGAGACCTTCTTCGCCGAGTCCCTGGAAGCTGTAGGGCGAGGTGCGGGGCTTGAAGGCCCCTCCGCGCAGAATGCGGGCACCGGCGCGCCGCACGGCCTTGGCCGTGACCAGCATTTGTTCGGACGATTCGACGGCACAGGGGCCGGCCATCACCACGAAGTCATCTCCGCCGATGGCGACCCCGCCCACCTTGACGATCGTCGCTTCAGGCTGAAACTCCCGCGCCACGAGCTTGAAGGACTTGCTGACAGGCGACACCTGGGCGACTCCGTCCAGTTCGGCAATGCCCTCGAGCTCACTGTCGAGTTTGGCCCCGATCACCCCGATGATCGTTTGATTCGCACCATGAGAGGGCCGCGGCGTGAAGCCTCGCCCCTCGATCTCGCGAATCACACTGCCGATCTCGGCGACCGTCGCTGCCTGTTTCATCACCACCATCATCATGGCCTGTTACTCCTGACTGGCTTCCATGGCGGCCCCGACTTCCTGCAGGAACCGACCCACGTTGGACACGGCTTCGTTCCGAGACGAAGCCGACTGGATGATCTTCACGAGTGCGCTGCCGATGATCACACCATCGGCCAGCTTGGCAATCTGCGCCGCCTGATCGGGCGTGGAGACCCCAAACCCCACATAGAGGGGAAGACTAGCTGCTCGACGAACGGCGGCGATGAAGCCGGTGAGGTCTTGCGCGAGCGCCGAGCGCGCGCCGGTCACCCCGGTGAGTGACACGAGGTAGAGGAACCCGTCGGCGACCTTTGCGATTCGCCCGATCCTCTCCTCTCCGGAGGTCGGCGCCACCAGGTCGACGAGCGCCACGCCATGGCCGGCGAATTCCGCGCGAATCTCGGCCGACTCTTCGATCGGCAGGTCGGGGATGATCGTCCCGGTCACCCCCGCCTCGGCTGCGGCCGCGGCGTATTCCGCAAAACCCATGCGCAGGATAGGGTTGATGTAGCTCATGAAGACGAAGTGAACCCCGGTCTCTTCAGACAATGCTCGCGTGAGTTCAATCGCGCGCGCCAAGGTCATGCCGCCCGCAAGCGCCACCTTCGACGATTCCTGAATGACCGGACCATCGGCCATCGGATCGGAGAACGGAATGCCGACCTCCATCACCCGGCAGCCGGACATGGACGCTGCGCGCACGACTTCGGTGAAGGTCTCCTCGTCCGGA
This sequence comes from uncultured bacterium, assembly GCA_964612295.1. GTDB lineage: Bacteria > Eisenbacteria > RBG-16-71-46 > CAIMUX01 > WJJG01 > CAYQJL01. The sequence continues at coordinate 101,798 of CAZTDY010000006.1, read as the reverse complement.
TAGCCGGCCGTGAAGAACGGCACCAACGCTTTCGTTCCTGCCTCCCGCAGTCCTTCGGTTCGTTCGCGCAGACTCATGAGCGGGTCATCTCCTCAATGCTCTCGATGTCCTTGTCACCGCGGCCCGACAGATTCACAACGACGAGTTCGGCCGACTCCTCTTGAGCGAGCTTCCTCGTGTAGGCCAATGCGTGGCTCGACTCCAAAGCCGGCAGGATGCCTTCGTACCGCGCCAGGTCGGCGAAACCCGCCAGGGCCTCTTCATCGGTGACGCGCCAGTAGGTCGCCCGCCCACTGTCTTTGAGCTGGCTGTGTTCGGGCCCGACGCCGGGATAGTCCAGACCGGCGGCAATCGAGTGAGCCAGGCTCACCTGGCCGTCATCATCCTGAAGCAGGTAGCTGAGCGCCCCGTGAAGAATGCCCGGACTGCCGGCCACCAGGGCGGCAGAGTGCCCGTCCGGGGATCCACCGGCCTCAACGCCGACCAGTGCAACGTCGGTGTCCTCTAGAAAGGCCGTGTAGATGCCCAGCGCATTTGAGCCGCCGCCGACGCAGGCCACCACGTGACTGGGCAGGCGACCTTCGCAGGCCAGAATCTGCTCGCGGCACTCGTCGCCGATGACGCGCTGGAAGTCGCGCACGATCGTGGGATAGGGATGCGGGCCCACGGTGGAGCCGATGATGTAGTGGGATCCCTTCACGTTGGTGACCCAATCCCGAATCGCCTCATTGGTGGCGTCCTTGAGGGTGCGGCTCCCACTGGAGACGGCAATCACCTCGGCCCCCAGCAGCTGCATCCGAAGCACGTTTGGCCGCTGCCTCTCCATGTCCAGCTCGCCCATGTAGATCGTGCATTCCAACCCCGCCCGCGCCGCGACAGTGGCCGTGGCGACGCCGTGCTGCCCCGCGCCCGTCTCACCGATGATCCGTGTCTTACCCATCCGCTGGGCCAGCAGGACCTGTCCAAGACAGTTGTTGATCTTGTGCGCGCCCGTGTGGTTCAAGTCCTCGCGCTTCAGGTAGATCTTGGCCTGTCCTCCGTAGGCTTCGCTGAGACGCGACGCCAGGTAGAGCGCCGTGGGGCGCCCCCCGTAGTGATTGCGCAGATCGCGAAGCTCCTTGTGAAATCCCGGATCCGCGTTCGCGGCGGCATACGTCTCCTGCAGCTCCAGGAGGCAAGGCATCAGCGTCTCCGGCACATACTGCCCCCCGTAGGGGCCAAACCGTCCCGCCGCGGCCGGATTTACCTGTGATTGGCCGTGCACTCGCGAACCTCCTTTAGAAACGATGCCACCAGCGCCAGATCTTTGATGCCCGGCTCGCTCTCGACGCCGCTGGCCACATCCACAGCAAAGGGCTTCACCTTCGCGACCGCCTCGCCCACGTTCGCCGGAGTCAACGCCCCGGCGAGGATGAGCGGATGCTCCCCGTCCTGCGCCAGCCGTGCCGCTTCCGCCCACAGCTCAATCCGCGCGGCGTCGCGCTCGCCTCGCGGCAGCGACTTGTCCAGGTCGATGAGGTGGTAATCCGCCAATCCAATCTGCGGCGGCCCCGCCGGTTGCCCCGCGCTGAAGGCTCGAATGATCTTCGCCGCCGATCGCCGGCGGATCTCCTCGCAGTAGGCGTCATCCTCCTTGCCATGAAGTTGAACCAGTTCCAGGGGCAAGGCCTCAATGGTGTTCAGCACCTCTTCGAGAAGCGCATCGACGAACACCCCGACCAGCGGCACCCGGCCGCACGCGGCGCGAATCTCCCGGCCCTGGCCCAGACTGATCCGGCGAGGGCTGGGCGCGAAAATGAGCCCCAAGAAATCCGCCCCCTGGGCCGCGCAGAAGGCGGCGTCCTCGGGCCGGGTCAGGCCGCAGATTTTTGTTTTCACCTTCTTCATCGGCTACCCGAAACTTTGCCGCACATCGATGCCAACGTCGCGCCTGGATCGAGGGCATTGAGCAGCGCACCCCCGATCAGAAACGCGTCGATTCCCTGCTGACTCAACTCTTCGATCTGCTCGCGCCTTTCGATGCCACTCTCAGACACCCGAATCACATCCTTCGGCAGGACGCTCAAGAGGCGGCGCGTGTTCTCGAGCGAAATGCTGAGATCTCCCAGGTTACGATTGTTGATGCCCACGACGCGGGCCCCGATCTGAACCGCCTTCTGCAGGTCAGATTCATCGTGACACTCCACCAGCGCCGTCATTCCCAGGTCCTGCACGGCGGCATGGAGCTCGGCCAGCTTCTCAGTCGACAAGATGCGCACGATCAGAAGGAGGGCGTCCGCTCCCGCCGCCCGCGCTTCGAGCGCCTGATACCGATCGATCACGAACTCCTTCACCAAGACCGGCAGGGCCACCGCGGATCGAATACAGGCGACATCGGCCAGGCTCATCCCGAAATTCGGTGTATCAGTCACGACCGAGATCGCCGAGGCGCCATTCTGCTCGTAGATCCGGGCCATCTCTTCAACCGGCTTCTGCTGGCGAAACTTCGTCACACTGGGTGAGCGCCTCTTGATCTCAGCGATGATCCGGGTCCCGGATGCCCCCAGCGCAGCCGCAAAGCCGCGAACCGGATGATCCGTGATCTTCTTCTCCAGATCCTGCAGGCTGACCGACGCCCGTTTCTGGACGAGCTCGATCTCTTTCTCTTTCACCACCTGATCCAAGAAGTCACCCACAACACACCTCAACCCGTGGCATCCCCACCTGTCCCCCTAGTTCCCAGCGAGATCCTGGGACGCTTCTCTCAATCGCGTCAGCAGGGCGCTTGCTTTCCCGGCCGCGACCGTCTCCCGTGCGAGCGCCACGCCGTCAGCTGCAGACGTCACACGATCGGCAACAAGTGCGACGAACCCGGCATTGAGGAGCACGGCATCGGTGCGGCCCCCGCTTTCCCCCTTGAGGACCCGCTCGATGTGCGCCGCATTCTCGGCCGCCGACCCACCGGCCACCTGGGAGGGCGCCACCAGATCCAACCCCACCTCTCGGGGATGGAACCGGAAGCTGTTTACCGCGCCGTTCTGCAGAACACTGATCGCCGTCTCGGCGGTGATCGACACTTCGTCTCCCCCGTCCACTCCGTGGACCACGAAGGCCTTCTCGGATCCCAGTTCGCCGAGTACGTGTGCCAGAGTTTCCGTGAGATCGGGGGAGAACACGCCGAGAAGCTGGCGTTTGACCCCGGCCGGATTGGTCAGTGGCCCCAGCACGTTGAAGATCGTGCGAATACCCAGCTGTTTGCGCACCGGCGCCGCATATCTCATCGCCGGATGATGATGGGGGGCGAAGAGGAATCCAACGCCCACTTCCTCGATCAGGCGCGTGACGGCCCCAGGTAGCAGATCGATGCGGACACCCAAGGCTTCCAGAACATCCGCGCTCCCGCTCTTCGAGGAGACGGCACGGTTGCCGTGCTTGGCCACCGGAATCTCCATCGCCGCGGCCACGAGGGCCGTCGCGGTCGAGATGTTGAAGGTCCCTTGGCCGTCGCCGCCGGTCCCGCAGGTATCGACGATCCGTTCCCGTGCAGGAGCAATCGACACGGCGTGCTCTCGCATGACCCCGGCAAACCCGGCAATCTCATCGACAGACTCCCCCTTGGCCCTAAGCGCGGTGAGGAGGGCCGCAATCTCGACCTCGGCAAGCTCACCGGTCATGATGCTCTGCATGGTCTCACGGGCTTCCTCGCGCGTGAGATCCGCCCCGTCGATCAACTTGGTCAGCACAGCCTTGCTCATGGCCTCTCCCCTCTCACGCCTCAATCGCCGGCCAGTTGCAGGAAGTTGGTGAAGAGTTGCTTGCCTTCGGGGGTGAGAATCGACTCGGGATGGAACTGGACCCCTTCGATCGTCTTCCCCTTCGCCCGCACACCCATGATCTCGCCGTCGGATGTATAGGCGGACACGTGCAGATCGGCGGGCAACTTCTCCTCGCGTACGATCAGAGAGTGATACCGCGTGGCGGTGAATGGGTTCGAGATGCCGTCATAGATCGTGACGCCATCGTGATAGACGTTCGACACCTTCCCATGCATGACCCGCGGGGCGCGCTCGATCACGCCGCCGAAGGCGGCCACGATACACTGGTGGCCGAGACAGACCCCCAGGATCGGCGTGCTGCCCGCGAGAGCCTTGATCAGGTCCACCGAGATCCCCGCATCGTCCGGCGTGCCCGGACCGGGAGAGATGATAAGTGAGGCGGGTTTCTTCGCCACCGCCTCGTCCACGGTGATCTTGTCGTTGCGGACCACCTCGATCTGGGCGCCCAGCTCTCCCAGGGCTTGCACGATGTTGAAGGTGAACGAGTCGTAGTTATCGATCAGCAGATGCATGGCTAAAACCCCTCCTCTGCGATCGAAATCGCCTTGGTGAGCGCGCGGATCTTACTCAGCGTCTCCTGATACTCCGCAGCGGGATCCGAGTCGGCGACGATGCCGGCTCCGGCCTGCGCGTAGTACCGCGTCCCCTTCATGACCAGGGTGCGGATCGTGATACACATGTCCATGTCGCCTTGCCGCCCGAAGTAACCCACCGCCCCGGCGTAGGGGCCGCGGGCCTCGCCTTCAAGGTCGCTGATGATCTCCATCGCGCGGATCTTGGGGGCACCGGTCACCGTGCCGGCCGGATAGGTCGCCCGCAGGAGGCCGAACATGTCGAACTCCTTGCGGAGGGTTCCCGTCACCCGGGAGACGATGTGCATGACGTGGGAGTACTTCTCGATGTGCATCAGGGAGTCGGTCTCCACCGAGCCGACCTCGCAGACGCGGCCGAGGTCATTTCGCCCCAGATCGACGAGCATGACGTGCTCGGCGCACTCCTTCTCGTTGGCCAGCAGTTCTTCTTCGAGTTCTTGGTCGGCCTGGGGAGTCTCGCCCCGGGGCCGGGTCCCCGCGATAGGGCAGACGAGCGCGTGACGATCGTCGAGTTTGACGAGCACCTCGGGTGAGGAGCCCACGATCTGAAAGTCGTTGAAGTCGACGAAGAACATGTAGGGTGACGGATTGAGAATGCGCAGCGCGCGGTAGATCTGGAAGGGCGACACGTGCGTCTCACCCTGAAGCCGCTGCGACAACACGATCTGAAACGCATCCCCGGCCAGGATGTGTTCCTTTGCGCGCTCGACCTTCTTCTTGAACACCTCCTCGGTCATGTTCGACTGCAGCGGTTTGCGTTCGGATGCTTCGGGGCCTTCCAGGCCGAGAGGCAGAGGGGATTGCAGGGCGTCCAGCAACTGATCGATCAGGGCCAGACCGCTTGCGTAAGCCGATTCGGCCTCTCCCTCAGGCGGCAACGTGATGATCTCGATCTCGCTCTTGACGTGATCAAAGACCGCCAGCGTGTTCGGGAAGACGAAACTGTAGTCGGGCAGACCCAGGCCGGTGCCATCCGGCAGCGGGATCGACTCGAAGTACCTCACCAGATCATAGCCCAGGTACCCAACAGCCCCCCCGAAGGGGGCGGGGAGATCATCGCCCACCAGCTGGCTCATCTTGTCGAGTTCAGATCTGACGGCGGTGAACGGGTCCTGTGGATCGACTGGCTCCTCGTGCACCTGCTCCCCGTGACGCGTGGTCACGGTTCCGCCCGCCAATTGGATCGACACCCGCGGAGAGATGCCGATGAAGGAGTACCGGCCGACCTGGATGCCTTGCTCGACACTCTCGAGCAGAAACGCAGCTCCTTCCGGCTTGAGCTTCAGAAAGGCTGAGACCGGCGTCTCGAGGTCAGCGGGGATTCGTCTTCGCAATGGGACGCGTCCACCCTGGCTCGAAATCTGGCAATACTCATCCAGCGTTGGGCTCACCATCGGGCGCCCTCCTCTTGTTTGCGTCCCATCTCCCATGTCTACCTTCCCTTTCGGCAAAATAGAAGCGGCCCGCCACCTATCCGATGGCGGGCCGCCTAGTGATTGATTCAGGTTGAGATCAGGTCAAATCACGGGAACGGGCACGCGCCGCCATCGACTGGGGGCCACGCCACCATCGCCAACAATAGAGGGCACTTAGGGTGCCAACTGGTTGGTGGTTTCCCGACAGATTCATGATCGACCTTTCGCTCGCCGCGAGTCCCAATCCCGGCCCGCCCGTGGCGAGACGCTTCTGTGACTGAAGATGGTAGCCCACCGGAGGGCAGTTTGTCAAATCCGCCTAACCAGCGGAGGCCTCGGTCGCCACGCTGGAAAGGTGAACTTCGTCAATCGCCAGGGCTCCGTGCGGACACTCTTTTACGCATTGGCCGCACGCAATGCACTTGATCGGGTAGTCCAGGTCGGGATGATCGAAGATCGCCTCCTCGGGGCAGTACCCGACGCACTGGAAGCAACCGATGCAGTCCTTCTTGTAGAGCATGACGACGCCCAGCTTGTTACGCCTGAGCGCACGTGTGGGACAGACGTCGATGCAGACGCCGCACTGTGTGCAGGCGTGAATCCGGATGCCTCCCCCCTCACGCTCTTCGATTCGAATGGCCGAGTAGGCCGCATCCTCGGTCTTGTGGTACACCTGCGCGCAACGCCGTTCGCACGCGCGAACGCCCTCGCATTTGGCTGCATCTGTCTTCAAGTACTTCATTCACCTCTCCTGCTCGTTGTGGACTGACAGATGATTGGTGATGAAAGGCTCGGATGTCAAGGTGGGGATATCGCAGAAGCGAATTTGGAGGACAGCAGGGGGGGCCAGAGGTCGAGAAGCGAATCCGAGCCCTGCGAGGCCCTGAGCGACGAGGCCTTCTGGGAATCCCCCCACCCTAGGCCGCGTCGGACCCCACGACCAGGAGGGTGATGTCATCGGGTTGTTCCTGATCACCATGCACCCGATAGACCTGATCCAGGATCCCGCGCATGAGTTCGTCGACCGGCGCCGTCCGATGGCTGAACACCACGTCTTCGAGATCGTCATCGGTGAAAAGCTCCCCCGAAGCCAGACCGACATCGGAGACCCCGTCGGTGTAGAGCACCATCCGGTCCCCGGCCCCGAAGAACTCTGTTCCCTGCTCGTAGGGCGACCCGGAGAACATCCCCACCGGCACCCCTCCGGTCTCGAGCCGTCGTTTGGCCCCCATCCGGCTCACGATCACCGGAGCGATATGCCCCGCATTCACGTAGGTCAACGAGCCTGCATTCAGATCGATACACCCGTAGAAGAGCGTCGCGTATTGCGCGGGTTCGGTATCCTTGAACAGCGTCTCGTTCATGTAGGCCACCACGTTGTCGGGGGACAGGCCGCGGGGCGTCAGGACCCTGACCTGCGTGCGGATACTGGACATGAGGATCGCAGCAGGGACACCTTTCCCGGAAACGTCTGCCACCACGATTCCGTAACGGCCGTCGCCGAGAGGTATCACATCGTAGTAGTCCCCCCCCCACCGCCTGGGCGGGCTTGTGAAAGGCCGCGACCGACAGGCCTTCATCATTCGGAAGCTCGCGGGGGAAGAGCCGCATCTGGATCTCGGTGGCGACGGCCATCTCGCTCTCGTAGCCGCGCTTCTCGAGGATCTCGAGGCCCACGATGACATCGTAGACCAGGAATCCCAGGGAGGCGCAGCCGACGCCGAGAAGAAGCGGGAGGAGAGCAGGATCGGCCGCCCCGTTGCGCAGGGTGAACCCCACCCCGACCCCGAGACAGATTGCCGAGAGCAGCATCGCGCCACGGGCCAGCCAGCGCCTTCGAGGCGACATCCAGCTCGTGGACCCGCTGCCCGCGAGACTGGCTCTGACGGCCTGGCGGAGGCGGTCGGATATGTGAAGTCCCGGCATAAGAACGCCCTCCGCTCTAAGGGTCGGTCGCGGAGGGGCTTTTCTCGTCAGATTGTATGATCGGTCTGGTGTTGTGATCGGAAGGTCAGGGGACGGACGCACCGGCACGCCCGCGGCGGCCGAATCGGCGCGCCGTCGAGACGTCAAGAGGCCACCTATCTACGAGGGACTGGATCCATTCGAGCAGGAGGAGCAACGCCCCAAGTACTGCATAACGTGTCCGGTCAGCTCGTAACCGCTCGCGCGGTGGACTTCGGCGCAAACTTCATCCCAGGAGTCGATCAGGAAGCAGGATTCGACTTCCTCGACCTTCCCGCATTCCTGGCAGACCACATGGTGATGGTGGGCAGAATCGGGATACCGGCAGAGCCCCACCCGCATCGCGCGACCGGGAACATAGATGGTCGCCAGCAGCCCGGCCTGGAGCATCCGGTCCACATTGCGGTAGATGGTCACGCGGTCCACGGCGAATCCCTTGGTCTTCAGGCCGTTGGTGATCTCATCGGCGGTGGCGTGCTGCCGGTGCTCATCGATGTACTCGAGCATAGCCACACGGCAGCGGGTCACCTTGAGCCCGACCTTCCGGAGAAGGTCTTCATGGTTCAGACGTGTTTTCGATTCGATCTGCATACCCAGCCTCTCGGTTGGAGGACAAGAACTCATCTTAGATGCATCAAGCTACTATATTACATTTGCAGATGCAAATCAAGTAAGTCTGTCATTTCAATAGACTATTGCTCGACTTGCAGCCTGCTTGCCTCTACCGATCCGGGCCGGGGAGGTTCCAAAGGTTGCTGCCTGAAGAGTGGGGGTTGGTGACCATCCGCTAAGATTGTACTTCTAACAGATTACAAAACAAGGAGATATCAGGACGGTCTCGCTGGCTTTCTCTTGCGCCACAGGGCCACAAGGGTGATCACCAGGTAGAAAATCCCGGCCAGGACGATGATCGAGGGACCGGTCGGCAGGTCCAGGCTGTAGCTGACCCCGATGCCTACACCGTTCACCACCGCGCAGATGAGGATCGCCAGGCCCATCATATGCCACAGTCGCTTCGACAGCAGACTGGCGGCGGCGGCCGGCAGGGTCAGCAGAGCAATCACCATGACGATCCCAACAACGCGCACCATGAGAACCACGGTCAATGCTGTGATGCACAAAAGTAACAGGAATAGCCACTCGACGCGCAGTCCCCGCAGGCGGGCGAATTCCTCGTCGAAGCAGACGGCCATGAACTTGTGATAGAAGAACGTCGCCAACCCGATGACCACGATATCGAGAATCAGAATCGTGTGCAGATCCTGGCGGGTGAGGAGAAGCACATTGCCGAACAGATAGCTCATGGGGTCTACGTAGCCGGGTGTCTTTGCGAGGAAAAGGAGGCCGATCGCCATTCCCAGGGCCCAGAGCGCGCCGATCACCGTGTCTTCGCGCTCACGCGCACGAAGGCTGATCAGGCCGATCAAGACCGAGGCAATGAGGGCCGCCAGGATGGCGCCGTATAGCGGATCAAACCAAGTCCAGCCCTGCGTGGTCTGGAGGTAGAGCGCGACGCCGATCCCGCCCAGCACGCAGTGCGAGATTGCTCCGGCGATGTAGCTGATGCGGCGAACGACAACGTAGGTCCCCACCACCCCGAATGCCACGCTCCCCAGCAGACTGGCGATGAACGCGTAACGCAGGAATGCGATGTCCGGATTGCCGAGCGCCTCCCAGAATCCCATCAGTGTTTGTCCTCCTCGTCGAGGCAGTGATCGTGACGGACCACGCGGACCTGATCACCATAGATCCCTCGAACCGCCTCGCTGGTCAGCTCTGCCGTGGCATGGACGGCAACCTGCCGGTTGACGCAGATCGCACTCTTGACCGCTTTGGCGACAAAGGCCAGATCGTGGGAGACGAGCACGATGGTCATCCGCTGATTGAGGTCGCCCAGGAGGTGAATCAATGACTCCTCCGCCTGAGTGTCCACATTCGCGGTGGGTTCATCCATGAGCAGCAGCTTCGGCTGACTGCAGAGGGTCCGCGCGATGAGCACCCGTTGACGCTGGCCGCCGGACAGCTCCGCGTATCCGCGACGCGCAAGATCCAGCACGCCCACCTCCGCGAGCGCGGTCTCCGCTTCCCGACGGTCCTCGCGGGTATAGGGTCCGCCCAGTCGCTCCCCCAGACGCCCCAGGAGAACGACCTCCATCACGGTGATCGGAAACTGCAGATCGTGAAGTGCATTCTGCGGGGTGTAGCCCACCAACCGTCGCACGCGATCGGGGGACTGCCCCAAGACCCGGATCCGGCCCCGATCCGCTCGCAGCAGCCCAAGAATGAGCTTCAGGATGGTGGTCTTTCCGCCCCCATTCGGCCCCACGACGCTGACGAAATCGCCTTGCTCGATCGTGAAGTCGGCGGCCTCGATCACCGGCTCCCGATCATACGCGAACCAGACGTCCTTGACCTCAACCGCGGGCACCCCCGATGAGACGGACTCTGCCATGGCTAGTTCCCCGCCGCGGGCGACTCGGATGGATGCTCTTCCCCAGGAAGCAGGCCGGCCTCGATCGCCGTGGCCAGGCGGGTGAGCTCACCGAGCACGTCGCGGGCCAGAGGATCGATGGGCATGACCACCCCTCCAATCGCCGAAGCCACCGCCTGCGCGTTCCGCTGATCGAACTGGGGTTGCACGATGAGCAGACGCACCCCATCCGCCTTGGCCTGCTCGATGAGATCCGCCAGCTGTTTGGGGGTCGGCTGTTTGCCTTCGATTTCCACCGCCTGTTGCTGAAGGCCGTACACATCGGTGAAGTAGCCGAAGGCCGGATGGAAAACGTAGAGCTTCTTTCCCTGATACGGCGCCAACGTCTCCTTGGTCTCTGCGTCGGTCGCGGAGATTCTGGAGACCAACGCCTCGAGATTGGCCTGGTAGGTTTCCTCGTTCGCCGGGTCGAGATCGATCAGCGCTGCGGCGATCTGTCCGGCAATCTCGATCAGGTTGACCGGGGACATCCACACGTGCGGGTCGGGCAGAAGGACCTCCGCCGACTCGGCCCCATGCTCGTGCGCTTCGCCGTCGTGGTGATGGTGATCATGGTGGTCACCATGATCGTGGGCTTCCATGACCCGCCGAACGATTCCATCGGTCACGTCCACGATCTTCACCCCGGCAGCCGATTCCTCGATCTTCCCCACGAGCTGTTCCTCGAAGGGCAGACCGGCGCATACGTACAACCGGGCCCGACCGAACGCGAGGACCTGGGTCGGCGTGGGCTCGAAACTGTGAGGACTCTGTCCTCCCCCCACCAAGACGTCGAACTCGACCGAATCCTGCGCGATCTGCTCCGCCAGACCGGCCAGCGGCGGAATGCTGACGATCACCAGCGGGCGGGAAGAGCTCTGCTCCGACGAACAGCCGAGCCCCAGGGCGGCGGCAAACAACAGAAACCCGAGCGCAATCGAAATACGTGTGAACATATCTATCCTAACCTCCGCACCTGCTTGGATGGGCACTACAGACCAGATGGACCGCCTGACACTTGCCGCATCGCTCGGTCCGGTGATCCTCGGAAAAGCGGTGCCAATGCTGGCGCTGCTCGACCGTCAGGGTTCCGGACCCATTGCAGAGCGGGCACGTGTTCTCGAGGGCGGCGAGGATCGATGAACGGATGAAGGCCGACCGATTGGGCACCATCTCAAGGGCCGCCGCCAGCTCGGCATCCGCCTTGAAGGTGATGACCTCCTGCTTTCTTGGTGTCATGTGATGCGTCCTCCCGATCGGTGATATTACGAAGTAATACCCGTCCGGGCAACCACCGATTTGGAGGCGGAACAGAAACCGCAGGCACACGAAAGGGCGGCCCATCGAAGATGTGACCGCCCCCTCAGGAAAACGAGGTCGCGAGGCTCGATCCTATTCCAGCAGGATCAGCTTTCGCTCCGCCACGAGATCACCGGCTGCGTAGCGCACGAAGTAGATTCCTGATGCGACCCGATCACCGTTCCGATCCGAGCCATCCCAGTAGGCCGTGTGCTGCCCCGCCGGCTGGTGGCCCGAGGTGAGCGTGCGCACCAGGCGGCCGCTGAGATCGTAGATCCCGAGCTCCACCGTCTGGGCCTCCGGCACCGCATACTCGATCGATGTGCGGCTCGTGAAGGGGCTCGGCTTGCCGGGTTCGAGCCCAAAGGAGAGCGTCCGGGTCTGCGGTCCTTCGTCAACTGCGCCGGGCTCGACGGTGACGTCGGTGACGACCTGGGCAATCACCACGGGAGGGGACTTGCCCTGGGTGACCCAGGCATCGTAGAGATCCTGCCCCCAGGAGTTTGTCGTGTTCTCATCGCGGAGGAACTCGATGTATTCCTTGCTCGTGCTCTGGTAATAGAGGGTCACGGTGGCGCTCACCGCCTCGATCGGAAGCGTATAGGCCGTGTCGTCCCAGTGCTGGCCATCGACGTAGTCATGATCCACGACCGGGGACTGAACATCGCTGAGACCCGCAAGGGTTGACCCGCGGGGCGGAATCCGATTGTCCGAGTACACTGTGTCGCTGAGCACAAAGTGGAAGGACCACCCCGGCTCGAGCCCCAGGGCGGCGGCGAGTCCCGGACTGAGACCCGGGTGAATCTCATAGATCTTGGCCTGATCGTCGCGGGTCAGCACGCCGGTATCGAGATCATAGGCCCCGGATTCGAACACGAGCTGCTGGGCTTCATCGTAGGCAGCCACATTGATCCAAACCCGCCTGCCCTCCGGATAACCCGAAGGGAGCTTGTGTCCAGTCTCATTGGTGACCCGAACCGTCAGCCCGAAGTCCTCCGGCGTAACCTCCACCGTGGCGGCCAGTTCCAGCATCCCGAGGGCGCGGGCCTTGGCGGCAGCCAGTTGGGCGGCATCTACCTCATCCGGGAAGAAATCTTCAATGATGTCCGGTACGAAGGTGTTGCCGCCGGCAAAATCGTGCAGGGCAAGATCGTCTCGCAGGGGCGTGCCCGCTTCGCTGCACCCTCGTCCAACCACATCGCGCATGTGGCAGTCCTGACATGTTGAGACGATTCCGTCGACCTTGGCGCCCGCAAACTGAGGTGCATACACGCCGGTGGTCGCATACTCGCTCTGGCTCCATTCGCTGAACGTCCGCTCGACGGGGAACATGTTGCGAACATCCATGTCAGGGTGTTCTTCATCAAATGCGTTGGGCACGTAGTCTCCCGGGCTCACCTGGATGAATACCGGGTTGCTCACGTCGTGGCAGATGCCGCAGATGTTGGCGGAACGGTGGACGGGCGAGCCGACGGTGGCATGGCTCGCCTCTGCGTCGTCGTAGGGTCCGCGACGTAGGGGCGTAGGATCATTGATGAACTGCCCGTTTCCGTACTGAAGCGGCAGTGGTGAAACATCATCGAGAACGTCCTCGTCCTGGATCGGGCTCACGCCCGGCACGTAATTATGGTCGACGACGCGGTGGCAGAAGTCGCACTGCACACCGTGACGATCGATGACATTCAGGAGACCTCCGCTGGTATCAACGGAACGCCCCTCCTGCCAGGCGCCCTGGGTGTGACAACGGATGCACAGATCGCCCACGGAGGGCGCATCCTGCTCGGCGATCGCCATGCAGGCAAAGAAGAACGGATCCCGCGCCGCCTGCCCCATCATACTTCCGCGCCAATTGAACCACGCCTCGTGCTCCTCGGAGTAGTTCCCGTGGCAACTCGCACAGTGGACATCGGGATCCTCCAAGATGGCTCCCTCGTGCGGCTGAGTCCCGGAGAGTTCCATGTCCCGCAGCGTGCTGGGGACATAACCGGCCGGCGTGGGCGTGATCTCGAAATCCGCGTTGCTGGCGTCCTCGCCTTCGTTGCCGGCGTTGTCGTGGGCCTCCACCAGAATGCGGTTCTCGGTTCCCGGTCGGTTGGGCACGAACCAGGAGTAGCCGCCTCCGGGGGGTACGCTCGAAGCAACGGGATGGGACTCGTTGCCGCCGTCCTCGGACAGATAGATGTCCAGGTAGGCAATGCCGCTCTCGTCGGTCGCGGTGAAGCTGATCGGGAAGTAGCTCTCGGCCGCTGCGACCTCCCCACCGTCGGGACTGTGAACCGTGACTACGGGCGGTGTGGTGTCCGAACTGTCCGAGGGGGTCAGATAGGGTTCGACCTCAATCCCCGGAATGTTCACGATCCCACCGTAATTCGTGGCGGACAGCCCGGGGAAGGTTGGCGTGTTTCTGAAGGTACTCACGTCGGTGGCTTCCGTGTAGTTGCTGAAGCCGTCGTTGTCGGTATCCTCGTTCTCGATCGCCAGGATCGCTTCGGTATCCGTCAGCCCCCCGCTGAGACCCACCTCGATCGCCAGTCCGTACGGGTTGCGGGGCCCCCCTCCGTCGAAGTCGAAGTGACACACGCCGCAGTGGCCCGCGTTGCTCGGCAGGTCGTCGAGCTGAGTGCCCTCGGCCGCCGGATAGATGTCGAAGAACTCGCGGCGGATCGGGTTGCGGCCGTGAGCGTCCGGTGGCAAGAGGAGCGCGACGAGCAGGCCGAGCGCCACCAGCATCAGGCGACAACCTCGCAGGTGATCTGGGCCACTCGAACGGAAGAGGAATCGAATCGCCTGGTCACGGCCATGCGGCAGTCGGACGAAGGCTTGGTCATGACCGATGCCGAGCTGGTGATTCAGTACGCCAATCCCGCCTTGGAGAGGATCACCGGCTTCGGGCATGAGGAGGTGCAGGGGAAGCATTTCAAGGATCTCCTGCAGGAGGGTGAGGGACAGGCCGGCCCGAGATCGAGAACGCGATCGGCCGGAGCGAAACCTGGAAAGGCCGTCTGACCGGTCAACGCAAGGATGGCTCCGACTACAAGTCCGACACAACCGTTTCGCCGGTGCGTGACGAGCAGGGTCGCTTCACCAACGTCGTCATCCTGATGCGCGACGTATCTGATCTGGTGCAGATGGAAACCCAGCTGCGTCAGTCGCAGAAGATGGAAGCCATCGGCACGTTGGCCGGGGGCATCGCCCATGACTTCAACAACATGCTGTATGCCATCTTGGGCTACACCGAACTGGCGGCCGACGCCATCGCTCCCGACAGCCCGGTTCACGAGTGCCTGAACGGGATCAAGGCCGCCGGCCAGCGAGCAACCAGTCTCGTCAGTCAGATCCTCGCCTTCAGCCACCCGGGGAAGGTCGAACGTGCTCCGATGGGATTGGGGACAGTCGTCAACGAAGCACTCGACTTCATGCGCAACTCCCTTCCCGCGACGATCGACCTGCGACGGGACATCGACGAGGACACGGGTCTGGTGAAAGCCGATCCCACCCAGATCCATCAGGTTGTCATGAACCTCTGCGCGAATGCCTTCCACGCCATGCGTAACTCATACGGGGCACTGACCGTCTCCCTGAGGAACGCCCATCTCACGGATGTGGAAGCAGAGCAATTCCTCGGTCTGGACGCCGGGGAATACGTCCAGCTCAGCATCCAGGACACCGGCGTGGGAATGAACGACGACGTCAAGAGCCGGGCCTTCGAACCCTATTTCACGACCAAGAAGGTCGGTGAGGGAACCGGGATGGGACTGGCGACGGTCCACAGCATCATCGCCTCGATGGGGGGGATGGTCTTCGTGGAGACCGCGATCGGTGAGGGCACCCGATTCAACATCTATCTCCCGCTTGCGACGGAGGAAAGTGAGAAGTCCGAACCGGAAATCGGCGCCCAGGCACACATCCAAGGTAATGAACACATTCTATTGATCGATGACGAGGAGGCCATCACCCGTGTTGGGAGCATGAGTCTGGCTCGTCTCGGCTATCAGGTCACGACCTACACCAACAGCCGCGAAGCACTGGCCGCGTTCGAGGCCAATCCGGAGACCTACGACATCGTGATCGCCGACCTGACCATGCCGAACATGTCAGGCGATGAGTTGGCCCAACACCTCCTGGCCGTGCGGGCGGAAACGCCAATCGTTCTCTGCACGGGCTACAGCGGCACTCTCCCGCGGGAGAAGGCCTTGGAGATCGGGGTGGCGGACTATCTGGAGAAACCCATTGAGATGCGGACTCTCGCCCGCGTCGTGCGTCGAATTCTGGACACGAGGATCGCAAAAGGAGCGTAGGCTTTGCCAAGAATCTTAGTGATCGAAGATGACGATCAGGTCCGGACGATGCTGTGCATGACGCTTGGGCAGGCTGGGTATGACACGGTCGAGGCCTCCAATGGCAAGGTCGGGATGCGTGTTCAACGCGAAACCCCCGCCGACCTCATCGTGACCGACATCATCATGCCGGACCAGGAAGGGCTGGAGACGATCATGAAACTCCGCAAGGAGTGTCCCGCGGTTCCCATCATCGCGATCTCGGGAGGCGGCCGCGTGGCTGCCAGGGATTGTCTCAACGATGCGCGCCTGCTGGGCGCCAAGAAGACCTTCCAGAAGCCGGTCGACCGGGGCGAACTCCTGGGAACGGTTCGCGGCCTGCTCGACGAGAAGGCCGCCTAGCCGGAAGGCGGCCCCTCCCCGACACTCGAGAGGTGCTGAACCAGACCGTGCGGGTCCGGGAAGTACCCATCCGCTCCGATCTTGACGCAAAACGGTTCAGTCACCGGTGCGCCTCCCACGTAGACCCGCGTCGCGGCATTCCGTTCCTTGATCTTCGAAACCGCATCCGCCATGTTGACCATCGTGGTCGTGAGCAAGGCGCTCATCCCCACGATGCCATCGGGGTGCTCCTCCAGGGCCTCCAGAAACGCGTCCGCGGACGCATCCACTCCCAGATCGATGACCCGCCATCCTCCGCCTTCTAGCACCATCCGCACGATATTCTTGCCGATGTCATGCAGATCACCGGCCACAGTACCCAGGATGGCGGTCCCGCGATACTGCGCTTCCCCGCTGTCGAAGTAGGGCTTGAGGAATTCCATGGCCGCAGTCATCGCCTTGGCCGAGAAGAGGATTTCCGGAACGTACACTTCCCCCCGGCCGAAGCGTTCCCCAATGCGGTGCATGCCAACGAGGAGGGAACGATTGAGCAGGTCCTCCGCCCGAACACCCTCCTCCAGGGCCCGGGCGGTCAGCTCCCGTGCGCCATCCTCCCCCGCCATCGCCGGCGGATAGCGGGACTCGCGATCCACCTTCCCGGATTCGATGCAGTCGGCCAGCCTCTTCAGCAGTTCTTCCATGGGTTCCTCACCCTCAAGCGTGCGCCTGGGCGTTGAAGCGATCCACGATCTCACCCACCCGCCGGATGCGTTCGATGTCGCCGCTCGATGAAATCTCATCGGAGATACCAAGCACGAGCCGCGGCGCGAACAGGTCGATCACCCGTTGCGCGCAGTCTATCAGGGTGTCCACTGGATAGACATCGTCGAAGTAGACGGCCGGAATCCCATCCAAGAGAACCTGGTCATCCCCGAAGGCTTCGCGAACCTCCTCGAGGGTGACATCGCCCTGCGGTTCGGGCGTGATCGCTTCCACGCCGTCGAGGCCGCTCTCCCTGATGTAGGCCAGCAAGGACCGGGTATCACCGTCCCAATGAGATGAGCAGAACTTCCCGGCCTGATGCAGACGTTCGCACCGCCGCCGGCAGGCCGGCAGATGGTAGAGCTTGAAGAGATCGGGTGAGAGCGTGCCGGCGTGTACATTCTCACCGAAGTTGATGGCCCGGATCGGACAGGGGTTGATCACATCGATCAGACGGTCGTGGCTTTCCTCCAGCGCTCGGAAGTAGGTGTCAACCTCCGTGGGCCACTCGTAGATCGCGGTGATCCCTCCTTCGACCCCCATCTTCTCGATGTAGAGACTCTGCACGTTCATGCGGGGCATGAACATCGTCGGAGCGCCCAGGTCACCGAGTTCCTGCTGTAGCTGATCGAACCTGTCCTGGTTCCACGACCAGCTGGCGTGCTCCTCGCGCCAGGTCGCAACGTGCAGTTCATCCTTGGTCACCACCTCCCACTTCAAGGTGATCGGATGAGGGCTGGTGGAGGTCCGCCGCGTGATGGCGACCTGCTGGCCGGCCGGAGTGTCGATCGTGTGTTCGGTGTCGGTCTCGTTCAAGGAGCGGGTGCGCACCTGAACGGCCGGATGCTCAGCTCGTTCGAAGCACATGTTGTACTCGTAGAGGCGTGCCGAAACTCCCAGTTTGCGGAAGAGGTCCGGGAGCGAGAGGCCGGCATATGGTTCGGGAAGCCCCTGACCCGAGAATTGACGATCCTCAAACCAGCACAGGATGCGAGGTTGCCAGATGATCCGGTCCCCCGAGTCGCCAAAAAGAACCGCGTGATGCAAGGCGGCCCAATCCGGTCTGTGCGCGTCCTCGGCCATACGGCGTCCCCCAGTGTGTCGGCTCCAGGCAGGTGGATCATGAAGCTACAAGTCTGAGGGATGCCTCCAGGAACGCGCAAGCTGGAATTAGATCCGATAGCTTACCCCGATGCGGACGGTGCGCGGCGCACCGAACACCCGGGGGTCGGCCAGGGGCACGAACTCCTCCAGGCCATCACCGTCGAGGTCTCTCAGGTAGGCGCCCCCCGCCCGGCCGGTCTCAGTGTAGTAGACCCGATAGTCGACATGCGAAGGAGGATCGGGCCGGTTGCTGGGGGTCAGATAGGTGATGTTCCGAGCGTCGAGGATATTTCTACCCTGCACGAAGAGCGAGAATCGCCGGCCCCACAGTTCATAGTGCTTGTCTGCGCGGAGGTCGAGCGCGCTGGTCGACGGCAGGCGCCGGGAATTCTCCTTCTCGGGTTCGGTCTCGCGGGTATCGCGCTCCAATGGCGTATAGGGCGCTCCGCTGGAGTAACTCCAGCTCAAGCTCATCCCCCACGTCGTGCGATCTCCCACGTAGACGCTCGCGCCGATGCTGTGCCGGATATCCCAGTTGAGCGGGATCTCGCCGGTGGGAAGGTAGATGAGATCCTGCGAGAGGGCCGCGCTGGGGTCCGATGCGACGCCGGTCGCCACACCGCAGGTGTAGGCCAGCCGCCACCAGTGGCTCTGATGGTACGAACGCGCCAGGCTGACCTCGAACCCCTTCGCGGAGGCGTAGTCCTTGTTCTCGAAAGTCCAGATGTCCCCCGTGGAGGTCCAGTCGGGCGTTGCCTCCGCGGCGATGAGTCCATAGATGTCTCGGTAGTAGATGCTGAACTGGCTCGTGAGGATCTTCGAGAAGCTATGCAGAATCGCGGCCTGATAACTGATCGTGGTTTCGTTGGTGAGATTGGGATTCCCCCGCGCATCATCGTAGGAATCCAGATTGTCATACAGATACTGCCGACTGGGAACCTGATAGTAGCGCCCGTAGAAGAAGCTGAAGACGTCGCGATCCGAGATCGGGTAGACCATCCCCACCCGAGGACTGATCTGGTGTTTGATCCTCGACCGCACGTCGGAGTTCGACACCTGCTCCCCAACGCTGAAGAAGTCGTAACGCAGGCCGGCCTGCACGGTCATGTCTTCAAACTTCCAGTGGTCCTGAAGATAGAGGGACCCTTCCGGATTGTAGTAGTGATAGTTGGTGTTGGGTTGTCCGATCGCCCCCTCGGTGTCCGTCAGATACGGCCGCCAGATCTCCCTCACGCGCATGTCGTTGTACTGCAGGGAGGCTCCCGTCTCGAGCTGATGGGCCCCGCGCAGATAGGTCAGGTCAAAGGCCCCCGTATAGACCACCGATTCCCGCGTGCCGAGGTAGGGGTAGTCGCCGGAGATCACGAAGTAGTCGTAGGACGATCCGTCGGAGTAGTTGAACCAATAGTCCTGCTCTCGATCGCCCTCGTACTCCCAGGCCTGCTTCCCCCGCACCCGGCGGTCGTCGAGGAAGTGTTGGCGGCTGAAGCGAGCGCTCCAGAAGGAGTCGTCCCCCAGCGTATTGCGGATCACCAGCTTGTGAATGTCGAACTGGTCTCGCGTGTTCGGGGTGTGCTCGGCCGCATTGTAGTAGCGATAGGTCGAGTCGAGCGCCGTTTGCGACCACCGGCCGTTGCGTAACACAACCTGGCCCGTGCGGGTGGTATCCAGAAAGGTCTGGACATAGCCTTCGCGGCTCCAGGCATGGTGGTACTCATCCCGGCGGCTGTCCTGATGGACGACCTCGTAGGTCATCTTCGTGTTGACCGATGGACGAAAGGCCAGTTTGCCCTGCAGACGCGAGCTATTGGTCTTCCGATCGTGCAGACTGATGAAGTTGAGGATCCTGTTACGCGTCCGCCTCTCGGCGGTCTTGGGGTGATCATCGGCAAACGTGAGTTCCGCGGACAGGTAGTAGGTCAGGTTCGTCACGGACGTCGGCCCGCCCACGGACGCGAAGATGCGATCGTAATTGTCGTAGGTGTTGCTCGGTGACCCGTAGTCATCGGTCGTGTAGCGAAGCTCTCCCTGAAAGACGTCCGATCCCTCCTTGGTGTCATACATGATCACACCGGCCTGGGCGTTTCCGATGTTGGCCCCCATTGCGCCCAGGATCGTGCGGGCCGAGGACAACGATTGCGAAGCCAGCGAGAGCGCCACGCCCCCCGTCGGGTTTCGAACCGGAACACCGTCGATCATACGCATCACGTCCCCCGGCCGGGCGCCATGAGCGATCAGCTCTCCGCGGTGGAGGATGATCCCGGTCTGCTGTGCGATCAACTCGGTGGGATCATCGGGGAGCATGTCCTCGAGCTCAGGCTCTCCGATTTCCTGGACGACCTCGGCTTTGGTGCCATCCAGTTTCCCTGCCTCCGGACGGACGACGATGACCTCGGTCACGCCGACGATCTCACTCACGAGCCCGATTTCCAGCCGGGTGTCCCCGGAGGCGACGACGTCGACACCCGGTTCGAGGTGACGCCGGTAGCCCATCATCTCGACGATCAGGGCGTATCGCCCGGGGGGAAGGCCCCCGAT
Organism: uncultured bacterium; assembly: GCA_964612295.1. Taxonomy (GTDB): domain Bacteria; phylum Eisenbacteria; class RBG-16-71-46; order CAIMUX01; family WJJG01; genus CAYQJL01. The sequence goes on along the minus strand of CAZTDY010000006.1, from coordinate 81,179 downwards.
CTTGAAGGTGCCGTCATCGAGCGACATCGTACCCCAGTTCTGGTCTCGAACGAGAATGTGGGCGAGTGCGATCGGTTGGCCGTACTCCAGATCCATCACCCTGCCGACGATGCGGCCCGCGGTGATCGGTTCCGCCTCCTGCCCGGCGGCGATCCCCGGGAGACAGACGGAGATGCACAGCAACCACAGGTGGCCAAGGGTGCGTTTGCGGATCATGGGATCACCTCGCTCTCCCCGGTCGAAAACGGGCGGTTCGTCTGTCGTGCGCTCTTTACGTATGGCAGGGGGATGCCGAAACACGTCTCACAGGGTGAGTCGTTCGGCGAAAGGCAAACGTTTCCCGGGGAGTCTGAAAAGTGGAGGTCGCGGGATTGTATTTCGGACTAGGACCCATGGCTGCCGCGCATCCCGAGGTTCAGGATACGCTGAATGAGTCGCTCGTACGGGATACCCTTCAGTTCCGCGGACTCGGCGAGATCCTCCCCGTAGGTCAGAGCGGGGTTTGGATTCGCCTCGAGGAAGTAGAGGGAATCATCCTTGGTCAACCTGAAATCGATGCGCGCGTACCCGGAGAGACCGAGAATGCGATAGATTCGGCGGCTATGCTGTTGGATGCGGCGGACGAGATCAGGCGCCAGATCCTGGGCCGCCCGGCTTGTCACCCCCCACTTCTTCTGGTACTTCAGGTTCCACTTCGCCTGCGCCGTGGCGATCAACGGAGTCTCGTCGTCCTTGCGGGTGAACAGCAGCTCCCAGGTGGGAAACACCTCCAGGCGCTGATTGCCCAACACGCCCACGTACAGCTCCCGGCCGTCGATGAACTGCTCGGCGATGGCATCCGAGCCCACATGTTCATGGACGAAGGCCACCCTCTTGATCAGGCTCTCTTCGTCTTGCACCAACGATGCACGCGAGATACCAAAGGAGGCATCCTCGATCACCGATTTCACGAACAGCGGAAAGCGGAGACGTTTGGGGCAGCGAACCCGGCGGCCGATACGGAAAACAGCGAACTCGGGCACGCGGATTCGGTGATAGGCCAACAGCTTCTTCGAGATCGCCTTGTCCCGGGCAATCATCAGCCCGCGCGGGTTGCAGCCCGTGTAGCGCAGCTGCTTGAGTTCCAGGTAGATGACGACGTTTTGATCGAGAAAGGCCAACCCCCCGAATTCCTCGAGCAGGTTGAATGCGATGTGCGGCTCGAGTTCGTCGATCGCAGTCCGAATGACGGTCAGGTCGCTGTGGACCCCCCGCACATGGACCTCATGACCCAGCTCGCGAAGAGAGGAGATGACATCGTACTCCATCTTCCAGGGAGCGGTCTCGATGTCATCGTCGCTCAGATCGGCGACTGATTTGGGAGGCTCGAGGCCCTGCCCCACCAAGGTGAGAACCCGGAGTTTTCTCACATCTCCACCCATCTACGGTTTCGATAGAGCGACTCCACGGTGTGTTTCACCAACAGAATCGTGAAGTCGGCCTGCACCTGGCGATCGGAGCCAACCACGAAGAGCTTCAGCTCCCGGCAGCGGCCGATCATGTCCTTGAGCACGTGATCGAGCGCGTAGCGGTGTTCTCCCGTCCAGCGGGAGGCGGCCCGCACCACCTCCGGCTTCACGCGCCTGATGAAGGTCGCCGCCGGCTCCCGTCCTCCTCGACCGCGCGACTCGGAAAAGAGATCGCAGAGATCGTGGTCATGGGTATTCGGATGCCCGGTCGCGTAGGCGCTTCGTTTGCGACGGTAGTGTTCAGCCAGAGTCTTGCGCAGCTCACGGAGCGTGTCCACCTTCGACCGCGTCCTCACCGGAGGTTTCCGTCCGGCCATCTCCTGCATGAGCTCATCCATGTACTCCATCTTGCGCAACGCCCGCGGCCAGTCCTTGTATCGTTTGCGCCATCCGGAGCGCGGCTGCAGCCACACGGCGAAGGTCTCCGCGAAGTCCTCATCCGGGTGGCTCTGCGCGTACCAGTACTCCAGGTGCTGGACGTGCTTGCGGCTGTAAGGATTCGGGCGGTAGTAGCGCGGGTAGCTCAGGGAGGAACGTCCAAAGAGATGTTGGCGTCTTCGACGTCTGGTGAGCCGGAACGCATGATCGATGGCGTGCCCGGTCTCGTGCCGCAGGAGTTTCATGCACCAACGCTGGGTGGCGCCTTCGGCTTCGCCCATCTGACCCCGCTCGAGCCGGATGAGGCGCGGGTGAGCCAGGTAAAAGGGGACGGCAAGACCGGTCAATCCATCCGGCGTGAACCAGTCGTCCGACAGCCAGAAGTATGGTCGGAACTTGAGATTACGCCGCTCGAGCTCGCCCCAGAGCTGCTCGATGCGTCGTTCGAGCACGGTGCCTTCGATGGCGAGGCCAAGATCGCACAATCGGACATCCAGCAGCTTCTCTTTCGACCACGTGGCCCATGGATAGGTCGCGCGCCGCTGGCGGACGACTTGCCTCTTCGTTTTGCGCGAGGAACTCATGGCTTGGCGAATAGTACCCCCGCGTTGAACGTGCTGCAACCGCAGCGAAGCCATCGCCCTGCACAGGGCCGAGGAGTTCGTCCGCCAGGTCAAGGCGGTGCATTCACCTCGGAAGATGAAACGCAAGAAGTGAACGTCGCGCGGTGCCTACCTCACGATCAGCTCATCACAGAAGATCCAGCTCGGTTGTCCCGCACCGTGATGCCACGAAGGACAGGTCTTGGCCGCGATGGCCTCCACCCGCACGTAGCGCGCTGCGCGCCCGGGAAACTCGAAGTCGAACGTCTCGATGAACGGATCGGGACGGGTGTCCGGGTTCTGCGGGCGCAAGACCGCCAGGGTGTCGAACCTCTTGCCGTCCGTTGACGCCTGAATACGCACCTCTTGAGGTAACCAGACCCAGGAACCGACCACCTGCAGGAAGTCTGCCCGCACCGACTGAATGTCGGTCACGATCTGCAGATCCACCGTCGCGACCATGTCGGCCGCCTCCCAGCCCAGCCAGCTGTAGAAGTAGTCGTTGATCCCCTTGAGACCATCAACCAGAGTGCGATCCCCACGGGCCGGGTACTTCGGGTTGAACGGCTCCTCGAATGCGATGGACCGGCCGACCGCCAGATGATCCACCATCCCCTCGCGGAAGAAGGTCTGCATGTCCTCCCTGTACTGCTCAGGAGGATAGGATCGCTCGTGCATCGAGTGATATCCCAGCTGACGGCAGTCCGCGGTGAGGGTCATGAGCCGGGACATCATCTCGGGGCGAACCTTCCAGGCGCCCGCCGGATCCTGAACGAACAGGCCGTGCGCTTCAGGCCCGTACAGCTTGGCCTGTTCGAGCGAGGCGTACCAGACCGCGAGCCTGACCGCTCGCACCCGCCGGCGGAGTTCAGCGTGCCTCTGAACGCTCGCCTCCGCGGCGGCGAGGATCTCTTCCGCCTGAAGGAGGATCTCCGGCGTCAGCCAGACGCGGCCCTCCATCACCGGGCTGCTGAAGATATCGAGGCGCTCGCCGGAGCCGGTCAGCGCTCCCTCCATCAGATCGACATACGCCGCAATCCCTCCGGCCGCATCGCCATAGTAGCCTTCCAGGAAGTCGGTCGTGACCGCCTCAACATCCAGATTGGGATTCCAGAGAAGCTTCGCGATCAAGTACTGCTTGAGTTCGCTCAGGTGACTCAAGGAGGACCCGCTACCTTGCTGGAACATCAGCTGGGCCTTGTGGTCCGCGAAGAAACGGATGTTCGGTTGCAGCACGTGCAGGTTGGGAAACGGGGCCACGTAGTTGGTGAACTGCACCACGTAGTCCCAGATCATCAGATTGCTGGTCAGCTTGGACCACTCACGTACATCGCGCGCGAAGTCCGCGTTGTCGGCATCCTCCGCCAGGGGGCCCGCTCGATCGCACTCGATACTGCAGAGACAGATGTTCACGTTCGCCGCCGGCTCGAGATCGACCGGGGCCCGCCTCGTGTACTGATAGGCCAGCGTTGAGATCACCTTGTCCGGAAAGGCCTCGGCAACCGCGTTGACGAACGCCACCAGCGGACCGGCCTGACCCCCCTGACGATCCACGAGCGCCTGGCAGGACTCGCATTCGCAGGGACCGTAGCGGTCGTTCTGAGACACGGACCAGTAGCGCGCAGCCGGTTTTTCGGCCATCCGAATCTTCAAGGCTTCGATCACGATCGCCAGAACATCGGGATTCGTCAGACAGAGCTGTTGCCCCGGGAGGCGTTTCCCCTGGATGAGGGAGTAGTACTCTGGGTGCTCCTCCCCGTATTCGGCAGGCGGAACCAGCGTTTCGAAAGTATGCACGAACATACCCCAGAAGGCCTCCCGGTGGCTGCGGCCATGCACCCCGTGACGCGTGCACCAGATTTGATCTTCCCCTCCGGGGAGGTGAACCCAGCGGATGGGAAATGCCGGCGTACGCGTTTCGCGCCCGCTTGGAATGGTGAGCGCTGTGGTCTGTGGGACGCGGGTCAATTCAGGTGTGTAATACCGAACGCCGAGGACCTCCTCGAGCCAGGCATGGACCCCGTAGAGCGTTCCTCTCTCCGACCCGCCCACGATGGCGATGCGGCCACCGTTGGCTTTCCATGCATATCCGTCGGGGCCGAGGGCTTCGAGATCCAGGTCGGACATGAACGCGGCCGACCGCTCGCCCCGGCCGACGAGCAGTTCTCGCTCAGGAGCCGGATCGAAGTCGGTAACGATGGGCAGGTCGGCACCGGTGGCCTCCTGCAGGAGATCGTGCAGTTCTTCGGCGGCGCGCCGCACGTCGGGGCCGGACTGGTGAGGAATCACGATCGTGTAGGCGCTCTCGCCCTCTTCGATGAGCCCGACCTCGGCCGGCCCGCACCCGATCACGGCGAAGACCATGAGAGACAGGAACGCGGCCCATCGGTCGGGCAAGAGGCGGCCACGGAATCTCGAGCTCTGCATGGATTCACCCCAATTGGTTGCGAGCAGACTCAGGAGCAACGGCACCCGCGCCCACGCACGCTGGGCCGCGATCCCATTTCGCGACACTTTATAGCAGCATCTAGACCCCCCTAAAGTCCCTTTTTATGGTAGACTATTGTAGATTCGCTTCGACACCCGGGTCGGAAGGCGTCCGGCCCAGCCAGGATGGCACAACGATGGGGGGCACATGGGACACAAGCACTTCTGCAAGCTGACTTTCACGGTGATCGCAATCGTAACCGCCCTGATCTGCACGGGAGCGCATTCGGCATCTGCGGCACCCGAGATAGGTACCAATCCGCGCGCGGAGACGATTCAGATTCCGGGTTCTTCCACCCTCGTCACCTTGTGGCAGGAAGCGGACGCGAACGGAGCCCAGGCGCACTTCTATCGCCTGTCCTTCGGCGATGACCGGGTGGATCGTCAATCCCAGGCGACCTACGAACTCGGCCTCGGCTACGGGGCCTTTGATCCACTGGATGGCGAACTCCCAATGCACCCCCGGCTCGCGGCGGACGAATCCGGCCAGCTCTTCATTGTCCAATTCGTGACCCCTCCCCTCGTCCAATACGCGGATCAGATCGCGGCCCTCGGGGGCGAGGTCCGTCACTACATCGCGCAGTACGCCTATCTCGTCGAGATGGACGCGGAGACGAGAGGGGCCGTCGATGAACTGCCCTACGTGCGGTGGGTCGGCCCCTATCACCCGGCCTACCGGTTGGAAGCGTTTCTGATCGAGAATCTGGAGCAGGCGGAGCAGATCTATCCGCGCGACACCTACAACGTCCAGGTCCTGACCGAGGCGCAGAAACTTGAGGTCGCCGATCGCCTCGCGCTTCGCGGCTATCAGGTCGAGAGCGCCGATGCCGGCAAGTTCCTCGTGCGGGCCACGCTCACCCCCGACCAGCTCTTCGACGTAGCACACTGGGACGAAGTGCTCTTCGCCGACCGCTGGGGACCCTACGAGCACGACATGAATATCATCCGAACGATGAGTGGGGCGGACTACATCGAAACCGTGGCAGGATACACGGGCGCCGGCGTGAGGGGCGAGTCGTTCGATGCGGGCTTCAATATCGGTCATCACGACTTCGAGTCCCGGCCGCTGATCCAACACAGCTACACGACCGCTGACGACCATGGCGCGGCGACCTCGGGCATCTGCTTCGGGGATGGCGCCGGTCTGGCGATCGCCCGAGGGTTGCTCCCGGACGGACAGGGCATTGTGGCCGATTACCACTACATCAGTATCGAAGGGCACAACCGCTACCTGAACTCGATGGAGCTCTTGCAGGAGCCCTACAACGCTGTCTTCCAGACATCGAGCGTGGGGAGCCCGCGCACGTACAACTACACGACCGTCTCCGCCGACACCGATGCGATGCTGTTCGACTCCGACCTCGTTCACTGCCAATCGCAGAGCAACGCGGGAGACCAGGACTCGCGCCCTCAAGCCTGGGCCAAGAACATCATCTCCGGAGGCGGCATCTACCACTACGGCACCGCGGACCTCGCCGATGATTGCTGGTGCTACGGCGCCAGCATCGGACCGGCGTCGGACGGACGCATCAAGCCGACGCTGTGTCACGCCTACGATCAGACCTACACGGTCGATTGCTGCGGCTACGAGTCCTATACCCCCTACTTCGGCGGGACGAGTGGCGCCACGCCCATCATCGCCGGGCATGTGGGGCTCTTCCATCAGATGTGGGCCGAAGGCATCTTCGGGAACGAGGTCGATCCCGAGGGCACCGTCTTCGACAACCGGCCCCACAGTGCGACCGCGAAGGCCATGATGGTCAATACGGCGCTCCAGTACGACTTCACCGGGACGACCCATGACAAGACCCGTATGCATCAGGGTTGGGGGCTCCCGGATCTGCAGAACATGTACGACCTGCGCGAGAAGTTCTATGTGGTCGATCAGGAGGATCTGCTGCAGCCCTTCGATGTTCGAGAGCACACGGTGTTGGTCGAGGAGAATGAGCCCGCGCTCAAGGTGACGATGACCTATCCCGATCTGCCAGGAAACCCGGCGGTTCAAAGCCAGCACCGGATCAACGATCTTACCCTGCGGGTCATCTCTCCGTCGGAGACGGTCTACTACGGGAACGAAGGCCTCTCAGTGGGCGTCTGGTCCACGCCGGACGGCGCGGCCGACACGAAGAACACCGTCGAATGTGTCTTCGTGCAGAATCCCGAGCCCGGGGAGTGGACGATCGAGGTTCGGGCGGACGAGCTGGTTCAGGATGCCGAGCCGGAAACGATCATGCTCGATGCGCCGTATGCCCTGGTCGCCAGCGGCGTGCAATCGGTCGACTACTCGGACATCGATCGGGAGACGACCGCGGGGCGTTCGGTGCTCAGCCTGGCCTTGGATGGTCCCAACCCGAGCTCCCGCACCGCTCACTTCACCTTTGCGCTGTCGGTCCCGCGGGACATCCGCTTGACCGTCCACGATGCACAGGGACGCCGCGTGGCCACGTTGTTCGAGGGCGTGAAAGCGGCGGGGACCCATCAGGTCGCCTGGGATGCGCAGGGCGAAAACGGTGTGCAAGTTGCCCCGGGAGTCTATTTCGTGCGGCTCCTGTCGGCGAAAAGGATCGCCACCGAGAAGTTCTTGCTGGTCAAGTAGCTGGAAACTAAGGGGCGCTGTTGACCCGCTCCTCAGCGCCCCAGAAACTCCAGCGGATAGTCCAGGGACGATACCCTCTGCAAGGGCCCCGCCTTCTGGGACATGAGGCCGATCACGCGGGAGTCGACGATCACGACGTCGGCCGGGTTGTCCTTCGGGTACATCTTCCACTCTTTCAGCGTTCCTCGGAAGGACACGCTGCTCATCGCCCCCGACTTGAAGTAGGTCAGGACATGTTTGGCGGTCACGGCCAGGGTATCGGTTCCGGTGTCCAGCAGGAAACCACACCCCGCTACGGGATGATGTTGGTCATCGTACTCGATCTCATTGATCATCGTGATCTGGGGCCATTGTTCGGGTGGGCGTTGGAACCAGGGACCTTGATCGGTCCCATCGGTCGAATCGGCACACCCCGGGACCATCGCGCAGATCAGGATCAGCGCGGACAGGAGACAGGGACCCAAACACCTCATTCTTCGTTCCTCCCGTACGTCTCTACAGACTCCAAGAACGCCTGCACGTTGGCCCAGGGGATGTCCGGTTCGTCGATGTCATAGGCCGGACACAGGATGAGACCGGAGCGCCCCAGGGTTCGAATCCGCTCGCGAACCTCTTCGCGAATCTCCTCCGGCCCGTCGAAGCTGAAGGTCGTCTGGCGACCGACCGCTCCCCAGAGTGCGACGCGCGACCCGAAGGATGCGCGAATCGGCTCGGCCGGCATGTGCTCGGGTTGAAGCGGGTTGATCGCATCGACGCCGATCTCGATCAGATCCCCCACGATCGGCGTGAAGGTCCCATCGCTGTGGTACAGAACCCGCAGATCAGGTTGGATTGAACGGGCCCCCTCGATGATGGCCGCCAGCCGCGGCTTGAAAAATTCCCTCCAGGTCTCGGGACTGATCATCATGGTCCCCGGCATGCCCACATCGTCGTCCAAGGCCAGCAGATCGACTCCGGCGCTTGCCAGAGCCTGGGCGTTGCGGAGCGCCAGGTCGGCCAGACGGTCCAGGATGAAATGCGCCCAGTCCGGCCGCCGAACGAGATCGATCAGGAAGTTCTCCAGGCCGCGCAACCGCCAGGCCGCTTCGAACAGCTCACCGCCCAGGTGAGGCAGATTCCCACCCGCGGCAAGGCACCGCTCGTGGAGGGATCTCACCTGCTTCGCGAGCCCTTTGACCTGGTAGGGCATGCTCACGTCGGGAAAACGGAACCGCTTGAGATCCTCGATCGACTTTGCCTCCGCCAACGGGTTGCGACGAGCATCGTCATTCGGGAAGTAGCTCCACTGAGAGTAGGTCGCGAGCTGGGCCGGATTGCCGAGGCGGGTGTCCCCGTCGTGGGGCATGGCGCGGCGCCCGAGTTCGACCTCCTCGCGCGATGGTTTGAGGCGGACGAAGTGGATGTCGACCAGATCATCCCGGTACAGATCGCGGGGGGCCATCCGGCGCAAGTCGAGGTGATAGAACCCCAGGGCCCGAGGAACCCGATCGGGCTCGCCTCCGCCAAGAGCCACGAGAAGGCGTTCGCGTGATGTCATCGCCCCCTCCCAGGATTGCCGCCGACACGATTCCATTATGGGCCCTGATCGCCCCGGGATAAAGCGCACCTTGACGGCGTTCCTGACTGTGTCAACGTTGGTGACAAGAATCCCATTCACCTTCGATCCGGGAGGAGATGCCCATGGATGCTATCCTGGACCTCATTGATCTGGGTCAGATCACCACGCTGATCGTCGCTTTCATCCCCCGGCTGCTGACCGCGCTGCTGATCGGCTTCGCCTTCTGGCTGGGATATCGGCTTACGCGCAAACCGCTCACCTCCCTGCTCGTTCGCTCGGGGCTTGAATCGCACCTCGTGAGACTCCTCGTCGAGAACATCTACCGGGCCGTCGTCTTCGTATTCGGGATCGTGATGGCCGCCAGCCAGCTCGGGATCAACGTCGGCGCGGCCCTGGCCGGCATCGGGGTGGCCGGTCTGGCCCTGGGAATCGCCGCGCAGGATTCGCTCGCCAATACGATCGCCGGCCTGACGATCTTCTGGGACGAACCGTTCAAGGTCGGGGACTGGGTCACCGCCTGCGGCAAATACGGCAAAGTAACGGAGATTACGCTCCGTTCCACCCGCATTATGACACCCAGCAACACGTGGGTTGTGATTCCCAACCGGCAGATCGTTGATGATGTCCTGGTCAATCACACGAAGAACGGCGAGACCCGCGTCAACGTGCCGGTCGGCATCGCCTACAAGGAGGACATCGGGCGGGCCCGCGAGGTTCTTCTGGCAGCAGCCAAGACGGTGCCCGACGTCATTGACGATCCCGCCACGACGGTCGTGGTGGTCAAGCTCGACGACTCCAGCGTCAATCTGGAGCTGCGAGTGTGGATCGGCGATGCCGCGGTCGAGACGGGCGTCTTCGTCGATGCGCTCGAGGCGGGCAAACTCGCTCTCGATCAAGCCGGTATCCAAATCCCCTTCCCGCATCGGCAGCTCTTCGTCGATGGAATCGAATCCGGCGTGCTGGAGGACGTGGCCCGGCTGCCCCAAATGGCCTCGCGTGGGAACCCACCGTCGTAAAGGCATATACGGCAATCAGATCGTCTCTTGAAGGCCATCCGGGAGCCGCGTTATAATGGCGCAAAAGGAGCATGGTTTACACCATGCTCTTTCCGCAGGGGGCATCCGCGCATCCCCCCAACCGAGAGGAGTAGACATGAAGAAGCTCGTCATCGGAATCATGTGTGGTCTGATCGCCGTCTCCACGGCAGCCTCAGCAGCAGATCAAATCATCCAGATCGAACGCCCGGAGGGAATCCCATCGTTCCTTGGGAACGTTCCGGATGAGTTCGTTCTGGTGTTGAAACCGGACGTCAACCGGACGTCGGGCAGCTGGGCGTGTTCTACTCCGCGGATGCGATCGCTCAGATAGGCGACGACGCGTTCGATGCGTTGTCGGACCAGTATCGCGTCACCCGCATTCGCCAGCAGTTCCTCGGCTCCGAGAACAGCCTGAACCCGGCCGAGGCCAACCTGGCGAGATTCCACAAGGTCCGATTCGAATCGGGTATCCTCGAGGACGTCATGGCGGCCTATGCGCGCCATCCCTTCGTGGAGAGCGTGGAACCGATCGGCATTCACGCGATGCGCGCGACCCCCAATGACACCTACTTCAGCCCCTACCAGACCTATCACCATCAGGCGGACGACCACGATATCGACTCTCCGGAGGCGTGGGACATCCAAACCGGGAGTTCGTCGGTCATCGTGGCGATTCTCGACTCGGGAACGCGGTACTACCACCCCGACTTCGGCGGCTCGAACGCCTCGGTCTCGAATCCCGGTGCATCCCGCGGAAACATGTGGATCAACACGGCGGAGCTGAATGGCTCCTCCGGCGTAGATGACGACGGCAACGGATACACCGACGATTGGGTCGGCTACGACTTCATCGACGGCGTCAGCAACTGCTGGAGCGGCGAAGACTGTAACGACATGGACAACGACCCCCGTGACTTCAACGGCCACGGCACGCACACCGCCGGTATCTTCGGCATGATCACCAACGACGGCTACGGCATGGCCGGTGTCGCGGGCGGTTGGAACAACGGACCCCAGGCCGAATACGGAAACGGCGTCGAGATCATGGCGCTGCGGATGGGGTATTCCTACAACTACCTCGGTCAAGAATACGGCGTCGTCATGATGGACGCCGCCGCCGAGGCCTTCTACTACGCTGCGAACAACGGCGCCAAGATCGCCTCCTGCAGCTGGGGCTCGTCCAACTCGGGCGGGATCGGCACAGCTGCGACCTATTTCCTCAACTCCGGTGGCCTGATCTTCGTGGCCGCGGGCAACGACGGCAGCCAGACGGCCGACTACTTGAACGGCCGCGGGGACTGCATCTCGGTCGCGGCGGTCGATGTGGACGACAGCCCGGCCAGCTTCACCACCTACGGCACCTGGGTCGATATCAGCGCACCCGGCGTGGGCATCTACTCGACCTATCACGATCACACCGACCCGAACACGACCTATTGGGCCTCGATGGACGGCACCTCCATGGCCACCCCGATGGCGGCCGGCGTGGGCGCGCTGATCTGGTCGCAGAACCCCGGTTGGAGCGCCTCACAGGTCGAAGACCAGCTCTACACGAGCGCCGACGACATCGACGCCTATCTCCCATCGACCTACCTCGGGAAGATGGGCGCGGGCCGCATCAACTCCTACAACGCGGTCAATACGGGGCCTCCCCCACCACCGGTCGCGGATTTCTCCGGCACACCCACCTCGGGGACCGAGCCGCTGACCGTCGATTTCACGGATCTGTCCACCGGCAGCATCGACACGTGGAGCTGGACGTTCGGGGATGGCGGCACTTCGAGTGCGCAGAATCCATCCCACCAATACACTGCGGCGGGAACCTATACGGTCAGCCTGACGGTGACCGGCCCCGGAGGATCGGATACCGAAACAAAGACGGACTACATCACGGTGGATCCGTGCGTGGCACCGGTGGCGGACTTCTCCGGTTCGCCGACCACGGGAACGGCTCCCCTCATAGTTGATTTCACCGACCTCTCGACCGGCGCCGACAGTTGGAGCTGGACCTTCGGGGACGGCGGCACCTCTTCGGCCCAGAACCCGAGTCACACCTACACGGGCGAAGGCGACTACACGGTCACCCTGGCCGTGGCGAACGCCTGCGGCTCCGACGCGATGACCAGAACCGGCTACATTCAGGTGGATCCCGCACCGCCAGTCGCGGTGGCCGAGGCGGATATCCCGGTGGCTGGAACGGTCAGCGGGTCCTACCTTGACACCCACACCAGCAACAATGGCTATGAGGTGATCACCGAGGTCTCCTCACAGACCCACCCGCGCAAGTGGTACAGCATGCTCGAGCATCAGTGGAGCTTCACGGTGGGCGGCGGAAGTTCGGTCACCTTCTATGTCGAGGCCTACCGTCCGTCGAACTCCGACGGCGATGATTTCACCTTCGCCTACTCGACCGATGGGAGCAGCTTCACCGACCTGGTGACCGTTGCCAGCGCAACCGAGCAGCTCTATACGGTCAGCATGCCTGCTTCGGTGAGCGGCACGGTGTACATCCGGGTGGTTGACAGCGATCACACAAGAAAGCTGCAGTCACTCGACAGCATCTACATCGACTACCTGGCGATCGAGTCGATCAGCGGACCGGTGCCGCCGGTGGCGAACTTCGAGGGTGTGCCGACGTCCGGCTACGCGCCGCTCGTCGTGCAGTTCAGCGATCTCTCGAGCGGCGCGCCGACTGCCTGGAGCTGGACGTTTGGCGATGGGGGCACCTCCTCTGCGCAGAGTCCCAGCCACCAGTATGACGCGCCCGGCACCTACACGGTAACCTTGACGGCCACCAACGCCTACGGATCGGATGATGAGACCAAGACGGGATACATCACCGTGCTGGAGGCCGGCAACAACACGATGCATGTCGATGACATGACGGCCGGCCGCCGGCGGGTCGGCAACGGCTACAAGGGGACCTGCACGGTCTGGATCGTGGATCAGGCGAGCGCGCCGCTGTCGGGTGCGACCGTCTCGTTGAGTTTCACGGGTCCCTCTGCAGGCACCGCGAGCGGGATCACTGGCACGGACGGGTCGATCTCCGTAACAACTGACAAGGTGCGCAACCCGGTGGGCGAATGGTGCTTCGAGGTCACCGACGTCACGCACGCAACGCACACCTACGATCCGGGAGCGAACGTGGTCACGATCGCCTGCGAGAGCGGCCCCGTCGAAGGTCGAGACGGCCCGCTCGGCCGCCTGGCGTTCAGCGGGTCGGAGGTGCGCTCGAGCTGGTCGCCCAGCACGCGCACGATCTTCTTCAACCTGCCAGAGGCGGCAGATGTGCGCCTGGATGTCTTCAACGTGGCGGGCAAGCGCGTCGCGATCCTGGCCCGGGGGCAGTATGCCGCCGGGACGCACTCGGCAACATTGAACGCAACCGAGCTGGGGACGGGAATCTACTTCTACCGGTTCAAGGCCGGCGAGGTGAATGAGGCCCGGAAGGTCATGGTGATCCAGTAGGTTGCAGCTCAAGAGTTCGGACTCAGTACAGATTGAACAAGGGAACGGGCAGAACTCACACCTGCCCGTTCTCTTTCCGCTGACGCAAGGACCTTGACCCTGCCTAACGACATCCGTACAGTTCGAGTCGATCCACGGGGAGCTCCGTGAAGGGGCTGAGATAGCGGTAGGCCGCTGACCCATAACCTGATCCGGATAATGCCGGCGTAGGGAGTGGCAAACCGAACATTCTCGCCGGCTTCCCAGAACCAGGGGAGGCCGTCTTTGTCTGCGGCGATCATCCACATCAAAGTCAACGAGGTTGCGCACACCGTACCCCGGGGTGTCGGGGTTCTCACTCTCCGTGATGAGATGAAGCCCGACGCGGATGTGGTCATTCACAATGGCTTTCCCGTCGATACGGATCGCGAACTGAACGGCGGGGATGAGATCGTCTTCATCCAGCGGGGTGAGATCCCCAGCGAGGCCGAGCTCGAGGGTCTTATGGTGGCCCGCCACGGCCCCGGTGTGCATCATCGCGTGAAGAACACCTGCGTGGGCGTTGCCGGCTGCGGCGGGCTGGGAAGCCTGGTGGCGGTCGCTCTGGCGCGAACAGGGGTGGGTCGATTGCGCCTCGCCGATTTCGATGTCGTCGAGCCGAGCAATCTCAATCGCCAGCAGTTCTTCGTCGACCAGATCGGACGGCCCAAGGTGGATGCTCTGGCTGAAAACCTCACGCGCATCAATCCATACGTGGTCGTGGAAACGCACAGGACCGAACTCACGCGCGAGACGATCCCAGAGGTGTTCTCCGGTTGCGATGCGCTGGCGGAATGTTTCGATGGGCCCGCAATGAAACGTGACATGACGATGGCCGTGCGGAGCCGAATGCCGGGGACTCCCCTGGTCACGGTTTCCGGCATCGCGGGCTATGGGCCATCGGATGAGATCCGGATTCGCCGGGTGTTCGAGCACATCTATATGATCGGTGATGCGGAATCGGAGGCCAAGCCCGGCCGGGGCCTGCTGGCGCCGCGGGTGGCGGTGGCCGCTGGACACCAGGCCAACGTGATCTTGCGCGTGCTACTCGGCGAAGCCTGAGGGGGGCCAATGGAAATCAAGATCAACGGTGAGACCCGCCAGGTGGCGGGAGGAATCTCCCTGCACCAGGTGATTTGCGAATTGAAGATCGCAGGAGAAGGGCTGGCCATCGAACACAACGGGAAGTTCATTGAGGAAGATACCGACTGGAAGGAACTCCCCATCGCTGAAGGTGACGTCCTGGAAATCGTCCGATTTGTCGGAGGCGGCTGATGAAAACGCTCAAACCCCTGATCATCGATGGCGTCACGCTCACCTCACGCCTGTTCATCGGAACCGGGAAGTTCCCCTCCCCTGAAGTCATGGCGGAGGCGGTGGCCGCGTCGAAGTCGGAATTGGTCACGGTTGCCCTGCGCCGCGTGGATTTGAACAGCCCGGAAGATCCCACGCTTGCGGCGCTCGACTTCTCCAAGTATCGCCTGCTTCCCAACACGTCGGGCGCCCGAACGGCCGCGGAGGCCGTCCGCCTGGCCCAGTTTGCCCGGCGTGCGGCCCGGACCAACTGGGTGAAGCTGGAAGTGACGCCCGATCCCAACTACCTGCTTCCCGATCCCACCGAGACCCTTCTGGCCGCCGAAGAACTCGTGAAGGATGGCTTCGTCGTGTTGCCTTACATCAATGCCGACCCGATTCTCGCAAAACGCCTCGCGGAGGTGGGATGCGCCACGGTCATGCCGCTGGCCTCCCCGATCGGATCGAACCGCGGGCTGCAAACCGCAGATCAGATCGGGATCATCATCGAGCAGGCTACGGTGCCGGTGGTGGTCGACGCGGGTCTGGGGCTCCCCTCTCACGCCGCGGCAGCGATCGAGATGGGGGCCGATGCGGTGTTGGTCAACACCGCCATCGCAATCGCCGGGGACCCGGTGATGATGGCGCGCGCATTCATGCAGGCGGTCAACGCAGCGGTCGATGCCCGGCAGGCCGGCCCCGGAGGCGAAAGCCAGGTGGCCCGAGCCTCGAGTCCGCTGACCGGCTTCTTGCGCGATGATGGAGAGAAGCAATCGTGCGATTCGCTGACCTAGTATCGGCCCTGGATCTGGGGGTGATCCGGAAACGGATCGCATCCAGCTCAGAGGCGGACGTCCTGCGGGCGCTGGCCGCCGGGCGGCCAACCGAGGACGATCTGGCAGCGCTCTTCTCTCCCGCGGCGGCCGCGCACGTCGAGCGACTCGCCCAGCTGAGCAAGGCCGTCACCGAACGCCGCTTCGGAAAGGTGATCCAGCTGTACGCCCCGCTCTACCTATCCAACGCGTGCGTCAATCACTGCACCTATTGCGGTTTCGCGGCCAATCTCGACATCCCTCGCGTCACGCTCACCCCCGAGGACGTGCTGCGGGAGGCCGACCTGCTTCACGAGGAGGGTTTCCGGCACATTCTGCTGGTCAGCGGCGAGGACCCGCGGGCGGTCACGATGCCCTATCTTCTGGAGGTGGTGGCCGGCTTGCGCGCGAAGTTCGCCTCGATCGCCATCGAGATCCAGCCGCTCAAGGTCGCGGACTATCGCCGACTCGCCGAGTGCGGGGTCGACGGCCTGGCGCTCTATCAAGAGGTCTACGAACCGGCCGGGTATGCGCGTTATCACCTGGCGGGTCCCAAGAGACGCTACGGGAGCCGCCTCGATGCCATCGAGGCGGGCGGCGAGGCGGGTTTTCGCAGCCTGGGGATCGGCTCTCTGCTGGGTCTCTCGGATTGGAGATTGGAAGCCTACCTGGTCGCCCTTCACGGCCGGTATTTGACCCAGCGATTCTGGCAGAGCCGCATCAGCGTCAGCTTCCCGAGATTGCAGGGATGCGCCCACGAGGATTTCCAGCCCGAGGCGCAGGTCACTGACCCCGAGTTCGTTCAGATGCTGTGCGCGATGCGTCTGCTTCTCCCCGACGCCGAGCTGGTGGTCTCGACCCGCGAACCCGCAAGCCTTCGCGACAACCTGATCGGTCTGGGGGTGACGCGCATGAGCGCGGGGAGCCGCACGAACCCGGGAGGCTACGGCCTTCCTGAGTGGCACGAGGGCGAGCAGTTCGACATCGGCGATCAGCGTCCTCCGGCAATCATTGCACGCGTCATTGCCGAGAAGGGATACGAGGCCGTCTGGAAGGACTTCGACCGCAGCTTCATTCCCTGACGAGGGCGAGGATCTTGCGGGTCTGTTGCGCGGCGTCCCGTTCGGGCGAGAAGATCCCCCGGATCATTGCCACCCCCGAAGCGCCCGATGACATCACCGCGCCGACATTGCCGGCATCGATCCCCCCCAGGGCAATCACCGGCCCGGGCGTCTCCTCCGCGACCACTCCAAGAACCTCCAGCCCCACCGGCTCGAGTATGCCCTGCTTGCTGGGCGTTTCGAAGATCGGGCTGAAGAAGACGTAGTCCGCACCGTTCTCGAACGCCTGCCTGGCCTCCGAGCCGGCGTGGGCCGAATAGCCGATCAGGACGTCCGGACGGCATTCACGGCGCAGGCTGGCAATCGGCGGGCCGCCGCTCCCCACGTGGATTCCATCAGCGTCGACCCGGCGGGCGATGTCAAAACGGCGATTGAGAAGCAGAAGAGCACCGTGCGCACGAGTCGCCGCCCGCATCCGGGTCGCGATCGGCTCAAACGCTGTATCCGGCAACCCGCGGTCCCGCAGCATCAGGGCCGGGAGACCGGCCTGGAGGGCTTGGGCGGCGGCGGGTTCGAGTTGCTCCCAGCCGGCGGCGGATGGATCGGCGATGCCGATCAGACGTAGCCTGCCGGTGTCTGGGGAGGGAAGCGGTGCCATGGACGTGATTATCACCCGCCCGAAACCGGGAGAACAGCCTTCAATCATGTTCGCGCCGGGCTGCGAGGGCGCACCACGAAAAAGATGGGCAGGCCAACCGGCCTGCCCATCTCTATGACTCAGCGTATCGCTCTCCGTTACCGGATCACGACCACGCGCGCATTGCCGGAATTGTCGGCCGTGCTGAAGTTGAGGTAGTAGACCCCAGCCTCAACCGGACGACCCTGCGAATCCAGTCCGTCCCAAGTGACCGTCTGCAGGCCAACCTGGAAGTTCTGGTTCGACATATCGCGCACCAGACGACCGGTCACATCCATCAGCTGCAGGGTGGGCTGTCCGTTGGCAGCCGTCTCCGACAAGTTCAGGCGGATGGTCGTGGCCGCGCCCAGGCTGAACGGGTTCGGCTCGATGCCGGTGATGGCCGAGAGGCCGTTCACCGGAACCACGTCGTCAACATCCTGGCTCGTCTGGGCGAGCCAGCCAACGGCGTTCGAGAGCGTCGTGGCCAAACCTTCGGGAGAACCACCACCGACGATGGCGTTGGTGCCGAAGGCGAAGGTCACGCTGCGCATGCCGCGCGTCTCGTTGCGGATCCCGACATTGTCCCCATTCTCGCTCTCGAAGACCACCGATGCGGTCGCCGTGGGTTCGAGATGGTCGGCCTTGTTCAGACTGCCGGACGGGTACCCGAGTTCGAAGTCGAGACCGTCCGAGATCGGATCGCCTGCCTGGCCGTAGGCCCACTCGGCGCCCACGTTGTCGATCCAGGACGAGATGCCCAGGTAGTCGGTCACGAAGTCGTTCGGCGCCGTCACGTAGGTCAGGAACTGCTGCGCGGACATGATGAAGCCGCCGCCAGCATCCATGTACGCAGCGATGGTGTTCATCGCGTCTTCATCGAAACGCGGACCCCAGTTCCAACCCTGGTGCCAGAGAACGACATCGAAGCCGTCCAGGTCTACCAAGGCGGGATTGTGTTCAGCGTGCTCGAAGAACACGTCCCAGCTGTCATAGAGCAGACCGCTGCTGTTGAGAGCCGTCTCAAGCTCGACCTCGTCCGCGCGGTTGCGGTCGTCATCGACGAACATGATGGCCGGGCTGCCGTTGAAGACCCGGGCATTCACGTCGCCGGTGTGGTCCGTATTCGCCGAATGGCACTGCAGACCACCGACGCCGATACGCACGTCGCTGTCAGTCGTGACATTCAGGTAGACCCCGATGGACTCGCCGACGCCCAGCGAAACGACCGACTGCGTGGTGTGGAAGCCACCCTCGCCCTCGAGCATGAACTCGCTCGGCCAGCCGAACCCGTCGTTGAGATCAACCGTGAAGACATCCGCATCGGTACCGACATTCGTCAGGGTACCGGTGAATTCAGCCGTACCGTTGCCGCCCGGAACCGATTGCACCGGCGGCAGGTAGGCGATCTGGAAGTCCTGCACCATCGGAACCCTAAAGGCGTTATACACCTCTTCGGGGTGCGTCATCTTCTGACAGAAGGCCGCGATGGTGATCTCTTCCATATTCCAGGAGCCGGTGAACGACTGGCTGATCGTGACCTCATCGCCCTGGTTCACCAATCCACCGTTGACCGTATGGTAGTCTCGGGTCACCCAATGATACTCGCCGCCGAGGTTGCTCTCTTGCACGACGACATGACAAGCGGGGTTGACCAGGGTCACGGGGTCCACCAACGTGAAGGTCACGTCCACGGTGACCGTATTGCCGTCAATGCTGTGGACACCCTCGATCGACACAGGGCTCTCAGGGGAGGAGCCCAAGCGACCATTGATGATGCCGCGGTAGGTACTGGTCGTCTGGGCACAACTGCTTGCCCCGACCGACGATGTAATCCCATCAAACTGGACGTGCGGAATGCCGCCCACTCCGTAGAGATTCGCCCGGGTTCCGCTCCAACCATAGCCATAGGCTCCGGACGTGTGATGTGCGCAGGGTACTAACTGCTGTGGAAACTCCACGAGCATCGCCACGAGTCCGCACTCGGCGTCAGGACAGTACGGTCACCAGTCCGCCGTGAACAACTCGGCCAGCACGGCCCGCGGAACTGACGCTGCCGCCAATCCCGTCAGAATCGCGGCAGCTGCCAGAACTAGCATCGCCGCGCGACAAAGACGCCTCCATTGCCGCATGTCTGCCTCCTAATTGATAAGTACTCTTCCCCGCCCAAACACACGCCAACGGTGCGCTTGGCCCTCAAAACGCATCGATCGAACCTCTGTCACCCTCCCGAGGGTGTCGCCTGGATTGCACGTGGCACAACCCATCCTGCGAGACCGTGATGAGATTCTGGTTAACTGTAACACAGCCGGTACAAATCTAGGCGAAAAGGAAACGACCGGCCCTCGTTTTCCGGGCAAAGCCAACCCACGACCGCAGTTGCAAATAAGGTGCACGTCAAGCCGGCGTCCCTTGGAAACTGCCCCCGATTCAGCGGAGAGAACGCCCCGCTGCCCGCTGCGGAGGCCGCCAACGAGCGTCCGCGAAGACTCCGATCTCAGGGTGGGGTAAGATCCGACCCATGATTCTGGTCGACGCACATGTCCACCTCCATGCCCGATTTCAGGTACCGCGACTGCTCTCAGCCGCCCACCGAAATCTGGGGGTTGCCGCCCTGGAGTTCGCGCCGGACGAGCAGCCGGTCCTCGTCCTCGCACTCGCTGAGCAGCAGGGGGTCGACTGGTTCGCCGCCGCTCACCGGCAGGCGGAAGCAGTCACGTCCGCCCCGGTGGTGAGCGACGGAACCTGGTCGTTTCACAAGACGGAGGAAGACGAATCGCTCATCGCCCTTGGTCCGGGGGAAGAGCAGCTCATCCTCATCGCAGGACGCCAGATCGTGACGGCCGAGAGACTCGAACTCCTCGCCCTGGGCACGAGGGAGCCGTTCGCGGACGGGATCGGACTCCGCAACTTGGTCGCGCAGGTCAACAAGACCGGCGGGGTGGCCGTGATCCCGTGGGGCTTCGGCAAATGGGCCGGGAAGCGGGGCGCCTGTCTGCGGGAGTTTCTGTCCCAGCCGGGACCACCTCGCGTCTTCCTCGGAGACAACGCAGGGCGTCCCGGCCTCTTCCCCACGCCCAAGGAGTTCGGTCTGGCCGCCGCGCAAGGCATCGCCGTGCTTCCGGGAAGCGATCCCCTCCCCCTCGAAAAGGAGGAACGAGGAGTCGGGGCCCAGGGCTTCTCGCTCGAGGGACAGCTGGATGGTCACCGCCCAGCTGCCGGCCTGAAACGGCTGCTGCTGGAGCCGGGGGGCCAAATCACACCCTTCGGCCGGCGGGAATCGCTGGGCCGCTTCCTCAGGAACCAAGCCCGCCTGCGGCTCAGACGTTGACGCGAGCCACCATCTTGGCGATAAGGATCTGACGATTCCGGCCGTTTTTTGATGATGGAGCAGACGTTTTCGAAATCGCGATGAGCAGATGAGGTCGCATGATCGTTCTGGGCATTACGGATAGCTTCAATAGCGGCGCAGCGGTCGTTATCGATGGAAAGATCGCCGCGGCCGTCAATGAAGAACGCCTGAACAGACACAAGCTGAGTATGGGGTTCCCGCGTTTGAGCATCCGCGAGGTGCTCCGCCTCTCGAATTTCGGGCCGGATCAAGTGGACGCGGTGGCCGTCGCCACGGAGAACCTCTTCTGGCGTTCGGAGGCCGTTCCCTATTCCGACTACTTCCGGGAATCGAAGGGCGGAACCCGTGACCTGCTCTTGTCATTGGGAGCCACCTTCTCGACGCTGGTAGGCGACTCGGCCGCCGCCCGGCAGACCTACCACAACGTGAAGAAGGTCCTCACCTCTCCCCGCCAGGACAAGATGAAGAAGGCCCTGCGGGAAGACTTCGGAATCGACAAGCCGGTGGTCTTCATCGACCATCATCTCTGCCACGCGGCCTCCGCCTACTTCACCTGCGGACGCCAGGATGCCACGGTGATCACCCACGATGGCGCGGGCGACGGCAAGTGCAGCGCCGTCTATCGCGTCAAGAGCGGGGAGTTCGAGAAACTCCACGTCACCGACAGCTATCACTCGCTCGGCAACTATTACGCCTACGTCACGCACATCTGCGGCTTCAAGGCCCACAACCACGAGGGCAAGATCACCGGCCTCGCCGCTCATGGGAAACCGATTCACTTAGAGACCCTGCGAGAGTTTCTGACCTACGAAGACGGGATCATCCAAAACGCGGGCAAGTGCTTCGATCAAACCGCGATCAAGAAGCTGCTGAAGGCCCTGCCCACCGGATTCTCCTACGCGGATCTCAGCGCGTCCGCGCAATCGCTGCTCGAGGAGACCACCTCGCAGTTCTGCGACTACTGGATTGGAAAGTCGGGCATCGCGAACCTGGCCCTGGCGGGGGGCGTGTTCGCCAACGTGAAGCTCAACCAGCGCATCCACGAGCTTCCTTCGACCCGCGAGGTGTTTGTCCACCCGGGAATGGGGGACGACGGGCTGGCGGTCGGAGCCGCTCTCCATGAGGAAAACCGGCTCGCCGGGTATCGCCCCCAACCGGTCATTCAGGATGTCTACCTGGGCGCGGAGTTCACCGAAGACGAAATGGCAAGCGCTCTGCAGGAGACGGCCTACGAACCGCAGCGGCTAGGGGCGGACCTCGCCCCGGCGGTGGCGAAACTGCTGTCCGAAGGGAAGGTGGTCGCGCGATTCGACGGGCGCATGGAGTACGGACCGCGCGCGCTGGGCAACCGGTCCATCCTCTACCAACCCACTGATCCATCGGTGAACGACTGGCTCAACAAACGCCTGAGCAGGACCGAGTTCATGCCGTTCGCTCCCGTGACGCTCTGGGAGGACCGCGACCGCTGCTACCTGAACATGGAGGGCGCCGAGGAGACCGCGCGTTTCATGACAATCACCTTCGATTGTACGAAGTATCTCGACGAAACCTGTCCTGCGGTCTCCCACGTGGACAAGACCGCACGGCCCCAGCTCATCCGGGCCGAGGACAACGAGGGCTACTACCGAATCGTCGAGGAATACAAGAAGATCACCGGCATTCCCTGCGTGATCAACACGAGCTTCAACATGCACGAGGAGCCGATCGTTCACACGCCCGGTGATGCGATCAGGAGTTTCGCGCGCGGGAATCTCGATGCCCTGGCGATCGGGCCGTTCCTGGTTCACCAGCGGGCCGTTTAAGACTTGAGCAGCCGGTCGTAGAATCCAATCAGTTTTCGTTCGAAAGCCGGCCGCGAATGTTCCGCTTCCGCCCGCCGACGAGCCGCCTCGCCGAGGCGGGTCCGCAGGGCCTCATCCGCCAGTAACCTCAGGAGCCCGTCGGCCATATCAGCGGCCGTCGGATCAACGAGCAGAGCCACCTCGTCATCCAACACCTGCGTGTGCGTGTAGGCGCGGGTGGCCACGAGTGGTTTGCCCGAAGCCAGGTAGGAGTAGATCTTCATGGGCGTGTTGTTGCCCTTCGTGCGCGGCGATACGAGGATGTCGGCCTGGCTCAGATAGACGGGAAGATCTTCGAGTGGCCGGGGACCGATCAGCTGGATGCGCTCGGTCAACCCGATCGCGCTCACCCGGTCCCCGTAGGTTTGCAGGTCCTTCTCGGCGCCGCCGACAATGACCAGGTGGGCGTCGGGGGCCTGCTCATGGACGGCGCGGAATGCTGTGATCAGCAGATCCACGCCCTGGTACGATTCGAGATTCCCCACGTACATGACAACCGGGCCGCCGGCCGCAATCCTGTGTTGTTCCGCTACAGGGGCATCGACCTCACCGGGGGGAAACAGGCTGATGTCTTCGAGACGCTGGAGAGGAACCCCGGGAGCGTGACGAGACGCAACGTCGGCCAAGGCCTGACAGACGACGATGACCCCGCTGCTCCCGCGGATCGCCCTCCCCTCGGCCCGGTCGAAGAGCCCCCCAAGAACTCGCAGAAAGGGGTGCTTTTCGACAAGCTGCTGGGCGAGCGATGAGTCCATATCGTAGACGTAGGGAATCCCTCGCAGCTTCTTCATCATCCAAGCGATGAAAGCCGACTCCTCGACCGCGTGGATGAGATCGATCTTCTCTCGCCTGACGATCGCCCAGGTGCGCCAGAACATCTGGAGGTCGTAGAGAACCTTCTTCCAGGAAAAGCCTGGTTTCACATTCGCCAGGCCCGGCCAGGGTGACAGCCGAACCAGCCGACAGCCCTCGATCGAGATGTCCTCACCCTCGGGGAAGGTCAGGAGCACAAGTTGGTGACCGTGGCCGGCGAGGGTCTCGGCGAGAAGCCGGACCGCGATCGGGGTCCCTCTCACCTGATAGAACGGCTGGGGCGCAAGCAGGAGGATTCTCATGAAGGCCCGTCTCCCTGCGCTCGCCTCTCCAAGCGTGTGGCCCGCACGATGACGGGTGAGCCGTAGTTCTTCGTCAGAGCGATCCATCGGCAGGGCGCCTCGGCCCCGCGCGCGAGCTTCGCTGAACCCAGCATCCGATACACCACCATCGGCAGGAAGAACTGAGGTGTGAATCGCGTCTTGCCGAAGCCCTGATCGCGAAACGCCCCCTTGAGGTCGGACCGCTTGAACAGCCGATAGGATCGCGTCGTTTGCTCCGCGGCCTTCTTCGCCCAGAAGAGCGCGCCCGTCAGAGCGTTCAGGCTGCGGCGATCGGGATAGTCCAGGAGTACGCCGCAGCGAGCCACGCGGCACATCTCCTGAATGAGTCTGGGCCAGGCGCGCAGATGAGGAAGCATACGAAAGGCCAGGACATGATCGAAGCTCTCGTCCGGAAAGGGAAGATCGAGCAGGCTTCCGGATACGTATTCGTAGCGCTGGGGGCCGAGCACCCGATCCAACCGCTCGCGAGACGCCCCCGGAGATCCGAGCGCGGTGTACTGATACCCGCGATCGACCAGTGGCCCGGCCAGTTGGGCATGTCCGCCCCCGACATCCAGCACACATCTTCCCGGCAACGGCTCGAGCAGCTTCAGGAAGATCCGCGTCTGCGTTTCAAGGAAGTAGCGACCGATCTCACCGGCGAACCGTTCCGCATATTGAGGGGATGACGATTCGACGTCGGGCGTCTCTCGACCATCCGACCGGCCCGCCGGGTGGCGATCATTTCCCCGACCCTGCCCGCTTTCAGGCTGATGTCCGTTGATTTGCACGTCGCCTACCATAATCGCTGGTCTGCGCCGGCTCCACCCGTGGTTTCACGGCAAGATGGACGCCTCGCCGGTCGAAGATTCTCATGAGTGATTGAACGGGTCTGGGAATCCCCATAAGGTGGCTCGGGAACAATTCTTGAGACCCTTGGCCGGCCCGTTGGTTTTCACCGCCACGGAGTTGATTCTTGAGCGCAACCCTGGTCACCGGTGCCACGGGGTTCACCGGTTCGAATCTCTGCAGGCGACTCATCGGGGAGGGACACCGCGTCGTCGCCTTCGTCCGAGAGAGTCCCCGCGTGGCTCCCCTTCGGGAGCTGGGCGTCGAGTGCCGCGTTCTCGACATCCGCAGCCGGGCACAGGTTCGCGATTCGTTCGACGACATCGACCGTGTCTTTCACATCGCCGCCGCCTACCGTACAGAACACTCAGATCTGGAGGAGTTTACGCGCGTCAATGTCGACGCCACCCGCCATCTTCTCGAGGTGTCCATGAGCGCGCAGGTGAACCGGTTCGTGCACTGCTCGACCGTGGGGGTGCATGGGGGCATTCAGGACCCGCCGGTCGATGAGACCTATCGCTTCGCGCCGGGTGACCACTATCAGGAATCGAAACTCGAAGGCGAACTGCTGGCCAGAAAGGCCTTCGAAGCCGGCCTGCCCGGCGCGGTCGTCAGGCCGGGTGCCATTTACGGCCCGGGCGATACCCGCTTCCTCAAACTCTTTCGCCCGATCGCCAAGGGCCGCTTCGTCATGATCGGATCAGGACAGGTCTTCTATCATATGACCTACATCGACGATCTCATCGACGGTTTTCTCCTGTGCGACGAGAAACCGGAAGCTCTGGGAGAGGTCTTTGTGATCGCGGGCGCTCGGCACGTGACGCTGCAGGAGCTGGTCGAGACCATCGCCGATGTGTTGGGCGCCAAACCGCCGAGGCTCCGAATCCCCTATGGCCCCGTTCACGTGGCCTCGGTGCTGTGTGAAAAGTTCTGCCGGGCGGTGAAGGTCTCCCCCCCGCTCTATCCCCGGCGGGTCGAGTTCTTCAAACTGAATCGTGCATTCAAGATCGACAAGGCGAAACGCGTGCTGGGCTACGATCCAAAGGTCAATCTCCGCGAGGGGATCTCCCGGACCGCGGCCTGGTACCAGAAACAGGGACTGATTTGAATGGGCCGGATTGACCGCGCGATCCCGGCCGCCGCTGCTGGAGAGTATGACTTGATTGTGGTGGGCGGTGGCATCTACGGAGTGCTGCTGACCTATGAAGCAGCCCGGCGGGGACTGCGCACCCTTCTTCTCGAGCGAGACGATTTTGGTGCCCATACGAGCTTCAACAGCCTGCGCATCATTCACGGCGGGTTCCGCTACCTGCAGTCGGCGGATCTCAAGCGCCATCAGCAGTCCGTCGCCGAACGACGCTGGTTTCTGAGCCGCTTCCCGGACCAGGTCCATCCGCTCCCTTGCCTGATGCCGCTCTACGGCAAAGGTCTGCGCCGGCGCGCGATTCTCGGACCGGCACTCAAGGTCAATGATCTGCTCTCCTCGACCCGGAACCGGGGTCTTTCACCCGAGCAGTCTCTGCCCGATGGCCGCCTGGTGGATCCGGAGACGGTCGCCCGGATGTTCCCAGACGTCGATACCGCGGGACTGCAGGGCGGGGCGATCTGGTACGACGCGTTCGCCCCGGACGAGCAGCGGCTTCTGATGGAGATCCTCCACCGGCTCTGTGCGCGGGGCTCGCAGGCGCTCAACTACGTCGAAGCCGAAGGCCTCCTCACGCGCGATGGGCAGGCGTGCGGCGTGCGCGCCCGGGACCGGGGTGACGGCGGCACATATGAGTTTCGCGCACCGCTCGTGGTGAACGCAGCCGGGCCCTGGGCCCAGGAGGTGGCCGGCCGCTTCGGTACCCACGACGCACCGCGGTTTCGCGCCGCATTGGCTTGGAACCTGTTGCTGGATCGGCCATCGCCATCCGACCACGCCCTGGCGGTCACCCCGAAGAAGCCGGGAGCCCAAACCTACATCCTGGTTCCCTGGAAAGGGCGCGTGATGGCCGGCACCTGCTATGAAGTGTGGCCCGACCCTGAGTCGCCCCCGCGGCCGACCGCTCGAATGGTGGACGCGTTTCTCGAAGACCTGAATCGATCGATTCCGGGGCTCCAGGCCCGACACGATGATGTCAAACACGTCTTCGCCGGGCGGTTGCCGCGCAAGCCGGGGACCAGCGGGGAGGCGGTCGTCCTGGCCAATCGCCCTCTCATTGTCGACCACGGCAAACAGGGCGGCCCGAGGGGGCTGATCAGCGTGATTGGGGTGAAGTACACGACCGCCCGTCGCGTCGCCAGCGATCTGCTCGAACGATTGGGGTTCCCGGCGCCGCGCGCTGCCGAACGGGATGCCGAGGGGCAGCCGGCCGCAGATCGTGACCGTATCCTCTTCGACTTCGACTGGAATCCGCCGGCGCTGCCGGCAGCGACCGAAGAGGCCCTGCGCACGCTGATCGTGGATGAGGCGGTCGTCCATCTCGACGACCTGGTTGTCCGGAGAACGAACATCGGCGACCATCCGCAGCGTGCCCTGAGCTTGGCACCGAAACTCGCCCAGTTGTTCGACTGGAGCGCGGAGAGAGCGGCCGAGGAGCTGGATCGACTCGAGAACCATCTCCTGAATGTCCCCGAGATCGGAACGTAAACATGGAATCGGTTTCGGTCACAGTCATCAACTTCAACGGCCGTAAGACGGTCCTGGAGACCTTGCGCACGATCTTTGAACTCGAAGGCGTCGACGTCCATGTGCAGGTCATCGACGACTGCTCGACCGACGACAGCGTGCAGATGATCCGGGAGGCCTACCCCGACCTTCCCATTCATGTGCAGCCGCACAACACCAAGATGATAAACATCCTGCGGAACATCGCACTCGAGAAGGCCCAAACGCGTCTCCTTCTGCTGACCGACAACGACATCCTGTTCGAGCCAACCTGCCTCCTGGAACTCATGCGCTGGATGGGAAAGGACGGCTCGGTTGCCACCTGCACTCCAAGACTCATGCATTGGGAGGAGCCCGAGCGGATCTACCGGGCCGGCGGCAAGACACACTACATCGGCGCCGCTGTCTGTCCCGATCGGGACGAACTCCTTCCAGCCGTTCTGGGTAGGCGAAGCACGGAGGGCGCGGGGTCCGCCACCGGAGAGCCTGTGCTGAATGCTGGAGGGGGGATCCTGCTGTTGGATCGGGAGGCCGCCCGCAAGGCCGGCGGCTTCGATGAAGACTACATGTTCGGTTGGGGAGACGACGGCGAGTTCTACCAGCGTCTGATGCTCCACGGCTCGCAGTGCCTCTACGTTCCCGATGCGGTCGCCCACCACGAGGCCAAGCCGTTCACCGGCACGCGGCGCGCTCGCACGGTGGGGCAGATCTACAACCGATGGCAGTACATCCTCACCCACTATGCCGCCAGAACCCTGTTCCTGATCGGTCCAGCGCTGGTTCTCTACGAAATCGTCCAACTCGTGTTCATGACGCTCAAGGGAATGCTCGGCCTGCATCTCGCGGGCACCTGGAGATCGATCAAACATCTGCGTTTCTTCTTGGCGAAACGCAAACGGATCCAGTCCTCGCGCGTCGTTTCAGACCGGGACATTCTCTTCTCCGGCCCGATCTATGTTTCCGGAGCCGTCGTCACCCACAATCCGATCACACGCTTCGGCTATCGTCTGACGAACTATCTGTTTGACATCTATTGGAAGCTCATCAAACCTTGTCTTCCGAAGTAGCCTTGTTTGCCCTGGTGAGAGATCGAACGGATGCAGTTTTCGCGCGCCAGCCAGCTGCTGTTTGAATTGAGATCGCTGCTCTCCGGCTATCCCGGTTTCGTGTTCCAGCCGAATCCGGCGCCGGATCTGGGCGGCGTTCCCGTCTTCGTCCATCACACCATCGATCCGGTCCGCTTCGAAGCCCAGCTCGAGTTTCTCTGCCGGAACCAAATCGAGACATTGTCGCCATCGGGCTTCGCCGCGGCGCTGGATGGGGATGCCTTGCCGACGCGCCCCGCCGTGCTGCTCACGGTGGATGACGGGCGCTCCAGCTTCTGGCGCTACGGGTACCCCTTACTCAAGAAGTACGACTGCAGGGCCACCGTCTTCGTCATCCCGGGTCGCGTACCGGGCGGTGAGGGGGCGCGTCCCACGCTGCAGGATGTCTGGGATGGCCATCGTGACGCCGATTCGGTGCGCGCTCTCGACCCGGAGGATCAAACCCTGTGCAGCTGGGCGGAGCTGGAGCAGATGTACCGGTCGGGATTGGTCGCGGTCGAATCGCACACGCTTTTTCACCGGGAGGTGTTCACTGCCCCCCGCATCCTCGACTTCGTGGATGATCACACGCCCCACACCTCCTACAACTCCCCGATGACCGCCTATCTGAACCGCGAGGACGTCGGCCGGCCATTTGAGAGGAGCACGTATCTCGGGTTGCCGCTTATGCCCTCTGCACCCCTTCTGGCCGGAAAGCCGGCCCTGAAGCTGCCACCCGAGCTGCTCCAGACCTGCCGGGGATTCTACGAGCAGAACGTCGGCCGCCCGGCGGGTCCCGGAACCGACTGGAAAGCCCAGCTCCGGCGGCAGCTGGCATCGGATCGTCGGTTCCGAACGCCGCCCGAGCTGCAATCACCGGAGGAGGCCTTCGGGGCGGCGCGAGATGACCTTCTCGAGGCCAAGACGATGATCGAAGAGCGCCTCGGTCCCGAGGCCGGGCAGACTCTCTGCCTTCCCTACGCGACCGGCAGCGACCTGGCGGTGCGGGCCGCGCGGGAGGCCGGGGTCAGAAGCTGTTTCTGGGGAGTACGCTTCGGGAAACGGATCAACAGGCCGGGTGACGATCCTTATTATCGGGTTCGCATCAAATCCGATTTCATCGAGCGGCTTCCGGGACGCGGTCGGAGGAGCCTTGCGGCGGTCTATGGCTCGAAGATCCGAAGACGTCTTGAAGGGGAATCCGTCTACTAAACGGAACGGCGGGAGACAAACTGTGGCGAAGATGAGCACATGGCAGAAGAGGACCCTGCAAGTCGTCCTCAGCCTCTCTGTCTTCGCGGTCCTGATCTACTACATCGACACCGAGCGGGTCTCCGAACTCCTGGGCCGCGTCTCGGTCCTCTATCTGTTGGCGATGTTCGCCGTCAACATCGCCGACCGGGTGTTCATGGCCTGGAAATGGAAGCGTCTTCTCAAGGTGTTCGCGGTGTCGATCAGCGAGTGGGCGGCCTTCAAGGTGTACTACCAAGCCTGCTTCCTGGGCTTCGCCGTCCCGTTTGGGATTGGTCCCGACATCGTTCGTTTCGTTCAGCTCAGCCAGTCCGGTCTCAAGGGCGCCCAGGTCATGGCCTCGATCATTCTCGAGCGCCTCCTGGGGCTCTTGGCCACCCTCATCGTTCTCCTGCTCGGCCTGGCGATCCTCTTTCGCATCCTGCCCTCCTCGGAGGTGACCGGCCAGTTGGTGGGAGTTGTCGTCGCCCTCCTGATTCTCACCTGCCTGCTCTTCGTGCTGCTCTTGAGCGACACGATCTGGAATCGTCTCAGCAGATGGGCGAACCTGCCCCGGCTGTCCGAGAAGGTCAGGCTCGGAGAATACTACGAGGCCTTTGTTCTTTACCGGCGCTACAAGAGCACGACCCTCAATTTCACGGTGTTGTCCTGCTTCGAGCAACTCTTCGCCATTCTGGCGACCTACTTCGCCGCCAAGGCGCTGGGAATCCCTTTGAGCCTCCTGACCTGTGTCGCCTTCGTGCCGGTCACGGTCCTGGCCGAGAGACTCCCGGTGTCCTTCCTCGGCATCGGTTTCCGCGAGGGTAGCTACGTTCTGGTATTGTCGCTCCTGGGGATCGACTACACGAGCGCGATGATGTTGGGGCTGACCTGCTTCTTCATGGACATCGTGGTCGCGATCCCCGCGGGCCTCTGGTATCTGATGGACTCGATTCCCCTGAAACGAGGACGCTGAGGGAGGATCGACACGTGCCCATGCCCCTTGCCCACTCGGCCGTTGGGATCGCGGCCTACTGCGCACTGCAAAAGGGACAACCGGTCTCCCCGGTGAAGCCGAAGCTCGGCCTCCTCATCGCCTGCCTCTTCCTGGCCTTGCTTCCCGACATCGACCTCCTGTTCGGGGCTGTGATGGGTGACCCGAATCGATATCACTTCGGCCTCTCCCACAGCCTACCGATCGCACTGGTGGCAGGGGTTGCCGTTGGGTCTCTGATCGCTCGGACGAGCCAGGCATTCGCGGCCTGGAAGGTCCTCGTCTGCTGTGTGCTGGTTGCGCTCTCCCACCCGGTGATGGATTTCTTCGCCGAAGACAATTCAGCCCCCTTCGGGGTGCCGCTTCTCTGGCCCTTCAGCGAACTCCGCTTCAGCTCACCGGTCGCACTCTTCGGCGATGTCGTGCGGGAGGGGCAGACCATCCCCGCCTATGTGCTGAGCCTGTTCAACAGGAACAACGCCTGGTCGCTCTGTGTCGAGGTGCTTTTCGGCGCGATTCTTCTCTTGCCGTTGATTCTCCGGCGCGTTCGGCAAAGGCTCGTGCCGGCGGGTCTGGCGGGTGTGCTGTTGGGCATGAGCTTGCTGCTCTACTACGGGATCCAAATCGAACCACGGTGGATCCAGGTGACGGGCCAGACCCTCCCCCACGCCGGTGTCACTCGGCCCTTCACCATCGCTCACCTCAGCGATCTACACCTGTCGCGCATCACTCTGCGAGAGCGGCAGCTCGCCGAGCGGTTGGAGAGCGCCGCGCCGCAGCTGACCGTTCTGACCGGCGACGTCTTCGATCCGATCGGCGAGAGCCACAAGACACAATTGGGGGAAGAACTCGGTACGCTGGTCGAATTCATTGCAGGGCTTCCGGGCGAGAAGTTTCTCGTGTGGGGAGAGGGGATTCTCAACAACCGCCACCTACTTGGGAGAGCGCTGCAGAAAGCCGGCGTGCGGATCTTGGAGGACGAGTCGATTCTCTCCGATGGGGTGCCGGGCGTCTCGGTCACGGGGAAACTGCCCGAACTCGCCCTGTTCGCCGTGCAAGGCGAGGCCAGCTCCTGCCTGGCAGGCGGACCAACCAGCCTCAACAGCTTCCTGCACTATCGGAGCGGCGACGCGTACCTCTGGCGCGACTACGAGTTCACCGGGGACTTCCGGCATGAGGACGGGGGGTTGGGGCTGACCTTCTACTCGCAGTACAGCCGCACCTGCGATCGATTCTATCGTCTGCGCCTGAACGATGCGTCCCGGATGACGATCGCCCCTCACGGAACCGGGCCGGTGACCGGAGTGACGACCACCCGGTCGGTCTTTCGACCCGATCGTTGGTACCGGTTTCGGATTCAGTGCCTGACAAACCCGGACCACACGAGGATCCAGGCGCGATTCTGGCCCCGGGAGAGCGGCGAACCGAACGATTGGGAAATCGTGTGCCGGGATGATTCGGACCTGCGTCTCGGCCGGGGAACCGTTGGCGTGTGGGTCAACGGCGCCGCGGAGGCGAAGAATTTTGACAATCTCCGTGTCGCTCGACATAATCGCGGCGAGGGGCTCATGGCAGAAGGGTTCGACGGGGCTCAGGTAGACCCGGCGACGTGGTTCACCGAGCGAAGGTTCGAGACCACAGTTCGTCCGCTCCACCCGTCTGCTTTCGATCTGTTGATCGTACACTCCCCTGAAATCGTCCAAAGCTATGACATTTCCGGTTTCGACCTGATGCTCGCCGGAGACACCCACGGAGGTCAGATCTGCTGGCCGACCGGGGCGCCCGTGCGAGTGAACAGGGAGCTGCCTGAGGGATGGTCCTCGGGAACGCATGCTCACGGGTCGATGATGGTGAGTGTCAGTCGGGGGGTAGGCACGTCGAAGCTCCCCATCCGGTTGTTTTGTCGCCCTGAGGTTTCTTTGATCACCATCACACCGGCTGAAAGCCATGAAAGCAGATAACGAAACGCTCCGGCGCTCAGCGCTGATCCTGGTAGCGACCCTTCTGGGTGCCACTCTTTTGCGTCTGCTCGGATTCTGGCATGACTATCCATTCTCCTACTTCGGGGACGAAAACCACTTCGTGATGCGGGCCCTGTCCTTTGGCTCGTTCGACTTGAACCCCCACTGGTTCCATAAGCCGGCCTTTCTCATGTACCTCCTGTTTGCCGAGTATGGGGTCTTCTTCCTGATCGGGCTCGTCGGTGGAATGTGGACCTCAGTCGATGAGTTCGCGGTCTACTTCGTGCAAAACCCGGGGCCGTTCTATTTGATCGGTCGGCTGACCTCCATGGCATTTGGAATCGCCACGATCTGGCTGGTCTATCGGTTCGGCAATCGGTACCTGGGAAAGCGGGCTGGGGCCTTTGCGGCAATCCTGCTCTCCCTGACCTATGCCCATGTGGTGATCTGCCAGGAAGTCAAAGCGGACATTCCTGCGAGCTTCTTCGTCTTCCTGTCCCTGTTCTTCCTCTTCCGCCACCTGGAACGAGGCGGAGTGAAACCGCTGCTGCTGGCCTCGGCGGCAGCCGGCATGGGAGCCGCCACGAAGTACTACCCCATGGCAATGCTCGCACCGATCTTCGTCGCAATCGTGTGGCGGGGAAAGGACGCCTGCACCGGTGCCCCGGCCAAAATCGTCGGCAAGCTTCGGTGGCTGGGGGCGGCGTTCCTCATGTTCGTCGGCACCTACTTCGTCTGCGCGCCCTACAACTTCCTCGATCCCCTGGGACGGACGGCGACCTTCTACAACGTCAACCATCTGATCGACAAGGTTGCGGCGCTCTTCGGCCCACCGCCTGCAGCGCAGCCGAGCGACTTCATCTCGCAACCGACCGATATCAGCGGGGGCTTCGCGGAGTATGCGCAGGAGCTGTTCGCCACGCACGGCATGGGACTCCCGATTGCGGTCATTTCGCTCGTCGGCCTGCTCGTCTTTCTCAGGCGTCTGGACCGAACTCGGCTGATCTTCCTGGTCTATCCGATCGTCTTTGTGGGCCTCTCCGTGGTCAGCTACCCCGGCTATGCCGAACCCCGGCACCAGCTACCTTTCTACGCCTTCCTTGCCCTGACGGGGGGGCACCTCCTGTCACTCCTCTGGGAGCGCTCGGAGCTGAGTCGCCGCATTGTGTTGGTGGGTCTGGGGCTCTTGCTGGCCTGGCCGACCTGGGCAATCCTCGATCGAGGGACTTTCGTCTCTCGGACGAACACACGCCAGCTGGCCAAGGTGTGGATCGAAGCGAACATCCCAGCCGGGAACCGGCTCCTCGTGAGCGAAAACGGCCCCCGGTTGAACCTGAGCGAAACGGCGATCCACCGCGTATACCCGGCGGCGACGGAGTCGACCGGCTCGGGGCAGTTCACCACCCACTACCAGCGCTACCTCGACTATCAGATCGAGGCCTCCAAACAGGGCGTCACCTACGACATCGTGGAGATTCGATTCCCCTGGTGGCGACGGGTCGAGGAGCAGTCAGGTGTCCACGAGCTGACCACCGACTACGATCAGGATATGGCCAACCCCCTGAAGCCGGTGGGGGTCAACTCGTACGAGTCCTACGTTCAGCAGGGCTTCGACTACGCCATCGTCCACAGCTACGCGTATTTGTCCTGCATGGACCGAAATACCTCCACCCCCGAGAGATTCCCCTCCTTCGCCGCTTTCTATCGGGACCTGTTCAGCTACGGACGTCTCGTGAAGACCTTCACCGGCAAAGAAGGCCTTCATCCCGGACCCGAGGTCAGGGTATATTCGCTAGAAGAGATTCCTTGATATCTTGTTTCGAATGCCGAACTTACCCGTGTAACCGATCCATGGAGAGGGTACGCTCACGGCGAGGTCTGTGCCCTGTGGAACGAGGAGTGTCGTCATGGAGCCCTATCTTTCCATCGTCATACCCGTGTTTGACGAAGAAGAGAACGTGGGACCGCTCTGTGATGAACTCTGCGAGGTCCTGGAGTCGGTCGATCGGCCTTTCGAGGTCATCGTCGTCAATGACGGCAGCCGCGACGAGACCCTCGCGCGACTGCAGGCGATCGTGGACGAGAGGAAGGCCCAGCCTGCCGGGCAGGGCACGATCCGTGTCGTCTGTTTCTCGCGCAACTTCGGTCAGACTCCGGCCATGCAGGCGGGCTTTGATCTGGCCCGCGGGGAAATCGTCATCTCGATGGACGGGGATCTGCAGAACGACCCGCACGACATCCCCCGGCTCTTGGAGAAGCTGAACGAGGGCTACGATGTGGTGAGTGGCTGGCGCAAGGATCGCCAGGATAATGCGGTCACGCGCACCTTCCCCTCGCGGATCGCAAACTGGATGATCTCGCAGATCGCCAGCGTCGCCATCCACGACAACGGGTGTTCCCTGAAGGCCTATCGGAGCTCGGTCGTGAAAACCGTGAGTCTCTATTCGGATATGCACCGTTTCATTCCGGCCCTGGCGACTTCGGTTGGGGCACGCGTGGGTGAAATCGTCGTCAACCATCGCCCACGCGAACACGGGCAATCCAAGTACGGCCTCACCCGGATCTGGAAGGTGCTCCTCGACCTGATCACCATCCGGATGCTCATTCACTTCTACTACCGGCCCCTGTTCTGGTTTGCCGGTCTGGGCTTCGCGTCCTTCGTCGGAGGGCTGGCCTTCGCGCTGGCCTCGGTGGTTCTATACATGCAGGGAGAGGTGGGGCTCATGTTCTTGACCTCGAGTCTTCTCCTGTTTTCACTGACGATGACCCTCGTCTCCTGGGGTTTGCTGGGTGAGTTCTTTGTGCGTCTGAAGAAGAAGAGAACGGTTACGATGATCTAGCCCGCAGAAGGGCGCGGTCTGGGGACAACGAAAGAAGAGGGACCTGAGCTCGTGAGCGATACGCCGCAAGTCAGCGTGGTTGTTCCGATCAGCGAACGACACGATCGGATGGACAAGCTCTACAGCATCTACGCCGCTGAACTGCGCGAGATGAAACAGAGTTTCGAATTCATCTTCGTCGTTGACGGTGCTTTCCCGCTCGCGGTGGATGCGCTCAAGAAGCTGCAGAGCGAGGGCGAGCCGATCCGAATCATCCAGTTCGCGAGGAGCTTCGGAGAGTCGATGGCTCTGATGGAAGGCTTCCGTCAAGCCAAGGGCGAGTTGATCCTCACGCTGGCCTCCTATATTCAGATCGAGCCCAAGGACCTGCACAAGGTGTTCGACGCCTACAACGCCGGGCACGACATGGTCATCACGCGTCGATACCCGCGCAAGGACCCGCTCATCAACCGGATTCAGGCGAGCATCTACCACTACGTCATCCGCAAGCTGACCAACACGTCGTTCCGCGACATTACTTCAGGCATGCGTCTCATCAGCCGCAAGGTCCTCTCCGAGTTTGTGCTCTACGGTGATCTCCATCGGTTTCTTCCTATCTTCGCCTTTCAGCGCGGGGTGAATGTTCGCGAGATCAAGGTCGGGCAGCGGAAAGAGGACACGCAGGTTCGCGTCGTCAACGCCGGAGCCTATGTCAGGCGGCTCCTGGACATCCTGACGCTGTTCTTCCTGGTCAAGTTCACCAAGAAACCGCTCCGGTTCTTCGGTCTGATCGGGGTCGGCCTCGGCTTGCCGGGCGTGCTGATCATCGCCTACCTGGGAGTCCTGCGTCTCTTCTATGGGGTCGGACTGGCTGATCGGCCCTTCCTGCTCATGGGAATCCTGCTTCTGGTCTTCGGATTCCACCTCTTCTCGGTCGGGCTCATCGGGGAGCTGATCATCTACTGTCACTCGCGCGAGGTCCTCGACTACCGGGTCAAGAAGATCATCGAATAGAGATCCAGCGAGTCGCTCCGCATGACCGTCGGCCTGCCAACCTATTCTATTTCAATTGGTTGGGCGCTTTCCCCTCCCTGGCGAACCCGCGGCGGACCCTACTGCAGCCGCGAGCCCGCCCCCGGTTGCCCGTCAAGGTATCCCGCGCCGCTGCCGAAACTTAGCGTGATGGAGGCATTGCTGTGGGTACCGGACATACCCGGGTAGGAGTTGTGATGTTGTTTCAGAAAGACAGCCTCAAGATCGATGTCGAAGCGACCACCGAGGAGATCTGCAACCTGTTGCGTGAGCAGCTCCGGGGTCCATTGAGGAAGCAGGGAACCGTGCTGGGAATCTCAGGCGGTATCGACTCTTCCGTTGTGGCCGCCTTGTGTGTGCGCGCCTTCGGTCCCGAACGAGTCGTGGGCATCATGATGCCGGAAACCGACTCGGCCCCCGAGAGTATCGATCTGGCCCAAGTGCTCGCCGATCACTATGGTTTCAAGACATTCACGGAAGATATCTCAGGGGCGCTTGCGGCCCTGGGTTGCTACCAGCGTCGCAATGACGCGATCCGCCTCGTCTTTCCCGAGTTCGACGACAGCTACAAGGTCAAGATCACCAATCCCGGCAAGATCCTGGACAAGCAGACCTTCAACTTCTTCAACATCACCATCGAGGATCCGGCCGGCAATGTGCAATGCAAGCGGCTGCCACCGAGGCCCTACCTTGGCGTGGTGGCCGCCTCGAATCTCAAGCAGCGGCTGCGTATGACCATGCTCTACTACCATGCCGAATTGCGTAACTGGGCCGTCATCGGCACGGGCAACAAGGACGAGCACCTCCAGGGCTTCTTCGTCAAACACGGCGACGGCGGAGTCGACCTTCAGCCGATCGCTCACCTGTTCAAGACCCAGGTCTTCCAGTTGGCCGAATACCTCGATGTGCCCCAGGAGATCCTGAGCCGGGTGCCGACCACGGACACCTACTCGGCGGAGGTGTCGCAGGAGGAGTTCTTCTTCGGTCTGGATTTCTATCTCATGGACATGCTCTGGCTGGCCATGGACAACGATGTGCCGCCGGGGGAGGCGGCCGCGGTTCTCGACCTCAGCGAAGAACAGGTCGAACGGGCCTACGCAAACATTCACCGGAAGATCGTAGCCACCGAACATCTGCGGATGGGCCCGGTCAAGGTCGCCTAGCCCAAACGAACTGAGGGAATCGAAGTCGATGCGCGTCGTAAACCTGCTGCATGAGTTCCTGACTCGATCGGTCCAACGTCACCCGGACAAAACCGCCCTGCACTGCGGGAATACGACGCTCACCTATCGTCAACTCAAAGGGCACGCCGGGACCCTGGCCGCCTATCTGCGCCGCAACCACCTGATGCGCGGAGGGCGTGTCGTTATCTACCTGCCGAATTCTTCGGAGGCGGTCGTCTCGCTGTACGCAACGCTGATGGCGGGAGGCGTCTTCTCGATCATCAACCCTGCCATCAAGTCGAACAAGCTCCGCTACATCATCGAGCAGTGCAAACCGAGCTTTGTGATCACTGACCCTTTGCATCTGAAGACGATCGCCCCTCTGTGCGACCGGGCGCTCAGGCAGCGGACGATCGTGACCGGACCGGCTCCCCAGGGCCCCAGAGCGGCCGAGCACTCCTATTTCGAGGCGATTCTTTCCCAAGAACAACCCCTTTCGGCATTGCGCCAAGTCGATCTGGACCTGGCGGCGATCATCTACACCTCCGGGAGCACAGGTCATCCCAAGGGTGTCATGCTCACCCACCGGAACATGGTCACCGCGGCCAACTCGATCACGACCTATCTGGGGAACCACCCAGGTGACATCGTGTTGAACGTTCTTCCGCTTTCCTTCGACTACGGCCTCTACCAGCTGTTGATGACCATCGCCTTCGGGGGCACGTTGATCCTGAAAGCAGGATTCGGGTACCCATTCCAGCTGGTGCAGGACATCGCCTCGCGGGGTGTGACCGGCCTGCCCTGCGTGCCGACGATGATGTCGCTCTTGCTCAACCTCGACATACCCGAGGACATTGACCTCTCCTCGGTTCGATACATCACGAATACGGGCGCCGCCCTGCCTCCGGCCTTTATCCCCCGGTTGCGGGCGATGTTTCCCAAGGCTTCGATCTATTCGATGTACGGCCTCACCGAATGTAAGCGCGTGGCCTTCCTTCCCCCTCATCTCATCGATGAGCGACCCGATTCGGTCGGCATTCCGATGCCCAACACCGAGGTCTACGTGGTCGATGGCGACGGGCACCTGCGCGACCGGGACGCCACCGGCGAGCTCGTCGTGCGGGGCGCGTGCGTCATGCAGGGCTACTACAACGACCCCGAGGCCACGGCCAATGTGCTCAGGGCCGGCCTCTATCCATGGGAACGGGTCCTTCACACCGGGGACATCTTTCGCATCGATGAAGCCGGCTTCCTCTATTTCCAGGGTCGTCTGGACGACCTGTTCAAATCCAGGGGAGAACTCGTGGCACCCAAGGAGATCGAGGCCGTCCTCCATGAATTGGAGGAGGTCGTCGCGGCCCGGGTGACCCCCGTGCCCGATGACATTCTTGGAAACGCGATCCGCGCGGAGGTCGTCTTGCGGACGGGGGTCAGTTTGACCGCCGACGACATCCTCTGCCATTGCCGGGCGCATCTGGAGGAGATCTTCGTGCCGCAGCAGGTCGAGATCGTCTCCTCCCTGCCCACGTCCGCATCGGGGAAAATCGAGCGACCCGCTTGAGGTGATGATCCATGTGTGCCATTGCCGGATACTATCGCATGAATCCCTCGGCCACGCTGCCGGGGGATGAGCTCATCCGCCGCATGGTGCGCATCATGCGTCACCGGGGGCCCGACGAATCGGGCGCCTATCTCGATGACACCTGTGCGCTCGGGCTCGCGCGTCTGTCGATCATCGACCTCTCTTCCGGCTCTCAGCCTCTATGCAATGAAGACGCCACGCTGTGGATCACCTACAACGGTGAGCTCTTCAACTACGTCGAACTGCGGCAGGAGCTACAGAACCTCGGCCACCGTTTTCGCACGAAGTCCGATACCGAAGTGGTTCTCCACGCGTATGAAGAGTGGGGCGCCGACTGTCTGAGGCGCTTCAACGGCCAGTTCGCCTTCGCCGTCTACCATCGAAGAGACAAACGCCTCTTCCTGGCCCGGGATCGTCTGGGGATCAGGCCTCTGTTCTACAGCCTCCACGGCGGGAGGTTTGTCTTCGCGTCAGAGATCAAGGCGATCTTCTGCGATCCGGACGTTGTGCGCCGTCTGGATCCCAAGGGGCTCGACGAGATCTTCACCTGGTGGACGACAGCGCCCCCCCGGACCGCTTTCGAGGGGATTTGCGAACTCGAGGCCGGCACCTATCTCGAAATCAAGGACGGCAACCTCACCCACCATCGCTGGTGGGAGATGGAGTTTCCCGTCGAATACGACACTTCCCGCTCGATGGACTCCTGGGCTGAAGAACTCCACGCCCTGCTCGTGGATGCGGTGCGTCTGCGCCTGAGGGCGGATGTTCCTGTGGGAGCCTACCTATCGGGGGGATTGGACTCGGCCGCCACCACGGCGATGATTCGCCACTTCACCGACACGCCTCTGGAGACCTTCTCCATCTCGTTCGATGACCGGGCCTTCGATGAATCGGCCTATCAAAGGCAGATGGTCGAGCGATTGGGCACGAGACACCATGAGGTTCGGTGCGCCCACCGGGACATCGCCGAGAGCTTCCCGCGGGTCGTGTGGCACACGGAAAAGCCGATCATCCGAACAGCCCCCACGCCACTCTTGGTGCTCTCCGGTCTCGTGCGCCAAAGCGACTTCAAGGTCGTGCTGACCGGCGAGGGTGCGGACGAGATTCTGGGCGGCTACGACATCTTCAAGGAAACGCTCATCCGCAAGTTCTGGTCCCGGCAGCCGGAGTCGAGTTGGAGACCGCTCCTGCTCAAGAAGCTCTACCCAACCCTGCCCCTCTCGCCCGCCCGGGCGCAATTCTACCTGGAGGAGTTCTACCGGGTGGGGCTGTCTGAGACAGACGCCTACCACTTCTCGCACATGCCGAGAATCAGCACCGCCACCAAACTGAAGCAGTTCTTCAGCGAAGACACCAAGGCGGCGGTGCTCGGTCATCCCTCGGTCGAGGTGTTCGGGCGCCATCTTCCGCCGGACTTCGATCGTTGGCATCACCTCTCGCGGGCGCAGTACCTCGAGGCGAAATCGCTTCTTTCCGGCTACCTGTTGTCGTCCCAGGGGGACCGCGTATCGATGGCCAACTCCGTGGAGGGGCGCTACCCATTCCTCGACTACCGGGTCGTCGAGCTGGGCGCCCGGATCCCGCCCTGGCTCAAGCTGCGCGGCCTGAACGAGAAGGCCGTCCTGAAGCGGGCGATGGTCGAAGAAGTGCCCCCGGAGATTCGCAACCGC
Source organism: uncultured bacterium (assembly GCA_964612295.1). GTDB lineage: Bacteria > Eisenbacteria > RBG-16-71-46 > CAIMUX01 > WJJG01 > CAYQJL01. Next base: position 40,321 of record CAZTDY010000006.1, on the reverse strand, counting down.
GTGAAACAACCTTACATGGCCCCCGATTCGAACGCCTTCTTCTGCGAGAATCCCCCGGCCTATGTCGCTGAAATGCTGTCAGAGGTGGCGCTCACCCGCACCGGTCTATTCGCGGCCGGGGCGGTGAGTAAGCTGCGAGAGAAGTGCTGCCGCCGCTCCAAGGCCCATCTGTCCTTCCGCGACAACATGTCCTTCGTGGGGATCCTGTCGACGCAGCTGCTTGCGCAGCAATTCGTTCAGGATTTCCGCCCGCCGGAGCCGCCGGCCGAGCATGAGCTGGCCGTCTGGCACGACACCCGCTCGGGGCGAGTGGGCTCCCAGAGCCCCCGAGGGGCGTCGGATCCTCTCTGAAACGCATACTCAACTTGGTGGCTGACCGGCCGATAACAGGAGTGAGCGATCCTCGCTCCCTAAATGGCAGCATTGGCGGTCAGTGCAGGAGAGGTGTGGATGGATATTCGTGCCCAGATCAGAGAGTTCATCACCGACAATTTCATGATGGGCCAAGAAACCGATTTGCTGCCGGACTCGGGGTCGCTTCTCGAGATGGGCGTTCTCGATTCGATCGGTGTCCTAGAACTCGTCGCGTACATTGAAGAGACCTATGGCGTTGCCATTGCTGACAACGAGTTGGTTCCCGACAACCTCGACTCCGTCGACCGGCTGGTGGCGTTCATTGAACGTAAGGTGGCGTAGCACCTCGCTTGTCGGGACCGAGTCTGCGCTCAGCCTTTGCGGGCTGCCGGCGGGAGCGCGCGTCTGCCGGTTGCTGATTAGCCTCCTCGCGCTGGGCGGATTCGGCTGCACTTCAATGGACACCCCCACGCTCTCGGATCCAACCGGCGCCATCCTGGAGCAGGTGACGGCCGACCAGTGGAAGACGCTGGCCCAGAAGAGAATCTACTTCGCCCATCAGTCGGTCGGCCTGGACATGCTGAACGGCATCGCCGACATCACCCGCGATTATCCCGAGATTCAAATCCAGGTCGTGAGACGCCCCGATGTCGCCGACCCGACCCGTGGCTACCTGTCGCACTCCTGGATCGGGGAGAACTACGACCCGCTGGGCAAGTGCGATGCGTTCGAGCAATACCTGATCTCCCCTGCAGGGGAGGCGCTCGATGCTGCCGCACTGAAACTGTGCTTTCTGGATGTCACTGCCAAGACGAATACCGCCGAGCTGCTCGGCCGGTACGAGAGCACGGTGGACCGCATTCGGCAGGCCCACCCAGATCTTCTGATTGTCCACGTCTCCGAGCCGCTCACCACCACGAAGCAGACCTTGAGACGGGTGGTGAAGCGACTCATCAAGGGCCACGATCCGCGGCGCGACAATCTCGCGCGCGACGATTACAGCTCGGCGCTCCTGGCCCGTTACGGTGAACAGGAGCCGTTCTTTGACCTCGGCCGGCTTCAGTCGACCTATCCGGATGGATCACGCTGCACGTACGAAGAAGAGGGCCGGACAGGCCATGCTCTAATCCCAGAATACTCGCGCGATGGGTACCACCTGAACGAATTGGGCCAACGGATCATCGCGGCTCACTTTCTGGTCTTCCTGGCGCAGCTCTGGGATGAATCCCCGGACGAATCCCGGGGGATGGACCGGTAATGGACGATCACAACGGCACAGGTGCGCGCGAACTGAGCGATGACCTGCTCGGGAAGTACGACGCCTACGACCGGCTGGGACTTCGGGCGCTTATTCGCTCCGACATGAGACGGTGGAAGACCACCCTGCTCGCCCTGACCTGCCTTGGGTTCCACGCCACGTTCATGTATCGGCTATCCCGCCATCTGTGCCGACATCACTGCGGTTTTTTTGGGAAGTTCTTCCAGTTCTGGTGCCACCTGGTGACCGGCGCCGAGATTTCGCACAACGCGATCATCGGCCCCGGGCTGATGATTCTCCATCCGACCGCCGTCCACATCGGCCCCCATGTGCGCATCGGCAGCAATGCCCACTTCTGCGAGTGCTCGGCCGTCGTGAGCAATGGAGAGATCGGTGAGGGGGAACCGGTGATCGGCGACTACCTGTGGGCGGGATCGGGCAGCAAGGTCATGGGGCCCATCCTGTTGGGTGATCACGTCTCCGTGGGGCCAAATTCGGTGGTCCTCCGGGACGTCGAGAGCGACCGGGTGGCGTTGGGGATTCCGGCACGTATCATGCCGAAGGATTTCCGTCTGGGTCCGTAAGAAACGGATCTCTAGAACTGCAAGCCCACGAAGAACCCTGGCCAAGCCTTTGCCCAGAGGTTTTCCTTCTCGTCGTACTCGTCGCCCCAGGTGCCGTGGGCCAGCCCCTCGCCGTCGTGCCGCTTCGACAGGTAGTTGTTGAGGGTCGCGCCCCCCACCACAGCCAGCCGATCGGCGACGCGAAATCCGAGGCCGATCCGGGCCTTCGCCAGCAGATGGACACCCTCGCCCCACTCACCGTCCTCGAGGATATGGTAGGCCATCAGGTCGGCGGTCGTGAAGACGCGCTCGGTGTGGTTGAACTCACCACCCAACCCGAAGCCAATGAACATGCGATCATCGCGGCCGAGTTCCTGGCTGCCGAAGGCCAGGAGCGAGTAGGCGTTTCGATTGCCGAGCTTGAGGGCGACGGTACCCTCGGCGGTGTCGCTGGTCCAGAGCTGGAGACGCTGCTGTCCGTCGCGCGCGTAGTTGATCACGCCGACGGGAGCGCCGTCCATGGTCTCGGCCACGTTGACCAATCCGAATTGCAGTCCCTTGACGTTTCTCGCGATATTGACGACGCCGAGCTGCGCCCCGTGCGCCCGTTCGGCGAGATTGAGCGTTCCAAGCTGACAACCGTCGATCTCACGTGCCAGATTGACTCCTCCGGTGGCCTGAAATCCAACCAGTCGCCCGCGCACGTAGTTTGCTGCACTGGCGAATTGGCCCAACGATCCTTCACCGAGGACCGCGTTGACCGCGCCCGACCATTGCAGCCCCTTGAAGTCCCCGCCCACATAGTTCGCCCAGCCCGACATCTGAAGGCACCCGTCGGCATTGCCTCGAGCCAGGCCGATCCAACCGCTGAGCTGGACCCCCGCAAGGTCGCCGACGACGATGTCAATGAGCCCCAACTGCACGCCCCGTAGCCCGCCCTTGGTGAAGTTCAAGACGCTTGAACCCTGGACCCCGCTCACCTTTCCATTCACCGTGTTGACGAGCCCCGCAAGCTGCAGATGCTTCACGTCGCCCATGACCGAGTTGAGCAGACCGGCCACCTGGCACGCCGCCACGCTCCCCTCAACCATGTTCATGGCGCCGGCGATCTGGCATCCGGTCACATCGTACAGATCACTGTTGCCGAGAAGGCCCAGCTCGAGTCCCTTGACCCCTCCGGTTCGTCCGAGGGTCAGGTTGAGTGAGACCTCGCTGATCGCGCGTTTCTCATCCGCACCATTTGTGGACAGACCGGGCCAGAGGCTCCCGGAGAAACGGGGGAAGATGAATCCACCTTCCGGCTCGCGCCAGTGGCGGACCTTCTTTTCGTAGGATTCCCGCAGCCGCTCCTCGTCGCTGAGGCCCGCGTCACCTCGCGCCACGGTCAGCTCCGTGGCGATCAGCTCCAGATCCTCGCCGCTCACCAGCGCCAGATCACCGTCGATCAGGGTCACGTCCTTGCTGAAGTATACGCCTCCCCGATCGATGATGACCCGGTAGTCCCCCGGCTCGAGTCCCAGTTCAACGGACCGGCCTTGTGGCTTCATCAGCTCGACGACCAGCTGATTCTGCGCGTCGCGAATGCGCAGGCGGCCGGTGAGGTCGTCGCCGAGAACCAACCCGGCGGAGCGTCCCCGAAGATCCGTCATGACCAGATCGCCCGAGCCGGCCATCTGGATGTCGTAGGCCGGGTGCTGGGCGCCGGTTTGCGTTCCCTCGGTACGGGCCAGAGTCTCGTAGAAGGCAAACTGGTAGGCCTCGTTGAGGGTGATGCGTTCGTCCTGGGTGGCGTCGGCTCCTCCCCGCAGTCCGGAGATCAGGGCGTGGGTGAAGAAGGAGGCTCCGATCAGGTCCGATTCCTGAGCCGACTCGTCATCCGAGGCGGAGGTGAGATAGGCGTGGCCCTGCATGTTAGACGACGTATCGAGCAGGAACGAGGGCCGGCGCTGCCCACCCTTGAGCCGGGTCAGCGCGCCGGACGCACAGCTGTCGAGAATGACGATCCGCACTTCGGCCGGCAGCCGGTTGACCGCATCGCGAAGGACCGAGTACCCGAGGTGTTGTCCTTTGAGCAGTAGACCCTGATCATCGGAGTGTCCCGAGTAGTAGAGGATGATCTCGAGCCGCCGATAGTCCGGGCGGGCCTGCTGGGCCAGGGCTCCGAGTTGCGCGATCGCCTGCAGAAACGTGTAGGGGTCCGGGTCGCGCAGCTGAATCTGATCCTCGGCGGCCACGCCCCCGAGTTCGCGAAAGACCTTGGTCATGGCATCCGCGTCGGACACCGCGTAGCGAAGCAGAACACGCCGCTCACCGCCGTCATTGGCGCCCACCGCCAGCATGAAGCGCCGGACGCCGTAGCCGCCATCCCCTTCATCGGCGAAAGCCGGAACGCTCATCAGCAGGGCGAGCAGGGCCGCTGCCACGCCAACGAAGTTCTTCATCGGATGGACTCCTTCTTGCGGACCAGAAAGGTGCTCTGCTCATAGGACTCGGGGAGATCGAGGAGCATCGTCTGGGCCTCGCCCAGGTCGCGAGCTAAGCTCCGCGCGGCGGCGAGGGTCTCTTCAACACTCAAAGGAGTGGTCGCGGTCACGAAAAAGAAGCGCTCGAAGACAGGAGCGGCATCGAGTTCGTATGCTGACGGGAGGGGGACCTCGCCGTCTGCTCCCAGAGACGTGTCGTGGGCCGGATGCTGGGGGTGATGCAGGGTCACGCTGCCCTTGCCATCGATCGAGAGGATCACCCCATGGGTGGCTTCCGCCGCGAGGTAGCTGATCTGGAGCACGTCACCCGCACAGGTCTCGGTCTCCGCCTCCAGCCGTTCGGGGCTCTCGTCCTGCTGCCGGTAGACGCGCAGGGTTGGCATCAGCCCCTTTGTGCGAATCTCTGTTGTCGATGGCGACTCATCCGGGGTCGTGAACGGAAGGATCCCGGGATTGACGAGAAGGAGGATCACCACAGCGGCGGCGGCCAACGCCGGGCTGACAAATAACCAACGCACGCGCAAGGAGGGGCGTACAACCTTGTCGTGTGCTGCCCGGCGATGGACCTCCGCTGCAAAAACAGCCGGCGGGTGTTGACGCAGAATCTCCTCACTCGACTCGCGCAGGTCGGAGACCCGGCGGGCCAGTTCGGGATCACCGGCGATATCCTTTTCGATTCGTTCCATTTGGTCTGGGGGAAGCTCACCCAAAACAAACTGCTCCAGGGTCCAGTCGGGGATCGGCGTCTGTTTTCCGGACATGGTTACCTCCCCTCCAATTCCAGCGCTCGGGCCCTCAATCCCCGAAGGCGTTTGCGCACCCCCGAGACCGACAACCCAACCTGGGCGGCAACCTCCTCAAGGGTGAGCCCATCCAGGTAGTGGAGCACGGCCACCGTGCGGGTCGATTCCTGTTCGCCGCCGAAGAGGCGACGCAGCTTGAGACGGGCGATCACGGTTCCCTCGGTATCCTCATGCTGGGCGATGCGCTGAAGCAGCTCATCGTCGGGCGTCTCCGGATGCCGCTTCCGTGAGCGAATGATGTTCAGACAGATGTTGGTTGCCATTCTCATCAGTAACCCCGATGGCGACTTGTCGGTCAGGACGTCGCGCTTGCGCAGCAGCTGGACAAAGACATCCTGCGCGGCCTCAAGAGCGAGATCTTCGTTCCTGAGTAAGTGGCGACACCGGCGGATGACCAACGGTCCGTAGCGCCGGTAGTACGCCTCAACATCGATGGGCACTGGGCGGCCTCCCTGTGCATAGAGAACAACACCGCGAGGGACCGGAACTGTCACCCCCCAACCCGGAGTATTCATGAACGACATGCTAGGCTACGTGCCAGCCAGTGAGGATTCAAGCGAGGGGACGCGCCGGCACCAGAAGGCCCGCCATACGGACGACGGGCCAACATGGTTTCGCGCAATCAGTTAGGGCACTGCCCCCAGGTCTTCTACTCTGCCACGATCATTCGGCGGGTCGTGATCGCACCTTCAATCTCCGACCGGACGAAGTACACGCCGCTCGAAAGCCGTTCACCACGGGCATCCCGCCCGTCCCAGGGGTGTACGTAAGTGCCGGCCGGACGTTTCACCTCCAGCAAGGTGTGCAGGATCCGGCCGCTCGCATCATGGAGTGTCAAACGCACCGGCCCCGGCTCGGAGAGCGCATAGGTGATCTGCGTACTGCCCGCCGAGAGGCTGGGCGCCACAAGTCGCAGCCCCGATTGATCGCCCACGCCCTCGGGCTGCGGCACATCCGAGAACTCCCCCGGAATCTCCACGGCATAGAAGTCACCTCCGGTTCCGCCGTAGCCGGCATGGACGTCCTTCCCCGCCGTCACGAGGTGGGTCGCCCCGGAGGGAGCGGTGAGAAGGTCGATGTCGAACATGGATCCGGGTGTATCGAGGATGAAGATGGGCTCGGGCGCCGACCGATTGAAGACGTGTACCTCGGGAAAGGTGCCTCCCCATCCGCAGACGGCCAGGCGCTGACCGTCGGGAGAGAAACGCATGTTCGACGGAACGTCGACCGGATCCCTCGAGGGACCGTCTTCATGGAGGTCCTGTTCGCCCGATGAGTGCGCCGACCTCGGCACCGATACGTAGTGGTAGTCCCAGAGCATGGTGAGGGAAGGCAGCTCGTACAACTCGAGCCAGACGACATTCGGCGAGGTGGTGTTGCCGTTGTCCCAGGAGAGCCCAAGCGTCTCGTTGTCGTTGGAGAACGCGCACTGCCCGACGTAGGTCCCGCTCCCCTGACTCTGGGTCCAGAGGACCGAGTAGGTCGAACCGGTCCACTCGCGCAGATAAAACGTGCTCCAGCCCCATGACAGATAGCGCCCGTCCCCTGAGATGGCGAGCGCGTCATTGCCCGCGCCGGCGGTTCCGCTCCAGCGAAGCGTCTGACCATATCGATCGTAGACATAGATGTTCGGCCAGCCGGCCATGGCGATGAACTCACCCTGGGCGCTGATCGCGGTCGCCACCACGTTCCCGGTCGGGAAGTCGTAGTCGACGACCGGGGTCCCCGTCCCCGCATCGAACACGAAGAGCCGGCCGCGCTGCCCGCCGTCGGCCCACATGGTCACGGCCACGGCAATCGTCGAACCGTCGTCCGATACCTGGATCGGTTTACGGCTGGCCCATCCCTGGTAGGTCATCGAGCGACAGGGATGGATCTGGTAGGTCCACAGAGGTGTGGATGAACCTGGCCGCCACTCCATCACCGTGGCGGTCGAGTCGTCGTCGGAGAAGTCGATCGCCGCCAACACTTCACCAGCGCGGGAGGCGTCCACGAAGAACTTCGTCCCATTGACCGTCCAGTCGGGGATCCCGCTTCCGGCGATGGGCACCGCTTCCACGTGAGGGGTCGTGTTCCACCAGGTGCCGGCAAAGGTGGTCTCGGAAAGCCCGGCCAATCCCGCCGAGCTGTAGATCGTGGTGGGCTGATGACGCTGCCAGAGGATCGTCCCCGCGCGCGAATTCAGGCGCTCGGCGGTTTCGCTCCGCTCCATCGCGGGGCCCGTTGAGGCCGTTCTCGAAGTCACGCCTCCGGTATGCTCTTCCGCAAGGGTCGCGGTGTTCTGCGAGGAGGCCGATGCCGAGGCCAGGGTGAAGAGGACAAGGGCAACACTCAAAGGGGTCACGATCCGCGGCATGGACGGGTCTCCTTTCCTGAGTAGGTTGTCCGATGATTCTACCACTGTTCGGGGCGGGAATCAGGTGAAGACCGGAGGGGTTGACCGGGGGATGACAAAAGGGGGCGGGCCCGATGGACCGCCCCCCTGAGGTTGCTCTATCGAAGCCGGTTAACGCAGCAAGATGACGCTACGCGCGTCGTGCTTCTTGCCCGCTTCGAAACCAACAAAGTACACACCCGAACCTACGGGCTGGCCCAGATCGTTGTTGCCGTCCCACGTGATCTGGAACCGCCCCGGTCCCTGCACAACACCGTTCGTGAGGGTGCGTACAACGTGACCGGAGATGTCGTAGATGTGGAGCTTCACGTTCACCTGTTCAGGTAGATCGTAGCGGATGATCGTGTTCACCCTGAACGGATTCGGCGCGCCCCGATACAGAGCGTAGGTCGTCGGCATCGGGCCGTCATCATCCACGCTGGAGAAGATGCACGGGTTGGGATCGCATCCCTCCTCCTCGGCCTCCCAGGTGCCGCCCGCCAGTTCGCAGTCCGCCTCGGTCAACACCTGGCAGGACTCATCACCGAAGCAGCAGGCCGCCTCCGGCTGCGGGCACTCATTCGGATCGCAGGTCTGGAACATCGTCCAATCGCCGGTGGTGCATTCGGACTCGAGGACGTACTCGCAATGCCCGTCCTCGAAGCAGCAGGCGCCCGAGGGCTGGTCGCACTCGTTCGGGTCGCAGTCGGTGCCGTAGCCTTGCCAGATTCCTCCGCCCTGGGTGCAAGCCGTATCGGTCACGAACGTGCAGCTGCCGTCGGGGAAGCAGCAGGCCGCGGACGGCTGGTCACACGGATTCGGATCGCAGTCGGTGCCGTAGCCTTGCCAGACTCCCCCGCCCTGGGTGCAAGCCGCGTCGGTCACGAACGTGCAGGTGCCGTCGATGAAGCAGCAGGCCGCTTCAGGCTGCACGCACTCGTTCGGATCGCAGTCGGTGCCGTAGCCCTGCCAGGTGCCGCCGCCCTGAGTGCAGGATGCCTCCGTGACGAACGTGCACGAACCGTCATCGAAGCAACAGGCCGCGGACGGCTGGTCACACGGATTCGGATCGCAGTCGGTGCCGTAGCCCTGCCAGGTTCCGCCGGCCTGGTTGCACTCGGAGTCGGTCACATGGGAACAGGTGCCGTCATCGAAGCAGCACGCGCCGTCAGGCTGCGGACACGGGTTCGGCGTGCAGTCGGTGCCGTATCCCTGCCAGGTTCCGCCGGCCTGTCCGCATTCGGACTCGGTCACGTAGGTGCAGGTGCCGTCATCGAAACAGCATGCGCCATCCGGCTGCGGGCACGGGTTCGGCGAGCAGTCGGTGCCATAGCCCTGCCAGGTCCCGTCGGCCTGATTGCACTCGGAATCGGTCACGTACGTGCAGGTGCCGTCTGGGTGGCAGCAAGCCCCATCGGGCTGCGGACACGGATTCGGGCTGCAGTCGGTGCCGTAGCCCTGCCAGGTTCCGCCGGCCTGTCCGCACTCATCATCGGTCACGTAGGTGCAGTTGCCGTCATCGAAGCAGCACGCGCCATCGGGCTGCGGGCACGGGTTCGGCGAGCAGTCGGTGCCGTATCCCTGCCAGGTTCCACCGGCCTGGGTGCAGCTGGCATCGGTCACGTAGGTGCAGGTGCCGTCATCGAAGCAGCACGCGCCATCGGGCTGCGGGCACGGGTTCGGCGAGCAGTCGGTCTGGGCACCCTCCCAGGCGCCGCCGGCGGAGTTGCAGTCCGCTTCGGTCAGCACTGAGCAACTCCCATCGGCGAAGCAGCACGCGCCCGTCGGGTCGCCGGCCACGGCGGAGACGGCCGCATAGGCGTTGACCTTCCCGTAGCCGGTCTCCTGGTCGTAGCCCGAGGCCTCGATGTCATCGCAGGTGTTCTGCAGAATCGTCCACAGCTCGGCGTTGGTCAGCGAGGGATCCGCCGACCAAACCAGGGCGCCGACACCGGCCGCGTGGGGCGTGGCCGAAGAGGTCCCATTGAAGTAGCTCACGTAGTCGCCCGAGGTGTAACCCTGTCCACCGAGGCGATCGGTCGTGTGAATCCGGGTTCCGGGAGCCACGAAGTCGATGCCCGTGCCGTAGTTCGAGCCCCACCAATACTCCCCGTCGCAGGTCGAGGGGTCCTTACGATTCATGCAGGGCGACAAGGCCCCGACCGCAATGGCGTTGTCGTAGGCGGCGGGATAGAAGAGATCATTGTCATCGCCGTTTCCCGTCGCGCAGAAGATCGCACATCCTTCGCCGTAGGCGTAGTTGATGGCGTCCCGAAGCGTGCTGTTGCCCGAACTGCCTCCCAAGCTCAAGGAGAGGATGCGGGCACCATTGTCGGCGCCGAAGATGATCCCGTCGGCCACCCAGGACCAGTAGCCACTCCCACCGGAGTCCAAGACTTTGATCGGCATCAGTTTCACGTTCCAGGCGCAGCCCGCGATACCCTCGTTGTTGTCGCCCGTGGCCAGGGCGATGCCGGCACAGGCGGTCCCGTGGTTGCCATCGTCGGAGGGATCCCAATCATCGTTGACGAAGTCGTAACCCTGAACGATGCGGCTGCTGTACTCCTGGTGATTGAGATCGCAGCCCGTATCGATAATGGCGACGACCAGGTTAGGGTCGCCCGTTTCCAGGTCCCAGGCCTGATCCGTGTCGGTATCGCAATCAGGGGTCCCGACGAGACCGCCGCCGTAGCTAATCGCCTGGCCCGTGTTGTCGTGGGCCCACTGGTCGGGATAGAGATCGTCGTCCGGCACATACTGCGCATTGCAGCGTCCGTCCGGCTCCGCGTATTCGACATGGGAGGAGCCGCTCAAGACGTCCACCGCCAGATCGACAGACAGTCCTTCAGGGAAGTAGGCGATGAAGATCCTCTCCAGCCCGATCTCGCTCCAGCTCGCCCGGAACCGGCTCGGATCAAACGCCGGAGCAACCTCGGTCACCCCGAGGTCGGCCAAGCGCTCGTCGAGTGCGACAAGCCCTGTTCGTCCCGCCTGCCCCAGATCGGTGCGGTAGTCACTTGAGGCAAAGCTGCCGGCCGTCAGCTGGAAGATGACGCGCCCGGCGGCCGGCGCCTCGGAGATCGGCTGGGCAACACCTGGTTCAGGCGCATAACCTGCAGCAGTGGCCACGGATAGTATCGCTGTCAAAGCAGCAGTAAACAGAAGCCGGGACAGTGACTGGTTGTTCATGATGGCAAGCCTCCCCTGAACGGGTCCGTTACGTGAACGAGCACGGCAAAAACTCCAACGCCGGGAACGGGCCCGGCGTTTGAGTCCCCTAACTGTACCAAATCCGGTCACTGACACGCCATAAGCGTGGGGGCCGGTGCCCCGTCGATCGGCTGCTCTCCGCCTGTCGCGGGGGACGTTGGGGGCGTTCTCACCCCCGGGGACGGCCGAGACCTGCCCGCGGCTCCAGACCGCTGCTATGCCCCGGGGCACACGACAGGCCTAATTCTTTGTGACACAGCATGTTAGGCCAGGCGGCCTTCCCGATCAGCGAATAACCAGTCCGCTGCTTCGCCCAGCCCCGATCATCGGATACACTGACCAGCAATTGACGCTGCCAACCTCCAAACCCTGGGGTACCGACGATGAATCAAAGCCGTTTGTCCGCCTTCCGCTGGAGTTCGTGCGCTCCGCTGGCAATCCTCCTCGCGACCGCCCTCACCGGAGGGGCAGGGGCGCAACCCCGCTCCGAAATCGCCATCCCGGACATAGCCGGCTACCACACCCTGAAGTGCGACTTCCACATGCACACGGTATTTTCAGACGGTGAGCTCTGGCCGACGATGCGCGTCGAGGAGGTGTGGCGCGAGGGGCTGGACGCGATGTCCATCACCGACCATGTCGAGTATCACATTCATGAGGATGATGTCATCACGCGACTCGAGCGCCCCTACGAACTGGGGTTGCCCACGGCAGAGCGATACAACGTGCTGTTCATTCGAGGGGCTGAGATCACCCGATCCATGCCGCCCGGGCATTTCAACGCGCTCTTCCTGCAGGACATCGAGCCGCTCACGGTCGATGACGCGGTGGAATCCATCGGAAATGCGGCGCAACAGGATGCGTTCCTCATCTGGAATCACCCCGGCGACACCTGGCATTCCCTTCACACCGATCTCTTCGAGAAGGGCTGGATGCATGGAATCGAGGTCGTCAACGGCGACACCTACTACCCGGAAGCCCACGCGTGGGCGTTGGAGAAAGGGCTCACCATGCTCTGCAACTCCGACGTTCACGGCCGCGTGGACTATGCTTGGGATCGCAGCGCCGGCGAGCATCGGCCGCTGACCCTGGTCTTCGCCAAAGAGCGCTCAATCGAGGGAGTGCGGGAAGCTCTCTTCGACGGCCGGACCGTGGCTTACTTCGAGAATCAGCTGATCGGCAAGAGCGAGTACCTTCAGCCGATCTTCGGCGCCTCCGTTTCCATCAAGGAACCGTTTGTTTCCATGGACGGGCGCGGCAGAGCCCGGATCCAGCTGTGGAACACATCTGATTTGGATATCGAACTCGTGAATCTTGACGAGGATGCCTACGATCTCCCGTCCCCTCTCACCCTTCCGGCCCACAAGACCACCCTGGTCACGGTCGGCAAGCTGGATCCCCAGGGCGGAGAGAACGAATTCGCAATCCCCATTGAGGTCACCAACTTCCTGACCGCCCCTGGCCAAGGTTTGCAGACGACCCTCACCTTCCAGGGATTCTCCACCAAGGGTCTGCGGATCATGCCGCGAGACGATCGCCACCAACTCGTGTTGGACGGTCGCGCGGACAGCGTCGACCTGTACTACACCCTCAACGGTGACGAACCGACGCTGGCATCGGATCCCATCGACCGTCCCTTCGAGGCGCAGGATGGGCAGACGATTCGGCTGGGAGGATTCAGACACGGCCGGCGCATAGGGAGCGTCATGGAACGCGCTATCCACCTGCACCGGGCCGTCGGCGCGGACTTGACATTGAAAACTGCGTACACCGAGAAGTACTCCGGCGGAGGACCGCGCGCCCTGGTGGACGGGTTCATCGCATCGGATGCATGGCGCGACGGCGCGTGGCAGGGATATGAAGAGGTCGATGTCGCAGCGACGATCGATCTCGGTCAGTGCAGAGAGATCGATCACGTCCGTCTGACCTGCCTGCAGGATCTCTCCGTCTGGATCTTCCCCCCCAGGAAGATCCAGATCACGTTTTCCGAAGACGGAGAGAGGTTCGACTCCGCCTGGGAGATGGATGTACCCCCGGCAGTCGAAGGCTCTGACCGCCAGATCTTCGAGTATGGTCATTCGTTCGAACGCACGCGTGCACGCTACGTTCGGGTGAAGGTCGAGAACACGGGGATCTGTCCCGACTGGCACCGGGGAGCGGGTGGAAAGGCCTGGATCTTCATCGACGAAATCGCCGTGGATTGAGGGCTCGCACGCCACTGGATTGCGTCCTAACCGCCCTTCACCGGGGGATGGTACAATCTCTGTGGATGGCAATCTCGTGCGTCGACTTCACTCGAGGAGACAACCCCATGAAACACCGCACCTTCATCCTCAGTCTGGCTTTCGTTCTCATCGGTGGGCTTGTATCTACGGCTAGCGCCCTATGGCCGGATGATCCCCTGGTCAACCTCGTCATCACGGATGGACCTTCCGATCAGGTTCTGCCCATTCCCGCGGTCACCTCCGATGGGGGATGCTACTTCGGCTGGTTCGATCATTCCTCGGGCAACTACGATGTCTATCTGCAGCGAGTCGATCGCAACGGTGACGCTCAGTGGACACCGAACGGCATCTTGATCAGCTCGCATCCACAGAATTCCTGGCTGGTGACCTGGGATATGACGGTGGATGCAGAGGACAACGCGATCCTGGTCTTTGCGGACGTGCGGACAGGGCCGGACTGGGACATCTACGCCTACAAAATCAGTCCCGCAGGTGAATTCCTCTGGGGACCGAACGGGGTCACCCTCTCGGACAATACGGACTACGAGCCGGGAGCCGCTGTCACGGTCGCCGATGATGGGGACTGCGTCATCGTCTGGTCCACGCTCCCCGACGCCGGACAGGCCACGATCCAGATGCAGCGCCTGAGCCCCGACGGCACCGAACGTTTCGCTCCTGGCGGACTCGCGATTGTCAGCGAACCGGGCCTCAGCCCCGGCTTCCCGGATGTGATTCCGGCTGACGGTGGAAGCGTCATCGTTTCCTGGGTGAAGGACATGTCCACCTACTACAGCGATCGTCACCTCAGGGCAGAACGCTTTGCGAGTGCGGGCAACTCCCTCTGGGGCGAACCGACCTCCGTGTACGACGCCAATCCGATACCGCTCGGATACCAACCGCGAATTCAATCGGATAGCAATGGCGGTCTGGTGTGGGCCTGGCATGCGTCGGAAGGCAACTATCATCAGGCTCGCTACCAGCGCCTGGACGCCTTTGGCGCCGAGGCCTACACCCACAACGGGATCAAGGTCACCAACCTCGCGGGCCAGCATCACATCGATCCCGCGCTCGCCTTCGACGAGGTGGCCGGCTGCGGTTACGTGTTCTGGAATGAACGGAATGCGGCTCAATCGCAATGGGGCATCTATGCTCAGAAGGTCGCCCCCTACGGGGCTCTGGAATGGGGGAACAACGGGCATGTGCTGCTCCCGGTCAGCACCGTCTACCGGTCCTTCCCCCGGGCCGTCCCGTGCGAAGGCGGTGCAATGGTGTTCATCGCCGACGAACCCACCGGCGCGTACGGTGAGGACCGTTTGATCGGCGCGCGGGTGGATGTCGACGGCAACTTCGTTTGGCCGGGGGATTTCATCGAGGTCTCCTCGCTCTTGAGCGACAAGTCCCGCTACCCCACGGTCATCACCGGCGATGATATGGCCATCCTGGTGTGGGAGGACAATCGCGGCGGCACGGTCGATCTCTATGCCCAGAACGTCAACCTGGATGGCACGTTGGGAATGGATCCCAGCCAGGTGAACGACGGGATCGTGAACCTGCCGATTCGGTTGGAGCAAAACTCCCCCAACCCATTCCAGCAGTCTACGCGCTTCGCGATCACGCTCACCCCCGATCTGATGAACTCGCGCCTGTTGGTCTACGACTCGAGCGGCAGGGCAATCCGATCCTACAGGCTGCCCTCCTCCGCAACAGGCAGGACGTTGATTGAGTGGAACGGGAGAGACAACGCAGGGGCGGTGATGCCGGGTGGCGTCTACTACTACCAGTTGATGGGTCCCCAGGGTGCGGAGTCGGCACGCCGACAGGCGATTTTGATTCGGTAGGGACGGGAGGCGGCCGAGGATCGAACGGATGAAGATCATCTACTCCGGCGCACACGACCTGCACCACCCCCTCTTCGGGATGGATCCGGAGGGTCGCGTACCAATCTCCGATGTTCCCGATAGAGCTCTGGATATCCTTCGCGCCCTGGACGCGGCATCCATTGGAACGGTCATCGCTCCCGGCGAGGTCGATCGCACGACTCTGCAACGCGTCCACTCGCCCGAGTACCTCGAATACCTGAGGACCGCCTACCAGGCGTGGTGCGATGCGGGTGAACCGGAGTCAGGCGTCCTGCCCGACGTGTTTCCGGCCTTCAGACCCGCGAATCCCGGCAGGTCTCCCGCCAATCGCGCGGGATGGTTCGCCTTCGACCTGCTCGCCCCCATCGTCCGGGGCACGTACGAGGCCGCGCTCGCCGCGGCATCCGTGGCGCTGACCGGAGCCCGTCTTCTGACGGCCGGCGAATCGCTCGCCTATGCCCTTTGCCGCCCTCCGGGCCATCACGCCGGACCGGACTTCCTGGGTGGGTACTGCTACCTCAACAACGCCGCGATCGCTGCAACCATGCTCTCTGAAAGCGGAGACAAGCCTCATCGCGTCGCCATCCTGGACATTGATGCGCATCACGGGAATGGAACCCAGACGGTTTTCTACGATTCGCCGGATGTGTTCTTCGCCTCCCTTCACGCTGATCCCAACGATGACTACCCCTACTACTGGGGGTTTGCCGAGGAGCGGGGAGTCGGTGACGGTGAAGGGACGAACCTCAACATTCCGCTGCCGCTCGGAACCGAAGACGAGGCCTACTGCGACGCACTGCAGCGGGCGCTCGATGCGGTCGTGCAGTTTTCGGCCGAGTACTTGGTGGTCTCCCTCGGAACCGACAGTCTCGCCAGCGATGCGGTCGGAGAGCTGGCCCTGTCGAACGATTGCTTCGGAAGGCTGGGAAAGCTGGTGGGTGCGCTGCGGACTCCGACTCTCGTTGTACAAGAGGGCGGCTACGTCTTGGGCGAGATGGGCGACTGTGTGGCGGGTTTCCTGGCAGGGCTAGAGACGCGGAACAAGCAGGACTGAGCGCGCCTGCTAGGCGGCGGACTCGCTCTCCTCCTCATCATCTTCCGGGTAGTACTTCTCCAGGCACTCGGGACACAGACCGTGGCTGAACTCGGCTTCCGAGTGATGCTCGATGTAGGTCTCGATGCGCTGCCAACTCTCCTCGTCGTTGCGAATCTTGTGACAGTGCATACAGATGGGAATGATCCCCTGCAGAGTCTTGATGTGATCCAGTGCCTTCTGCAACTCGGACACGCGAGTGTGGAGCGCGTTGCGCAGTTGGATGACCCGCGCACCGACTCCCAGGCGGGCCTTGAGTTCGGCGCGATCGTAAGGCTTGGTCACGTAGTCGTCCGCGCCGGATTGGAGTCCGCGTACAACGTCCTCCTGCTCGGTCATGCCCGTGAGCAGGAGAAGGTAGGTGTCGTCACTCCGCTCGCTTGCGCGGACCTTTTGGATGACCTCGATTCCATCAAGACCCGGCATCAGCCAGTCGAGGATGGCGAGCTGAGGGGCATCATCGCGCTGCAACTCGGCCCAGGCCTCGTTTCCGTCAGCCGTCGCCATCACCTCGTAGCCCCACTTCTCCAGCAGCATGGTCAGGATCTGGCGCGAGGTCTGTTCATCTTCCGCAATGAGGATGCGCATCATGTCCCATCCCGTACAGATTGGCTATGGACAATCCTTTTAGTATGGATCGGCAGGTAGATGAAACGACTTGAAGGCAACTGGCTAGGGGCGCAACCCTTTTGAAACACGCGACTTAGGCCGTGCGTTCTCCGAGCGGCGACCCCACCGGTAGTACAGGTGAATCCCTACCCCGACGACCATGATCAGGAGACCACCGATCGGCGGGATCCCACTGTAGTGGATCTCCCGAAACTCGCGATCCGTGCCCGCGCGTTCAAAGACGATGTCACTGTCCATCTCATTCGGGGTATAGGATCGGTGCAGCTTCGTCAGGAAGCAGGGTCCCGGGAGAATGGCGCCCAGCCTTGGGAAGTGCGACCGAATGGACCTCAGCTCCGAGCTGCTCACGTTGTTTGCGTAGCGCGTCTCGGCACCCTCAAAGGTCATGCGGTGCTGCGCGCAGATATAGATCGTCACCTCGGTGACATCGTCGGCACTCAGCGCCGAGATGCGCATGGGAAAGACGGCCTGCTCGGACGGGAATGACAGGTGCACCGGTTCGGTTCCACCGTAGAACACCCCATCCCACTGGTCCGGGTCGAAAGAGGACTCGGCGACCCGTAGCGCCACGAACACCCAGTCCCGTTCGATGTAGTCGTCCAAGACCTCAACGATCTCGGCCTGATTGTGGTCATACAGATATCCCCAGGCAGCAAGCGAATCTGCCAGGACCGAGCTGGAGTCGGCCCCGACGATACGGATCGCGTAATTGCCGACCATCCTCTCGTCGTAGACGATCACTCCGTTGGCTCCCGCATCGGCCGGGTAGGACTGGAACTTGTCGCTGCAATCGCAGCCCCAATCAACCCCCCGGTCGTGATAAGACGGCCGGGTCAGATCCGAAGCCTCATGAAAGAGATACTCATCGGCCACGGCGACCTCTGGAATCGAGGGCACGGGTATGATCCAGGCAAACTCCCGGGCATCTCCATAGAATCCCGCTTGAACGTAGAGGTCCTCGCGCTGCGCCTCCTCGTCATAGAGGATGACCGCGCGCTGTTCGGATTCTCGAATGTAGTAACCCCACGGATAGACGATGCCTCCGTCCGCGAGGGCTCCAGAGAATGCCGCCTGCAGAAGCAAGGCGACGGCCAGGAGGATCCAGAGCACGGGCGCGCCGATCGGTGAACGAGATGATGAGGAGGTTCGGGTGTTCATGGCCAACCTCTAGAGATGTCGTCGCAGGTAGGCCCGCAGACTGTAGGCCGCCATCTCAACGGTTCGGCGGTCCTCCCCGTGGCTGATCCTCACCTCGTGACCACCCAGCGAGAACTCGAAGCCAAAGGCGAGGCGTTCGCTCTTGATATGCCACTCAGGGCTGATCAGGAGTCGCAGGTTCGGCCCCCAGCCTGAATACTTGGGGCTCTCGTCCGAAGTGGAGGAGTTCGTTCCGGGTATTTCCTCGGTGATCCTCACCAGATCCAATGCGAAGCCGAGATAGAATCGCTGATACCGGCTGTGGGCCAGATTGAATCGGGTACCAAACTCGATGGGGATGAAACGAATGCAGGCCTTCTCGCCGCCCTCGAAGCCGATCGATCCAATGTTGGGATCACCTCGATCTCCCGCGTATCCGATTCCCGCAAAGAATTCGCCGCTCTTGCTGACCTGGAGCGAGAGGCGCACACTGGCATAGGGCATCATCCCGTAGGTGTCCTGCATGTCCCTGTCGAGGAGAAGCTGAGGACCGGCCAGCACGGAGACGCTGGCCTTGAGAGGAGGAAGCTGTTCGTCGTCCGGCGTCGCTTGGGCACCCGCGAACCCCAGGCACAGCAGAAGACTCGCGGCAACAACAGGCCATGCGTGATGGTCGTACATCTGTTCACCTCACCCTGGACGTGCAGACATGCGCGTGCACAGCTTAAGACTCAACCGTGAGGCCGAGGTTCCCCTTCGTCCGCGCAAAACGGCTACTTCTGCCGCCTGAACTGATTGCGCAGCTGTCCCCAGCTCTTGCGGGCGGGCGGGGTCTGGTCCAGCCAGAGCGTTCCGTCGACCGAGCGGAGCATTGTTCCGTGGTCACCGGCAATGAGGAAGTCGACTTCGGTGTAGGCCACCGAACGCAAGTCTCGCAGGACGCCGCTATCGGCCTGGGACCAGCTCGCACCTGCATCGGTCGAGGTGAAGATGGAACCACCCGCGCCCACGGCCACGACCAGTTGAGATGCTCCGGGCCTCACGGCGACAGCGTACAGGTCGACGTTCTCTGGAAACGACATCGCCGTCCAACTCAGTCCGGAGGCAAGCCCCCTGAGGACTGTGCCGCCGGTCCCCACGGCGATGAATCGCCCGTCCGTCAAGGTGGCGACCCCGTGCAGCGTGTCGCCTTCGGCGGGAACGCCGGCCACGACCGACCAACCATCCCCGAAGGCGTTGCCCTTCAAGATGGTGCCCTCGTCACCGACCGCCACGCCGATGGATGAGTTTCTGGCCAGGCCCCGCAGCGCAGCGGTCGTGGGGCTGGAGACGCTGGTCCAGCCGCCCCCCAAGAGGTTCACGCTGCGCACGAGAACCCCACCGTCTCCCGCGGCGACCATCCGGGTTTGAAAAGCGGCCACGGCATGCAGCCCGACCGTTGTTCCCGATGTCTCCTGGATGAACGCTGAACCGTAAGCTCCCGACTGTTTCAGAATGACGCCGTCCTCGCCAACGATGAAGTAGAGGCCTTCCCCGGTGGGTGCGCTGCCCCACAGGTCCGAGGTGAGCGTCGGCGTGGTGGATGGCTGGAACGTCGCGTGGCCAGCGGCCGCAAAGAGGACCTTGCCGTTGGTCCCCGCCGTGACTGCGCTGTTCGCATCGCCCGCCATGGCCCACAGGTCTGCTGTATTGGCCTGGGCGCCTCCTGAAAGAAGGAGAAGCGCCATGAGGCCCAGGGCATTCAACAGTGAGCACTTCATCTTCAACCTCCCTTGGAAGTTCCGCTACTTCTGATTCATCATCGACCGGGCACGGTTGAGGTTGTCGCGAACCGCCGGCGCGTCCTTGCCGTTCGGATCGATTGCGAGAGCCTGTTCCCACAGCTGCACGGCATCAGGCAACCGGCCGGCCTGGGCACGCATCACCCCCAGGTTGGAGTAGGCTCCGACCGGCGCACTCCCGGTCTCGATCGCCGCCTCATAACACTCGGTGGCCTGGGGGTTCTGCCCCATCTGGCCATAGAGTGTGGCGAGATGAAACCAAACCACCCCGTTGTCGGGCGCGGCCTCCAACGCGGATCGATAGTGTCTGATCGCGTCCCCATTGCGGCCCTCGGAGCGCAATGCCGTCCCCTTGCGGAAGAGTGCACCCGGGTGCCGGGAATCCACGGCCAGGGCGCGGTCGAGAAGGGTATTCGCCTCAGGCTTCCGGCCGGTCGACCAGAGAAGTTCGCTGAGCACGACCAGCGCACTGACATCCTCCGGATCCACCTGCAAGGCCCGCCGGAAGGCCTGCTCTGCTTGACTCTGTCGATTGAGGGACTTCTCGAGCAGACCCAGCTTGATCAGCGGCTGGGCCTCCAGGGGAAAGCGTTCCGCCTCGGCGGTGAATTCCTCTCGGGCGCCCTGCGCGTTCCCCTTTTCCTGATAGATCTCGCCCAAGAGCAGGTGCAGTCCCTGCCCTTCGGGGTATTGCCGCAGGAGGGCCTCAACCTGGCTCTGGGCTTGATCTGCCTTGCCCGCGGCGATGAAGGCCATGGCCCTCTCCCGAAGAAGCTGGCGTTCATAGGGACAGCCGTCGCAGTCGGCCAACGCTCGATCGTAGGCTTCGATCGCCTCTTCACCCCGATTCAGTTGTACGAGATAGAGCGCCCGCAGTCGCAGTGCCTGTCGCATGCGAGGATGGTGGCGAAGGAGGGAATCGAGAACGGCCACGGCCTCGACGGTCCGATGGTTTTCCGCGAGGGTTTGGGCCCGAGCCGCGATCATCCCCACTTCCGCGTCATCCTTCGGATCCGCACGTAGATCTCCGTCACCCGCGGGAGTGGGTGCTCCGCCCAGGTATCCGAGACTGCGGAGCTTCTCGATCGTTTCTTCGTCCATGGCCACCGGATCCGCGGTCCCGAACTCGGATGCGAGGATCTTCGCAAGACGCACTTCCATCTCCGCAACCCGATCGGGATCTTTGGTGGCCAGGTTTCGGCGCTCCTGTGGATCGTCCTCCAGGTCGTAAAGCTCCGGCCTGGGTGCCCGGATGTACTTCCAGGACGCCGTCTCCAATCCACGCAGTTCACAGAGCCCGAAGTCCAAATCGGGAGCCAAGGTCTCGTGATAGAGCCAGTCGTGTCCCGATCCCCGGCCCTCGATCAGCGGCAAGAGGCTCTTGCCCGTCACGGGGGGCAGGCCCTCGCGCTCGAATCCCAGCGCGTTCCAGGCGGTGGGAAGCAGGTCGCAGAGACTCGTGAGCTCATCGATGTCGCGATCGCGCCAGATCTTCTCATCAAAGGCGCCAGACTTGGGAAACCAGAAGATCATCGGAATCCGCTGCGTCGAATGATAGATGAAGGTGGAGTGAGTCAACTCATCATGGTCGCCGAGGCCTTCTCCGTGATCGGCTGCAACGAGGATAATCGAGTGGTCCAGCATGTCCCGAGACCGCAGCCCATCGATGAGCTCGCCGATCTGGGCATCCATATAGGCCACTTCACCCGCGTAGGCATCTCCGGGAAAGCGGCTGCGAAACGGCTCCGGCGGACGGTAAGGCGTATGGGGATCGAAGTAGTGGGCCCACAGAAAGAAGGGGGCATCGCCGCGCTCGTCGAGCCATTGCAGCGATAGGCGGGTCACATCAGCAGCCGGCCGCTGGGCCGTGTCGCCCATATTCCGCCGGCTGAGCGCAGAGAACCGATCGTCGTAGTGATCGAAGCCCTGATCCAGTCCGAAGCGATGATCCAGGGGGAACGCTCCTGCGATCATCCCCGTGTCATACCCGCGTTGCTTCAACATCTCACCCAGCGTGAGGAATGAGTCGGCGAGCGTATACGCCCCATTGTGGCGGACGCCATGCTCAAAGGGATAGAGCCCGGTCAACATGGTGGTGTGGGATGGAAGCGTGAGCGGAACCGGTGAGGCGGCCCGGTCGAAGCGGATCCCCTCTTTGCTCAACCGATCCAGATTCGGCGTCGTCTCCTTCTCGAACCCGTAGCAGGACAACCGGTCTCGCCGGGTGGTGTCAATGCTGATGAGAATCAGATTGAGCGGCGGATCCCCGGCCGCGACCTGAGACCAGTGTGCCAGTTCGGAAGGATCGGCCGGGAGAGCGGTCTCAGAGCTTCGCCGCTGGCCGTCGGCCGACTGGTCGGAGGAGCAACCGGCGAAGACCATGAGGAGAACCGCTCCCCACAAGAACGTGCGACCCCACGGTGCGGGGAAGACAGCGCTAGAAACTTGCATGTTCCGGACCCTCGAAGCCATTGGACGACAACGGATTCCACGCGCGATTCTAGCAGCAGGTGTCCGTTCATCCAAGGCCCTGGGCGGCCCGGGTGCCCTACTCCTCCCGTCGCAGAAGCCGCTCGGCTTCATCCACGCTGATGTCTCCGGCCCGCAGGCGAGCGAGAACGTCGCGCGGTTCTTGGTGTTCCGGCCTGCCTTCGATTTTTTGAAACATCTCTTCCACGCGTTGCCGGGCAGTGGGATACGAGACGCCGAGCTCGCGCTGAACCTGCCTGAGGTTGCCCCTCGCGGCCATGAATAGGTCAAAGACACGCCGCATCTCCCCCTCCAGGGAGCAGATGGGGCAGCTGTCGAAGTCACCGCTGATCTCCGAATTGCAGGAGGGACATTCCAGCCGGACAACCCGCAATCGGCTGCTGCAGGACGGGCAGCGGGGGGGCAGCGATCGGTTACTCATTGCCGGTCCTCCTGACTTCGATGTTCCCACCCATGGTCTTGACCTTCAACCTGGACTGGGGTTCGCCGCTTCCCAGGCTGATCGTCATCTTCTCCATGGCGACGTTCTTGGTGCGCTCGATGTGCCCGAGTTCATCATCCACGATGATGTTCCCGCACATCGTCACCGCCTCGGTCTCGATGGTGGGCGTGTCCGGCGACACCTCGATGCGGATGTTGCCACCCATGGTCTTGGCCACCGATGAATCCAGGCCGCCCGCGCCCAAACCCAGGCGGATATTGCCACCCATCGTCTTCGCCTTGAACCGGTGCTTGAGACCGGTCAATCGCAGATCGCCCCCCATCGACTTGATGTGCACGGGGCAGTGAAGCTCGCCGACCTCGGCGTCGCCGCCCAGCGTGTAGGCGTAGACTTCGGAGACGTTCTCAGGCACCTGAAGCTTGAGGGTACCGCCCGACCATCTGATGACCGGACCTGAGGAACTGCGTTTGACCCGCAGATTGCGAGCATCCTCACTCTCCATGACGCACTCCTCACCGGGGATGCTCACGATGCACAAATCGCCTCCCCCGGGCCCGCCGGTCTTGTCGTTTCGGATGTAGAGCTTCATCCCTTCGGCAATGGAGAACCGATTGTCCTCGTACTCCAGTTCGGGAAGCTCCTCTGCCTCGACCTCACCGGGGAAGTTGCGCTCTTTCTGAAACTCGGTGCTGATCTCCCCTGCGATCCGGCCGACAAGCGGGCCGACCCCGGCCAACGCTTCACGAACCGAATTGAGGGCCTCCTGGACCGCGGGCTGTTTGCGGGAGGACGCCTGGTGGGACTCGGCCTCGCTCTTGCGCCGACCTTCCTCCAAGGCGACCAGCAGACGCTCCGCCCCATCGACATCAATCTTGCCCTCGGACAACAGTCTGAGGATCTCTTTCTTCTCATCACTCATGGGGACCTCCTTGCTTGTTGTCCGTGAATACGCAAAAAGTAAGATTGAGTTACGAAAATAGCAAGAGATTCTTACATTTTATAAACTCCCCTGTTCAATTGCGCCTCTCAAATGCAACATTTCTGCCTAAACACCCTGTCTACGATTCTCAAGCGCTAGATGTGGTGAGCTGGGATCGGAGGTGCATTGAGAGGTGCC
Source organism: uncultured bacterium (assembly GCA_964612295.1). Lineage (GTDB taxonomy): Bacteria > Eisenbacteria > RBG-16-71-46 > CAIMUX01 > WJJG01 > CAYQJL01. Next base: position 16,502 of record CAZTDY010000006.1, on the reverse strand, counting down.
GGGGGTCGGGCAAAGGCCCGAGACTATCACGGTGATGTTCCAGACGACGGGCCGCTAGGGACATTCCTGCAGCTTCACGATCAATCCGTCTTTGTCCCAAAACTCGAGAACGCCGCTCGCGTTGAGACGGTAGTAGTCGCCAGAAGAGGATGACTCTGTGGGATCAAACCGTTTGCCTGAGGCCATCGTGCGCTCGACGACCTCCTTCTTCGAGATGCTGCCGTCGGAGTAGCGCTGTTCCAGGACGAGGCGGTCTCCTTTGCGATACAGGGTGCACTGGATCCCCATGCTGACCTCGTCGATCCAGCACCCGAGTTCCCCCTGCGTTCCCGCCGCCGTTGCTGCAATCGGCTTTCGTGCCGCCGGCGCGGCCGGCGCTGCAACTGCCGGTTCAGGATCGCTCTGCGCCACGGTCGCCGCGGAAACTCCAATAGGCGCAGGCTTCAGCAGCGGAGCGTAGACATAGCCGATGGCGGTGCTATCGGCCAAGACCGCTTGGCCTAAGGCAAAGACTGCAAACCACTCATCCTCCAGGAAGGCGGCTTGTGCCGATTCGTCAGCCTCCAGTTTTCCGACGACTTGGGCCTTTGTCGTACGATCCGCCCGGATGTTCGTGCGCGAGTGTACCCAACGGATCTCCGCCTGAACGGCGGGCTCTTCCTGCTCCGCGTCGACTGCGAGTGTCTCGTCCGCGTCGGTCGCGTCGGGCGAGGGCGGCACGGAGAGCTGCTGCTTCGATGAGCAGCCGACGAGCAGCGTGAGAATCACGCAGAAAACGAGTGGGTAGCGCTGATGGGCTAACATCTTTCTCCCCCCGTACTGAGAGATGGTCGAGTGCGCAGCAGAACTCGAGAGTCATCGCCAACATACCGCCGGCTGGATCCGCAGGCAACCGCCCTCTGATCGCGATTCTCCCTGGGGAAACAATGCGCTATGATCTCGCAAACGTGTCTACCCCACGGGTTCAATCGGAGTCGGACGGAGTGGAATCGAACAGGTACATTCCCAAAGCCTTACCCTTGTGGTTCGGGTCGGCCGCGTTGGCCCTGGCCTTGGCGGTCGTGGTCCTGTTCTCCCTATTCCCTGCCCACAGCTTCGACTTGTGGTGGCATCTTCGAACGGGCCAGTTGATCCTCGATGAGGGGAGAATCCCGGACACGGACCCCTTCAGCTTCACGGCCCAGGGCCGCGCGTGGATCACGCACGAGTGGCTCGCGGAGGTCTTCTTCCATGGCCTCCATGAGGTCGGAGGCATCGATCTCCTGGTATTGCTGAAGGCGCTCCTATCGGGCCTGGCGGTGGCCCTGTCGGCCTGGGCGGGCTTGGCGGGTGGCGACGGGCGGGCCGGCAGCAAGGTCCCCTTCGCCGCCATGGCCGTGCTATTGGCGGCGCCGCTGCTTGCGCCTCGGGCGTTCATCCGGCCACATATGCTGACGGCCCTTTTCCTGGGCGCCACCCTGCTGCTTCTGCGCCTGCATTCGGCCTCTGGGCGGGCCCGGTTCCGTTGGGCGCTCGTGCCGCTCTTCGCACTGTGGGCCAACCTCCATTCCGGTTTCACGCTCGGGTTGGGGCTCATTCTCCTCTACTGGTTGGGCGAGCGGTTCTCGAGGAGGACGTTCTCCAAGACCAGCGTTGTCCGCGAGAGCAGTCTGCGTCAGTTGGCCCTCACCCTTCTTGTCATCGTCCTGGCCACGCTCCTCAATCCCCACCACGTGGAGGCACTCCTGTATCCCCTGCGCCTTCTCGCCCGGGGAGAGGTCCGCGATTCGATTGCGGAGCTCAGAACGATCTTCCATCCGGCCTATCGGGGGGCGCTTTTCCTGAAGGTCTTCGCTTCCTCCGCCGCACTGCTCCTCATCGTGATCGTCGCGGAACGGCGCCGATTGCAGTGGGCGCTGCTGCTTCCCGCGGCCGCGTTCCTGCTGCTTGCGATTGGATCCGTGCGAAGCGTGTCGGAGTACGCGGTCATCCTCCCGGCAGTGTTCACCGCCCACTGTGCATCCCTGGGCGAGAGAAGGGCGATCGCGCGAGGTGTCGCACTTGGCGTCATCCTGCTGTCGATCGCGGGGGCGGCCGGAGCATTCCTTTGGGGCCAACCTATGGGAAATGAGCCCAATCGGCGGGTGGGGTTGGGGGTCAACGCCACGAACCGGCCGGAAGTGGCGGTCCGTTTCCTGCGCGACATCGCTCCGCCGGGGAGGATGTTCAACCTACTGGGATTCGGCGGGTACTTCATTCACGAGTTGTGGCCCGAACGGCTGGTCTATATCGATGGACGGCTCGACGTCTTCGGGCCGGACCTGTTGTCATCCTACAACCAGATGATGTCCTCCGGAACCGGCTGGAATCTGACGGTTCGGGAACATGACCTTCGTCTCGCGGTGGTCGACTACGGCAGAGATCCGCTCCGCGATCTGGGCCTGCGCGCTCACCTGCGCGACGACCCCGCCTGGCGTTGTGTCTGCTTCGGCGACAATGTGCTGGTCTACGCCCGCGTCTGTGCCGAGAATGAGCAGCTGCTCATGCAGTACGGTACGCCGTTTGATCCCAGCCTCCGCACGCCGCAATCGATCGACGCATTTGCGAAGGAAGCCTCCGAAACTGATCGTACCCAGGCGGTGAAGGCTCTCAGGAACATCGCCGCATTCCTGCCCGATCAGATCGGGCCGTCCTATGTGCTTGGCCGGATGTTGCTGCGGACAGGCCGGAGCGCAGAGGCCTCGGTCTATCTCCGGCGTGTCTCGGAGAATCCTGGGCAAGTTGAGGACACCCGGCTTCTCCTGGCCATGGCACTGCTGAGGGCGGACTCCCTGGACGCTTCCCGGCAGGAGCTGGCCGCCATCCTCGGCGAGCATCCCCGGGATGTCGAGGCGCTCCTGTTGTATGCGGAATTGGAACGTGCGTCGGGCAATCTGCGGGGCGCGGCGGATTTCCTCACACAGGCCGTGTCCATCGCCCCCCAGAGTTTCACCGCTCATCTCCGGCTGGGGATCATGCAAGCCGAACTGGGCGACTATGCAGCGGCGAGGCGGAGCTTCGAGGCGGCCCGCCGCCTTCGCCCCTCCGACGGAGCGCTTCTCAACAACCTGAGAATTCTGGAGCAGATCGAGGGAGAGCGGAGCCAGCGGTGATTCGCCAGCGCGCCCATGAAACCGAAGTCGGCGAATCCGGACATGACCGGATCGTTTGCGTAGCCACTGCACACAACGGCCTTCACGCTGGGATCCAGTTCTTGGAGTTCCCTGATGATGTCTCGGCCGCCCTGACTCCCCGGAATCGTCAGGTCCAGGAATACCATGTCGTGCGGAGCACCGGCCTCCATCGACGCCCTGTATTTCTCGAGGCAGTCCTTCCCGGTGGCAGCTCCCGTGAAGGAGAATCCGCCGTCCCTGAGGATATGTGCGACGACATCCCGGATAGTCTCATCGTCATCCACAAAAAGAATGCGGGCGGCTTGCACGCTCGCCCGTTCCGGATCGGGATCAAGCCTGGCCGATGCGGATGCCGGAGGCGGAACGCTCTTCAGCGTTGCCGGCAAGTGCACCCGGAAGGTGGCGCCGGCCCCATGCACCGACTCAACCTCAATTCTTCCCCCGTGTTTCTCGATGATCGAGTAGCTCGTGGCCAATCCCAATCCACTTCCGCGAGACTTGGTGGTGAAGAAGGGATCGAATACCTTGCCCAGGATGTCGGCCGGGATGCCGGGGCCCGTGTCGGTCACGGTGATTTCAATGAGTTCTCCAGGATCCTGCGGAGAATACACACCATCAGGTGAAGTGATTCCGCGGGCGACGATCGTCAACACCCCTCCGTCCGTCATCGCCTGGTCGGCATTGATGGCCAGGTTTTGAATGACCTGACTGAACTGCCCGCGATCCACCTCCGCCTCGGGAAGATTGTGCGCAAGATCGAACACGCACTTCACGTTGGATCCAGATAGCGCGAACTCTGCTGACTCTCGGATGATCTCGGAGACCGACGCCCGTTCCTTGACCGGCGCGCCCCCTTTTGAAAACGTGAGAAGACGTTTGGTCAACCCTGCGCCACGCAGGGCGGCCTTTTCAGCGTCCAGCAGAAGCCTGGCCCCGATGGATCCGGGGCTCAACTCCAACTTCGCGAGTTCGATGTTCCCCAGAACGCCGGAGAGGATGTTGTTGAAGTCATGGGCGATGCCGCCGGCGAGAACCCCCACCGATTCGAGCTTCTGCGTCTTGGCGAGTTCCTCCGCGAACTTCTTGCGGTCGGTGATATCGAGCATGTTCCCGATCGTGCCCCGATATACGCCGTCGATGATCCTCGGCGTGGCGGACACGAGGATTGTCCGGCGGTTTCCCTTGGCCGTGATGATGTCCAGCTCGTAGCGGGACTTCTCGCCCCTCCGCCGGATCTCAATCTGTTCAGGGATCAGAGGGCGCTGGTCTTCAGGCAGGAACTCGTAGACATTGCGGCCGATGAGATCTTCGGGGGTCTCAAACTCGTAGATATCCGCGGCGGCCGGATTGCAGTATCGAAACGTCTCATGTTCGTCGACGATTCCGATGCCTGCCATGACGGAATCGAGAAGCTCCCGATGCCGCTGTTCCAGCTCCTTCCTGTCGGTGATATCGCTGACGGTGCCGACCAATCGAACGGGCTCTCCGGTCTCATCTCGGATCGCCTTTCCCCGAACCAGGAACCAGCGCACCGATTCATCCCTGTGGATCATACGATGCTCGAATTCATATTCCGGAGTCTTGCCCTCGAGATGCTCCTGGGCCGCCGTCAAGAGCGCTTTCCGGTCATCCGGATGCACATGGGAGGACCAGATCTTCAGGTCATACGGAATCTCGTCATCGCGATACCCCAAGAGGGCTTTGACATTGGGATCCACGTAGAATTCACCCGTCTTGACATCCCAATCCCAGACGCCCACCGACCCGGCGCGCGTGGCCATTGAGTAGCGTTCGCCCAAGTCCACCTGGGAGAGCTTGCGTGCGGTGATATCCCGCGAGATGCCGACCGTCCCCACCGCCTTGCCCGCATCATCGATGATCGGGGACTTGATGGTCTCGAGCCAGATTCCCTCCCCGCCGGGGCCCGTTGTCCTCTCTTCGAAGATCTGACGCTCACCCGTTTTCATGACCGCCTGGTCACCGTCGCGAAACCTGCGCGCGGCTTCCTCGCCAAAACAGGCTTCAGCAGTCTGGGACAGGAGCGTCTCGGGCTCCAGACCGATCAGCTCTGCGAACGCGCGATTGACAGCGATGTATCGCGATTCGGCATCCTTCAACCAGGCAGGATCCGGAATGTTGCCGACGAAGGATTTGAGTTCGAGAATCTTCTGTTCGAGCGCGCGCTCGAAACGTTTCCGCTGGACGATATCCCGCAGGATACAGTGAGCCTTCTCGAACGCTCCCGACTCATCGGACTCCACGGTGCAGTCGAGGGAAATCCACAGGGAAGAGCCGTTCTTGCAGACCAGCTGACACTCAAAACCGCAGATCTCGCCCAGGGACTTGACCTGTGCATAGGCGTCGCGAAAAGGCTGCTGGTGGTCGGGAGTGATGAAATCACCGATCCACCAGCCGACCATGTCTTCGCGGGCGTAGCCCAGGCGTCCGATCCACGCCGCACTGATGGACAGAATGCGACCTTGCTCGTCCAGAGCCTGATACCCGAGGGGAGATTTCTCGTAGAGTTCCACCACGGTTTGATCAATGCCAACCCGCGATCGGTCCCGCTCGGGGTGATCCGTGGTCATGGGAACTCCTTCGTGCCGGGGAAAGGATCGGGCGCCAGTCTGCGCCGCCGAAGCCACCGAAGGCTGCTCTCGCCCAGGAGTATGCCGAAGTTGTGCTTCGGGCTGCAATATTCTTTTGTCACTCCCGCCGGGGCAACGACACCCAATGGTACCTATCTCTCAGTCCAGGGTGAAACCGAACCGACACCCCCCCGTCATTGACAATTGAAACGTCTACGGAGGCCACAGACTTGGCACGGTTCTGCTCCTTCCCGGAATCGTCACCCTCATCCAGCCGGCTGACGAGGCAGCGGTGACCAAGGCCGAGCTGGCGGAGTTCCTGACCACGGTCGATCCCGTCTCTCTCTCGGGAGAGGAGACCGCCCTGCTGCAGGCATTCAGCGACCTGTTTGCGTGCCAGGTGCGGCTCCGGGCGAAGATCCGGAGCGGAATCAACCTGGATGTCACGCGCAACCTCACAGTGCGCTACAGCAGGAAGTTCGGCAGCAGCAATGTGAATGAGAACAGCGCCATCGAGCGGATCGGCATCATTGGAGTCGCGCACGACGATCTCGAGGCGCGCGAGGACATCGGCCTCTACGCCAACGATACGACCTGGGTGTTCCATGCCAGTCGACCGGACCTGGTGGAGCAGGCAGTCGCGGTTGAGGGCAGATTCGAGCACGAGGAGCAGCCCGAGCACTTCTGGTACTACACAACCCTCGATCCCGTCACCTTGATTGATGGATTCTACGTCACCGACTCGGGAGATGAGGCCGATGACATGTACGTCTTCGACGACCACGAGACGGTGAGGATCGCGCCGCCGATCGGACTCGGCCCCAAGCTGATCAGGATGTATGTCGTCTCCCGAGACTACCGCCCCGAGTGGAGGATGTATCACGCCACCCCGGGAGCGACCCTGCAACACATGGACGTCCTCTTCGAGTAGCGATCCCGGTCGATTGGGTTGCCGGGCCCGCAGGCCTCGTCTATGGTGGGGAGGTATCCTCTCGGTTTCCAGGGTTTGCGGGGTAGACCTTTGACGCGGTTCGGCGCATTACCGAGTGACGCAGGCGGACGCCTTCTGGGCTATGCGCGAGGTAGTCTACGGCCGGATGCCGTTGCCGGCCTGACGGTTGCCGTGATGGGAATCCCGCAGGCGATGGCCTATGCGCTGATCGCCGGGCTGCCACCGATCTACGGGCTCTACACCGCCGTCATCACCTGTGCAGTGGCTGCGCTCCTCGGGAGTTCCAATCATCTGGTCACCGGCCCCACCAACGCCCTCTGTATGGTGTTGCTCAGTCTGACCGCCCATCTTCCTCAGAAGTACGGGGTGAGTCCGGTTGCGGCAGTCCTCCTTCTCACCTTCATGGTGGGGCTCATTCAGCTTGGGTTCGGCGTCCTCCGAATGGGTGGGCTGGTTCGTTATGTGTCCCGTTCGGTGGTCATCGGATTCACGGCTGGTGCAGGCGTGCTGATTGCCATCAACCAGCTGAAGAACGTCTTCGGGGTCGATATCTCAGAGGCCCATGCGGAGCGGTCCTACGAAGTCCTGGCCGTCACGATTCGCAAGCTCGGCGACCTGAATCCCTACGCCCTCGGGGTGGGGGTGGCCACGGCTCTGCTCGTGATCGGGTTGCCAAGGATCAATCGGAGAATCCCGGGGGCCCTGGCCGCACTCGTCATCACCGGGGTGGTTTCCTATCTGTTCGGCTGGCACGGGCTGGAGATGGGCGCGTTCCGGGTTGAAATCGTCAAGGACATCCAGGCCATCAGCGGGTCCTTGCCCGTTTTCGACATTCCGCAGCTCGTCGCCCACCCCAACTACGAACTGACGCGCGAACTCGGCAACGGCGCGGTTGCTCTCGCGGTGCTTGGATTGCTCGAGGCTGCGTCGATTGCGCGATCGGTGGCCACCCAGTCAAACCAGCGCCTCGACTTCACGCGCGAGTTCATCGCCCAGGGAACCTCGAATCTCGTGGGCTCGTTCTTCTCCTGTTTCGCCGGGTCCGGGTCCTTCACCCGCACCGCCGTTTGTTTCCAGTCCGGTGGCCGCACGCGGATGGCCGCCACCTTCTCCGCGGTGTGGTCTCTGATCGCGCTGCTGCTCCTGGGGCCCATCGCAAACTACATCCCCAAGGCGGGGCTGGCCGGGCTCCTCATCGTTATCGCCTACTCAATGGTCGATAAGCGCAAGCTCACCACGACCTGGCGATCTGGCCCCAGCCCGCGGGTGGTACTGGCCGGAACGCTGCTTGCCACGCTCATTCTGCCGCTTGAATACGCGATCTTCGTCGGCGTATTCCTCTCGGTCGTCATCCTTCTGCGGACGACGGGAAAGACCGATCTCACCCAGCTCGTCGAGGTCCCGGGCGCCGGTTTCGAGGAGGTCCCCTTCAACCAGGCAGCCCCCTCGGCGGTGGCCATCGTCAACATGGAGGGAGACCTCTACTTCGCGGCGGCCGGAGATCTGGACTACGAACTGTTGCGCTGCATCAAGCCTCAGACCCGCGTCGTCGTGCTGCGCATGAAGCGGCTGCGCGCGGTCGGCAGCACGGCCATGGCGATGCTTGAACACTACTGGGAGATTCTGAGAAAGCGGGGAATCGCCCTGGTCGTCTGCGGGATCGAGGATGAGCTGCAGGCGGTCATGACCGGCTCGGGCCTGCGCAATCGGATCGGCGAGCAGAACATCTTCTACGCCGACAATCTGCTGTTCCAATCGACCGAACTCGCGCTCGCCCGAGCCTGGAGCATCGCGGAGATGGCAGGCCGGATCAAAACCTCTGCCGATCACGTTCCGACGGGCGAAGGTGGCCTGGCGGCGACGGCCGGGGACATCATGTCGGTTCGGTGTATCCGGTTTGGAAACCAGCATCAGCTTCGTGAAGCAACCTGGCTCATGTCGGAACTCTACAGGCACACGGGCACGATCAGTCCCGAGACGCTCTTCCTCCAACATCGCGATGGTCGCTTGGCGGCCGGGCTTTCTCCGTGGCGGATCCTGCGGGCCCTCAGCGAGGGCGTTGACGTGGCCGGGTGCAACCGGCTGGATGATCGCGCCCTGGGGGATCTTCTCCGAAGCCACTTCGCGAAGCCGATCGGGCCCATCGCTCGTCGTGGATACGAGCAGGTCGGGCCCACGATTCCCGTCGCTCAACTTCTCGCCCTGGCCCTCGAGAAAGACCTCCAGGTGCATCCGATCTGCGAGGCGGACGGCCGGATCAAGGGCCTCGTAGCCCAGGACGACATCCTGCGCTGGCTGAGCAGGACGCTCGATCAGATTCAGAGTGAGGCCGACGATGACTGACGAACAGAGCACCCAGCCTGGAAGGCTCGTCGCCTCCCAGATCATGCTCGAGGAGGTTCCCTCGATCGGGGCCGACCTCAGCCTGGATGAAGCTCGCCGCCAGTTGATCGCGCTTCAGTCGGATTCGGCAAAGCCCAACGCGCTGCTCGTGGTTGAAGAGGATGGCCGCTACGCTGGAATCCTGACCGCCCGCCTCCTTCTCAAACACCTGCTCGGAGGTTCGGTCCCAGAGGGCTCACCGGTCAGCGACGAAGAGCGCTGGTACGATGAGCTTCTGACAGCTTCAAAAAGATGCGCACTTCTGAAGGTGCGCGAGGTTCTTGCCCCCGAGCTTCCAGTAGTCGCTCCCGACGATGGTCTTGCGCTGATGATCAAGCACGCCTGCGAACAGCGCATGGAGTTTGTTCCGGTCGTCGAGAATGGGCGGCCGCTCGGGGTCGTCCCCATCACCGCGATCTTTACCGCCGCTGCCGCGTTGGCCCTCCGTCCCGACGACGAGGGAATCCAGGTAGGAGGCGAGAGGGTGACCTAGAGCCGGCCCGGCGTGTCACGTGTCATTCCGCTGTTCATCTCCCCATCGCCCGTGTACACTCGTCCGCAAGTTCGTCTTCATTCTCACGGTCCGCGCACATTGGAAGGAGAGGCATATGAGCAACTGTCGCTTGCTTGCCTTGATGCTCGGTGCGGTTCTTCTGATCGCCACCGCAGCACCCGCCACCGCCCAGACGATCGAAGCCAAGGAGTACTGGCTCGACAATGGGATGCAGGTTCTCATCGTCGAACGGCATGAGACGCCCACCTTCATGGCCGCCATTGCGGCGCGGGTCGGGTCGGCCAACGAGATCACCGGAATCACGGGAATCTCCCACCTCTTCGAACACATGATGTTCAAGGGGACCACGACGATCGGCACCAAAGACATCGATCGTGATCTGGCCATCATGGAAGAGCTCGATGCGCTCCGGGGTCTCATGCGCGAAGAAGAGCGCATCATGCGGGAGCGCCTCCGCCGGGGAGAGATCGATGACATGCTCGCCCCGGAATCGAAGACCGATCGCTATCGCGAACTCGAGGTGAAGTTCGATCAGCTGATCGAAGAGCAGCGCGAGCTGATCATCAAAGACCAGCTCGATGAGATCTATACCAAGAACGGCGGGTCATTTCTCAATGCGATGACCTCGAACGACTTCACCATGTATCTCGTGCGCCTCCCCAAGAACAAGCTCGAGCTGTTCACGTGGATGGAGTCGGACCGTTTCCTGAATCCTGTCTTCCGGGAGTTCTACTCGGAGCGGGATGTGGTGAATGAGGAACGGCGGCTGACTCTGGAGTCAACGCCCACCGGATTGATCGAGGAGGAGTTCCAGGCCATGTTCTGGAAATCCTCTTCCTATCACTGGGAGGTACTCGGTTGGCCTTCCGACCTCTACAGCATCACCCGGGAACAGGCCCAGGAGTACTACGATACCTACTACGCTCCGAATAATCTCTCCTTGATCATGGTGGGCGACCTGGACGCGGACAAGACGATGAAGATGGTCCGCAAGTACTTCGGCCGGTTGCCGAGAGGCAAGGTCGATCCGCCGGACGTCGTCACCCTGGAAGAGAAACAGTACGGCGCGAAGCGCCTCACCGCCGAGGCAGAGACGAGCCCGCAGGTGGAAGTCTGGTACCACACCGCGCCCTGGAAGCACAAGGACAGCTACGCGCTCGAGGTTCTCGCGGGAATCATGAGCGGCAAAACCGGGCGGCTCTACAAGAAGCTGGTTGAAGAGAAGGGAATCGCGAAAGGTTCGGTGGCCGGCCGCCGGAGAATGATGCCGGGGGCGGAAAACCTGGCCGTCAGCGCCAGCCAGGACTCCCGGAAGTACGCGGGGGCTTTCCAGGTCTCTGCGGAAGGCGTTTCCGACGCGCGATCGGAGGACCTGGAAGAGGCGATCTACGAGGTCCTGACCGAGCTGAAGATGAGCCCGGTCTCCGAGCATGAGCTGCAAAAGGTGAAGAACCAGATGCAGGTTCGTAATATCCGCTTCATGGACATGATGTCCGGTCTGGGAATCCTCTTCATGCTGGCGCCAAACGCCGCCATGGGTGATTGGTCGGAGGTCAACAGCGGACCCGACATGCGCCAGCAGGTGACCGCAGATGACATCAGCCGCGTGGCCAATCAGTACTTTGTCGACGATCAGCGCAGCATCCTCAACATCAATCCGAAGGCAGGCGCGGTCAGCGAGGAGAGCAAGGGAGAGGATGCTCGCTTCACGCAAATGGTTGAACGGATCAAGTCGATGAAAGACCCCGCTCAGCTACAGCAGATGATCAGCATGGTCTCCATGGGTCTCGAACAGGTGGAAGACCCCGAGCGCAAGGAGCAGATGGAGAAGATGCTCCACATCGCCGCCGAGCACCTTGAATCACTGAAAGCGACCGACAAGTAGTCCTGCTGCATGGTGAGGGAAACGAAGATGAGGAACCGAGTGATGTATTCCAATAACTCTTGCGCAAGAACGATGATTGCGTTCGGAGTCCTTCTCGGAGCGCTGACCTTCTTGACCGGGTTTCCGATCACGGCACGGGCGGGGGACATCGCGAAGCACCCGGATGAGTTGACCTTCCCTGAGATGGAGTTCACGCCTCCAGACCCGGCTGACTACCGCCACCAGCTCGACTGCGGCGCGACCGTCTACATCGCCGAGAACGCCGAGGTGCCGACCTTCGATCTGACGATTCTCGTCCGCGCAGGATCCGCTTTCGAGCCCCAGGACAAGGCGGGTCTGGCGGAGATGACGGCCTACCTCATGCGCAACGGCGGGACCGCCGACATGACCGCCAGCGAGATCGATGAGAGGCTGGCCTATCTGGCAGGGTCGGCGTCGGTGAACATGAGCCCTGCCCAAGGGCGTGTCTCGCTGTTCTGTCTGTCCAAGGACATGGATGAAGGCCTGGACATCCTCCGCAAGATCCTGACGACGCCGGCTTTCGATCAGGCCACTCTCGACCAGCATAAGGCGGACGTGCTCTCCGAACTGGAACAGCGCAACGCGTCCACCTCGAGCATCGAGTCGCGCGAATGGGCATTCCTGCTCTATGGAGATCATCCTTTCACCCGTCAGTTCCGCCGCACCGGCGAGTCTGTCGGGTCGATCACGCAAGCAGATCTCAAGGCCTTCCATGAAACCTACTTCTTCCCCCAGAACTTCACTCTGGCTGTGGCGGGGGAGTTCAAGACGAAGGACGTGTTGGAGAAACTGAATGCCTTCCTGGCCGATTGGCCCCATCCCCCTTCGGAGATTCCCACCCTTCCCGATCAGATCGACGAGCCCGAACCGGGCGTGTATCTGATCGGCAAAGAGGAGGTCAATCAATCGCGGGTCCGGGTCGGACATCAGGGGGTCAAACGCGACATCCCCGACCAGTATGCGCTCCGCGTCATGAACGACATTCTCGGCGGAGGCGGCTTCACCTCGCGCATCACGCGGCGTGTTCGTTCGGACGAGGGCCTCGCCTACAGCACGGGGAGCCGGTTCGTGCGCAGGGTGGAGTATCCGGGCACATTCGAAGCCTGGTTTCAGACGAAGCATGCAACGGTGGCTTTCGGAACAGGTCTGATCGTCGAGGAAATCAACCGAATCCGGACCGAGACGTGCACGGAAGAGACGCTCGAAATTTCAAGAGCAAGCCTCATCAGCGGTCTGGTGAATCCGTTCGGGAGCAAGACCAGCATCGTGGGAACGTTCGCAAGCGACGACTTCACGAGTCGGCCGGACGACTACTGGAAGAACTTCAAACGCAACGTCGAAGCGGTCACACCAGGCGATGTGTTAGAGGTCGCGCAGAAGTATCTGCACCCGGACAAGTTGATCTACCTGGTCGTCGGCGATCCGGAGGCGGTTGGTCAGGGGTCCGAGAAGCACGATGACAAGCTCGAAGACTTCGGGGAAGTGACGATTCTCCCCTTGCGGGATCCGATCAGTCTCGCGATCAAGTAGGGCAGCGGACCGGTCGCACTACTCGAGCACCACAATGCGGCAGGTGGCATCGGGGATGCGGAAACGCCTCGACTCGTAGGCGCCGCGGGCAAGGTAGACTCCGGGATGCACTCGCGTGCCGTCGTTTGTGATCTTGTCCCAGACGACCGCGTGCCGCCCCGCCGGAAGGTCTGCATCGACCAGGTCCCGCACCAGACGGCCGTCCACGGCAAACACCTGAAGCCGAACCGGGCCGGATGACGGCAACTCGAACTGCAGATGCACGGATCCGTCAGCGCTCGGATTCGGATCGAGTGTCCACAGGCGAAGCGCGTCAGCGGCGTCTTCCCGCGACCCGGCGTCCGACGGGTCGAGTTCCGGTCGACTGGCCACGGCGAGATGGGTGTGCCGCCGCGCAGGTTCGCTCACGTCGTGTCCTGCATTGTGGGCGATGATGTACCGGTCGAACTCCTCGTCGATGAGAAGCGTGGGCGTACGCTGGAATCCGGTTTCCGGGACGCCCAGGGGATGAGTCCCCGCCACAATGATCGGATTGTCCGGGTGACCGATCCAGGTGTCACCCCAATCCGGCGACCAGTAGTAGGCCGCCCGTCCACCCAACGCGTAGTTCTGGTTTGAGACGCACAGAATCATGTGTACACCGTCGGCCCGCTCATCCCCTGTGCAGTGGGCCTGCCAGGATCCGCGGAAGCCGTAACCTTCCGGCGGCGGCTGCGTCCAGCGGTAGGCGGGATTGCCGGGATCCGAGGGATCGAAGGTCGGCGTCTCGTTCTTGACCCACTCGGTCTTGCCGTCATAACTATCGGCATAGGAGATCCGCCAGTTCCAGTAGGAACTGGGAGATCCGTGCAATCCGCGATAGAAGAGCCTCACCGCTCCCTTCGGACCGAGATGTGGAACCCAGACCGGGGTCGGCTCGGACAGCCCGCCCTTGATGACCCCGTTGTTGTTCCAGCCCTGTTCCCACCAGAACTCAGCGACCAACATGTTCTCATAGGTCTGCTCGTAGGGAACGCCGATGGCCGGGGCGGAATCGCTGGTCGCCACCTGGATCGCAGTCTCGTGCCCCGGGAGACCGTCCCATTCGGGGTGAAGGTACTTCGTCCCGGGTCGCACGGTGTTGTAGATGAGATGTTCACCCGAAATGGGATGCTCTATGTACGCGGGGGTATCGGTGTGTTCCCAGGCCGGTCCGGGGTAGGGCCCGCCCGGCTGCGCCAGAGGGGTGAACTTGATCTTGGTTTCCGCATCGTATCCGAGGGCCCAGTTGTCCAGGCACTCCAATTCGTGCAGGCGCTCGGTCAGGTAGGTCGCATGGTAGCTATGGTAGAGCAGCTTGATCATCCCATCCTGTAGGAAGATGAACTCCTCGCCCACAATGCCTCCCCAATCGCCGTAGAGGTGCGTCTGGTATTGGGGGTAGTCGGGATGGGGCGCCGTGATGAATCCGATCGGCTCGAAGTCGGGCCATTCCCCCAGCGGGCCGTCCCCACTCGTGCAAGCAGCGGGGGGACAGGCCATCCAGGAAAGGACAACTGCCGCGGCAACGGACATCCAGAAAAGTGTCTTCATTCCCGTTCCCTCTGTTCAATGATGGCGAAAACCGCCATCCCCTAGGTCACGTGGAGAATCGCCTCTCAATAAAAGCACTCCATTCGCCCGCTCTCCCCCACACTTCTTCTTGACAGATTGTCTATGTTACTCTAATATTTAGAGTACTCTAAACAAGGCAATCTCAAAGGAGTCTACCATGACTGACAGAACCAGCGTCTCCGACCTGGACTACATCAAGGACATCGTCGATCGCTCGGACCGGAGACCCTTTCCATCGGCGATCTACCTTCTGTGGGCGGTGATCGTGGCGGTCGGTTTCGCCCTGGTGGATTTCTCGCCGCGAACGCTCTCCCTCTACTGGATGATCATGGGCCCGCTGGGTGGTATTGCCAGTGGCTGGATTGGTCATCGCTACGGCAGTCAAAGAGGACAGATGAGCAGGGAACTCGGCATCCGGCACGCCCTTCACTGGGGTGGGATGTTGGTCTTCACCTTCCTCGCAGTTTTGTTGGCCTCGACCGGCCGCATCCCGACGGACTCTCTCAGCCAGGTGATATTGTTGATCATCGCCTTCGGCTGGTGGTGCGCCGGAGTGCATTTCGACCGCTTCTTTCTCTGGCTCGGCTCCTGCATGGCACTTGGTTTTGTGGTCACCCTCTTCGTCTCTCGTTACGCCTGGACAGGGCTCGGGCTTCTGCTGGCACTGGCCCTCATCCTGCGGATCGTCACCAGGGATCGCACGCATGGCGAGAAGTAAGGGTAAAGGCGACGCCTGGCCGGATCTGGAGGGCTTCAGCAAGCTGCTCTCGCACCGCAGCCGCCTGGGAGTGTGTGTTCTGTTGTCCCGTCACGGGGAACTCTCGTTCAGCCGTTTCAAGGAACTCCTGGAAGAGACCGATGGGAATCTCGGCGCCCAGTTACGCAAGCTCGAGGACGAGGGGTTCATCAAAGTGCGCAAGGAGTTCAAAGAGAGAAAGCCGGTCAGCTGGTACCGGCTTACAACCAAAGGCCAAAAGACGTTGTCAAAACATCTGGAAGCCCTAAGGCGCATCATTGAGGGAGACGGTTGAGCGCCGGTCGGGGCCCATACCGAGAGGATCTGAAAGATGAAGATCACAGCACGCGCAGGACGCTCGGGCGCTGGGTTCATTCCCCTCGGTTTGCTCGTCGTCATGGTCTGGTTTGTTGCGGCAGGCGGACCCGCAAACGCAGAGAATACGACGACCCCGCACGTTCACAACGCGGCCGAGCCGCCGGGTGGACTTCGCACCCTTCCCGCGGTGGAGATATGGCGCCGGGGCGGTGAAGAGGATGAGGTTCTCTTTGGTGCGGTGACCCGGATCATCACGGATGATGAAGGGACGCTCTATGTCTTGGACAGCCAGCTGTCGCAAGTGCTCCTGTTCTCGCCAACCGGCGATCATCTGAGAACCATCATGCGAGAGGGCGACGGCCCCGGCGAGATGCGTTATCCGGCCGACATCTTCTTCCTGCCCGACGGTAGGCTGGGCGCCATCCAGTCGTTCCCCGGGAAGGTGATCACGGTTCAGCCGGATGGCACCCCCGCCGGGAGCTTCGTCTTCGGCGGGAGCGAAGGGAACTTCGGCGTCCTGCTGCGCGGGCTCTCCTGTGGGAGCCGGATTGTCCTGGGGGGGATCGACATCACCTACGATAACGACGGAAGCTCGGTGCAGGCCTACTTCCTCGCCTCCTGTGAAAACGACGGGGCAGAGATCAAACGTTACTACGAAAGACAGGTCACCAGAACCTACAGCGAAGCCGGCCTCAGCGAGTTGGAACTAGACGCGCCCTGGGAGCGAGTCGCCCTAGCCGCCGACGGCCGCTGCATCATTGCACCGGAACGTAACGCTTAGGTTGTGGCTCGGAGATTCGATCTGCCCCCCTCTTCTATGATTCTGTCCTG
>CAZTDY010000005.1:0-135035 GCA_964612295.1 uncultured bacterium | reverse complement strand
TGACCACTCAACTTCTACCTCCAAATCCTTTGCGAAAGTCGGATTGAGCCCCATTCAAGAGTGAGATAGGTCCAGATCAGGCCGACGACTGCGGTGAGTGATCCGGCGAGCCACTGCCGGTTGCTGAATGCGATCCACAAACCAAGTCCGGCAACGTAAAGGCCAACGTCCTCCTTTATAGCCAATGCTCCTATGAGGAGCAGTGCATACCAAACATATCTCCTGGAGGAACAGGCTAGAAAAGCACCGAAGACAAAGAGAGGGACCAGGGTCTCCATATGCACAAGATAGCCGAGAGACTTCATGACAAACGGGTTCAGACACCAGACCAATAGACCTGCGTGGGCGATCCAGATCTTATGACCTTCGGCAAGCAGGATCCGCCGCACGAGGAGCCCCGCACCGATCAGCGCCAGCGGCTGCACAACAAGGAGTAGATAGGGGCTTGTCCATAGCCGGTGCAATGGAACAAGAAGAAGCAGAATCGGAGAGAAGTGCTCCGAGAAAAAACTCCGGCCAAGGATGGAGCTGAACATGACATTGCCTTGATGCGTCTGATACAGAGCCTCATCGATCATTGAGAAATCATGCGAGAAGGTCTGATAGGCAAGATGTCCACAAATTGATCTCCAGACAAACAAACCGGCCAGAATAGGTACTGCGAAGTGAACAAAGCGGGGGTGTTCCAACACGGTTCGCGCCCTGGATGCCCATTGGCTCAAGCGGCGGCGGCGGTCGGGAGCGATCAGGAGTGCCAGCGCCATCAAACCATGGAATATCAAGGTAGTCTCTCGAAACCGACTCAAGCGAAGAGGTTCACCCTGGGTCAGATTGAGGGTGATAAGCAGGAGGGCGACAATGGCTAGCCCCGCGCAGACAAGGAGTAGTCTTGAAAGGAGATGCCTAAGACCAATCATGCTCGTGTCCTGCCCCCCCGGTCACATAAGCATTGGCTTCCGATCATCAGACGATCAGAGCTGCAGTCTATCCCCTAGCGTTTGATCTTGCCACGGGCATCTTCGGGTGAGGTGGGCCCAAGCGCTTCAGGTCCTCATTTCGAAGGCGGCCTCTATCGCGTCGGACGGTACTTCGCTTTGACCCAGCCCCAGCTGGGTGCCTTGACTGCCGGGGTGACGCAGGGGTCGGGGTCGCAACTCGTGTGGGGAAAGAAGGTCGCTCCGACCTCCGTGCAGTCGTCTTCAACGACGTAGTCACAGGGTTCCCCATCCACGCAGCAGGCGCCATATACCGGACCGGGGCCACCGCACATATGGCCGTCCATGCCCACCCCCATGGCCCCCAGACAGACGGCGTCGAAAGTCGTGGAGGGAAGTTCGCAATTGCCGAATCCCGCGAAGTCCATGGCAGGATCCACGTCGAGAGAGATCAGGCTCTCGTAGTAGGTGTACCCGATGAAGAAATACACGGGAAGGAGGTTGCCTTCCCATTGGACATCGGTTGCCACGACAGCGGTTCCCTCGCCAGGGCCCGGCCACCCATCGGTCGCGTTCTCGAGGTTGTGCGCCAGACAGGGGCCGCTTTCGGTGAAATAGAACAGCCCGTTGAAGTCAGCGGAGAATCCGAATTCCGTTGCACACCACGTTTTGTCCTCCTCAAACGCTGCCACGACGAAGAACAGTGTGGGGTTCAGGGGATCGGCCGTAATCGGCATTGTCACGATCTGCTCCGCAGTATGGGAGATACCGTACTCGCCGTATGATGAGCACCAATCCATGCCCGCTGAGTAGACGAAGTCGGCTGGGGCATGGGTGATCAGATAGCCTGCGAAGAGATCGTCGGGATCCGATCTGACCTGGCCCGGGGTGAGCGTGAAGAGGAGTATTCCTAGAAGTAGACCGGTGATGCGCATGGCTTCCTCCCGCGTGAGAGAGCAACGGCCGTCAATGTCACAGTATGTTCTCTCTCACCAGCAAGGATAGTCGGCCCGGCCTATTCCGACACCCCCCGGCGCACGATTTAGGGCGCTTCCCCGTTGAGCTTATACAACCCAAAGGCGGTATGCCGGGCGAGCCCCGCAGGCGGAGTCACCAGCACCTCCACATCTTCTGAGCGCACGACGAGACCATGATGTGAAAGCAACCTGTCCTGAACCGGATAGGTACTGTGGACCAGATACCGGATACCGTTCTCTTCGAGATATCCAGCCAAACCGTTCTCGCGCAATCGCCGTGCGAACGCGTGCGTGTTGGCTAGGCCGTCCCCGTTGATGATCGTGCGCCCCGTGAAGTATCCGACATAGCCGGTCCCGTCGATCTGGAACACAGGGGCGTCTGGAGGAACCAGGCGTTTGACCTCCGTAACGAAGTGTCTCGAATGATCGATCTCGCGGGCCCGAAGGTGACTGTCCACCGCGTACTTGGCGATCAGCCCAGTGATGAGGACCACCGCGAGCACCCGCGAGAAGGTCTTCAGATCGGAACCTCTTCGGCCCGAGGACAACGCGATGACCGTCTGAAGGACCAGATAGAGGGCCGGCACGTAGTACCAATAGCGCATGCAGCTGTTCAGCAGCAGATGCGCCACAACGAAGGCGCTGGCTGTCGCGAGCGCGGCGTAACTCCCCCATCGCAGATCATGGCGCGTTTGGCGCCGCGCACGCAGGAACGCAAAGAGGAGAGCCAGGACAAACAGCCCGAATGAGAGCATCCCGCCCCAGTAGAGGCCGGTCAGATTGGCTGCCAGGTTCTGCCCGATCGCCAGGGGCGCGGCTTTGATCTGGGCGGATACCGATGTCCAGTGCCCACTGATCGCATGGTTGGCGATGAGCTGAAGCCCGCCTCCCAGGGTCGACGAGGCCCCCACCAGCCAACCGCTATGCTGATCTCTCCGGGCGATCAGAGCTCCCACTGCGAGAAGCATCGGCATGAAGAGCGCATCGATCCTCACGAGCGGTACCAGGAGTGCGCAGAGGATGAGTTTCCACCACCCCCGCCTGCCTCGCGAAGGGCGCCAGAGCAGTTCGTCGCTCAGGATCAGCAGAAGAAAGGCCAGCAGCGTCGTCTCCATGAGCATCTTGAAAATGACGCTGAGCAGAAAGAGGACGATGGCCCAGGCGAGCGAGCGCCCGAAGCGCATTCCAATCCAGGCGGCGAGCAAGAGGTAGGCCGCGATCATCGCAGAGAGATGAACTCCGCTGTCCGTCGTCAGACGAAACATGAGCCAGGAGACGCCGGCCAGGACCCAGGTCCACAGCAAATGGGTGCCGTCCGTCGGATGAATTCCATCGAACGATGCGAGGCCTTCGCGCGCCAGGTTCGATGCGATCTTGGCGTAGAAGTAGGCGTCGTCGGTCAGCAGTCCGCGAGGGAAACGAGCGATCGAATCGAGTAGTCCGAAGGCAATCAGCAGGGTGGCACCCACCAGAATCAATCCCGCCCACTTGGGCTGGGCTGGTGGCGACTCTGCTGCGACCCGATTCCCCATGACCACCGCCTATCCTGCGTGCGACGCTTGGAGCAGCCGGCGGTGCGCGGCGATCTGCAAGGCCACGATCATCCCGCCCCAGAACCAGATCAGCTCGTTGGCCGGCAGATCTCCGCTGACCTGAGCGTTGATGAGCGCCATCATCAGCAACACCCACAGCCAGCGGGCGGCGGGTGTGTGACGCGAAAGCCGGATGGCACCGCGCCAGGAGAGGAGAATGAACAGGAGCAGGAGCAGCAAGCCTGGCAAGCCGTTCTCGAAGAGAACTTCAACAAAGGCATTGTGGGGATAGATCCGGAAGTCCCGACCAAAAAGGACGGTTGAGAATGCGCCCGTGCCGTGGCCCCAGGGCAGACCCTCGCGCATCTGCTCCAGACCGCCTTGTGCGATTTGCAGCCTGAAGTTGGCGGACGGGTCTGCCGCGGCCAGCTGTCCGCCTCCCAGAGAAGCCGTGTCGATGCCCACCACCTGGAGCATTGTACCGAACGTCCCCCGTCCGACGGCCTGGGTCAGCGTGGCCTTTTGTTCGGGCGTCGTCAGAGCGAGCGCACCCACCGCCAGTAGCACCACCGCGACGGCCAGTCCCCAGGTTCGCGAGCGACGTGATCGGCCGGGCGTGACTTCCGGAGCCGCCGGCTTCGGTCTCTTCGGCAATAGCAGCAGCCCCGAAGGTGAGAGCAGCAACGCCAGAAGTGGCCCGCGAGATCCGGTGCGCAGCATGAGATAGAGTCCGGCCACGACCAGCAGGACTGCGACTGCCGGTCGCACGACGTTTCTCGAGGCCGCCCAGAGTAGCAGCACCATCCAGACCGCGAGGATGCGCGCCATCCAGATCACGTTCGACCCTAACCAGGCCAGTCGCCCACCGCCGCGATACAGTCCCCCGCCCTGGTTGGCCCGGAGAAACTCATGGTCTGCCCCCAACGCAGCCGCCAAACCGCAGGCTGCCACCACCCCCCCCAGAACGACAGAAACGCGCAAGAGGCGATTCAGGTGGCCGGGCGTAGACCAAAGCGGCCACATGAGCGCTCCGGCGAGGTAGAGGAAGACCGGCAGCAGGAGGAACGAGACCGTCTTCCCGCTCCCATAGTGTGGCGAAGGGGTGGCCTGCAATCCGACCCAGAGCACGACCAGCAGTCCGATGGCAATCCACGTGCGGCTGTCGCGAAGGACCGGACCGGCCACGGATCCGATGCCGAACCCTGTGCCCCCACTGCCCAGGCGAACCTGCCGGAGCCCCCAGATCAGCCCGATCACGAACATGAGTCGAAGCCCGTAGATCAACACGCTGCCTGAGATCGAATGGGGAGGCAGTGCACCGAGCAGCGGTGTTCCGGTCAGCATGAATGCCAGGATCCACTCGGGACGTCTCAGACCGCCCAGAACGAGCAGGAGGATCGCCGCGACCAGAACCAAGAGGGTGACCTTGGGCAAGAGCAGAAGGATCAGGAGGTCAGCAAACAGAACCGACAACCAGAATCCGCGCTGCGGCAGATTGGCGACCGCGGCGGCGTTCATGGCTACCTCCGCGGGAGGATGAACCGCAGGCCGACACCGGAGAGCAGACGCTCGAGTTGCGCGTACTGACCTGGACTACGTTCCGCCAGTTGTGCCGCGCGATCGAGTTGCCAGGCCACGAGGAGGCTGACAAAAAAGGCGAGCAGCGTGGCAATCACGCAGATCACCGCGCGATGGGGCCGCGCCTTTTCCAGCGGAGCGACGGGCGGATCGAGCACCTGAATCGTCGGCAGATCCCGGACTTCCTGGATACGATACTGCTCATGGAGCTGGGTCAGCAGTTCGAAGACGGCGGCCTGGATCTCCGCTTCGCGATAGCGGCGCAGGAACTCAAAGGTGAGCGAGGGCAGCTGATCGAGCCCGATGATCGCCGAGGGGCCTCCCCTCGCCGCCCGGGACCAGTCTCCCTCGAGAGAGGCCCTTGCCTCTTCCAGGGAGGTGACGAGCGCCTGATATCGTTTCACCTCGGGATGATCGGCCCCCACCTGTGCGAGAAGCGCGTCCCGTTCCACGACCGCAGCCAGGCGCTGGGCCTCCACGCCGGCAATCGTTTCGACCAGAGCGCGGGTCTGCTCCTCAGGGGCCAGCAGGCCGTGCCGCTCCTGGAACGCCTGCAGGGAATCCTCGGCCGCTCCCAGGCCCTGCTCGGTCGCCGCCAACCGCTGCTCGATGAACTGCCGGACTGCCGCTGCACGGCTGCGGTTGGTCTCGCGCTGAATGGTGTCTAAGTGATCGAGACAGGACTGAGCGATCGCGGCCGCCCGTTCCGGTTCCTTGTCGAGAACCTTCATCCAGACGATGCCGTTGATCCTCGCGCCGGTCTTGATCCGCTCGCGCATCGCCAGCAGGACCTGGTCGATATTCTCGACCTTGTACACCTCGGCCAGCTCATGTTCCCGCGCGACCGCTTCGCGAAGCCGGCGACTGCGAAGAACACCGACCAGAAGATCCGAGGGAGAAGACCAGAGAGGGAGGTTATAGCTTGCAGACAGCGTGGCCAGGGCGGAACTGCCGCCTCCCATCGAGCCGGCCAGGCCCCCCAGCGCTCCGCCCAACATGCCGAGTTCGTCCTTCGGGGGCAGGAGGCTCACCTCGGCCTCATACCAGTTCGGGAGCAGGAGACTGATCACCACCGCCGCGACGGCCACAACAAGCGTGTTGATCAGAATCAGACGGCGCCAGCGGAGCAAGCGAACAAGAAGGTCGAGGGTTGTCGGTGAGCTTTGAGGGTCGGGCATGCCACCGTCCTGCCGCCAGCGGCCACCCCCACCGGATGTGCCCCCTGGGCGGCTGTTACAGGCTTCCTACGAAGGTCCTCGCAACGTAGACCCGATTGAGCGCCCGGGCCAGGGCCGCTTCTGCGCGGGCTGCATCCAACTCCGGCGTGCGGCGCTCCAGGCGGTCCTTGGCGCGATCCCGCGCGGCTTCGGCCCGGCTCAGGTCGATCTCCTCCGGCCGTTCGGCGGCATCCGCCAGGATTACCGTTCGGTTGTTCGAAACCTCGAGGAAGCCGCCGCTGACAGAGTACACCTCCTTGCGACCTCCCGGAAGGGTCAAGGTCACGGGCCCGGGCTTCAGGCCGGTGATCAGAGGAGCATGATGAGCCAGGATTCCGAGGAATCCTTCGGACCCGGGGGCGACCAGACTGGCGATCTCCGTTTCCAGGAGGGTCCTCTCCGGGGTCAGCAGTACGACCTGATGGGTTGCTTCCATGGCTTGGCTCCTAGCCCTTCATCGATTCGGCCTGCTGAATGGCCTCTTCAATCGTGCCCACCATGTAGAACGCCTGCTCGGGAAGCCCGTCGTGACGACCTTCGATGATCTCCTTGAAGCTGCGCACCGTGTCCTCGAGCTTCACGTAGCGCCCCTCGCGACCCGTAAAGGCCTCGGCGACGAAGAACGGCTGCGAGAGGAACTTCTGGATCTTTCGGGCGCGCTCCACGATCACTCGGTCGTCTTCGGACAACTCTTCCATTCCGAGAATGGCGATGATGTCCTGCAGATCTTTGTAGCGCTGCAGAATTGTCTGCACCTCGCGAGCGACCTCATAGTGCTCATCACCAACCACGCGGGGGTCTAGCACGCGGGAGGTCGAATCGAGCGGGTCCACCGCCGGGTAGATTCCCAGCTCCGAGATCTGCCGCGAGAGCACGGTCGTGGCATCGAGGTGCGCAAACGCCGTGGCCGGGGCCGGGTCGGTCAGGTCGTCAGCGGGCACATAGATCGCCTGCACCGACGTCACCGAACCCTTCTTGGTCGAAGTGATCCGCTCCTGAAGCTCGGCCATCTCGGTCGAGAGCGTGGGCTGATACCCCACCGCCGACGGCATCCGGCCCAAGAGCGCCGACACCTCGGATCCGGCCTGGGTGAAGCGGAAGATGTTGTCGATGAAGAGCAGCACGTCCTGGCCCAACTCGTCGCGGAAATACTCTGCGACGGTGACGCCGGTCAGACCCACGCGGAGACGGGCTCCGGGCGGCTCGTTCATCTGGCCGTAGATCAGGGCGGTTTTGTCGATGACGCCTGACTCCTGCATCTCGAGCCAGAGGTCGTTCCCTTCACGGGTACGCTCACCCACCCCGGAGAACACCGAGTATCCACCGTGCTCTTGGGCGATGTTGCGGATCAGCTCCATGATGACGACGGTCTTGCCTACGCCCGCACCACCGAAGAGTCCGACCTTTCCACCCTTCGCGTACGGCGCCAGAAGATCGACGACCTTGATGCCGGTCTCGAACACATGGGTTTCGGTGTCCTGATCGACCAGCTTCGGCGGATCGCGATGAATCGGCAGACGCTTTTCCGGCTCGGGCAAGGGGCCCAGCGGATCGACCGGTTCACCGAGAAGGTTGATCACGCGCCCCAGACACTGGTCACCCACCGGCACCGTGATGGGGGCCCCGGTGTCGATCGCCTTCATGCCGCGCACGAGACCATCACTGGAGGCCATCGAGATGCAGCGCACCACCCGGTCACCCAAGTGCAGCGCCACCTCGACGGTAAGCGTCCGGTTCTGATTCGTGTCCTCAATGTGAATCGCCGAGTCGATTTCCGGCAGGTCGCCCTCGGGGAATTCGACATCCACCGTGGGGCCGATCACCCTGAGCACCCGACCAACATTGACCGCCTCTGCCATCGTTCTTCCTTTCTTTTCTACTCCAGTGCAGCCGCACCGCCCACGATCTCAAGCAACTCACCGGTAATCACTGCCTGGCGCAGCTTGTTGGCCGTGAGTGTGAGGGATGCGATCATATCTTCAGCGTTCTTGGTCGCGTTCCCCATGCTGATCATCCGAGCGGAGTGCTCGGAGGCCAGAGAGTCGGCCACGACCGAGAGAATCCGGGTTGTGATGTACCGGGGGAGAATGCGATCGAAGATGAGTTCTGGATTCGGCTCGAAAATGTAGTTTGCCTGCGCGTCGTCGTCTCCCGCGGGGACGATCGGGATCAAAGGCGCGACTTCCACCGTCCGTCTGGCGGTCGTGATGAAGCGCGTATAGACGAACTCCACCCGGTCGACCTGGCCATCGACAAACGCAGTCGTTGCGCTGCGGCTCAGGCGATTGATGACCTGCATGTCGATCCCGTCGCCCAGCTTCTCGATCGCGAACGGGAATTCCCATTGCCGACGGCGGAAGTGCTGCCAGGCCCGCCGACCGATGGGAACGAGCCTCACCCCGTCGCGCCCGAGACCGAGTTCTTCAATCCGCTCCTCGGCCGCTCGAAGGACGTTCGCGTTAAAACTCCCACAGAGCCCCTTGTCCGAGGTGACCACGGCGACCATCACCTTGCGGGTTTCGCGATCTTCGAAAAGCGGGTGTGAAAAGGAGCGAGCCGCGCCGGTCAGATTGGCAAGCACCGACTCCATGGTCTTCGCGTACGGCCGGGCCGCCTCGGCCTGGCCCTGGGCGCGACGCAGTTTCGCCGCCGCGACCATTTCCATGGCCTTGGTGATCTGTTTCGTGCTCTGCACGGAACGGATGCGGCGCCGGATCTGCTTCAGCGTAGCCATCTACGCGATCTCCCTTCTGCGTCCGGATAGGGTATGCGCCCGATCATCGAGCAGGATTGGCCGACCGGCTTGCGTCTGGAGAAGCCGGACGTTCTTGAGTCCCCGTCCCTCGGGCTGGGGGCGCCCGAGGATCTTCTCGGAAATGCGATTGACCAGCACTTCGAAAAACACGCGGCTTCGCACCAGCCTATCGTCAGCCGCCCCGCGCCAACGGTGAGCACGATCGGCCCAGAAGGGCTTCTCGGTGATCGCCTCGAGCGCCTCGGCCAACGCAGCGTGAATCTCCTGATAGGTCGGGCTGGTGGGGCGCTCTTGCAGGACGTCGTAGCGGGTCCAGTTGCCGAGTTCGAACTCCGGGACCCTCTGCTCGATCTGCTCAAGGCAATCGAGGCAGTATTGACGGTAGCCTTGGTCCCCTTGATAGCGGGCCCAATCCCACAACCCCAACCAGGCAAACAGGCACCCGTTGAGCACGTGTGAAGGCGGATCGCAGGGATATTCCTCGAAGAAGAGCCCGTCTTCTCCGCGCCAGACAATCGGGCAGCCCTCTGTCGTGAACGCGAGCGTGGCCTGGAAGGCGTGCTCCGCGTAGCGCTCTTCGCCCGTCAGGACGGCCATGCGGACGAGAAGGCTGATGGCCTGCCCCTGCGTGAGAGCCGAAATCCAGGGAGCGGTGAGCCCGTAGCGATCGAAGCGATAGTACTGCGGCCAGACGGGGATATCGCCCGGAAGCTCCAGCATGGCCTCATCCAAAAGCCAGTCGACCTGCCGCCGGAGAAGGGTCTCCAGTTCCGGATCGGGGGAGGTCAGGAGCTGATCGTGCAGCCCCAGGCAAGCCTGAATGACGCGCAGCGGGTCCCGGTAGGTGCGGTCTCTAAACGACTCGGCATCCCCGAAGTCGAGCAGGCCGTTCGCATCGAGCAGGCCGCTCACCGCTTCAGGAGACAGATCGCCCCGCCAGTCGAGATAGAAGTAGCCAGGCTCGGAGCCTTCGAGGCTTGCTGCATTGAAGGTCGTTCCGGTATAGGCGTGCGCGTAGGTCACGAATTTCTTCGTGCCCACGTAGCCGGCTCCCAGAAGGAGCAGCAGCACTATGACCAGAACAACCCTACGCATCAGTTCAATCCCGCCTCTTGTCCGGCAATCTACCGCGCCGCCTGGGCTGCAGCCGCCTCTCGCGCCTCTTTGGCTCTGACTTCAACATCGGCGTCGAAGGAAGCAACGAACTGCTCGATGTCACCCCTCAGCGCCGTTTCGGTCTTCTCCGAGATGCTCCCCTCCTCCTTGATGGCGTTGGGGACGTCGGGATTCTTCTCGTGCATGTGCGCGAGGAACTCTTTCTCGAAGCGATGCAGGCTCTCCACCGGAAGCGTGTCCAAGAGGCCGCCCACCCCAGCATAGATGATCATGACCTGGTCTTCGAGTGACAGGGGCTCATACTGGCCCTGCTTGAGAATCTCGGTCATCCGTTCGCCGCGCAGAAGCTGCCGCTGAGTGGCCTCGTCCAGATCGGAACCGAACTGGGCGAAGGCCTGGAGCTCACGATACTGCGCGAGGTCGAGACGCAGGCGGCCCGCCACCCTACGCATCGCCTTGGCCTGGGCTTTACCACCAACTCGCGACACCGAAATACCGACGTTGATACCGGGACGGATTCCGGCATAGAAGAGGTCGCTCTCCAGGAAGATCTGTCCGTCGGTAATCGAGATGACGTTGGTGGGAATGTAGGCTGAGACATCGCCGGCCTGGGTTTCAATGATCGGCAGCGCGGTCAGACTGCCCCCGCCCTTCTCGTCGCTGAGCTTGGCGGCCCGCTCGAGTAGACGGCTGTGAAGATAGAAGATGTCACCCGGATAGGCTTCGCGACCCGGCGGGCGGCGCAAGAGGAGCGAGAGCTGCCGGTAGGCCACGGCCTGCTTCGACAGGTCATCGTAGATGCAGACGACGTGCTGGCCGCGATCGCGGAAGTACTCGCCCATCGCGCAGCCGGCGTAGGGAGCGATGTACTGCAGAGGAGCCGGCTGCGAGGCACTCGCATTCACCACGGTGGTGTACTCCATGGCGCCGTAGTTCTCGAGCGTCTTGACCACCTGGGCCACGGTCGATTCCTTCTGACCGATGGCGACGTAGATGCAGATGATGTCGGAGTTCTTCTGATTGAGGATCGTGTCGATCGCCAGGGCGGTCTTGCCTGTCTGGCGGTCCCCGATGATCAGCTCGCGCTGCCCGCGGCCGATCGGGATCATCGAGTCGATCGCCTTGAGGCCGGTCTGGACCGGCTGATTCACGGGCTGGCGTTCCACAACGGTGGGCGCCACGGCCTCGAGGGGGCTCTCCTCCTCGAACACGACCTCGCCCTTGCCGTCTAAGGGTTCACCGAGCGGATTGACAACCCGGCCGATCACGCCCTTGCCCACCGGCACGCTGGCCAGCTTGCCGGTTCGGCGCACCATGTCGCCCTCTTTGATCAGCTCGTCGGAGCCAAAGAGCACCACACCGACATTGTCCTCTTCCAGGTTGAGGACCATGCCCACGACATTGCCGGGGAACTCGAGCAGCTCGCCCGCCATGGCCTCCTGAAGCCCCCACACGCGCGCGATCCCGTCTCCCACCTGCAGGACCTGGCCCACCGAGGCCATCTCGAGCTGGGTCTCATACTTCTCCAGCTCCTTGCGCAATACCGAACTGACTTCTTCAGGCTTGAATCCCATAACTGATCCGTCCTTCTTTTCGGCAGCAAATCCCGAACCGCCGGTTTACTCGTAGACCGGTACTTCGCCGAGTTGCTGTCGCATCTCTTCGAACGTACGCCGTATGCTCCGATCGATAATCTGATCACCAAGGCGCACCATCATGCCGCCTAAGATGGCCGGCAGGACGCGCTTCTCTAAGAGGATCGTCTGCCCCGTGAGGGCTTCGAGCTTCTCCTTGAGCCGCTGCTCCTGCCCTTCCGGCAGCGGAACCGCCGTCGTCACCTCGGCCCGCGCGATACCCCGCCGTGCCTCGAGCAGATCGCGATACCCCTCGATAATCTGGGTCAACACCACCAGACGTTTCTTGTCCATCAGCAGATAGAGCAGCTCCAGGACAATGGGATGCACGCGATCCGTGAAGACCTCGCCGACCACGCTCTTCTTGGCCTTCTGTTCGATCTGGGGCGCAGTCAGCAGTCGATCCAGCTCAGGCTGCTGCGTGAGCAGCAGCTTGATGCTTTCCAGATCGCCCGCCACCTCATCCAGGATCTTCCGATCTCGAGAGGCCTCGAAAAGGGCTCGCGCATATCGTCTGGCCACAGGCTCACGAATCATGGCTCTGCCTCGTGCTAGGTCCGCTCCTGCCCCTTCAGGGCGGATGCGGACCTGCTTGCTTCGACCTCACCCCCTACTGTCCCTCGGCGCGTTCAAGATCGTCGAGGAACCGCGTCATCATCTCGCGATGTTTCTCATCGTCGAGCCGCTCCTGCACCGCCTTCTCCGCCGCTCGAAGCGCCAGATCGACCGTGTTCCTGCGCAGGTTTTCGGCCGAAGCTTCCTCGAGAAGCTTGACCTCCTCCTCCGCGCGAGCGAGTCGCTGCTGCCGCTCCTCCTGGGCGCGTTCCTTGATGCGGTCCGCGGCGGCATTGCCTTCGGCCACCGCCTCCTGAACGCGCGCGCGCGCTTCCGATTCGATGTTGCGCAGGTGATCCTCGTACTCCGCCTTCAGCGTCGCCACCTCTGCGCGCTGATGATCGATCTCGCTGAATTCAGCGGCGATCTTTTCGCGGCGCGCCTCGAGGAAGCCGAGTACGGGTCCCCAGGCAAAGCGGCGCAGGATCCAGAGCACGATCACGAATGCGATGACGTGGGTGATCAGGACACTTAGATCAATCAATTGCACAGCTTCACTCCTTGCTCACCGGCGCTCGCGGCACACCTGCCGCTCAGAGCGCCAACAGCCGGCCCCATGTAGCCTAAGGCTTGCGGGCCAACTACATTTTCCCGGAGAGCACGAAGATGCTAACGAAGGCGTAGATCGTCAGGGCCTCAATGAAGGCCGCGCCGATGATCATCGCCGTCTGAATCTTGCCCGCCGCTTCGGGTTGACGCCCCATGGCTTCCATGGCGCCCCCCACCGCGCGACCGAGACCCAAACCAGACCCCACGGCCGCGAGTCCCAGACCCACCGGAAGGGCAAATCCTAGGGCAGTCCCAGCATCCATCCTACATCCTCCTCTTCTTCACCTCTGTCGATTGACTGATGACCCGCGCCCGTTGGCGGAGGGTCTCCAAAAACCTCTAGTGTGCGCCCTGCGCGGCGGAGGCCACGGGGCCCTCGTCCGCCGGCGCCTCATCCTCGTCATGCTCATCGTGGGGCAGCACCTGCATGATGTAGGTCGTGCTCAGCAGGGTGAACACGAGCGCTTGAACGGTGCTCATCAGGAGCGCCAGCATGATGAAGGGCAGGTGCAGCGGAATCCCGATCGGGAGCTTGGCGAAGGCCAAGAGCGCGACGCCCATCCCGGCAAAGACCCCGATCAGCACATCCTCGCCAAGGATGTTCCCGAAGAGTCGCAGCGAGAGGCTGACCGGCTTGGCGAACTCCCCGATGATGTGCAAGGGCAGCATGAGCGGGACGAGGCACCAGCCGACGACATCCTTCGGATCGCCCGCCAGGTGAAGGAAGAACTTCACCGGGCCCAAACGGCGCAGTCCCGTGTACTGCACATATAGGAAGACGCTCACCGCCAGTGCGCCGGTCGTGTTGAGCGCGGAGGTCGGCGAACGCATCAGCGGCACGAGGCCGAACAAGTTCATGAACCAGATGTAGAGGAACAGCGAGCCGAGGAAAGGTACGTACTGCTCCCCGCCGGGACCCAGGATGCCCAGAATGAAGCTGCGGAAACCGTCGACGAAGAATTCGACCACGTTCTGGAGCGGGCCGGGAATCATCTTCATGTGGCGCGTGCCCAGCCTGACGATGACGACAATGATGATCGCGACCAGGATCGCAAAGATGACATCCTGGAAGCGAAGCATGATCTTGGCCCATTCGGGGGGCGCCCCCTCCTTCGCGACTTGTTTGTAGATGAGATGCACGAAGTTGGGTAACTCGGGGTGCGCCTCGTGTTCGCCGTGTTCATCGTGGGCATCGTGCTCGTCGTGTGCAGCGGTTGCGCCGTGGGCCTCGTGCTCGCCATGCTCGTCGTGTGCAGCGGTCACGCCGTGGGCATCGTGATCATCAGAGGCGAATGCTCCCCCGGCAAACCCCAGCGAGAGGGCCAGACAGAGGATACTCCAGAGAATGCCCCGGGACATCGAGGCCACCGCCACCTTAGGACTGCCCATTCTCTTCCCCCGTGTGATCAGAGGTTGCTCCTCGCCCGAAGAGGCCCGCGTCCAACATGGCCCGCCCTGCGGCCTTGAGGACGATCACCAACAGCACCACGGAAAACCCGGCCACCACCGATAGGGCGGACGGCAGGTGCCAGAGCAGGAGGGCCGCCAGGCCTCCGTATACAACAAGGATCTTGAGCGCCACCACTGCCGCGATCGCGCCCTTGTTCCGTTCGCCGGTCGTCAGGATCATCTGGGACAGGAGGGAGAGGAAGAAGATATTGGCCATGCCGATCAAGGTCCCGCCCGCAAAGCCCAGCGCCCAGGGCCACCCGAAGTAAACCCAGGCGACGAGCGCCACCAGCGCGCCAAGCCACGCGGTGGTGATCAGGATGCGGCGGATGGTCTCCGACCGCGGTCCCGAGAAAAGCTTCACCGGCTCCGATGGAGAGCGCACCCCGAACTCCGGGGCCGCAGCTTGGTTCATCGTCTTGTCCCTGAATTCACGCGCCTGAGCCCGGCGCAGGTTGCGGAGCCCGCCTCAAAGCCGATCGACATCCTTCTGAGCTCTCCTCAAGAGACGAATCATCTCTCGGACCCCGGCGATGAACCCGAGCCCTAAGAAGACCAATCGCAGAACCTGCCCGGTGCCGAGCCACTGGTCCAGCAGGTACCCCATGCCGAAACCCACCAAGGGCGAAACGGCCAATATAAGGGGGATTAATCCAAGCTGTGATACCACTCGTGCAGAGCGATACTTCGAATCCTTGGAACCGGACATCGGCACCCCCCCTCTGACCACGGCACGACTGTCCGAATTGGGTACTCTAGCAAAATACTAGATAGGGTCAACAGTCCTCATTCTCCCAAGTTCCTCGTTTTTTGCCGGATGGACCGATCTGCCCGCCCGATGCCGCCGGGCCCCTCCCCGGGGCTTTCTCGTGGACAACGGCACCCGGGCTGGCTACCTTGGGGACCCTAAAATGGGCAGAAATCGGGGAGGATGAGCATGGTCGGAATCTGGGACTACCTCACAACCACGGTCTACTTTGGCATGACTTTGGCTAATATGATCTTGGCCTTTCTCATCATCCTGGCGGGGCTGATCCTCCGCCGCTTCATGAGCAACTTCGTCCTGCACCGCCTGGCCAAGCTGACCGAGAAGAGTGAGACCGATATCGACGATCTCTTGGTCGATGCCCTCCGCAAGCCGATCGAGGCCGCCATCGTTCTGGTCGCTGTGGGACTCGCTCTCGGGATCCTCGCCCTCCCGACCGAGCCGGTCGATCTGCGCCGGTTTGGGGGAGCGCTGTTCTCCGTCGCGATCACGGTGGTCGTCACCTGGATGATCTTCCGGGTGATCGATACGCTAGGAGGCTTCTTCACCCGAAGGGCCGCACACACCGAGAGCACCTTGGACGACGCTCTGATCCCCCTCTTTCGCAAGGCGCTCAAGGTCTTCTTCGCCGTGGTGGCCGTGGTCGTCGCCATTCAGAACCTCGGCTATTCGGTGACCGGCATCATCGCCGGGTTGGGAATCGGGGGGCTGGCCTTGGCCCTGGCGGCCCAGGACACGGTCGCGAATCTCTTTGGATCGATCATGATCCTGCTGGATCGACCGTTCCAGGTGGGCGATTGGGTCAAAGGCAGCGATTTCGAGGGCGTGATCGAAGAGATCGGCTTCCGATCCACCCGGATCCGCACCTTCCCCAAGACGCTGGTCACGGTTCCCAACCGCGAGATGGCCAATCTCATCGTCGACAATCACCAGGCCATGCCTGCTCGGCGGATGAGCCTCGCCGTAGGGATCACCTATGATACGACCGCAGGGCAGATGCGCGATCTACTCGAGGTGCTCGAGCAGATGCTCCGCGATCAGGAGGGGATTCTCGAAGACGGCATTCTGGTGCGCTTCAGAAACTTCGGGGACAGCTCCCTCGATCTGCTCATCAGAGGATTCACCGGGGCGACCGGCTATGTGGATCACAGCCGCATCCAGCAAGAGGTCATGTTGAGGATCATGGAGATCCTGGAAGAGCGCGGCCTGGAGATGGCCTTCCCGAGTCAGTCGGTCTACTTCGGCAAGGATGAGACCCTCAGCTTGAGGTATGAGCAGGGTGGCGAGGATCAGGCCACGGCTCCGGGGCCGCGCCCCGAAGCGCCCGGATCCACGGTCTCCTGACCGATCTCCCACAGGAGGTCCGAGAGGCGTTGCACCGTCTCCGGGAACCAGATCCCGATCTGAGGCAGGACCCAAGCCAGGCCGCCGCGGGCCGGCAGGTCCAACGTGACCCGGTCCACACCCCCCGGAGGGATCGCGTGTGCGAACCAGCTCGGGAGGCCTGGATCGTCCTCGGTTGGTTCTTCCGTGATCTCCTCCCCGGTCGGGGTGATGAGGGGCTCCACCGTCGTCAGCCGGGCCGATTCCCCCGGCACCGTGGGCGAGGTCAGTCGCTGGCGCGCCCAACACCGATTCCCGGCCGTCCCCCCCTCCTGTCCATCGAGGATGATCACCCGATGGGACTGGGCGGCAAGCCCGACCACGTGCTGTGAAAGTGAGCGGAGCTTCAATGGCTCGATCAGCAGTCCCGGCCTGGGGCACCGCTGACTCAGCTGCCGGACGGATTGATCCAGGAGAGACCAGACGATGGAGTCTTCGGGAGCGGGGACTTCCGCGATCCCCAGGACCAAGAGTCCCAGGGTGAGCGGCTGATTCTTCGCGGAATGCGGTTGTCGATCCGCAGGCATGACGACCTCCTGATGGAGGTATCGACATGCGGGGGAGCTTTCAGAAGCCGGGGCTTTCTGACGGTCCACCGGCCACCAACGGGGTCAGTTGAAGAGAACCTGGCAGACGTCCCCTTCCTGGATGAGGTAGTCGCGCCCCTCGACGCGCACCTTGCCCAGTTTCTGGAGGGCCGCCCGGCCGCCATGCTCGAGCAGGTCCGCGACCGACATGGCCTCCAAACGAATGAAGCCTTTCTCCATGTCGGTGTGGATGCGTCCCGCGGCGCGCGGCGCGGTCATCCCTTGGGGAATCAACCAGGCCTGGAGCTTCTCGTTGGCGATCGTATAGAAGGTGATCAGACCTAGGAGCTTGCGGCCCTCAGACACGACGCGGTCCAGACCGCTGCCCTCCAGTCCCAGCTCCTCGATGAAGGTCTGGCGCTCCTCCGGCGACAGTGCGGCCAGTTCTTCCTCGATCCGAACCGGCACCGGCAGTACGGCCACCTCTGATCCCAACGACTCCCGAAGGCGGCCGACCCATCCCCCTCCGGTCAGGTCGTCCTCATCCACGTTCGCGACGGTCATGACCGGTTTGGCCGACAGGAGACCGTACTCGCGTGCCCAGTGTTGCTCTTCTTCGCCCAGCTCGAGGCGGCGCAGGGGCACGCCCTCTTTGACCCGCTCCATGAGGCTCTCGATGCGGTCGAGATCCTCTTTGATCCCCTTCGGATCACTCTTGCCCTGCTTTTCGGTGCGGTCCTTGAGTCGCTCCAGGGCCTCGAGATCCGCCAGCAGAAGCTCGGTCTCCACGATCTCGAAATCGGCGATGGGATCCACGCGACCGTCGATGTGCGCCACATTCTCATCCGTGAAGCAGCGCAACACGTGCGCGACGGCATCGACATCCCGGATGTGCCCGAGGAACTTGTTCCCCAGGCCCTCCCCCTTGCTGGCCCCGCGCACCAGCCCGGCGATATCCACGAATTCGATGTGGGCTGGAATCGTCTCCTTCGGTTCGAGCACGCCGGCGAGCTTCTCTAAGTTGGGATCGG
Source organism: uncultured bacterium (assembly GCA_964612295.1). Classification (GTDB taxonomy): domain Bacteria; phylum Eisenbacteria; class RBG-16-71-46; order CAIMUX01; family WJJG01; genus CAYQJL01. The sequence goes on along the minus strand of CAZTDY010000005.1, from coordinate 116,971 downwards.
CGACGGTCACCACGCCCACGTTCTTCTCGATGGTGCAGAACGGGTAGTTCGAGGCTTCCGCATGGGCGTGCGTGAGGGCGTTCAGCAGCGTGGACTTGCCCACGTTGGGCATGCCGATGATTCCCAGCTTGAGCGCCATGGATTGCCTGCCCTACCACATGCCCGAGAAGCCCATGAAGCCCAGCATGGCCACCCCAAAGATGACCGAGAAGATGAGCCCCAAGACGATGACGGCGGCAAAGGGAAGGATCACGGTGACGATCGACTTCATTCGATCGAACCCGACCAGCTCCTCAACGGCCACGACCGACATCACCAGCCCCCAGACCATGCCGACCACCCAGCCGAGCGCCGGGATCACCTGCGCCCAGCGGATGATCCAGGCAATCCCCAGAACCCGGAACAGGGTCATGTAGTCGCTTCGACCCCCTAGGAGGATGACCACGAAGTGGATCACGGCCGTCACGAAAGCCAGGGCAATCACTTCGAAGATGGGATACAGAATGAAGCCGAGGAGATTGAACGGTGGGCTGAGCCAATTGGCGAGGCCGGCCACTGCCGCAATGAGGATGGCCGGCGTGAACGCCTCGGGATTGCCGGCGATCTCCCGGTAGGCCTCGCGGTTCAGCTTGACCAGCTCGAAGCCCTTCTTGATCGCATCCGTGAAGTTCATCAGGACCTCCCTGCCCGTCTCTCACGGGCACAGCTTCGCCCCATGTCACCACGCAGCATAGGCACGCTCCCGCGTCCGGGTCAAGGTGCCCGAGTGGCGCCTGGCATATCTGACGATACGTGGGGAGCAGGTCGGGAGGTTGCGGTCGGCGGGAGGATGGGGGGGAGATCCAGAGGGCACACGCTTGCTTTGTGGATGGAGGGGGAGATCCCAGAGCTCGAGGAGCGACTCTGAGCCTTGCGAAGCCCGGAGCGACGAGAGCTGCTGGGATCTCCCCCTCCCCCCGCCTACAAAAAAAGAGAGGCGGCCCGCAAGGAAGCGGGCCATCCTCTCTTCAAACTCAGGCGTTACGTTCTGGTCAGTGAGCTTACGCCACCAGCCCGCAGGTGCCTTTGTCCAGTCCTAGCGATACAGGCTCTTGATCTCGCCCCAGCTCGAATTGTCGGCCGGCGTGGGCGGGCAAGGGTTCGGATCGCAGAATTCGTCGTCGTAAACGACTCCACCAGCAATTTCGCAGTCCTCGGCGGTCAGCTCCAGGCAGCTTCCGTCGTCGAAGCAGCAAGCCTGCGTCGGCGGGGGCACGAAGCCCTCAATATCCTCGAGCTTGCGAGGCAGAATCTGGTAGCCCTCATCGTAAGGCTCGCTGTAGTCGTACTGGCCGGCGATCCCGGTGCAGATGAACGGCTCGACGGGAGCGGGGCTGCCGTCGATGTCGGTGTCGCTGTCGATGCGCAGGACCGTCGGGACAGCCGTCTCATCCTGAACATCGAGGTTGGCGCTGTCGCCCTCGAGCGGCCAGTCGCCGCCGACGATCGCGAGATCGTCGATCTGGATCAGGCAGGACTCATAGTCCTCACCGTTGACCGCGAGCTCTTCGGTGGTGATCAGCTCAGGCGTCGGAAGCGGATTGCCCGACGAGAGGAGCGTGATCTCCAGAGCCGAGATCTCGGTCTTGCCGTTGTAGAAGTCCACCACGCCGATCACGTCCAGCTCATCACCCTCGTAGAGGGGCAGATCCTGGTTGTAATCGAAGAGGTAGATGCAGCAGGTGCCGTCGGTCGCAGCGTTGTCGATGCGGCCGGTGGCAATCGTGCCGTAATCCTGCAGGACGAGGAGCGGCTCGATGACGTGAACATACTCACCCACGAGGACCGGAACACCCAGGGCGTCCAGCTCAAGCAGATCGCAGAGGTTGTAGTCGGTCGGCTCGGGACCACCGCCACAGCTCGGATCGTTGGTCGCGCCAGGCGTCGGGACGCCAACCGCGAATTCAGTCGTCACGCGAGCGCCGCCGCCACCGTCGGGGCAACGGAAGATGGACTCGAAGTCCTTGTTGCCGTTCAGGTTCTCATCGACCTGGGGGCCGGCGAGAAGCAGGACGAGCAGCTCGGGATCGTCACCATCGCTGGTGCCATAGACCACGGCGTCGATCAGATTGTCGAGCGTGAGGGGCGTGTCATTCGGGAAGTCCACGCCGTCACCGTAGTACAGAGCAGCCGCATCGGGACCGTTCTGGATACCGTTGCTGGGGATGATGATGTCCGGCGTCGGGACCACATCGACATTACCGATGTGGAAGAAGCCGTCTCCATCAAGGGTGAAGCCATCGAGGTCGAAGGCGTCGTTGTAGGATGCATCGTCCGATCCGTTGTACAGGACCAGGACCATTCCATCCAAGGGAGCGTTCGGATCGCCGAACAGCTCGAGGAACTCGAGTGTATCGGTTCCCGAGGTGTCGCAGTCGATCTCGTTGATCAGCACATCCGCTCCTGCCGGAATGGCGAGAGCTAGGACGGCCAACAGAGACATGATAGTGCGTGCACGCATTGGCAGGTCCTCCCCTTCCTAGGGTTGCCGGTTACCTAGTTGCCTATGGGTCTGATGCTGGGAAGACTTGGATCGAAATCCTGCCCGGGAAGCTCCTTCCGGACGGAAGCAAAGTTGGTGGCCACACAACGTGCCCATCCGAACCCGAACACGGACCGGTGCTCTGACCAATCGGTCCAATCCCCCATCACAACGCGGATTATAGCGTGTAAGTGCCGGGTTTATCAAGTGAAAGCTGGATTTGAGGGGTGTCGGAGGGGTGGGGATCGGGCGAGCACACAGCGAAGGGGGCAGGCCCAGCCTGCCCCCTCATAAGGTCGAATTGGCCGTGCACGGGCTAGGGCTTCTGGAAGAGCGCCTCATCCACCGGCACGTTGATCTCCACATTGTCGTTCTCGAGCGACAGGAACGGCTCCCCATCGTGACGCACTTCGAGCGCGAACGGCATCGCCACCCCTTCTACTTTCTTGTAGTTACGGGGCAGCTCCGTCACGGTGATCGGCCCCGTCTGGCCGCGGCTGCGGTAGGTCATCGCGTGGAGCTGGTGGGTCGAGGCATCGAAATAGCACAGCCACTCCTTGATGCCTGAGTCCGGGACGTGAACGACGTCGCACAGGACCCCTTCGAAGTCCTGCTGGCCCAGCGACTGCCAGGTCAGACCGTCGCGGCCCGGCAGGAACAGCATCGGCGTCCTCAGCTTCTCGAGCTGGGCCTCTTCGATTTCCTCCGGCGCGCGATCCATCACGCCCTGCGGCGTCTTGGTCCAGCCGCCGCCTTCGAAGCCGACGCGCTCGATCGTGAACATCCCGCCAATGACGATCTTGGCGTAGCTCCGATCGGGCAGATCCTGCAGCGTTTCGAGTGTGAAGTTCATCTGCTGGCCCATGGCCGACATCTGACCCTTGCCGGACTCCTTGATCGTGTCCACTCGTTCCATGGCCGGGCCACCGTGGGCATCGTACGCGTCGTCAACGACGGCGCGCCCTGCCTCCAGCGCATCCATGGTCGGTTCCGGAATGATCAGCGTCGAGGCAGGCTCGGGAATCGTGATGTCGATCTCGGTGACCTCTCCCAGCTCCGCCAGCGGACCGTCGAAGTCGTCCTGGAATCCAACCACGAAGGTCGCCATCTGCTCGGGGTGAATGTGGCGCTGGGCCGCGGCAAGCAGATCGTCCGCGTCAAGATCGCGAATGTTGCGCTGGTAGGACTCGAGGAAGTCCTGCGGATAGTCGTAGAACTCGTAGCGCATCTTGCGCCTAAGAACGGACCGCTTCGACGACAGTTCGAAGACCAGATCGTTGAGGAGAATGTCCTTCGCCGCCTGGATCTCATCCTCGCTGATCGGTTCGGAGACGATTCTCTCCACCTCGAGGCGCATGGCTTCGGTCGCCACCAGGGTCGAGTCCCCCTGAACCAACAGATAACAGACCCAGGTTCCCGGGTGATGAAGTCCGGTGCCGGGACCGGATCCGACGGCGTAGGCCAGGCCCCGCTTGGTGCGGATTTCGTTGACCAGGCGTGAACTGAATCCTGAACCGAGGATCTGATTGACCAGCTGGAGAGCTGCGTAGTCCGGATCGGACGCCACGGTGCCCCTCAGGCCGAACAGAACCGTGCTCTGCGTGACGCCGTCTTTCTCGGCATAGTAGACCCCCTGGGGTCCCTGGTCCGGGATGGAGGGGTCGGGCGGGATGGGCGCCGTGCCGCGAGGCCAGTCGCCGAAGGCCTCCTTGATCTGCGCCAGCATCTGGTCCGGATTGATATCTCCTGAGGCGGCGAAGATCATCTGGTCGGGCCGGAAGAACTGACCGTGGAAGGCCACCAGATCATCGCGGGTGATCGCCTCGATGGTCTCGTACTCCGTGTGCCACCCATAAGGTGAATGCTCGCCATACATGAGCTTGCGAAACTCGCGCATCGCGATCGGGATCGGCTCGTCGTTGCGGGAGGCGATTCCGGTTCGGGCATCGACCTTGGCCAGGTCGATCTTCTCGTCGGGGAAGGCCGGATTCCGAATGAGGTCCGCCATGAGACGGAGCCCTTCGGTGGCATTCTCGCTGAGAAACGATGCGCCCACCGAGCCGTCGGTATCCCCGATGTTGGCTTCGATATAGGCGCCCATCGACTCGAGATGAACATCGAGATCGTCCCCGGGCAGGTCGGCCGTCCCGCCCGTGCGCAGAACCGTGCCGGTGATGTCGGCGAGACCTCGGAGGGCCTCGGGCTCATACATCGAACCGACCCGGACCATGGCCCGGAAGTCAACCAGCGGGAACTCGTGATCTTCCATCAGATAGACAACCATGCCGTTGTCCAGGACATGCCGCTCGGCCTGCGGGGCCTTGATCTCACCCAGCGGCGGGAATTCCATCTCGCGCGGGTCCTTGAACCCTTTGCCCGCGACCGCCGTGCCCGCCAGGGCCAGCGTGACGCCCAGGATCGCCGTGGCTTTCAGTATCGTCGCGATACGAGCCTTCATCTTTATCCTCCACTTTCTCGCGTGAATGCTATAGGTCGGTTGCCGCCGTCAGAGCTAGGAGTCCTCTTCCACTTCCTCCGGGGGCACGATCATCGCCACGGTCCGGCGCGCCTTGATGAGGCGTTCGGCTGCCAGCTCCTGAATCCTGTCGGCGGTCACCTCGTCAACTCGCTCGAGCTGCCGGAAGAGAAAGCGCCAGTCGCCCTCGCGCTGATCGGCGCTTGCCATGGAGACCACCAACCGGCCGGGCTCACGCATCTGGCGCAGCACGCGCGCCTTGTAGCCGGCCTTCACCTTGGCGACCTCGGCGGCCGTGGGGCCTTCTTCGATCAGGCGATCGATCTCCTCGTACACCATGTCCTCGGCCTCGAAGGGATCGCGATCCGCGGCCAGCATGCAGAACACGATGGCCTGGTTCTCGTATTTCTCGCCCGGCATGCCAGTCCCGGCACCGGCCTGCGTCGCGATCTGCTCCTCCTTGACCAACCGCTCGTAGAGGCGACTCGAACGTCCGCCGCCCAGAATCTCCATGAGCAATTCCATCGCCGCGTAGTCGGGGTCGGAACTGGCCGGCCCCTGATAGCCGATGATGGCAACCGGATTGGCGTCCTCTTCCATGATCACGCGCCGCTCCGCGGTGTGGGCCGGCTCGACGGTCATGATCGGGTGCGGATCGGGGCCATCGCTCACCCCGGAGAAGTACTTCTTTGCCAGCTTCTTGACCTCGTCCGGATAGACATCACCGATCAAGACGACGGTCATGTTCTTGGCGACGTAGTGTTTCTCGAAGAAGTTCAACGCATCGCGCCGGTGGAAGCTCTCGATGTCCGACGAGTGGCCGATCACGCCGTTCCCATACGGGTGGGCCATGAAGCCGGTCGTCAGAGCGGCCTCGAAGAGGCGGCCCATGGGGGTCGACTCGGTGCCGATGCGCCGTTCATTGCGGACGACCTCGCGCTCTTTGTAGAACTCGCGCATGACCGGATTGGTCAGGCGATCGCCCTCCATGCGAGCCCACAGCTCCAGCCGATTCGACGGAAGGCTGTAGATGTAGCAGGTGATGTCGGTACCGGTGAACGCGTTGAGTCCCCGGGCGCCGTTCTCTTCCATCACCTTGCTGTACTCGTTGGGGATGACGAATTCGCGGGCTTCCTCGATGGCCGCCTTGAACTCGTCGTCGAGCGCAGCCAATCGAGTGGAGTCGGCCTCGAAACGTTTCGCGCGTTCATCGAGGATCGCGTCCCAGGCCTCGTCGATCCGGGCGTGGACTGCCTTCTCCTTCTTGTAGTTCGTGGTTCCGACGGTCGTGGTGCCCTTGAAAGCCATGTGTTCGAACATGTGGGCGATGCCGGTCGTCCCTACCTTCTCGCAGACACCGCCCGCATCGACGCAGGTGGCATAGGAGAATACGGGCGCGTCATGGTTCTCGATAATGAGGAAGCGGAGGCCATTCTCGAGCGTGAACTCCTGGACCGAGTCCTCGAGTTCCTTGAGAGAACCGGCCTGGGAGGGCGAAGCAGCGCTCCCCAGAAGCAAGAGCGTCATGACGCCGATCACGACCCCGCTCAGCCCCGTGCGGGCGAGGGTGTAGGGTCCCATTTTCATGGTCACCTCCATGAGGATTTCGAATTGATCTCAATTGAATTCGGCCGGACGTGCCGGTCGAAAACGGATACTCAAGTCAGTACGTACAATTGAACGGAGAGGATACTCCCCAGAAAGGCCGGAAGCAAGAATTGGGGCGGGGCTACCGGAGGGCGGGAGGGCAGTGCTCTCCCGCCCCCGTCGGCGCTAATTCGAGGCTGGGGCCTTGGTTGCGAGGGCCATGATGTCCTCGGGCACCTTGAACTGGTCGGCCGGAATCTCCGCACCGTGTTCGATGCTATCCAGGGTCATCTCCATCCGCTGGATCGACATGACCACCTGGACGGTCTTGTGGGCGATCTTGATCCCGTCGACCACCCGATAGTCGGAAATCGTGGATTCGATCGGGATATCCCCCATCTCGGTCTGGGCGACCATGGTGATCTTCGCAAGAAGGTGCGTCTCTTGATCGTAGAAGTGCATCTCGGGAGCCCCCTCACCCTCGTGAGGCGTCATCACGATCCGGTAGCAGGGGCGTTCCTCGATCATCTCGATCGTATCGCACACCGCCGTCGCGTAGAGTTCCTTCCACACGAGCGCGCTGTTGAACTTCGAATCCCTGAGGCTGCTCGCCCGCTCGGGGCCTTCCTTGACCCGGGCGCCCGCCATCGCGCTCTTCTCCCAGACGATCTCGCCGTCGGTGCCGGATTCCACCACGCCCAATCCCTCGGCCTCCATCCTCGTGTAGGAGAGATTCGGGGGCGCGGAGTAGGCCAGGATCTTGCCGGTGATGCCCATCGAGGGGATGTTCAGGGTCCCCTGGGTCACCCGGTTCTTGATCGCTTCAAAAGCCGCGCGGCCGCCCATCGCCTCGATGGACTTGTCGATCACCTCTTCGGCGCTGGGAAGATCCCCGGCCTGGGAGGGACCCGCACAGAACGCGGCCACGAGAGCCAGGATCGGCAGCATCAAGCCGATCAGCTTCCGGCCGCGGATTCGCCGCGGCGATACCGTGAAGCGGTTCATGAATGCCTCCTTATTCGGCCTCGCGGCCGAGATCATCAATTCCGATGTGGGTCCACCCGTCGGTCGGGTGGATTGTGCAACGTGCGCAACGGCGTGACTCTCACGCCCGGATCCGGTCTCCGTCAATCAGATTCTCGAATCCAGGCGAGGGCCGCCTCGAGGACCGGATCGCGCCCCGCCAGGAGGCCTTCCCGATCCGGGATCAGCTCGACATCCGGCACCACGCCTTGACCTTCCAGGACCTCCCCACCCTCGGAAATGTAGTTCGCGACCGCGTATTGGAAGCCGTCGCCGTTGGGCAGCCGCTCGATGGTCGAAGGTAGAGCCGCCCCCGCGGATCGCTGGCCGAACACGCGCGCGCGCCCCAGATCCTTGAGCCCTCCGACCATGATCTCGCTGGTCGAGGCCGAGAGCCCGTCGATCAGGATCGCCAGCGGGCCCTCGTAGGTCTGAAGACGCGGCGTCACGATGAACTTCACATCGTTCATCCGGGTGGACATGGTGCCCAGCCGCCGGCCCTTCTCCTCGATGAACCAACCCGACATGCCCATGGCCATCACCCCGATCCCCCCGGGGTTCCCCCTGAGGTCGATGATGACGCCTTCGGCATCCATCCAGGATTCCATGGCTGCATTGAAGGTCGTGTTCACGTTCATGGGATCGAAGAAGAAGTTGAACTTAGTGTATCCGACATTGGCGTCGACGGTCAGCGTATCGATCCACACCCAGGTCGCGGGAAGGTTGCCGAACTTGACCTTGTTCCCGCGGGGATCACGCAGAGGGACTTCGAGATCCACCTTCTTGTCTTCGCCCGTCAGGAAACGAACGTCGAGCGTGCCGCCCGGTTCGCCTCGCAAGCGGGCCGCCACCGACATCGCAATCATGTAAGGAGCCGAAGCCTTTTCGCCCAGCTCCTCCATCGCCTTCTTGAGGCGTTCGGGAATGTCGCGTTCACCAATGCGGAGGATCTCCCATCCGACTCCCACGCCCGCCTCTTCCGCCCCGGAGCCGGGATCCACGCCGGTCACCAGCGCGCGGCCGCCCAAGACACGGACATCCAGGCCGGTGACCCCGTCGGTGTTCTTCACGTCCGGACCGCGCAGATCATCGTAGGCATTGCGCGAGATGATGTTGAAGTGGGACTGGCCGAGCCGGGCGATGAGGCGGCGCATGACCGCGCGAGCCTCGGGCATGGTGCCGGCGGCTTCCAGCTCGGACTCGAGTTCGACGCGGGCCGAATCCCAGTCCACTCCCCCCAGTTCCTGGTCCCAGTGTTTGTCGCGGATGGTCGTCCAGACGTGGTCGAAGGACTCCCGGGCCAGCGCGTGCTCCTCGGCCGTGAGGGGTGGAATGCGCGGAGCGCGGGAGCATCCGGTCAGCAGCACCACGCCCACCTGCAGGAGCAGGACGGCGAACAGCAGCAGGGTCGAAATGTTGCGGGCGGGCCGGCCCCCCTGGCCAGCGGTCCGGTGGAATGGGCGCATGAAACCTCCTCAAACCTCGAAGACTCGATTGATGTACCTCCCCCTCACTACTGGAATCGCCGGGGGCAGGTTACAGTGAACCCGGACGGGCGGCGCGAATCAAGTGCCTGGAGGGGCGAAATCGGGCGCTGCCGGAGACCAAGATCTGGGGTAGTATCGAGCCCGCTTGAGGTGAACGAGATGGGAGGGAGTCAGAAGCGTGACGCATGAGAAGCCCCAAATGGGCACGGATATCGCCGTTATCGTCCAGGAATTGCTGACCGAGGCGCTCGAAGAGTGGTCCGGTCGCTCGCTGGAGGATCTGGGTCTGGCTGGGCCTGACTCTTCCCTATCGGTCGTGCGCCCACCCAAGCCGGATATGGGCGACGTGGCCCTGGCCTGTTTCCCGCTCGCGAAAGCCCTGCGCAAGGCGCCTCCCCAGATCGCCGGCGAATTCGCGCAAGCCGCCGAGGATCGGCTCCGCCGGGCTGCGGCCGACGGCCTCATCCCCCAGATCGAAACGGTCGCCGCCGCGGGTCCCTACCTGAACGTGAGTTTCGCCGGCGGGTCGCTGGCGGGCTGGATCTGTGATCGCATCTCTGCTGCCACCGCTCCCTTCGGGGCCGCCCTGCCGCCTAACGGCCGCAAGACCATGATCGAGTACTCGGCGCCCAATACCAACAAGCCGCTGCACCTGGGCCATGTCCGCAACAACCTTCTCGGGCTCAGCCTGTGCAACATCTTGAACGCGGCCGGCGAGGAGGTCATCCCGGTCAACCTGGTCAACGACCGCGGCATTCACATCGCGAAGTCGATGGTCGCCTACCTGAAGTGGGGCGAGGGCCGGACGCCCGAGGCCGAAGGCCGAAAGGGTGACCATCTGGTCGGCGAATACTACGTCCGATTCAGTCAGGAACTCGCGACCGAGCGCGACCGGCTGGCCGAGCAGCAGGGACTCGACCCCAGGACCGTGGACTCCGACACAGCGCACAAACTCGAAGATGCCACCCCACTCGGGCAGGAAGCCCGCGAGCTGCTGCGCCGATGGGAAGACAACGACCCCGAGGTGCGCGAACTGTGGCGCACGATGAACGGCTGGGTCTACACGGGATTCGATGAGACCTATCACCGCCTCGGCTGCTACTTCCAGAAGTGGTACTTCGAGAGCAACACCTACAAGCTCGGCAAGCAACTGGTCGAGCGAGGCCTGGCGGATGGGTGCTTCTCGCGGCACGAGGACGGGTCCGTGTGGGCGCCGCTCGAGGATGAGGGTCTGAAGGACAAGATCCTGCTGCGCTCCGACGGCACCTCGGTCTACATCACGCAGGACCTCGGCACCGCAGTGCTCAAGTTCGAGGACTACGGGATGGACCGTTCCATCTACGTGGTCGGCAGCGAGCAGATCCTGCACTTCAAGTTGCTGTTCACCATCCTGCGGAAGTTGGGGCTGCCCTGGGCGGACGGATGCCTACACCTGAGCTACGGCCTGGTGACCCTGCCCCACGGGATGGGCAAACTGAAGTCGCGCGAGGGTCGGCGGGCCGACGCCGACGATCTGCTCGACGAGCTGGCCGCCATCGCCCGGCAGAAGGCGTCGGACGGCGGTATGGTCAGCGAGGAGCAGGTCGATCTGGATGCGCTGGCGGATGCCATCGGCCAGGGGGCCCTCAAGATGTATCTGCTGCAGGTCGGCGCCGAGAAGAACATCACCTTCGATCCGGACGCCACCCTCGACTTCGAGGGCGACACCGGCCCCGCGGTGCAGTACAGCCATGCGCGGATCTGCAGCATCGTGCGCAAGGCGCTGGCGCAGGGGAAGATCACCGAGGGAGATCTGCTTCAGACCGAATTGCCCAACCCCTTCGCGGAGTTGGGCACCGGATCCCCGGTGAAGGCCGCCGGTGAGCCGGTCGGCACGCTGCATCGCACCGGCCCACCGGAGTATGTCGCCGCCGCGCGGGCGGTGGGACTGCGGGCCGAAGCGGTCGATCCGGCGCTCCTCGTGCATCCGGAAGAAAAGCGCTTGGGACTCGAGCTGGTCTTCTTCGAACGTACGATTCGCCAGGCGGCGGATCAACTGAGCCCGTCTCCGCTGGCCGGTTACCTGCTCGAGCTCACGAAAGCCTACGCGCGCTTCTACCATAATTGCCCGGTGCTCAAGGCGGACACCGAGGAGCTGTGCCGGGCGCGGCTGCACTTGAGTTTGGCCGTTGCGGCGACGCTCAGGCGGGGACTTTCGCTGCTGGGAATTCAGGCCCCGGATGCAATGTAGGCGGGTCAGGACGTGCGGAGCAGGCGAATCAAGTCCTCTACGCTTTCGATCTCGCTCGTGATCGAACTGAAGATGTGACGGAAGAGCGCTTCGCCCCCCAAGGGCAGGCAGGGGCGGCAACGTTTGTGCTCTGCTTTCAGCTTCGCCTCTTCTGCTTTGAGGAAGACGATTCGTTCGGTGAGCGCATCGATGGCGAGGGCAGGATCCAGCACCTGCAAACCGGTGAGTGCGAGTTCGTAACGGATGTCACGTTCCCGCGTTGCCGAAAGCGCTTCGACCATCGCGTTGCGAATCGTGGTCTTGCCCTTGCTGGTCAGGCTGTACACGGTGGGTAAGGGACCTTTGCCCACTTTGTCGCGATCCAGATGGGAACGGATCAGTGCTCTCTCAGCCAGTTTCTTCAGGCCATTGTACAACGAACTGCGGCCGATGCCGGCCCACTCCCCAAAGCCGCGCACCGAGACGACCTTGTTGATCTCATAGCCGGAAACGCCCGCAGTTTCGGCGATGATCTGCAGCAACACGAACTCTGCATTGCTTAGTTTCGTCATGATCGCATCGGACGTGTCTCAGGGTCCCAACCTACTTCACCCGCAACACGGGCTGGCTGACAGAGTATTCATCAAGCGACAGGCGAATCCAATAGATTCCTCCCGGCAAATCCTGCCCGGGAGCGTCCTTTGGATGCCAGACGAAGCGTCCCGCACCCCTTCCGGCGTCACGTTCGTCCTGATGAATCAGTCGTCCGGAGAGATCGAAGATCCTGAGCTGGACACGACCCTCCTCTGAAGCAGGCACCGCCCAGTTGATCTCCAACATCCCGCCGAATGGATTGGGCCCGGCCCGCATCTGAATTGGCTGGGCGGAAGGGACGCGTTCATCGAGTGCGGCCGCCTCGGGGAGGTTGTTGCGGTAGTAGATTTCCTTGTTGCCGTGAACGGTGTCCATCCAGACGACGTGAACCCCGTATCCCAGACATGCCGCGGACGCATACCAGGAGTCGCCCGAGTTGTTCGAGAGGTTGACGACCGACTCCCAGGTCACGCCCCCGTCGGTCGAGTGCCGGTAAAAGATGTTGTAGGTGTAGAACCACCGTTCCCAGACAACGTGCACATCATCCCCGGAGACCACCAGAGAAGGCCAGCGAGAGTAGTCCGAGGAGTTGACCGAGATGTTCAGGTCGGCGGTCCACGTGTCGCCGTTGTCGTCCGATCGTTTGTAGAAGATCTCGTCGTTACCCTGGCGGGTATCGTACCAGGCCACGTGAACGTGCTCCCCGGAGACGGCAATCGTAGGGATGTCGGAGTGGGCTGCGTTGGTGGTCAGCCGCAGGGGCGCGCCCCAGGTGGCGCCCTCGTTGAGAGAACGCAGATAGAAGATCTCCGTGTTGCTCCCGTACGCGAGCTGGTAGGCCACGTGTACATTTGATCCGGTGGCGCAGACCGTGGGCGTGTGCGATGGGTTGGTTTCCTCGGTCAGACGAATGTCCTCCGACCAGTTCGCCCCGCCGTCCAAGGACTGCTTGTAGTAGATCTCGGCGTTCCCGTCGCGGTCCTCGTTCCAGACCACGTGAAGCGCATTCCCAGAGGCGGTGATCGATGGGTAGATCGATGACCCTGCCGCCGTCGTCAGCCGCGTATCGGGGCTCCACGAGAGACCGTTGTCGATGGAGCGCTTGTAGTAGATTTCGAAGTTGCCGGCGCGGGCGTCACACCAGACCGTATGAATGACCGGACCGGGGGTGATCGCGACACACCAGGCGTTGCAGAAGGCCGTCCAGGACTCGCTGGGATTGTCGGTCAGCCGCTGCGTGGGCGCCCAGTCGGCCAGGGCCGGACCGGTGAGAGCGGCGAACACGATGAGTCCAAGGAGTGGGGATGTCATGAGATGCTTCCTTCCGGCTCGTGGAGTGGTCCAATCTAATAGTCCATTGCTGGATTATTGCACAAATGGATGGCGCGATGCAAGGGAGGCCAGATTCACCCTGGGCTGAGCATGAAGGGAGGATGTGTTCTCGTTGGCGATAACTCCATCGGCCCGCCTCGCAGGGGGTGAGCTGGAGATCGCCCGGATCGAAGCCGTCGAGGAGTCGAACGCACTGATACGTGCCGGCCGGCCACGGCGAGGCCGTAAGTGACGAAACTCGACCCCGGGGTCGGATGTCAACCAATTGCCCTGCAGATGGGTGCGCCGTTTGCACCTGTCCCGTGCCAGCGGACTGGTAGTCCGCTGGCTACGGCCAGCGAGATCCATGCAATTGATGATGACTCTTGCAGTTACGTCACGGCACAAGCTCGGAGGATTGCTCAGGAAGTGCGCGAGGTCGCGCCCCAGCCGACCACCAGAACGTAGCCGCCCTGTTCCACGGTGTGATGGTAGGCATCCTCGGATTGGTATCCGGAGGCGACCATCACGGTCTCGTGATAACGAAGGGAGATCGAATCGAGAATAATGTCGAGCGCGGGCGGATTGAGATTGCCCGTGAAGGAGATACTACATCCGGCGCAGTCCTGACCCTCGAGCCAGATGACCGGCGGCTTTGTCTTCGCTCCTCCGACGGCTTCGGCGACGTTGCGCACCACCTCCATCTGCGAGAGGCCGAAGGTGGCGGCGGTGGTCGCACAGATCTTCAAGAAGTCCCGCCGGGCAAGCCCCCGGCTCACCACGGATTCCAGCAGGCCATGGGGGATTTTCTCAATCTGCATGGGTCCTCCGAAATGTGCTCGATATGAAACAATTGATGTGTACCGGAAACCGGTGCACCAAGACATAACAGGAAAAACATAGTTACAGGGGTACACAAACGTCAAGAAAGTCCTACTAATCTGTCTGATAAGGACAATGTCCCGACGGGATTCGCACGAGGTCGCAGAGATCAAAAGGCCCCCAACCCGAGCCCGGGATGGGGGCCAAAAGAAAGAGGATGTGGCCGATGGCTACTCGCCGGAGTCGTCGGATTCCTCAGAGGAGCGCTTCTTGTCCCGGCGGGGTTCTTCCCCAGCGTCACCCCAGAGCGGCCGGCGCACACGCTTGGGGCGCGGTCGGAACGAGGCACCCGTGGAGGACCGGCCTCGGCGAGGCTTGCGGCCCATCTCGACCCGCGACTCCATGACGCCGTTGTCGCCCTCGCCGTTGTCATCGTCGGATCCGCCCTGCTTGCCCGACGTCTTCGAAGGCCGCGGGGACTCGTCTCCCGTACTCCGCCAGGGCGGTCGAACACTGCTCCGGGACGCCCGTTCGGTCTGCTCAGAGGCCGGACCTGAATCGGCCGATCGGTCACGAGAGCGCTCCTCGCGGTCTCGCGCCGGCTCACGTCGCGCGGAACGCTCATCGCGGTCTCGCGTTCGTTCACGCCGCGGGGCGCGTTCATCTCTGTCGCGGGACGGCCCGCGCCGGGTGGACCGTGATTCCTCATCGCGGGGCCGATCACGCCGAGGGCCGCGATCGTCTCCACCTCGCGGACGCTCCCGGCGCCCACGCGACCTACGGGACCTCTCACGACGTTCCGAACTATCCTCTCTCCGAGGTTCCGAATCCCGTGATCGTTCCGAACCGGCACGTCCGCTAGAGGTTAGGGCAGACGCTGCCCGCGCTTGGACGTCCCCCGCTCCGGAGGCAGCCGGTTCGCTCCGTCTGGGGCGTCGTCCCCGGCGGGGTCGCCGGCGGCGCTCCGACCCGCCGTCCGATCCATCGCGATCTCTCGCCGCCGGACTCTCGCTCCGTCGGCCCCCACGTGAACGTCCCGATGAGGGTCGCGGTCGATCCCGATCACCCCTTCTCGAGGACCCACCTCGGGGCCGCCTCTCCCCCGAGCGCCGCTCGCCAGAACGCGATCGCCCGCCGCTGCGGCGCGCGGTTCCACGCCTCGCGCCCGCTCGATCGGGCGGCAGACGAAGCTCGCTGAGCGTTTCCGGGCTGTGCAGCACGACCAGAGACAGCGTCAGGAGAAGCACGCCGCGCAGAACATCACCCAGGACGAATGCCCAGGCCACGCCGGCCGCGCCGGCGGAGAAGAAGAGGCAGGCTCCAGCGAGAATGAGGAAGCCGCCATAGATGTTGAAGACCGTGTGGCCCTCCTCGCGGTCGTCGATAAACCACCGGAGAGCCATCAGTTGCAGTACCGCGGCCAGCAAGAAGCCGGCTGCCAGGAACAGGCGGAAGCAGAAAGCCTGGGGTTCGGGCGCCAGCAGGGCACCCCCCAGCGGCTCGGGGAACCGGCCCCAGATAGCCCTCGCAACCGACGGTACCGCCAGCGATAACCCAGCGAGGGCTTCGATTGCCGCCGAGAGGACGGCAACCCCCATGAAGATATTTCTCATGTATGTACGTACTCCTCTGCGGTTGCAGAGGAATTGCGGTGGCCCGTTCTCTGTGGGAGCGCCCCCGCCCCCAATCGCCCCCAGTTCTCGCGCGATTCCGAATCACGCTCCGGGTCCGCCCACCATTCGGGACCGCCTAGAATCTGCGGTTGGTCGACGAGGGCCTCTTCGCTTCCGCTCGGCCTGTCTGCGGCCGGGAAACGCTCTTCCGCATCATCTGCGGGGCCTCTTGTGTTCGTCGACGCCCGGTGGCGCGCGGTGAAAACTTTTCTTCTCTCGCGGAACCCTGATGTCCCGCAGGGGGATCGACGGACGCTCGCACCTGCATACCACGGCTCTGGCCGGAGGGGGCGTCTACATAGATCCCTGGATGGGGGGCTGACGAATGGTGCCCGTTCGATGCGGCACCGATTGGCCACGGCTTGTCCCCTGCGTGTCATGCGCGCAAAGCGCGCGCATCACTCTTGTATGAACAGAACAACCTAATACTACCACACCCGGGCGGTCAATCGATTCGAGGCGTGCCGGCCAGGCTAGTAGCGGCGCACAATGAAGTAGTCGGCCAGTCCGCCCAGCTTCCGACGCCATTGTGCATCGTCCGTAATCCCTTTGATATAGACCTTTCCCTCCTGCACATGCCTCCACCCGATCTCCTCGGATCGCTGCAGGGCCCCGCCGCCCTGGACGATCTGGCGGACGCGATCCACGTCTCCGGCCGGCAGATCGGGGTTTCCGTGGGCCTGAAGCAGGAACGCGCGATCTTCCTCCCCGGCGGTCTCGAAGGCGTGTACGAACAGCAGGGTCTTCTTGGCTTCCCGGATGTCCGAGTCCACGGGTTTGCCGAGCTCGGTCTCGTCGCCGAACAGACCCAGAATGTCGTCCTGAATCTGGAAGGCGATCCCGATCGGGACCGCGTAGCGCCGGATGTGATCCAGCACCGAAGGCGAGGCGTCGGCCAGGGTGGCTCCCAGCAGCAAGGGCAACATGATGGTGTAGTGGGCGGTCTTGAACCGGTGGATCCGCAGGACCAGGTCCTCGCTCAGCTCGTCGAGCCGAACGTCTTCCACGTCGAGCAGCTGGCCCATCACCGTCTCGATGGTCACCTCGCTGAGCAGATTGACCCCGCGCAAGAGGATCTCCTCCGGAAACCCGGATGAGATGAGGAGGTCCTGGGCGAGAGCCTGGCCCTTGTCTCCGAAGTTGAGGGCCACCGCCTTGCCGTACTCGAGTGCCTCCGCTTCCGAGTCGAATCGATCGCGCGAGGCCTTGGCGTAGCGGCAGTGGACGGTGGGCGCATTGCGCCTCAAGCTGCTGTTGTCGACGATGTCATCGTGAATGAGAAACGCGTTGTGCAGAATCTCCACGCTGCCGGCCGCGCGGAGCAGTCCGTCGGTGGACTCGGGTGTAGGTGAGTCCGGATGGCGGCAGGCGTCGTATCCCAATTTGACCAGGCTGGCCCGGATCTTCTTTCCATCGCTGGTGAGAAGGTCGTACGCATCGGCGGCCCCGGCCACGATGGGGGCCACCTCTCCCCAACGCTTGCGCTTCTCGGCCCAGTAGTCGGAGAAGACCGATCCCAGGGCGCTGGCGTTATCGAGCAGGTATTGCTTGGCGTCTTCAACGGCCGACAGGTCAACAGTGCTATCGATTTCCATCGAGGGACCTCATTCCATTGGTAGGGGCTGGCGGTCACGCGGTGGGCCGCTGCCCGAAACGTCTATCGCGGCGGGCAAATTCGCGAATCGCCTCCCTGAAGTTGTCCTCGGAGAGCCCCGGCAGAAAGTCCGGAAGGAAGATCATCTCCGCATAGGCCGCCTGCAGCGGCAGAATGCCCGAGAGGCGATGTTCCCCGGAGGTTCGAATGACCAGATCGGGATCGGGCTGCCCGGCCGTATCCAGGAGTGCGGCCAGATCCGTCCAGTCGACCTCCTCCGCCACCCGACCACTGGTCATCAGTCTTCGGGCGGCCCGGACGATCTCGTCCCGTCCGCCGTAGTCGAGCGCCAGGTTCAGCGTGAAGGGCTCGTTTCCGGCCGTTTCATCGGCCAGATCGAGCAGCAGAGAATGGAGGCGCGGAAACTGCTCGGCGAGCCGGTCACGCCGGCCCAGATGGATGAAACGAATCCCATCGCGCGCGAAGTTCTTCCGGTTCCGGCGCAGCGCACCTTCGACCAGCTTCATGATGGCGCCGATCTCCGCCCCGGAACGCTTCCAATTCTCGGTCGAGAACCCCCAGATCGTGGCGTAGGGAACGTCCCAATCGCGACAGACCTTCAGAAACGCCTCGACCGCTTTCGCTCCGCGCCGATGCCCTTCCGCGACCGGGAGGCTACGCTCTTGAGCCCAACGTCCATTTCCATCCGGAATCAGCACGATGTGCTGGGGGACGTTTTCCGGCGCTGGGGGTGTTTTCCGTTTCACTCAGACTCCCTCCGGATCCGATCTGCTCAGGTCCCTCGCTGTCGAGGGGCCAGGTGGCCAACCAGTCTAGTCGAGGGGCCGGACCGACATCAATCGCAGAACGTCCGCCCCCCGGTCAGGGGGAGATTGCCCGGGGTGGCATCCGGGCACGGAGAGCACTAAGATGACGCGGGCGAACTCATTGGGGCCATCCGGCAACAGAGCAGAAGACCTTGGGGAGGCGCGCAGACCGACCATGCCGAACCCGTTCCATCACGAGCCGAGGTGGCTGCAAGGCGTACCGCCTGCGGTCCTGGATGACATCGCCTACGTCGCCAATCAGCTCGCGCCGCGACGTTGGGGCACACCCACGAGCGGCAACTGCTCGGTTCTCCTCCCGCTTCAGACGAAGGGACAACCGGATCCCGAGTCTTCCGGAGCCCAGCCCGCGTCGCTCGGGCTGCCGCTCGCCTCGCTGGGCGGACGAAGCCTGGTGCTGACCCGCGACACGTGTCGCATGGACGATCTGGCCTCCTCGCCCGCCGATGAACTCTGTCTCACTCAGCTGAGTTCGACCGGCGATTTCCTCTGGGTGACCGATGGTCCGCCGGCCGGTGATCTGGAGGTCCATCTCGCCATCCACGCGGCCATCCAGGAGCAAGCCGAGCAGGACTGTACCGTCCTACACATGCATCCTCCTTACCTAATTGCACTTACACACCTCGGGCAGAAGGGGCCCGCCCTCTCGCGGGCGCGGGTCGACCCTCTGGAGGTCTGTTCCCCTCCCCACCTGGCCGGCTTTCTGGGATCGCTCACCCCCGAGGCCACGGTCCTACCTGAAACGATGACGGTATTGCAGCCCGAGCCGCCTGCCAGCCGGGCACTGGCCAGCCGATGCGCCGAAGCCGTAAAGAATTATCGGATACTGGTTTGTCCGTTCCATGGGATGATCATCTGGGGTGGCGACCTGCGGGAAACCCTCGACCTCGGCCTGTGTGTGGAGGCGGCCGCGGAAATCGGGATCAGGATGCTCTCGGGGTTGTCCAAAGGGGGAGGTTAGAGCAGGGCCCGGCTGCTTAGATGTTTGACAATTAGGTGAGCCGGGCCCTGTTTACGGATTTGGCGTCGAACCCCGGGTGGAAATGGCGATGCGAGCCGTAAGCGCAGCCGGTGTTCAATCTGCCCTCCAAGACAGGGAATCGGCGCCGGAGGCAGGCTCATCCACCCCAGCAGTGGTCGCCTGGTCAAATTGCGCCAGGCAAAGGGACCGTTCCTCAATGGCCGATGGTTATCTGGTAAGAGCGGGCGCATAATGCGAGCTTGCGCGATGTGGTCGTCGCATCTCCGTGCCCGGCACCGGAGCTTCGAATCCGTGCAAGAGGGACACTTGCACCCTTCGGTGTGATCTGTAGACTGCCCCTACTCATGTTGGTCGTCCAGGGAGCTAAGGGACGAACCATGGGAGGCATCGTGACAGAAAGGAAGGTGGGTGGACCTGTGGGTCCATCCCTGACCTTCGGGAAAGGCCGGGGATACAGATCCCACCGGCCGACTAGATGGCCCGCATGGATGCGGCGCGTGATGAAGCAGCCTCGCCGAAGCCCGGGTGCAGCATTCGGCCTGGGTTGGGGCGTGGTTTTTTGCTGCCTGTTACTTGGACTCATCGCCCCCTCAGCGGCCGATGAGGACGCTGCGGATCCGAATCGCCCCAACGGCGCCCGAGGTTACGAGAAGACCTCCGGCAAAGGGGGCGAGCGAGCCGCGCTGCTGTTCCCGCGACTGATCCTCTACCCCGCCCGCATCCTGGTCACCGCGGGCACCTATCCGGTCAGGACGATCGTGGGGATCACCTCGTCCTCGGGGCTCATCGATCGCACGGCGCGCGGCCTTCGCAACAACCGTTACTTCATTCCCGTCGTGGGGCTCGATCCTGACCCCGGCCTGAATGCCGGATTTCGCGCGAGCCACGGGAATCCGCTCCACGGGGGCGGGTGTGTCACCTACCGGGCCGCCTGGGGAGGGACGAAACGGTATATCGCCGCCATGACCTTCCGCAGCCGGGACTTAGAGCTGAGCAAGTGGACCTATCGGCTCACGGGCAAGTACGAGATCATCCCCGATCACCACTATTTCGGCATCGGCAACGTGAGCCTCTACGCGAACCGCACGTTCTACACCGATGAACGCTACCTCCTGCTGGGCAAGTTCGGCTACGCCCCCAAGCCCTGGATGCGTTGGCATCTGACCGCCGCGATGCAGCGGCACCAGATCTCGCGCGGGGCCTACGTCGAGGGTGACGAAAAGAGCATTGAACAGATCTTCCACAGCGAGTCGATGGCGCCGGGCTTGTACGTCAACCCGCAGAACATGTCGGGCGAGGTGGCCCTGACGATCGACCTGCGCAATCACCGCGGACGGCCCACGTCCGGTTTCTGGGGCGAGGGGTTCTTCGGCTACTACAAGGGCAGCGGACCGGATGCGGTCAACTACGTGCGCTATGGAGGCGAGGCCCAGAGTTACATCTCGCTCGGCGGCAGCCGCGTGCTCGTGCTGCGGGTGGCGGGTGAGGAGGCGCGAACCGGGGGCGCCCTCCCGATCAAGATCACCGAGCTCCCCACCCTCGGCGGACGCAGCACCCTGCGTGGGTATCTGGAGGATCGTTATCGCGATCAGGCCGCCGTGTTCGCGACCGGAGAGTATCGCTACGCGATCAGTCCCTTTGCGGAGATCACGCTGTTCGCCGACTTCGGCAAGGTATTGCCGCGGCTGCTGGACGTCGACTTCGAGGACCTCCACCGGTCCTTTGGCGCCGGCCTCCGCATTGCCACTCACGAGAAGTTCTGGTTCCGTCTGCAGGCAGCCCGCAGTGATGAGGACCTGATGATCTTCGGCACGCTCGAATCCGCGTTCCAGCGCGAGGACAGGAGGGATCGCCGATGAGATCTCCTGCCCTCTGGGCGCTCGTGGCTATCGCAGGGCTTGGCCTGGTCCATGACGGTGCGGCCGCGACCTCCCTCCGCTTCACGACCGACGAACCCGTGTGGACGGTCCTCGATACGCAGCCGATTCCGGAGCCGGGGTTGCGGGGAGAGAACCGCTACCACGGCTTCATCGACGGCTACTGGCTCAGGCCCATGCACGACCTGCTTGGATTGCGGCGCCCGGCCCTAGCCCAGGATGTGAACAGCGCCGAAGAGGTCCCGGCCTCCTCCTGGTTCACGCCGCGGATGGGCACCCGTACGATGCCCCCGGACGTCGTCGGACGGGGACCGGTGGTCAGCGGGGTGCTTCGCACCGCCGGGTCTCTGCCGGTCGTTGCGGCCCGGGTCGATGGGAAAGAGCCGTTTGTGGTGATCGAAGAGACGACCGGGCGGCAGTGCATTCTCGTCTTCGATGATCCTCAATATCCGCAGATGCGCACCGCCGCCACGGTGATCGCGGGCCGGCTGCTCTATGCTGCCGGCTACCACGTCTTGGAGAGTTTTGTCACCGACGTCGATCCTGCGGACCTCGAGGTCGCCGTAGGCGCGCGCAAGTTCGGCGAATTCGGCGGCAAAGCCGATCTTCGCTCGCGAGATCTCGCCAAGCTGCTCGAGCGGCTCGACTCCGGCGATGCGCCGCTCAGGGCGGCGGCCTGCCGGCTTCCCGGCGGCATCTCAAAGGGCGGTTTCGCCGGCAAGGGCACGCGCGGCGACGACCCGAACGATCGGATTCCGCACGAACACCGCCGCTCGCTGCGCGGGCTCAAGGTCTTCTGCAGCTGGATCGATCTGACCCGCATGCGCAGCGACCGCACTCTCGACGTGTGGCTCAGCGAGGGCGACTACCTGCGCCATCACCTGGCCGGCCTGGGCCTGAGTCTGGGCGCGCGGCTGCAGGCTCCCCACCCCTTCGGAACCGAGGGACAGGAGTCGTACTGGGAAATGGGCCGCTGGTTCAGGAACATCTTCAAACTAGGCTTCGGACCGGCCTATCAGGATCGCCCCGCCGAGCAGCGATTTGTGGGCGTGGGATCCTTCGAGGCCCGCGGGTTCGACCCCGCCGGTTGGACACCGGCCTACCGGTTCGAGCCGTTCGTCAACACAGGTTGGGCGGACGCGTTCTGGGCGGCCAAGATCGTCGCCGGCTTCACGGATGAACAGATCGCCGCCGCGGTGTCCGCCGGACGCCTCAGCGATCCCGCCGCCGCCACCTATCTCACCGGGACCTTGGCCCAACGGCGTGACCGCATTGCAGCCGCCTACCTGGGTGGATCCACGGCGGCCGACAGGTTCGAGATTCAGAGTCCGACCCCGGGGCGCTGGATGCTGGCGTTCGAGGATCTGGGGGTGCTGGCGGGTGTGTCCCATCCCGACGATGTTCAGTACAGCATGATCTTCCGGCTACCGGACTTCGGTGGGAAACTCGGGCAGCAGTCTCGTGGGGGACACTACCGGCACTTCGATCTTACCGCCTTCATTCCGCCTGTGCACCTGCACCGCCACGACCCGCAGCGCTACGCCGTGGCCGAGGTCCGCGCCTACTCGCATCTGGGGAAATGGCTGCCGGGCCGGACCGACGTGCACATCTACTTCGACTCGCGGCAGGGCCCGCAGATCGTCGGTCTGCACCGGGACTAGTCGACCGGCGCCTCGGCGCGGGCCAGGGCCTTCGCCAGGCACGCAACCACCTGCGGATCGAATTGGTGACCCCCACGTTCATCGATGAGTTTCAGCGCGGCCTCATGCGGATAAGCCTGCCGGTGGGGACGATCGTGGACCAGCGCATCATAGGCGTTGGCGACGGCCACCACGCGTGAGGCCAGTGGAATCGACTCCTCGGCCAGCCCGTCGGGAAGCCCGCTGCCGTCCCAGTATTCGTTGACGTGCATGACGGCTTCGGCCACTTCCGGCATGTGGGTGCGGTCGAGCAGTTGCTGCACACCCTCCGAGGCTTTTCGGCGGAGCGCCTTGCGCTGATCGTCGTCGAGGGTGGTCTCCCCCACGAAGAGGGTCTCATACTCGTTGAGCGCCCCCAGGTCGTGGAGCCTGGCGGCATGGGCAATCGTCTGCCGTTCCCGCCGGCCCAGATCCATCTCGCCGGCGATCCCCAGGGACAGATCGTGAACGCGCTCGGAGTGTCCCCGGACGCTGTCGTAGCGATCCTCGATCAGCCGAATCAACTCGGCGGAGGTGTCCACGAAGGAGCGGCGTGACTCGTCGAGCATCTCCGCGTTCTTGATCGAGGCTGCGGCCGCCCGCGCCAGGACCGAGAGGAGGTGAATGTCGATCGGCTCGAGGGTGTGTCCCCCGAGTTTGTCGCCACCGGCGATCAGGGCGATCATCTCGCCGGCCAACTTGACCGGGGTCAGGTGGGTGAACCCGGCCGCGGAGAGCTTCATCAGCTCCTCGGAGGCGCGGGGGTAGTCTTCGAATTCATCCAATCCCATCGTGCGGGCTTCCAGGGTGAGCACCTGCGCCAGGAATCCCTCTCCCTCAACAACAAGATTGAGGACCGCCGACCCCGACAGGCCGCGCCAGACCTCCGGTCGAAACCGCCGGCTGTGGATATCCCGGGTGAAGAGGCAAACCGAATCCACGCCAACATCGGAGATGATCGCCCGGACGAAGCCTTCCATCACCTTCAGGAGACTGCTGCGGTCATTGATCTGCTCGACCCGCTGCAGGACCGTGCCGATCCGCATCAGGTTCGCGTGCATGTCGGCGTGGGTCTGCAGCAGCTGCTCGCGCTGTCGGGCCACCTCGTCCTCGAGGGCCAGATTGCGGGTCTGCAGGATCTTCTGATCCCCGACCCGATCGAGGATGCGGCGAATCTTCATGATGAGTTCGCGGGGTGAAAACGGCTTGATCAGAAAGTCATCCGCGCCCAGGCGCAGGCCCTGAATGCGGGTCTCATTCGATGGATTCCCGGAGATCAGGATGACGGGCAGTTGCGCCCGATCTGGGTCGGAGCGGATCTCCTCCAGAACCTGGAAGCCGCTCTTTCGCGGGAGCCGCACGTCGAGGACCACCATGTCGGGCTTCCGCTTTTCGATCTGTTCGACCGCGCTGTGGCCGTCGAAGGCGGTGTGAACAGAGTAGCCGCGACCCGAGAGGGTGATTTGAAGAAGCTCGATGACGCGAACGTCATCATCTACCACCAGGACGTTTTCCCGCGTCTGCGTTCCCGAAGGGGTCTGCAAAGAGCCAAGTGTCGTTTTGCGAGTCTCCATGAGCGCCGTTACCCCCTGCCGAGTCCAGATCCCAGAGGGACCGCAGCCAGGTCACGACCGTTTCGACCTCCGAGCGCTCGAACGGTCTGGGAAGGGCTGCTCCCTCAGTGGAGTGGACACCCGCGGCCGGTACCCGGAGGTTTCCGTCCACGGTCAGCAGAACCAAGGGGACCCGGATCGTGGTCGCCATCGGGTGGGCACTCCAGTGCTCCTGGAGGCTCTCATCCAGAAAGAGAGCCCCTGCACCCTCTAGATCGGCCGGGAGAAGGGGATCATCAAGATCTCGTGCTTCATGCACTTCGATTCCAGTTTCATCCAGATGGCGCATCAGGAACCTGCGGGCCAGGGCGGACGGCGAAACGACCCATACAGTAGGAGGTTGACCTTCAGCATCCTCCTGGAACGGCTCCTCTTCGGGCTCCGCCAGGGTCTGGTCCATCGAGTCCAGTTCGAGGGGGGCGATCACAGAGGGATCCGGAACCACCTTCATCGCCTCGCGTTCGTCATGGAGTTCCGGCAGCACGACGGTGTGCGCCGGCTGGATTTCGGGTGCTTCGGCCTGCGGCTCAGGTCGGGGGGCAGGAGGCTCCGGAGCGGCCGGGATCTCCGGCTCGATTGCGGCCAGCAGACTGGGGTGGGCGAGCTGCTTCAGGTCCGTGACCCAGTGGACATCCTCGGACCAGTCTTCGAGCTCCTTCGCCGACCAGATGCCTCGCACCTTCTTGACCTTCATCTTCCGGACGTCTTCGCCATCCACGAGCGTAAAGGCCTCTGGCGCACCAGTTTGGGAAAGCTGGGTGTCCACAATCCATCCCCAGGGAATCGCCAATCGGCGTCCTTGCTCCCCTTCACAGACCAGATAGAGCTGGTGGACGGCGGGCGGCGGGCCCGATTCTGCCACGGGCTGCCCGGCGGGGTCTTCCTGGGGTGGAGCTTCGAGGATTTCGGGGACGGCGTCGGCCTGGGCATCTGTGGTCACCACCGGGGACTCCTCCGGAGGCTCCTCCACAGGCGGCGCCTCTTCGGATGGGGTCTGGGCCCGTATTTCATCTTCCCCGAAGAGATGGGCGAATTCGACATTCAGAGCTTCTTTGATCTCATCCTCGCCGGTGATGTCCGGCTCCTCGGCCACCGGCGGGGTGGGTTCGAGCGGGATGCTCTCCTCCGGCTCGGCGACGGGGGGATCAGGGCGGATCGGCTCCGCAACCTCAGGGGCGGCCGGCGGGGGCGCCGGTTCCTCAGCGCCCTCGGGCGGGGTGGTCGTCTCAGCAGGGACCGGGGGAACTGCGGCGGCGCTCTGCGCTTCGACGAGCCCTCCGACCTCCTGGATCATCTTGCCCATCAGGTCTAGCAGGCGCACCACCCTGTCCTGGACGTCATTGTCTCTCTGCTGCGTCACCCTTGGTGTCCTCCCATGGCGAAGTCTTCGTCCCACGTACCCCATCCTGCAATTCGCCGACCCTCACCGTCAAGGTCCGGAGTCGTTCGCCCAAACGTCCCCACGCCCGTTTGAGCTGGGCGGCCTCCCGCGAAACCTCCCCGGCCTCCTGTCCAGACCCGGCCAGGGCCGTCGAGACCTTCTCCAGACCACCTGTCAGATCCTCGATATCGCCCTGGCGACCGTCCGCCGCCCGGGTGACCTGTTCCTTGAGCAGCACCTGGCTTTCGCGTATCCAATGTTCCCAATCGATCAGGCGATCCTCTTCACATTGCTCGCCCAGGAGGGCCTTGACCTCGCTCTGCCAGCGATCGATCCCCAGCCGGAGATCCCGCAGCAGGGTGAGGAGATCCTCCCCCACCACCCGCCGTTCGCGTTCGCGCCCGAGAACGCGATCGAGCCGCTGGAGTTCGACCCCGATCTGCGTATGCAGCAGGTGGCACCGTTCCGCGCGCGTCACGATCTCGTCGACCGCGATGGTTTCCTCCCGCCAATCCTGCTCCAGAAGACCCCGCAGCCGGCTGACCCCTTCATCCGCCTCCCGGATTCTTTCGATGCGAAGCTTGAAAAACGAGAGCAGACGCCGCGTGAGGGGATGGGTTGAGCAATTTGCGGGCCACTCACCGGCATTCAGCTCCCCGGTGTCGGCCGCGTCGAGGACGGCGCCGATCTCGTCGCGCAGCGACTCGAGTTCCTCCATGGCGGTGGCCCCGGAGAGGTTTTGCCGCAGAAGGACCCGCACCCTCTCGGAGAGCACACCGAGTTCCCAGCCTGCCGCCGGCGGGGGAACCTGGCTGAGCAACCGCACCTGGCCGGCGTCGATCGCCCGCAGTAGCCAGGCCACCGGCCGGGTGAACCGGTCTCCCATGTGGAAGGCCAGAGCCACCGCCACGCCCATCGCCAGCAGGACCCCGGCGGCCAGAAGCAGACGAAAGGCCCCGAACGGAATCCCCGACGGAGGAGCCACGCGGACAAAGAGGGCCTCGAGGAGAAGGGCGCAAACGCAACCTAGTATCGCCACCGGAATCAGGAAGGCGAGGAGCAGCCGGAGGCGGAATCCGCCTCGGCTCGGCGTTTTCGGGGGTGTCCACCGGGACGCGCCCATGACCGATCTCTCCCTCTCTCCTACCGCAGAATGCACGCGGCCGGGGGGCCACGGATGCAGTCTGCAAGGACCCGGGCTTGGGTCGCTCAGATCCGGATGGGCGGTTTGCCTGAAACCACACGCGAATCGGGCCAATTGGCAGGGCGGTTTTGGGAGAGGAGTGAGCGCGCAGAACGGGTGGGCCGATGCACCAAACGACGCGAGGGTACTCGCCACATCCCCGCCAAAGACAGAATCTTAGCAGGATGGATCGGTTCGCCAGCCGGGATCGAACCTGTGAGCGCCTGCAGGTTGCCTGATGCGTCGCTGCGTGAACCCCTCCCGACCCGGCGCCGCCGGCCAGCCGTTGCTGGCACAGCCGTTGCTGAATCTCCCCACCAGAACCCGGCATCACGAGCATGAGTTGAGGGCCGCTGAGTGTCAACGGGATTCTGAAACCGCACCATTTGAACGGACGACGAGCGGTTAGAAAGGGAGTTTCTGGAGCGATGTCGACCCGGAGCAGCTACATAGACCTGACGGGCAAGACGCGGGATCTGAAGCCGACCTACTACTTCATGTTGAAGTGTCTGCTGTATTCGCGCATCGAGACCGGACTGGTTTCAAACAAGGACTACTACGACGAAGATGTGAACGTCTATATCGCCCATCTTCTGAACTCCTTCATCAATCCGGAGTACATTCAGCGCGCAAACAAATACCTGTCGAAGTATGACAGCGAGGTCTTCGGCCGGCTGGCCGAGTCGCGGGACGCGCGCCTGAAATATACTCTGTACAAGACCAATGCGGACTTCCTGCTCGTCTCCCTGGGAATCTTCGACAATCCCGTGGCGACCGATCCGGTGAATCCCAGCACGCTGATCGTGCCCGAGAGGCAGGTGTTCCAGCCCTCGGAAGAGGCGTACATCGGGCGGGGCAAGACCTACTACCGCTTCGCCTACACGTACAGCCAGAAGATCCACGATCCGCACGCCGCGATCACCGACGTGCTCGAGAAGCTCAGTGTTGGATTCGAGAAGTACCTGCGCATTCTGTCGCACATGCGGGGGGAGTATCTGAACCTCTTGGACAAGCTGTCTCACGGCGAGGTTTATCACCTCGAGCGGACGGTCAGTGAATCGAAGCGCTGTGAAGATCTCCGCGGCAAACAGGACGAGTTCCTGGATCTCTACGCGGAGTGGAAGAGAACGAGTGACCCGGCGGTGAAGGCGAAGCTCGAAGCAGTGGTCGAACAGATCAAGGTTCTCGATCCGAACTTCACCTTCGAGGTGCCTGAATCGCAGCCGGAGACGCGATCGAATTGATTTCCAAGCGTGGGGGCGGTGTCACCCCTTCGCGGCGTGAAACGCGGGCCAAAGATAAGCAGCCGTGACGCGCCGGGCTCCCCCCCACGCTTGATCTACGCATCGATGGCATGATGGGCGAGGCATGCCATCTTCGAGTGGCCCCACGCACCTCCCCAGCCCCCGCCCCCGGTCGCTCCTTCGGGAGTGGATCGGGGGCTGGTGCTTTGGGCGCAGGTTATTCCACCTTGTAGTTCGGTGCTTCCTTGGTGATGGCGATGTCGTGGGGATGGCTCTCGCGCAAGCCCGCCCCCGTGATGCGCACGAAGTGAGCTTCGGTGCGCAGCGAATCGATCGTGGAGACGCCGACGTATCCCATGCCCGCGCGGAGTCCGCCCACCAGCTGGTAGATGACGACGCCCGCCCGGCCGCGATAGGGCACCCGGCCCTCGATCCCTTCGGCCACCAGTTTGCGCGAGTCCTCTTCCTCGGTCTGGGAATAGCGGTCGGCGCTGCCCTCCTTCATCGCTCCGATCGACCCCATGCCGCGGTAGCTCTTGAAGGTGCGCCCCTGGAGGAAGATCGTCTCACCCGGGCTCTCCTCGGTCCCTGCCAGGAGGCTGCCCGCCATCACCGCGCTGGCGCCCGCGGCGAGCGCTTTGGTGATATCGCCGGAGTGTTTGAGGCCACCATCTGCGATGATGCGGATGCCGTGCTTCTGGGCCTCCTCGGCGCAGTCGAGGATCGCGGTGACCTGGGGCACGCCCACGCCGGCAACAATCCGGGTCGTGCAGATCGCCCCGGGACCCATCCCCACCTTGATCGCGCTGGCGCCGGCGGCCACCAGGTCCCTGACCCCTTCGGCTGTGGCGACGTTGCCCGCAAGGACGGGCACCTTTGGAAAAGCGGCCCTCAGCTTCTCGAGCGTCCCGATCACATTGGCCGTATGGCCGTGGGCGCTATCGATCGCCAGCACGTCGGTGCCCTTTTTCACCAGCGCCTCGGCCCGCTCGAGGGCCGCCTCGCCGACTCCGACCGCCCCGCCAACCAGGAGTCGGCCCAACTGGTCTTTCGCCGCCTTGGGGTGGGCGATCCGTTTCATGATGTCCTTGACCGTGATCAGCCCGCGCAACCGGTACTGGTCGTCGACCACCGGCAGTTTTTCGATCCGGTGCTCATGCAGCAGGCGCCTCGCCCGCTCCAGGCTGGTCCCCACGGGGACGGTCACCAGGTTCTTGGTGGTCATCACCTCCCGGATCAGGAGACTGTGATCGTCGATGAACCGCAGGTCGCGATTCGTGAGAATCCCGATGAGCTTCTCACCTTCGGTGATCGGCACCCCGGAAACGCGGTACTTCTCCATGACCTCCAGGGCGCGGCCCACTGGCAGGTCGGGCGGAAGCGTGATGGGGTCGGTGATCATCCCGCTTTCGGATCGTTTGACCTTGTCGATCTCGTTGGCCTGATCCTCGACGGAGAGATTGCGATGGATGATGCCCAGCCCACCCTCGCGGGCCATGGCGATCGCCATCCGCGATTCCGTGACGGTGTCCATCGCCGCACTGATGATCGGGACGTTCAGGTGAACGCCCTCGCAGATTTCGACCGAGGTGTCGGCCTCACCCGGCATGACCTCGGACTTCCGCGGAATGAGCAGCACATCATCGAAGGTCAACCCGACCTTGGTGACGCGTTCATCCATTCTCTCGGCTCCTTCCTCTGCGGTAGATACAAGAAAGGGCCGACGCGTCCATCGCCGGCCCTGGGTATTAGCATATGCGTCGTCTCATCGACCTTCGCCCCCCCCCTCCCGGACGATGAGCCCCTCGCGCGTCGAGAAGTAGTAGTTGATGCCTATCCGCAGATCGACGAACAGGTCGTCGCCGCCGAGCGCAGCCTTGAAGTCGTCGCTGTGGAGAGAATAGATGTAGGTCGCGGTCAACTGATTGGTGATCGTGACGTGCTCGTCCAGGTGGTACTCCCCGATCAGCCCGACAAACAGACCCGGATCGGTGGCGTGATACTTCTTCTGAGTGATTTCATCGTGAAGGAAGTTCCCGCCGCGGCGCCGACCCCACACGAACATGCCGGAACCGAAATTGACCGACGTCGAGGCTCCCCAGTATTCCCCGATATGGCGCTCGAAACCGAGCGTGAGTGGAATGACCCAGGTTACGAGGTCGTCGCTTTCCGCATAGCTGTTCCAGCCGAATCCGGCTTCGACGGCGGCGGCCCAGGTCGAGCTCCACCGATAGCGGAAGACGGCCTTCCCGATCGGCCGGATCTGCGCGGCATGGCCTTCCCACTCGCTGGCATCCCCGTCCGCGAACCAGCGCATCGCGCCGACGCTAATGCCGAAACTGCCTAAGCCGTTGAGATCGGGGCTGATGCCCGCCTGGCTCGAACCAGGAAGCACCAGGGCCAATAGACACCCCACCAGAAGACTCAGCTTCTTCATCCCACGTCCTCATTCTTCGCGGCCTGCCGGGGTAGGGGCTCGGACTCGGCCTCCTCGAGGGGCCATCCTGCCGTGGAAGCAATTGCCTTGGATCCCCGCTTGTAGTTTGAATTGCTGCACTATATCCGGCTGGCCAAACCTCTGTCAAGCTGACGCGGGGCCTCCCCCCGCGCCTCCCCTCCGCTTGAAAAACCGGTTGCTCTAAGCCCGGGCGGTTCGGTACATTTCACCGCTGCTGGCGGCGTAGCTCAGTTGGTTAGAGCAGCGGAATCATAATCCGCGTGTCCGGGGTTCGAGTCCCTGCGCCGCCACATCTTTCCTCCCGGAAATCAGTCCTCAGTATAGGCCTCTCCCTGCAAGGCGGCGGGGTTTGCGCGTGTAGGTCGGTGACCCTCGAAAAGGGCGCCCAGGCGAGGCAGGATGAGACTCAAAACCCGGCTCTTTCTCGCGTTTTTCCTCTTTGCCTTCCTGCCCGTGGCGGGATTGTCCTACCTGAGCCTGGAGTTGGGGATCGGGAGCCTGGAGCGGATCGCCTCGCCCGGCATCGAGGAGGCGCTCCTCGACGCCCACGCCCTGGCCGATGGGACCCTCGAAGCCTATGCCGGCAAGACGCTGGAGCTCACCCCCGCCTCCCCGATCTACGCAAGCGCCGAGCAGTATCTCGCCCACGGGCTCGATATCGCGGTCCTCGTCACCGGGGAGGACACCACCAGCGCGGGCGAGGGAGATCTCTCGCCCGATTTCATCCGAAGCCGGCTGCTCGCGTTGGGGGAAACATCGCCCACCGACTCGCCGCTGAGCGGAAGCCGCTCAGGCTGGATGTCTATCGAGGAGCGCGTCCTGGCCTACGCCCTCCGCTGGTCACAGACCCATCTGCTGGTCACAGGCTGTTGGCTGCCGGTCGACCAAGGCCGGTTGCTCGAGGAGCTGGCCTTCCACTTGCAGCGGTTCGAAGAACTGAAGCTGTGGCCCCGGTTGATCGCGTTCCTGGATGATCCTCGGATCCCTTTGGACAACAACGCGGCTGAACGAGCGCTGCGCGGAGTGGTCTTGGGCCGAAAGAATCACTATGGTTCGCGATCGAAGCGCGGAACCGAGGTGGCGGCGTTGTTCTACAGCCTATTGGAATCGGCGAAGCTCTGCCGCGTGGAACCGAAAGCGTACCTACGAGAAGCCGCCTATGCCGCACTCAAGAAGCCCGGAACGGTGACCCTGCCTTCAGACTTGATGAGTTGATCCGCCTGAATCGACCGTAACGGGGTACGGCGAGTACTTACACTGAAGCTGGTCCTGAGGGGCGGAGGACGCCGGATGCTGCGGCTCCTCTGGGGTCTGGCCAACCTGCTGTACCTGCTCGTCATCCTGATGGTGAGCCAGTTCACCGCGCGGAGCCTCACCCGCCCCCTGGCGGACCTGGAACGTCTGGCCGAGTCTGTGGGACCGGGCCAGTGGGACGTCCGCCTTCCCTACCGGCGGAAAGATGAGGTCGGTGCCCTGGTGGACGGCTTCAACCGAATGTCGACGCGCCTGGCCGAGGCCACCGAGCGGCTCGTCGAGGCCGAGCGTACGGCCGCCTGGCAGCAGACCGCCCGCACGATCGCCCACGGGATCAAGAACACTCTGGCGCCGGTCAAACTCGCCCTCGCGCGCCTGCCCGAGCAGGCCCAACCGGACGAGCAGAACTCCGCGGCGGGCAAGCCGCTGGAGACGGTGCGCTCGGAGTTGGATCGTCTGGAGCGAATCGCACGCGATTTCTCCCTCTTCGGCCGGCCGATCGACATTCAACCTCTGCCCGCCGAACCGAACTCGATCGTGCAGCAGGCCGTACGGCTAAGTGAGAGTTTCGCTCCCGCGGCCGGGATCGACATGGAGCTGGCGCCGGGCCTGCCCCCCATTTCCATCGACCCCTATATGCTGAGGGAGGCCCTGGTGAACCTCCTCAAGAATGCCCGGGAGGCCGCCGGACCCGATGGCCGGGTAGCGATCGCCACCGCCGCCACCGGCGTAGGCGTGCGGATCGAGGTGCGCGATGACGGTCCGGGGATCCCGCCCGAGATCGAGCAGCGGCTCTTCGACCCCTACGTCACGACCAAGCCGTCCGGCTCCGGACTTGGGCTGGCGATTGTGAAGAAGATCGTCGGATCACTGGGGGGTAGGATCGCCTACCGGACGGGAAACACGGGAACAACCTTCAGCCTGGATTGGAATGCCGCGGATGACGACGCCACCGGCTGACATCTACTTGGTCGACGACGATGCGCTCTTCCGGGAGGAGGTCCGCCTGCTTCTCACCCGGGAGGGATACTCGCTGGCCGAGTTCGAAGCCCTCACCCCCGCCCGGGAAGCGCTGGCCCGCCACCGCCCGCTCGTGCTGCTCCTCGACATTCAGCTGCCCGACGGGAAAGGAACCGATCTGCTCGCCGAGTTGAGCGCCCAGACCCACCCGCCCGAGATCGTCATGGTCTCCGGCGCGGCGTCGCTCCAGGAGGCCGCGGATTCGATCAAGCGGGGCGCGACCGACTTCCTCGAGAAACCATTCGAACCAGCGCGGCTCCTGACCGTGGTGGGCAACGCACTCCGGATCGCGCGGCTCAAAGAGAGCAATCGCAGTCTGCAGGAGAAACGGCTCGCGGACTATCCGCTCGTGGGCGGCTCCGCGCAGATGGCGCATCTGCTCGGTCAGATCGAACGACTTGCCTCGAGCGATGTGCGCATTCTCATTCTGGGCGAGAGTGGCACCGGAAAAGAGAACGTGGCCGCCCAGATCCACTTTCGGAGCCCGAGGGCGGAAGGCTCCCTGGTGACGCTCAACTGCTCGGCGATGCCGGCGGAGCTGGTCGAGAGCGAGCTCTTCGGTCACGAGAAGGGCGCTTTCACGGGAGCCACCCAATCGCGGCCCGGCCGGTTCGCGCAAGCCCACCGGGGGACCCTGCTGCTCGATGAGATCGGTGACATGCCCCTCGCCATGCAGCCGAAGCTTCTGCGCACCCTGGAGAGCGGGCGAATCACCCCGGTGGGAGGCGAGCGTCCGACCGCGGTCGACGTCCGGGTGCTGAGTGCGACCCATCGCCGCTTGGATGAGATGGTGGCCGGGGGTCAGTTTCGAGAGGATCTTCTCTACCGAATCAACACCGTCCCCTTGACCGTGCCGCCGCTGCGCGAGCGGCGTGAGGATATCCCCTCTCTGGCCGAGCACTTCCGTGATGGGCTGCACCGCCGGGAGGGAGGCCTCTGCCCTGCGATCACTCCCGAGGCGCTCGATCTTCTGATGGCGCACCCCTGGCCGGGAAACGTCCGCGAGCTGCGCAACGTGATCGAACGGCTCTACTACACGTGCGGCGGCGATTCGATCGACGCGACCCAGGTGCGGCCCTGTCTGGGTCCAAATGGGGGCGAAACGGCCGCGGAGGACGGCAAGAACCGGCTGACCCGGGCCGTCGAGCAGTTCGAACGCGGCTATCTGCGAAGCCAGCTCGAAGGGCACGGCGGGAACATCACCCAGCTGGCCCAGGACCTGGGGGTGGATCGCGGAAACCTCTATCGCAAGCTGAAACGGCTGGGGTTGTTGTCCTCCTGACAACGCCGGAGAGCCGGTGTTGTGGAATTGACAACGGCGGCGCACGGCGCGCACCACCCATCTGCCGTTGTTGCAGTGGGTTGCGGCAAGCGCGCTAAGATGGCACAGCCCATGCACTCTCCAAGGGTGAACAGGAAACCTGGTGGACCCTTTGAGAGGGAGACATGACATGACACGCAGGAAGCAGATCACGCGCCTTCTCGGAATCGCGCTTCTGGCCCTGGCCGCATTGGGCCCGGCCGGCGCGAGGGACGCGGGCATGGAAGAGGCCACCCTCATCGTGATCGGCACCGAGGGAGATGACGGCTTCATTCGCCTCGAGGAGAACGGCACGACCCGCACCATCGAATTCGACGCCGATGACATCTATCTGAGTGGGGACCGCCTGGTGCTCTGTTCGGAGGTCATGATCGAGCGCGACGCGATTCTGGTGGGACAGCTGCGCTACGACCTGGGCGAACTGCTGGTCGACGGCGTGCGCGGGAGGCGCGGCCGGATCGAGGTCAGCTTCGCGAACCGGCACGGCCTGAGCGACGACAATCGGCTCCGTTCGCGCCGGGCGCTTTTCGCGCTGGGTCACGATCTGGACGTCGACTCCGAGGACTTCATCTACGGGGATGTGATCTGCTTTGGTGGTGACGTTTATGTCGACGGAGAGGTCCGCCGCAACGTGGTGGCCCTGGGCGGCGACATCGACATCGCCCCGGATGCCCGCGTGCACGGCGACGTCGTCGCGATCGCCGGCCGGATCCGCTTGGACCGTGAGAGCCATGTGGAAGGTGAGGTTTTCTCGGACCGCGCGATCTCCCGCGGCCGCCGAGATGGAGCGGAGTACGACTGGGATTGGGACAACGAGCACGTCCTTTCGACCGATGGATACTACAACCGGGTCGATGGGGGCACGATCAGCGCCCGCCTGCAGATCGCGGATCCCGACTCCGTCCTGCCGACCTTCTTCGCCCGCGCCACTCGCGCGTTCATGCCCGGACGGTGGGACTACGAACTCGGCGCCCGGCAGCGATTCTTCGATGCGTTTCCAATCACCATCGGCGGGAGCTTCTTCCGGCAGTCGACCTCGGACGACTACTGGCTCGCCCCCCGGGATGAGACCACGGTGCTCTCGCTCCTCGCGGCCGAAGACTACGGCGATTACTACCTCGAGAAGGGCGCCCGCGGGTTCCTGACGATTCAACCGGAGCGGCACAACGAGTTCGGTGCGGCCTACCGCTTCACGGAACTGGCCTGGCAGGATCACTACCCCAATCTCTGGCACCTTTTCGACGCCCACAAACAGTTCCGCCCCAACTTCTCGACCCTTCCCGACTCGATGCTCAGCGCAGGCGTGGACGACTTCAGCGCCAAGCTGGGCGAACTCATCGCCTGGTATGAATTGAACTGGGTCGATGACGACGAATACCCGGAGTACGGGGTCATCTTCCGCGCGGAGTACCGCAAGGCCGGCGAGGATCTGAAGGGTGATCTCTGCTACGAGCGCTACACGGCCGAGCTGCAGCGTTTTCAGCCGATCAAGGGCATCGGCAATATCAACGTGCGGGTGAAGTACGGGTCATCCGAGGGCGACCTGCCCCTCTTCCGGAAGTTCTACCTGGGCGGGGCTCGCACGATTCGCGGGATCGATCACAAGAGCCTCATGGGCGATCAGATGGTGCTCGCCAACGTCGAATACGCGCCGCGGATCCCGTTCACCGACTTTCAGCCCGCCATCTTCTATGACATCGGCAAGACCGCGGATCGAGATGCGGACATCATCGATGACGGCAAATTCTCCTCCACGGTCGGGCTGCGGATACGATTGGGAGAAGACCTCAGGGTCGACCTGGCCAAGTCCCTGGATGACTCGGATGCGGACGCCAAGATATGGGTAACGATCGGGCAACCGTTCTAGCCAGAACGATCGCCGGCTGCCTCTTCATGGTTGGGCTCTGGTCGATGGCCTACGTGCCATCGGCCGGAGCCTCGGCTCCGGAGGCAGTCTGCCTCATGTATGCCGACAGTCTGGCCGTCACGATCGACGGACGCCTTCACCTGGCGCTGAACGACTTCCAGGGCAAGGACGCCGAGCTGACCTGTGACGATCTCAGTGACATTCACCTCCTGATGGACAGTCACCTGCTGGCCCCGCTGCTGCCGGTGGATGAGCTGGATCGCACTGCCCGCTACTACGTGGTCACGGAGTTGCTCTGCCAGGCCCTCTCGTTCGACGACGTGGTCAAGGCCGAGCGCTGGCTGAAACAGGGCAGCGCGGCCCAGGAGGATTCGGCCTCCGACCCGTCGCCTTCGGCGGGCGAGGTTGCGCTGCGTTACCTGTGGGACGTGGCGGGGCTCAGGCCGGAGAAGGAACGCGGCCAGACCGAATCGTTCAAACTGCAGGATCTGCGCAGGCTGGACTAGCCCTCCGGGGCAACTCCATGGACATGTGGGACCGTCTCCGCTACCGTGCTACGATGCTCACTTGAGATCGTCGGAATGCCGCTTGGATGAATGGATTGAGAGCATGGTTCCTTCCCCACAGACTCGGAGGTGGCTGCTCAGCTGGCTCTGCATCGGGCTCTGGGTCGGTTTCATCGACGGCTACTTGAGCCTGCGCCTCCTGCCCGCCGTGGCGGGGGATGCTTCGCTGCGCCTCGGCGCGATCCTCCTCAGCATGGCCTTCGATGCGGTTGCGCTGCTGGCCGTGGTACTCGTTCTTCATCCCGTGGCCCGCTTCTTCGGATGGGCGACGCGCAGTGCGGCGGTGCGTTGGTTCCGGGCCCTGTTCGGCGGGGGCGTGCTCGGAGCTATCGCCTTCCTTCTGGTTGAAGAGGCGCAGCCCGCGGGAAGCCTGCCCGGCGTCTCGTGGAAGGCGGCCTTGATCTTGATTGCGGTGGGCAGCCTGAGCATCGCAGTCATCCTCTGGCTCCTGCCGAAGCGCTTTGGCGCCTCGGCCACCGGGAGGTGGGGTCCTGCGCTGCGACGACTACCCCTCTGGCTGGCGGCGAGTGCAGTGGCGTGCGGGTTGGGCACCTTTCTCGGATGGCAACGCCCGGCTGTCGCGGAGGCCGGGGCTCGGCCGAATATCATCCTGATCTCACTCGATACGCTCCGTGCCGATCACCTGGGATGTTATGGCTACGGGCAAGACACCTCGCCGGTGATCGACCGCTGGGCACAAGGGGCAACGCTCTTTGAGAACGCGTATGCTCAATCGCATTGGACCTTGCCGTCCCACGCCTCGATGCTCACCGGTGTCTCGCCCCTCGCCCTCGCCCTGGTTGCGGATCGCAGTCGCCTGAGCCCCCAATTCACGACCCTGGCCGAACGATTGGAGGGGGACGGCTATCGCGCCGGGGCCTTTGTCGGCGGCGATGCCTCCTCCTACATCGGAAAACGCCGAGGATTCGCCCAGGGTTTCGCGGACTACGTCCATCCTCCCTATCCGCATCCGCTCCTACGGGGTCTGCTCTTGCGCACCGGTGACAAAGTCCGCTGGTCCTATGTCCATCACAAGACCGGTACGGCAAAGCCCCAGATCGCCCAGGCTCTCAAGTGGCTCACCTGGCACCAGGAGACAACCTTCTTCCTGTTCCTGCACCTCTTCGACATCCACTCCGATATCCACCGGCTCCCCTACGAGGAGCCCGCCCCTTTCCAGACGGAGTTTCTGAGCGACCCGCCCCGGGCGCGGTTCTCGGGTTGTGGACCCAACGGCCACTGCGCCTCGGAACTCCTCCGCGACTATGGGTTCGGCAACGTGGACACGCCCATGGCCGCGGCTGACCTGGAAGACGTGATCTCGTACTACGATGGCGGGATCGCCTATGCGGACGATGCTCTGGGCGGCCTGTTCGACACGCTCGAGGCGCTGAATCTCTCAACCAACACGGTGGTGATCTTGACCTCCGATCACGGCGAGGAGTTCTTCGAGCACGGCAAGCCTCTCCATCTGGATCTCTACGATGAGTCGCTCCACGTGCCCCTGCTCATCCGGCTGCCCGAACAGGAGAGTGCGGCGAAGAGCGCGGAGTTGGTTCAGCTCGTCGACCTCGTACCCACCGTGCTCGATCTGGCCGGCCTGGAGAAGACCGGCATCCTCCAGGGAAGGAGCCTTACCCCGTTCCTGGGTTTCGGCGGCGAGGAAGCGGACTCGGCGGCAACGCCGGCTCAGATCCTCCATCCGCGCAGCATGGGATTCGCCGTACACGCCACCAGCATTCGGACCGAGCACTGGAAGTACATCTGCTCGACCGGCAAAGAAACCCGAGCGGTGATCGATCCCGCCGCCGAGCACCTCTATGACCTGGCCGCCGATCCGGGAGAAGAGCACAATCTCCTCCCGGCCGAGGAACCGGCCTGCCTTGCCCAGTTCCGGGAGATCCTGCGCCTGGAGCTGGCCGCGGCGCGGGATATTCAGGAGGCCGTTCTCCGAAGCGGGGAAGACGGATCGTTGCAGCTGGACGACCGTCAGCTGCAACGGCTGAAGAGCCTGGGGTATATCGAGTAGCGGCTAGTCCCCCTCGGGCCATCCCCCCAGGATCAGAAGCCGCTGGTTCTCAGCTTGATACCGCCCGATCACCTTCTTCAGCTCCAGGTACCGCG
Organism: uncultured bacterium; assembly: GCA_964612295.1. Classification (GTDB taxonomy): domain Bacteria; phylum Eisenbacteria; class RBG-16-71-46; order CAIMUX01; family WJJG01; genus CAYQJL01. The sequence continues at coordinate 78,260 of CAZTDY010000005.1, read as the reverse complement.
CCGGAGGAATCTCGGCCATGGGAAGGCCGGCGGTCCAGTTGACTTGAATCTCCTCCCCGCGCGCCTCGCGTTCATCCGGGCGCGACCACGCGTCGGCGGGACGCGCTATCCGTTCAATCGTCATGGCGAAACGGGCAGCGCGGGTGTCCTCATCCGCCGCCGCGGGCAGGTAGACCGGTTCGATCCCCTCGGGCAGACGGAGACGCCACTTCACCACCTCCTCCATCGGAGCAGGTAGGAAAAGCGGGCTGCTTCGCGCTGTCCGATCGAGACCGTATCCACCGATGGCCTCGGCAATCCCGGCCGGCGGAGCCGGAAGGCGCACGTAGGTGCGCGAGCCGTCACGCTCGCCGAGCGAGGGCGCTTCAACCTCGAACCGGAGGTCGCATCGATCGGGACCAAACCAGCGAACATCCACTTCACCGCGCGTGGATCCCGGGAGAATCTGGGCCGCAACCTCATCGGCCAAGTCGCCCGGGCCGTCGTGGTCGGACCAGCGCCACTGGACGCCTTCGAGCCGCAAGTCGACGTGGCCGGCAACCGCACCTCCCGATTCCATCGCCAGGTCGACCCACAGTCGGCTCAGGCCCTGCCCGGCCGATTCCTCGCGCCATTCGAGCCCCCGTTCACCCAGAATCAGGAAGGGCCGCGCGACGGAGACCGGCGACTCGAGGTGGCCGCTCACCGGGTCCAAGAGCACGGTTTCCCCATCAACCTGGGCCTGCAACCAGACCTCGGAGAACTGGCCCATCATGGGCACGCCTTTCTTGACGTCGCGTGCATTGGCGCGCAGCGTCGTGACCACGCCGAGATCGACCATTCCAAGCGCGGCGATCGCAAGACTGGTCCGATCCCATGGATCGCCACATCGAAACACGAACGTCTCCGCGGCACTGCGGGGATTCGGGAGCCCGGCAAACGGCCGAACGTTGGCCCGCCTCGTCTGAGAGGAGAGGACGCTCAGGATCTCCCGGGCCTGTTCCAGTTCGCCGGCCCCTTTGAGCTCGGCCGAGTTCACAAACGTGGCCATCAACGTGTCGGGTTGGGCGGCCGAGTCGATCTGTTCCCACGTTCGCCGGGCCAGATACTCCCAGCTGGGGCAGGTGCTGTAGAGCAGCCGGCCGCGGGCCAATCGTCCGCCGTAACCGTCGTCCGACTCACGGACCCCCGGCAGGAGGCCGAAGTGCCAGATGTGATGGGCCCGCCCCTGTTCCTGATGCAGCTCCGGGCCGCCCTGCAGGCGCGAAAGCTCATAGTGCAACGTGACGTGATCGGGCGTCTCGATCTCCAGGAACCGATCCAGAACCGGGTACGGCTCGTGGAGAAAGACCTCCCCCTCGAGCCAGGCCTGATGGGGCTTCAGGTCCCGAATCTCGGTGTCGAGTTCGATCACGCAACCGCGTTCGATGCCGACATGGGTGATCACCATGTCTTGATGGAACATCCGATCCGGGCAACGCGCGACGGCATCCGGGGTCACGGGGTTGAAGGCGTGATCGGTGGCATCCACCTCGATCCCTCCCGGGACGTACGTTCGGCAGCGGTGGATCAGCAGTTCCTGATGACGCCGATTGAAGGTCACCCGGGGGTCGCCGAGCGCGCCGATGGCCCGCTCGGTCTGCAAGAGGACGATCCGTTGGGTCCGGCGGGCGATCGACCCGTCCGGCTCCAGACGCACGCGCTCGCCCATGAAGAGAACGACGGCATCCTCCTCGGGGAATTCGGCGGCGGCGTGCTCGGCAACCAGCGCGCGCACCTCATCCGGTTCGAGGAGGGGCGCGAGGTCGGCCCGGGCGCTCGTCGGTGCTCCCAGGATGACCAGAAGGAACAGGCTGATCGTGGCGGCTCTCGCCTTCATGGGCGTCACTCCCTCATCTCGCATCATTTGCGGCCGGCGACCATCGACTCCGCGATTGTGTCCAACGTGTCCGCGATCGTCACCAGATCGGCCCACTCATCTGCCGGCACCGTTCGTTTGAGCAGTGCGAGCCGAAGGTGGCTGGTGCGCCTCTTGCCCTTGGTCTCGGTCGTCGTCAGGAAGCTCCCGGAGGCAAACTCGAGTTCGACATCCTCAGGTTCCGCGGCGATCTCGTAGGTCGCGGGCAGTTCAAGGCGCTCTTCGATGTCCACCAGTGAGGTTGCCCAGAACAGCGCCGGGTGGCTGCGGTCTTCGACCGGCGCGAGCCCGATAAAGCGCACGAAGCCCCCACACCCCTGCAGAAACCGAAGCGAAGGCGATCTGAAGTCGCAGGTCGAATCCGTGATGGCCGCATAACCTGGGATGTGGAAGCGCGCGCTGCATCGCATCGGTTCGCGGTAGTCGCGAAAGTCGGCATACTCGCTCTCGGTGATCTGGACGGCCGGCGAAATGGCGCGCAGAAGCCGCACCATCCGGCGATCCCAGTCCCGCCGGTTCTCGCCTGCCAACATTCTGCGCAGCCTTGAATCGAGATACCCTTCACCCACCAACGTGATCTCGCCGCGCAGGTCACCGGTCTTCTCGATCTTGGTGTTCAGTTCCACATGCAGAGGACTCTCTTGCGCTTCAAAGGTGCGGATCGCGGTGAGCTCCTCACCCTCCGGGGAGCCAATCACATAGTGCTGCTCCCCCTCCGCCTTCGACCAGACATCCCGCGACCGCGGCACCCAGGTCGGATCGAGCATCACATAACCCCCGTCGTCCTGCCGCACGGCCACGACGCAGTGATTGAACTGGTCGGCGGGAACCGGCTCCACCCGCGAGCCGGCCATGGTCATCGCCGGGTAGCTCGTGTAGCCGGCGGCGCGCAGGAAGGTCACGAGCATGCCGGCGATGTCCTTGCACACACCGCAGCGCTCGTTCCAGGTCATCGTGCTCGGATGAATCGTATAGCCTTCACCCTTGCCCATGCTGAGGCCGGAGTAGCGGATGTTGTCCGCCACCCAGTGGGTCAGGACGGCATACTCCTCTTCCGGAGACTTCAGACCTTCGGTGAGTTCATCGACCTTGGCCTGGATCGCTTCGTTCCAGGCGAACACCGGATCGTTGACCTCGAAGAACCAGCGAGACTTCTCCGGCCAGTCATCCACGGTGGCCATGACCACCTTGGGGACGAAGTCGCTTCGGCCCGGCTGACGCGGTTCGTAGGTGACCGCGTCCTGATCGATCGACCACCATTGATAGGTGAGCGTGCTGTCGGTGAAGGTTTGCGCAGCGTAGATCTCACCGTTGTAGGTGGCGAATTGCAGAGGCTTCTCCCGATCGAGGATCACCTCGTAGTGCTTGATCTTGAAGGGATGGCCTTCGCCGAAGAGGATCGAGTCATAGAAGTGGCCACGCATCGGAGGGATGTAGCGCTCATCTTCCTCGCCGGTTTCCAGCAGGTAGGCGATCAGGAAACCCTTCTTGTAGGTGATGGTCTCGACGACATCCCCCGGACGCAGACGCGGCAGGGCGATCACCTTCATGCGCGCGCCCCAGTAGATCGAGTGAGCGGGCGCGAAGCCGTCCTGGGCGCGCGCGGGATCGATGTCCTCATACCGTCCGTCGGTTCGATGGATGCGCACCCGGCGGATTTCGATCAGGTTCGAGGCCGGGTCGTAGTCGAATCGGATCGAGGCCATCTGGCGGCCGCCCGCCTCCGACATCACCTTGACCAAGCGGCGGTGATACCGGTGCGTCAACCCGGAGAGCTCCACCTCGACGCGGGTGCTGTCGAAGAGCGTCACCAGATCGCCGCTCTTCCAGTCCTCGGCGAGGTCGGCCTCGAGGTGCCCGAGAATCGCCTCCGGTGAGAGCCCCCTCCCGGTGACCTCCGGCAACCCGCCCACGCCGGTTGGGCAGGTCGCTGGCTGATCCTGCCCCAACGCGGGCCCGGCAAAACCGGCCAGAAGCCAGATCAATAGGAATAGAAAACGCAAGGTAGGCGCTGGTGAGTTGGGCATAAACCGCTTCCCCTCAAGGCTCTCTGAAAGACTTATAGAGTCACAGCCAACAGCGAGGGCATCATACGCGGTGGGCCTGCCAGGGCAACTCCCGGAATCGGAGATTGACCGTAGCCCTGTCTATAGTGCAACTTATAGTTGACGAAGATGGGGCGCCCTCAGAAACAATGGTGATAGGAGGTCTGCCATGCGCACACGTATAGGCAAATGGATGTGCTTGCTTTTGACGGTCGCCGGAATGCTCCTAGTCGCCAGCGCGCCTTGCGCCGCAATGGGATCCAACGAGGGCGGCTACCTGATGGTCCATTGCGATCCAACCCTGGAATACGATCCGAACATCACCGATCCGGCCTACTACATCGATCTGTTTCCGGAGTCCTGCCCCGAGATCGCCCCGGACAGCTGCGGATACTACCGGCTGATGTACGATTGCCACTACGGGACCGCGCTGGAGCCCACGCTGGAGGTGCAGACTGGTCCGGGAAGCCTAGGCCCCACCGGCCTTTTCTGGGTGTGCGCCGTCTTCCCCGATACGACCTGCGTGGACCTTCACATCGTCGAGTTCGGCATCGAGTACATCGAAGGCCTGGAGATCCTCGATTGGGGACACGCCGGCCGGTACGCCTACCCGCATGTCGAGTTCCCGGGTGACACCACGGGCATTCGCATCGAATTCGACCCGCCGAGAACCAGCCATGTCGTGCCCCTGATCTGGTTCGCCGCCTTCGGTGGAAACGGCCGCGTGTGGCTCGGCGCCTACCCCATTCACGGGTTGGTGCTCTTCTACATGAACGGTTTGGACAACCATGTTAAGGCCTTGGAATCCTATCCCGCGGCGGGGCTCAACATGGCCGGCTGGAACCCGCGCATCAGCGAGCTTCCGTTCGAGCGGGTCTGCTGCTTCGGGTATGAGTGTTCAATCTCTGAAGAGCTGGACTGCCTCGCCACCGGAGGCGTGTGGGTCGGCTGGGATGTGCGCTGCGATCCAAACCCCTGCGACTTCCTGGTTCCCTCACAGAAGCGGACCTGGGGCGGGATCAAGACAATCTACCGGCAAGTGCGTGGCCAATGATGGCTGATCTGAGCGACGCATTGAAGAAGGCCGGGTTGGTCTCCGACAAGGAGATCCGCCAGAAGAAGCACGGCGACCGCGTCAAACGCAAGAAACTCGGGCAGGACGGTCTGGAAGCGGAGAGCCGGCAGCGCGAAGAAGCCCATCAGGCGGAACAAGAACGCAAACGCGACCAAGATCGCCAACATGAGGAGCAGCTTCGCGCCGACAAGGCCTCGGCCGGCGGTCAGTCCCGGCTGGTTTCGCTCCTCAAGGATTCGGATCTGAGCATGCGAGAGGCGGGACCGAAGCGCTTCTTCTTCGAGCTGCCGGACGGGCGTATCACCTTCCTTGACGTGGCGCCCGGACTCGTTCGCCGCCTGGCCCAAGGGGACACGGCCATCTTGGATTCGGGCGAACTGCTGCCGCGGGACTTCGCGATTGTCACGGGTAAGGTCGCCACCGAGATCGAGCGCATCGCGCCCGACCGGATCCTTCTCTGGAACGCCCGGCGCTAGCCGTCGACGTCGGCCGGATCGGCGTCCAGGGCGGCTTTGCGGGACAACTTGATCTTGCCGTCGTGCGTCGTGCCCAGGACCTTGACGAGCATCTCCTCGCCCGCCGTGGCGATTTGCCGCGGATCATCCACCCGGGCCGCATCGAGTTCGCTCACGTGCACCAGCCCCTCGATCCCCTGGAAGATCTCGACGAAGCAGCCGAAGTCGGTAACTGAGGTCACGCGTCCGCGATAGAACCCGCCAACGCGCGGCTCACCCGTGAGAAAGTCGATTCGTTTCAGGGCCTCTTTGAGTTTCGCATCCGGACCGGCTTGAATGCGCACCAGCCCGTCCTGTCCCACATCGAGTTTGACGTCGGTCTCCTGCTGCAGGGCCTGGATGGTCCGCCCGCCGGCCCCGATCAGATCGCGAATCCGGCTCGGACGGATCTTGCGGGTGAACATCTTGGGCGCGTGCGAGGGGGCTTCGTCGCGCGGCCCGGCGCAGATCTCGGACATGCGCTCCAGAATGTGAAGGCGCGCATCCTTGGCCTGGGTCATGGCCCGGGCCAGGATCTCGGGCGGTAGACTGCCGAGTTTGTTGTCCAGTTGGACCGCCGTGATGCCCTCGGTGGTCCCCGCAACCTTGAAGTCCATATCCCCCAGATGATCCTCGTCACCCAGAATGTCGGTCAGGATCGCGAAGTCGGAACCGTCCGAGATCAACCCCATGGCGATACCGGCCACGGGTCTCACAATGGGAACCCCCGCATCCATCAGCGCAAGGCTCGACCCGCACACCGTGGCCATCGATGAAGACCCGTTCGACGAGGTGATCTCCGAATCGAGCCGAATGGTATAAGGATAGCTGTCGGGGGACGGCAGAACCGGCAAGAGCGCTCGGCGCGCAAGCCAGCCGTGCCCGATCTCACGCCTCCCTGGACCGCGCATGGGGCGCGCTTCACCCACCGAGTAGGGCGGGAAGTTGTAGTGCAGGAGAAAAGCCTCCTTGTGAACACCGTGGAGGCTCTCGACGAGTTGCTCCGAGTCGGACGACGCCAGCGTGCAGGTCACCACGGCCTGGGTCTCCCCCCGGGTGAAGAGGCTCGAGCCGTGCGCGGTGGGCAACAGGGACGTCTCGCCGGTGATGGTGCGAACTTCATCGGGCCGGCGGCCGTCGAGCCGCTGGTCCCTGAGCGCTCTGCCGCGAATCTCCGTGCGCAGTGCGTCGGCGACGACCTCGGACGGTGAAACATCCGGCTCGGCGGTCTCATCCGTTTCCTCCGCAGGCTCGCCGATCGTCTCGAGAACCGCCTCCTTCAATTCCCGCTCGCGCAGGCGCCGCTCGTGTTTGTTGCCTCCGGCGAAGACCTGGTCGATGCCCGCCTGGATTCCTTCGGCCGCGATCTTGGAGATCTCCTCGTGGGCCGGCTCCTCCGGGGTCGGGCGCTTCTCCCGGCCCAGGTCCGCCTGCATCTGCTCCTGAAGCGACAAGAGTGGCTCGGCCGCCTCGGACGCCACCGACAGCGCCGCAATCAGGTCCTCTTCGCTCACCTCGTCGGCCGAGCCCTCCACCATGACCAGACCGTTCCGGCTGACGGTCACGATCAGATCCAGCGCGGCCCGCTCGCGTTCGGCAGCTCCGGGCGCGGCAATCAGCTTCCCATCGACCTGGGCCACCCGCACCCCGGCCACCGGTCCCGTCCAGGGGATGTCGGAGATCATGAGGGCCGCCGACGCAGCGGTGATGCCCAGCGCCTGCGTGTCGGCGCCCGGTTCATAGCTGAGCACGGTCGCCAGCAGTTGGGTTTCGCAGCGGTACTTCTTCGGGAAGGAGGGCCGGATGCTGCGGTCGATGATCCGTGAGCCCAGAATTTCATGGTTCGAAGGACGGGTTTCCCGTCTGAGGAAGCCGCCCGGCACGCGCCCGGCGGCCGCCATCCGTTCGCGGTACTCGACCGTGAGCGGGAAGAAGTCCAGATGGGTGGCCGGCTTGTGCTGGCTGACCGCGGTCACCAGCATGACCGTGCGGCCGATCGACAGCCAGATGGCGCCGTCGGCCTGCGTGGCGATCCGGCCGGTTTCCAGTCTCAGCTTCTGCCCATAGATTGGCGTCGGTAGATCCCATACGCGTGTTTCGGTCGACATGTTCGGCTCCTCGGCCGGCCCGCTAGGCGCGGGGCCGTGCAGGTGGACGTCTGTGTCCGGGGCGGCACTGCCTGATACAAGCCCGGCCACGGCGACTCGCCATGATAGGAACCCCGGCCCCGATCGGCAAGCCGCCAGTGTTGCCGCCGCGCTCCGGACCCGCTTGATTCAGCCCTTGCGGCGGGATCCTCCTCGCCACTAGTGTTCATCCGTTCGTGAAGGGGAGGTTTTCCGCAGTGATCCGGGACTACTACCGATACCTATGGCAGCTGGGACCCGTCGCGTTTTCGCGAGGGATGCCTTACAGCCGGTGTGTCGAGTATCCGGAGGTCATCCGGAGACTGGATCTGCGTCCGACGGATCGCCTCCTGGACGTCGGAAGCCGATACGCGCCTCTCCCTCAGGTTCTCTCCATGCGGTATGGCTGCTCCGTGGTGGCCGTCGATCCGGAGCCGAACTTCGAGACCAAACAGACCGCCATGACCCGCCGCGTGCCCGAGGCGGCGGTGCTGCTCGAAACAGGCAAACTGGACTTCCGGGTCGCGGACGCCGGCCGCCTCGATTTCGACAACGACTCCTTCACCAGGATCTCGGTGATCAGCGTCCTGGAGCACATCACCGACGAATCTCCCGTTGTCCGCGAACTGGCCCGGGTCCTCGCTCCGGGGGGCCGGATGGTGATCTCGGTTCCCTTCGATCCCTGGCGCGACGAGCCGCGTTATTACCGCCGTCAGGTCTACGTGAAAGGTGAACGGGCCGAGGAAGCCTTCTACATGCGCTACTACTCAGAGGACAACCTGCGGGACCGTCTGGTCGTACCCAGCGGCCTCGAGCTGCGCTCGACCGACTTCTTCGGCGAACCGGGATTCAATGCGCACAATCTCCTGTTCGGGAATGCCAAGGTCCCCTGGTTTGTGCGCCGGCTGTTCTTCCAGCCATTCGCCCCCCTGGTCGCGCCCCGTCTGATCCGCCGGTTGGAGCCGGCGCAATTCCGCCACAAGACCCGAATGTACACGGCGGACGTGGCGATCCTGGTTCTCGAAAAGCAGGCACCGTAGGTGACAGGCCATGAGCGCACCTGACAAAGAGCGGATCTTCTACGAGGTCGAGAGCAACTGGGACCACTTCGAACCGACCGAGGTGACCGAGGCCAAGATTGCCCAGCTCCTGGAGTTGATCCCGGCCAGGACAAAGCGAATCTGCGATCTGGGGTGCGGCCATGGGATGATCACCGACCGTCTCGCCGAACGGTATGAGATGCTCGGCCTGGATTGGAGCATGGCGGCCCTGCGCCGGGTGAGCGCCCCGCGGGTTTGTGCAACGGTGACGACGCTGCCCCTGCGCAGAGGCCACTTCGACCTGGTCCTCAGCAGTGAACTTCTCGAGCATCTCAGCGAGGAGGTGCTCAGGCGGACCCTCTCCGAGATCGAGTCTCTGAAGGCCCCCTACCTCCTCATCAGCGTGCCGAACGAGGAGAACACGCACATCAACGAGGTTCTCTGCCGGCAGTGCGGCCTCGTCTTCAACGCCTCGCACCACTACCGGTCGATTTCAACCCGGGTGTTGGAGGGCTACTTCCCGGGGTATGCACTTCGGGAGACCGCCGTGGGAGGAGTCCCCCGCCGCGACTATCCCCTTTGGCTGTTGCGCATGAGGCAACGACTCGGCAAACGCTGGTTCCAGGTGCCTTCGTCGCGTCAGGTGGTCTGTCCAGCGTGCGATAGCCGCGATTTTCCGCCGGCCCGCTACAACCCTGTTTCCTTCCTATGTGACGGAATCAACCGGCTCATCAGCCGGCGGCGACCTTACTGGTTGTTCGCGCTTTTCGAGCGCAGAGCAATGCCATAAGCGCAGCTAATTCAGATCAGCACGATGCTCCCAGGCAGCGATTCATCCTAACCTCAAACCAACATTGACCCCGCCGAGCCGCTCAGGTATTCTCCCCAATTGTTGTTTTCCGGGAAGGCTTTTCTACTTGGCCCCCGGATGAAGGAAACTCTGTTCTGTCGCCGGCTGGGCACTGTGCCCGGCGATCCAACCGGTCCTAAGCGTCCTATAATGGGTCCCCGGTACAGATGTGCCCCGTGCACATGTGCACTTCGGGCCTCCGCAGTCGACAGAACGAGAATGACTCACTGAGTAAGGTGAGTGGAAACGGTAACCACTAGCATTGTGGGGAGGCACAGAAACGATGAGTGACGTGTACAAGCCCAGCGCCGAACAAAGTCAGAATGCGTGGATCAAGGATCTGGACCAGTACAAGAAGTTGTACGAGCAGTCCGTGAGTGATCCGGAGGGATTCTGGGCTGATTGGGCAGAGAATTTCCACTGGGAGAAGAAGTGGGACAAGGTCCTGTCGTGGGATTTCGACAGCGATCTCAGCATTAAGTGGTTCGAGGGTGCGAAGACCAACGTCTGCTACAACTGCCTCGACCGCAACCTCGAGAAGCGCGGCGACCAGATCGCGTTCTACTGGGAAGGCAACAAGCCGGGTGAAGATTCCAAGATCACCTACCGCGAGTTGCACGATCAGGTCTGCAAGTTCGCCAACGTGCTGAAGAGCCGCGGCGTCAAGAAGGGCGACCGCGTTTCGATCTACATGCCGATGGTCATGGAGCTGACCGTGTCCGTGTTGGCCTGCGCCCGCATCGGCGCAATTCACTCGGTGGTCTTCGGTGGCTTCAGCGCTGATGCGCTCGCCGGCCGCATTCTGGACTCCGAATGCAAGGTCGTCATCACGACCGACGGTGTCTGGCGTGGCGCCAAGGCGGTTCCGCTCAAGAAGAACGCGGATGCCGCCATGAAGATCGCGGCCGACCAGGGCTGCGAAGTGAACACCTGCGTCGTCTACAAGCGCGTGGGCGACTTCGAGGTCGACATGCAGGACGGACGCGACATCTGGTGGCACGAGGCCATGGCCGACGCTTCCGCCGACTGCGCGCCTGAGTGGATGGACGCCGAGGATCCCCTCTTCATCCTCTACACCTCCGGATCGACCGGCAAGCCGAAGGGCGTGCTTCACACGACCGGCGGTTACATGATCTACACGGCGCACACCTTCAAGCACATCTTCGACTATCACGACGATGACGTGTACTGGTGCACGGCCGACATCGGCTGGGTGACGGGCCACTCCTACATCGTCTACGGTCCGCTGGCGATGGGTGCCACCTCGGTCATGTTCGAAGGCATTCCCACCTTCCCGGACGCCGGACGTTTCTGGGAGGTGGTCGACAAGTACAAGGTCTCGATCTTCTACACGGCCCCGACGGCCATCCGCGCGATCGCTGCCCAGGGCAACGATTTCGTGAAGAAGCACAGCCGCAAGAGCCTGCGTCTCCTCGGCACGGTCGGCGAGCCGATCAACCCCGAGGCCTGGAAGTGGTACTACGAGGTGGTCGGCGATAGCCGCTGCCCCATCGTGGACACCTGGTGGCAGACCGAAACCGGTGGCATCATGATTACCCCGCTGCCGGGTTCGCACCCACTGAAGCCGGGTTCGGCTACCCTGCCTTACTTTGGTGTCAAGCCGATGCTGGTCGATGACCAGGGCACGGAGCTCACGGGCGCGGCGAGCGGTATTCTCACCCTGACCGGTCCGTGGCCGGGCATGATGCGTACGCTCTACGGCGATCACGACCGCTTCAAGCAGACCTATTTCTCCACTTTCAAGGGCCTCTACTTCACCGGTGACGGCTGTCGTCGTGACGAGGACGGCTACTACTGGATCACCGGCCGGGTCGACGACGTCATCAACGTCTCGGGTCACCGTATGGGGACCGCCGAGGTCGAGAGCGCGCTCGTCTCGCACGCGAAGGTTGCTGAAGCAGCCGTGGTCGGCTTCCCCCATGATATCAAGGGTGAGGGCATCTACGCCTACGTCACTCTGATGGTCGGCGAGGAGTACACCGACGAGCTCAAGAAGGAACTGAGGACGCACGTCCGCAACGAAATCGGTCCGATCGCGTCCCCCGACCAGATCCACTGGGCACCGGGCCTGCCGAAGACCCGCTCGGGCAAGATCATGCGCCGTATCCTGCGCAAGGTCGCTGCCGGCGAGTTCAAGGAGATCGGTGACACCAGCACGCTGGCCGATCCGTCGGTCGTCGAGAACCTGATCGAGACGAGGGGCAATTAGTCCCTTAGTGGCTAGTCCATCGATGTGTCACGTGTAATAGCAGGGGAAGGGCTCTAAGCCAGGGTCCTTCCCCTTTCGATTGAGGCGGGAACCTCGGCTGTCCGGCCGGGCCTTGCGGGAGTGAGGGGGAGTTGTCATGGAGAATCAAAAGGTCGGAAATCGCTGGTTGGTGGTGGTGGGTGCGATCCTCATCCAGCTCTGCCTGGGTGCCATCTACGCCTGGTCGGTCTTCACGCCGAAACTGACCGAAACCGAAGCGGGATGGTCCAAGGAAGAGACCCAGTGGGTCTTCGCCGCCGGGCTGGCCTTCTTTGCGATCGTCATGGTCATTGCCGGACGCCTGCTGCCCAAGGTCGGTCCCCGAGCCCTCGCCTGGGCGGGGGGTATCGTCCTCGGCGCCGGCTATCTTCTCGCCGGGCTCACGGGTGGAACCAGTTTTGTGCCCACCCTGCTGCTGATCGGCGTGGCCGGCGGTAGCGGTATCGGTCTCGGCTACGTGGTTCCGATCGCGGTCGGGATGCGTTGGTTCCCGGACAAGAAGGGTCTCATCACCGGTCTGGCCGTGGCCGGGTTCGGCTTTGGTGCGACGCTCTGGGTCAAGCTGGCCGGCTCATGGGGCCATCTGATTGCCAACTTAGGGTTAGGCACGACGTTCATCGTCTATGGTATCGCGTTCGCCGCGCTGGTCTTCATCGGCGGCATCTGGATGCGCTTCCCGCCCGAGGGCTGGAACCCGCCGGGCTACAAGCCGCCACAGGCCGCCGGGGGCGGCGCCGCCGGTACGGGCGACTACACCAGCGGCCAGATGCTGAGCACGCTGCCCTACTACCTGATTCTCCTCACCTTTGTCTTCAGCGCCGGCGCCGGTCTCATGAGCATCGGTCTCATGAAGCTCTGGCCAATGCAGGCTTTGATGGAAGGCGGAATGGATCAGGCCATGGCCAGCGGCGTGGCTGGTACGGCAATGGCGGTCTTCTTCTCTCTCGCGAACGGCATTGGCCGCATCGCCTGGGGCACCCTGAGCGACAAGCTGGGCGCCAAGAAGTCGATCATCATCATGACGGCGACGCAGGGTGTGCTCGTCTATCTGTTCCAGTTCATGGCTGGGACCACGAGTCTGCTCTATCTGGGCGCGACCTTGATCGGCTTCAACTTCGGAGGCAACTTCGCCCTCTTCCCGGTGATCACTGCGGGGACCTTCGGCGCGAAGAACATCGGTCAGCTCTACGGTTGGGTGTTCCTCGCCTACGGTGTCGGTGGCATCGTCGGCCCGATCATGGGCGGCCGGTTGGGCGACATGGGCAACTTCCCGCTCGCCTTCACGATCTGCGGTGCCGGCTGCATCCTGGCCGCGATCCTGATCGCGATGGTGCGTTCGCCCAAGCACGCCTAAGTACAACAGACCAGACCTCTAAGAGGGCCGGACTTCGAGAGATCGAGGTCCGGCCCTTCTTTTCTCCTCCGTTTGCCCCTAGCATGGTCACGAGCCTGAACCGGCCCGACCCTCGCGCGTACTCTCCCCATAGGAGGGGGAATGCGGGAAGACAGAGAGATCATCGAGCGATGTCAGCGCGGCCAAACCGAGCTGATGGACCTCCTGATCGATCGCTACCGGGTCCCTCTCTACACGCAGTGCTGCAAGTTGGCCCGCAGTCGGGTCGACGCCGACGATCTCTTTCAGGACACCTGGGTCGCTGCACTGAAGAACCTGGGCGGGTTCGCCCCCGAGCGGAGATTCTGGCCATGGCTCGTGACGATCTGCCTCAATCGTTATCGGGACCGCTATCGCAAAGGCCGGCGGTGGCGGCGGCGGATCAGGACGTTCTTCTCCGGAGAGGAACAGGATCGCGAGCTGGATCAGGCGAGATCTTCCTGGTGCTGATCCCGCCCCTGCTGAGGCCCTTCAGCCAGGTTTGGGTGGGACATGGGCCCTGGCCGGGAGGATTCCCCTCGATCGCAGTCACGCCCATGATCCACATGATGCCGCTCCTGCTCGTCTTCGGGCTCTACGCCATCGTGGCCGGTTTGCTGGTTCATCGGGACGCGTCGAGACGCGGCATGGACCCGTGGCTCTGGACCTGCATTGCCGTTTTTGTACCCGCGTTCATCGGAGTGGTGATCTATCTCGTGGTGCGGACCTCCTCCGGCCGGAGCTGCGTGAATTGCGGCAAGTCGATTCAAGGCGATTTCCGCCACTGCCCCTACTGCGGACATGCAGCGGGGTCCCATTGCCACAAGTGCAACCGGGCAATCGAAGCGAACTGGAAGGTCTGTCCGAACTGCGGCAATCAGCTGCGGGTTGCGGTTCAATCCCCGGAGGACGGCGAGGCCTGAGCTGCGTCCTGCAGCATCTCGAGCATCGCCGCGACCTGGGGCCTGAGTTCCGGCAACCGGGCCCCTGCTTCGCGGGCATGGGATGCGGCCTCGGCGTGGAATTCAGGCCGGCGGGAGAGCAAGACCGCGAGATTCCAGTGCGCGTTTCCATCCCGCGGGTCGATCCTCAGCAGTTCCCGGCAGGCGCGCACCCCACTCTGCCAATCGTCTCGCTCGGTGCTGAGACGAAGTAGGTTCTCCCAGGCCGGGCGATGGTCGCGATTGAGACGGGCGGCTTGCTCGAGTGATGCAGCCGCCTGATCCAATCGCCCGGTCTGCAGATAGACGGTCCCCAGGTTGCTGTGCGTGGCCGCCACCGCCGGATTGAGATTCCGGGCTTCAAGAAGAACCTTCTCGGCCTCCTCGTAGCGGCGCATCCGCCCCAGCACCGACCCCAGGTTGAGGTGGGCGGAATCATCCTCGGGCGCTTCGGCGATCGCCTGGCGATAGGCGTGGGCCGCCTGCGGGTACTCCCCACGATCGCGGTGCACGCTGCCGAGCAGCGAGTACTGGTGCGCGTGGCTCAGATCGATGAGCGGCAGGTGGGAAACCGCGATTGCCAGATGAAGCAGAAGGAGCGGCACGAGCCGTCGGTGGATCTGCTTCCGTTTGCGCAGAAGCTCGAACAACCAAACGACGCCCGCCCCCGCGAAGAAGATCAGGATGGGCACCACGGGCAGCCGATAGCGCGAGGTCACGAAGAACGGCAACAGCGACACGAGGTAGGTCGCCCCAAACAGGACGAGCAGGACCGTCTCCCGCGAACGGCGCCAGGCGACTGCAATCCCGGTGACAGCCAAGGGCACAAGAAAACTGAACCCGACCGGGTTCCACCTGAGGACCCGCGAGAACTCCTCGAAAAACGGAATGCTGTAGTGATTCGGGATCTCGACCCGGTTCCAGAACAGAAGGAACTTCCGGCCCCAGAGTTGCATGGCCTGCCAGGGATGGGAGGTGAGATACTCGAAACCTTGATCGAACCAGTAGCGGGAGACGCCCGAGGGCTTGAGTTCCCGCCCGAGCGCCTCCTCGGCGATTCGTTTGGAGCCACCGTAGAGATCGGTGCGCATCCGGTGATCGATTTGAAAGGTCCCGCGGGCCTCCTCGTTGTTGCCGATGTAGAAGTTGATCCCGCCGTTCGAGGAGGTCAGCACAAAATCATCGGCGATGATCATGTTGCTGATCGTGAAGGGCGCCACCGCGATGACCACGCCCGCGACCAGCCCCAGCGCGGCCAGGCGCATCTCGCGCGTCTTTCGTGCGCTGCCCGCCCTCCAGAGCATCCAGACGATCACCACCGGCACGAAGAGCAGGAGGTTCGGTTTTCCGAGCGCGCCGATCCCGAGACAGAGCCCCGCCAAGAGCATCCAACCCGGCCGTGATCGCCTGTTCTCATCGAGGATGAAATAGAGCGCGAACAGGGTCGCGAGGATCACGAGCGTGATCATGAGGAGTTCTGAATCAAAGAAGATGAACGGCATGTAGACCGCGGCCAGCAGGCCGGCGATCCGCCCCTCCCAGCGCCCCAGGACCCGACTGGCGATCGCATAGATCAGCAGCGCTGTGCCGACCCCGGCCAGGGACTGGATGATGCGAACCGCAAGATAGCTGTGTCCGAAGATCGCGTAGATCCCCGCCAGCAGATAGGGGTAGAGAGGACTGCTGTGGAAAAACACCTCCGTCCCCAACCACGTGCCGCGGAGTATCTCGAGAGCCCGTTCGTCATACACGCGGGGATCCGCGGTCGTGGTCTGCACCAGGGGGTGGCTCTTCACCTCGAGGATGAAGAGCAGGCGGAGCAGGAGTCCGACGCCTGCGATCAACGCAGGGTAGGCCCAGCGGGTCAAACCTGACCCACCCGGGTCCCCCAACCGGGAAGAGCTTGCTCTCCGTTTCGAGGATCCACGTCCTGACCCAGCCACCCGACCTCCAACCTAGCCCTCTCGGCAGATTCGATTCGCTGCGTAAGCTCCCACCTGCATTGTCGCATTATGCACGTTCAACCGACCGATCTCCAGTTTCTGCAACCACGGTCGGGGCGCCCCCCAAGAGGCAAACCGCGGGCGCGGAGCTCTCAACGAGCGCAACAAACGGAGCTTATCGCAGGGTGGCCCAAGTGCGCCACATCCGGAGCACAGCTGGCATCGCTCTTGTAACTTCTGGGGCGGGCAGAAGTGAGCTTAGGGCAGGCCAACGAAGTGAGGGGCCAATGTCTCGGGGTGAAACAAAACATGATCAGGTCCCCGGCGCCCAGAAACCGCCGGAGGACAAACCGTTCTGGCGGCCCAGCATTCCACGCCGATTGCTGATGGGCCAGCTGGCGGCCCTCGTGCTGCTTGCCCTGGTTTCGACCTGGCTCCTTCACCGCAATGACGGCCGCCAGGATGCGGTGCAGCTGGAGAACCATGCGCGGTGGAAGGCTGAACTGGTCGCCCAGGCGGCAGGTTCCGAGGTCCTCAAGCAGGGAACCCCTCACCTCCAGCCCCTCTTGGAGCAGGCGACCCGAGATGCGCACTTGCGCGCCGCCGCCATCCTTGATTCGACCGGCGTGATCGTTGCGCATACCGACCTGGCCCGCACCGGGCTGCGGTTCACCCTTCCCCCCAACGGGGTCGAAGCCAACGATGATCAGGCCAGAGCCTTGAGCATGCGGCTCTTCGGGCACCAGTCCGGCCAGCTTCTGGCTCATCCGATCGCAGGTCCTCAGGGTCAGACCGGTACGCTGGTCTTCCTGTTGCCGGAACCCAAGAGCGGTTTCATCGCGTTTGCGCCGGAGGCCTTCCTGCCGATCGCGTTACTGCTCCTCGCCTACGTCGGGCTGACGCAGTCCACGGTTCGGCGCGCCCTGGCCCCCACCTCGGTGTTCTTGGAAAAGCTGTCGAAGTCGATTCAGACTCCGGCAGACATGATGGAGGAGGGTGCAAGCGACGTCGCCTACAGCGAGGTGATGGACAAGACCGTCAGCTATGTCGATACCCTGCGCCAGGCCCGGGAATCGCTCACCATCGAGAACCGCGTCCTGAGTTACGAGCGCAAGCGGATGGAGAAGATCCTCGATCAGCTGCCCGACGGCGTCATCATCGTGGATCACAGCGAGAAGATCTCCTTCCTCAACCGGGCCGCGATCGGCATGTTGGATCTCAAGACGGATGATCAAGCGTCCCACCAGGCGAGTTCCATTCCCGACACGGTCAAGAATCTGCTCCAGGAAGCCCAGCAAGACGGGCGCGCAACGCTGACCCAGTCGGACGACGCGAACGCTCGGACCATCACGATCAACCGTATCACCATGCAGGCCACCGGCGGACGAACCGCCGGTACGATCTACACGCTACGGGATTCCACCGCGCAACAGTCGGCCGAGCGCGCGCAGGCGGAGTTCCTTTCCCAGGTCACGCACGAGCTCAAGGCCCCGCTCAACACGATCGTCACCTATGTGGAGGCCTTGGCTGACGATGGGCTCCTGACGGCCGAGGAACGCAAGGAGTTCTACAACACCCTCAGCGGTGAGGCCCATCGTATGGGGCAGTTGATCTCGAATCTCCTGCAGCTCTCGCGGATTGAGATGGGCAACCTGTCCGCCCGCTTTGGGTTCGTCAAGATCGGCGATCTTGTTCGCACCACCGCAAGTGCGGTCCGGGCTCAGGCTGAGGGCAGTGGCCTCGATCTCGACATCTCTGTGCCGGAGAACCTCCCGGCGATTCAGGGCGACAAGGACCTCCTGGGTGTGGCCGTGACCAACCTGGTGACCAATGCGGTCAAGTACACGCCCGAGGGTGGCACGATCTGCGTGCGCGCGCTGGAAGCCGACGGCGGCGTGTCCATTGAGATCCAGGACACCGGCTACGGGATTCCCGAAGAACTACATCAGACGGTTTTCATGCAATTCGTTCGATCCGAGCAGGAGGAGGTTCAAGCCAAGTCCGGATCCGGCTTGGGCCTATCGTTGGTCAAGGAGATCGCCGATACCCATGAAGGAACGATCGCTGTCGAGAGCGCAGAAGGCGCGGGCAGCACGTTCCGGCTGTGGTTGCCCACACGTGAAATCGGTTCCCAACTCAGCGTTCCGGCCGCTTGAGATTGGAAAGGGTGACCTAGAGGAGGAGTCATGGACCAGCCACGGATTCTCATCGTCGATGACGATACGAACGTGGTGCGCATCTTGGCGCGAACGTTCGAGAATTCGGGTTTCTCCGTTACTACTGCCGCCAACGGTGAACTCGCTTACGGTCTTCTGGGTGCGGAAGATGCGTTTGATGCAATGATCTGCGATGTTCAGATGCCCCGCCTTACCGGTCAGGAGCTGTGCGAACGGTTGGCCAGCGACGGGCCCTACATTCCTTCGTGCGTGCTTCTGGTAACCTCGCGTTCCGACGTTGAAATCCGCGAGTGGGTGGCTGCCATCCCTTCGGTGAATCTGGTCGAAAAACCAATCGGCCCCAAGCAGCTTCTGCGAACCGTCCGGCACAGGCTTGAAGAGCACGACAGTGATGCCGAATTCGGCGACCAACGGAGGGCGGCATGACCCCAATTGCGCGAGAGACCCTGAAGAGCTTTCTCCGGGTGAACTACAGTGATCTCCTCAAGGAGCTGGCCTGCCTGACCATCACCCCGCTTCAGGTCACCGACCCCCAGGGTGAAGTCCTGGTCGCCGGTCTGCACGGCCAGCAGGACGACTCAGCGAAACCGGCCAATTCAGCTGAGAGGTTGGACCAGGTCCCCATCAAGATGAATGGGGAAACCTATGGATTCGTCACGTTCCCGAGCGACCAGGCGCAGTGCCGCACGGTGGTCGAGAGCCTCGCGTCCCAGATCGGTCGGCATTACAGTACGGTCTGCGATCTGGATCACATGACGAGCCAGCTCTCCGACAGCTTCGACGAGATCAACCTGCTCTATCGGTTCAGCGAGATCCTGCACCCCGATCGGAACATCAGCTCGACCTTCCGCAATCTCATGCGGGAAACCGCCGAGCTTCTCGAAGGCCGGATTCTGGTGCTGCACGATGCGCAAAAGGGACATTTCGAATGGTCCAACGCCACCGGCTCCGAGTTCAACGCGATGCAGCAGTGGCTGTCTGAACACCGGCCGAAGTTTGCATCCGTCTTCGAACGACTGATCGAGGGGCGCGCCAAGGGCCCGCTTGCGGCCCGCGTGCCGGGGTCGCTCGACACCCCCCACGGCCCGGCTCATTACACGCTCTCTCCCGTGCGGACGCACGAGGAGCTCTCCGGGTTTGTCGCCATCGTGCGCGGCGAGAGCGAGCCTCCTTTCGAGACCGGTGAGCTTCGCCTACTGGAGTGCCTCGCCGAGGAGCTCTCGAGCGCGACCACCGCGCGGCACCTCTATCAGGAGCTGCAGGACATGCTCTTCAACACGGTGAAGAGCCTGGTGGCCGCCGTGGATGCCAAAGACGAGTACACGCGCGGTCACTCCGAACGCGTCTACCAGCTGTCGATCCTGCTCGGCGAGCAGCTAGAACTCGGCGCCGATGATCAGCGCTCGCTGAGTTGGGCCGCACTCCTGCACGACGTCGGCAAGATCGCCATCGGCCGCGAGATTCTCAACAAACCCGGCAGGCTCACGAACGAGGAGTTCGCGGTCATCAAGACTCACCCCGAACGGGGGGTGCGTGTCCTCGAACCAATCCCTCAGCTTCAGAAGATCCTGCCGGTGATCATGCATCACCATGAGCGATATGACGGGAACGGGTACCCTGCCGGCCTGGAAGCGGAGGACATCCCACTCGCCTCGCGCATCATTGCCGTGGCCGATACGTTTGACGCCATGGCCTCCTCGCGGGCCTACCGTCCCGCCCAGGACCTCGAGGTCGTCCTCGACGAGATCAAGAGATGCACCGGAACCCAGTTCGATCCTCACGTTGCCGAGGCTTTTCTCGAACTGGCCAAGTCGGGCAAGATTGCCGAGATCATGGCCTGTCAGACTGAGGAAGGCGGCGATCAGAAGGCCGCTTAGGAGACGCACATGACGGTTCGTCAGACAAAGCTGGGGGTCGCCACCTATCTTTCGCCGGATGCGTCGCTGATCGAAGAGCAAGTTCCCAGCTTCCAGAAGGCCGTGCAGGAAGTTCGGGACACCGGTGGCGCGAACATCGTCATCGACATGAAGCAGGTTCCCTTCATCGACAGCCATGGCCTGGAATACCTCTGGGATCTTTCCACCGATCTCAGTTCGCGGGGAGGGTCCCTGCGGATCGCCTGCGCAAACGAGACCTGTAAGGAGATCCTTCGCATCACCCGCGTGGATCAGACGATCCCGGTGTACGAGGATCTCGAGAGTGCCGGGAGAAGCTTCCTCTAGTGCGCAAGACCGACACACAGAAGCTCCCCCTGGGCGACTACCTCGTCCAGCAGGGGCGGATCACCCCTGAACAGAAGCGCGATGCGCTGGCCGCACATGCGCAAAGCGGCCGCCGGCTGGGTGAGATCCTGGTCGAGATGGGGTTGGTCACCGAGGAGAACATCTCCCAAGCCCTGGCCGAGCGGGCCGGAATACCCTATGCGCACCTGCGCAAGGGCCTGGCCGATCCCGCTCTCGCCACCACGATCCCGCGCGAGAAGGCCGAACTCTACGAGGTGCTCCCGCTCTTCCGTATTCACAACCGCCTGTTTCTCGCCATCAGCGATCCGCACAAAGTCTTCGTCCTCGATATCATCCGCAAATCGACCGGCTGTGAAGTGCTGCCGGTCGTGTGTCCCAAAGAAGACATCCTGGAGATGATCAGGGAGTCTTTCGAGGGCGACTCGGAAGAGAAGATCGAGGATCTGGTCTCCGACATGGAGAAGGCCGACGTCGAGTTGGTCTCCCAGGAGATCGACGGCAACTTCGAAGACATCGCCGACATGGCCGGTGAGAGCCCGATCATCAACCTGGTCAATCTGATTGTCCTGAAGTCGATCAAGGAGCACGCCAGCGACATCCACATCGAACCGGAGCGCACCTTCTTCAGGGTCCGCTATCGGATCGACGGCGTACTCTACGAGGTGATGCGCCAGCGGATCGAGCTTCTCCCGCCGGTGATCTCCCGCCTGAAGATCATGGCCAATCTCGACATCGCGGAGAGGCGACTCCCCCAGGATGGACGGATCCAGGTCATGGCCCACGGGCGCACGATCGATCTGCGCTTCTCTTCCCTGCCGGGCGTTTCCGGGGAAAAGGTCGTGCTGCGGGTGCTCGACCGGGAGGCTGGCGTCTTGGGGCTCGATCAGATCGGCTTTTCCGAGGCGACCCTGGGATGCTTCCGGACCCTGCTTCACCGCCCGCACGGGCTGGTGCTGGTGACCGGTCCGACCGGAAGCGGGAAGACGACCACGCTGTACGCGGGCTTGCGCGAACTGAATTCGCTCGAGAAGAACATCGTGACCATCGAGGATCCGGTCGAGTACCAGTTCGACATCATCAACCAGAATCAGGTCCGCGACGACATTGGCCTCTCCTTTGCTCGGGTCTTGCGCACCGTGCTGCGGCAGGATCCCGACATCATCATGGTCGGTGAGATTCGGGATGCCGAAACCGCCGAGATCGCGGTTCAGGCGGCGCTCACCGGACACCTGGTGCTCTCGACCATGCACACCAACGATGCTGCAAGCTCGATCAGCCGCCTGCTGGAGATGGGGATTGAGAGTTACCTCCTGGCCTCCTCCCTGATCGGGGTCATCGGCCAGCGGCTCGTGCGAACGGTCTGCACCGAGTGCGCCACGCGTTACATGCCGACGGCCTCGGAACTCGAGACCCTGGGTGTCACCGCCGACACGAAAGTCCAGCTCACGCGCGGGCGGGGCTGCAGCCTCTGTTTCGATTCCGGGTACCGGGGCCGTCTCGGAATCTATGAACTCCTCCAGATCACGGAGGAGCTCCAGCGGCTCGTTCTGGAAAACCCCTCCATCGACGAGATCCGGGTCCACCAGCGCGAAAACGATCTCCCCAGTCTCCGCTCCGAAGGCTTCTCGCGCGTCCTCGATGGGAAAACGACGCTCGAAGAGGTCAGCCGCGCCGTGTCGGTCGAGTAGCCTACCCGCCCCCATAGCCTGATATCAGCCATACATCGTTTCCCCGGGACATCTCAAGGGGCCCACGAACAGGTCCGATAGAGGACCATGTAGTGGTATTGGGCTTCCCCGAGGGCACAAGGCGTGGCAATCAATCTGACCGAGACGCAGCCAAAGACCGCACCGGCTCCCGAGAGCGGGACGGCTGGCCCTGCCCCACCGAAAAAGTCAGGCAATTTCCTCGGCCGGCTCAACGAGATCCAGATCGGATCTTCGACTGTCAGCCTGGATGACAAGGTCCTCTTCACCCAGCAGCTGGCACTGTTGCTTCAAACCGGGAACAGCCTGCTTCCGTCGATCCATGCGCTCGGCGCCCAGGTGCGTTCGGTGCCCCTGAAGAAAACTCTCCAGTCCGTGCATGCACGACTAGAGGAGGGGGCGGGGCTGTCGGAGTGCCTCGCGCGCCATCCCAAGGTCTTCGACTCCCTCTACGTCAGCATCGTAAGAGGCGGCGAGGCGAGCGGAGCCCTGCAGGAGGGACTCGAGCGGCTCGCCCACATGTTACAGGTACGCAAGACTTTGCAGGCCCGGATCCGAGAGGCGATGACCTACCCGATGGTGATCACGGGAATCATGGTCCTCGTGGTCGGCTTTATGATGTTCTACATGTTCCCCCGCTTCGAGGACCTTTTTGTGGAGCTCGGGGACGAGTTGCCAATGTCTACCCGCATCCTACTCGGGACGACCAATTTCCTGCGCTCAAGGTGGTGGATCGCACTACCGATACTAATAGCGGTGGGCATTGCGATCCGGAAAGGCCTGCAATCCCCGGCGTTCAGACACACTTGGGATCATTTCAAGCTGCGTTTGCCCGGGGTCGGCAGACTCTTCTATAGCGCATATCTCTATCAGCTCTTCTCGAGCTTGGGGCTCTTGCTCAGCAGCAAGGTGCCGCACTTGGAAGCGATTGAGATTGCCCGCCATGCGGTGAAGAACGCCAAGTTCGAGGTGCTCTTCAACCGGCTGGCCGAACAGGTGGAGGCAGGTCGCGGGGTCGCGGCCGCATTCCAGGAGGCCAGTTTTCTTCCGGAGGCCGTTCGGTTGATGCTCTCGACCGGAGAGTCCTCCGGAGCGCTCGACACGGTATTGACGAGGCTTAGTGATCGCTATCGGGAAGAGCTCGAAAGCGACATCAAGCGCCTCAGTACACTCATCGAGCCGGTCATGCTTGTGGGTATGGGGTTGGTGGTCGGTTTTATCGCCGTCTCCTTCATCATGCCGCTGTTCAAGCTGTCTCGGACGATGCACTAGAGGTTGGGTCAGCACGTGGCATCAGAGTCGCGTGCACATTGACGGAGAGTCATGAAGGGAGACAAAACCATGGCACGTCGCCTCTCCATGCGGTCGGGGTTCACGTTGGTCGAGTTGCTGATCGTGGTCGTCATTCTTGGCGTCCTCGCGGCCATCGCGATTCCGCAGTTCGGCAGCAACACAGAGGATGCGAAGCTGTCAGCTCTGGATTCATCCTTGGCGGAGTTGCGGAATGCGGTTGAGCTGTACTACCACCAGCACGCGGCCGTCTATCCCGGCGAGAAGAAAGAAACCGATGGCGCCGACGTCACCACTGCGGCCGAGGCTCAGGCAGCCTTCGTGAAGCAGCTGACGAACTACAGCGCGGCCGACGGGAAAACATCCGTCTCGAAGGACGGCACCTACAAGTACGGTCCCTACCTGAAGAAGGGGGTGCCGAACAACCCGTTCAACAGCTTGAACTCGATCATCTGTGATATCGCCACGACCGATATCACGGCCGCAGCTTCGAGCGACACGGGTGGGTGGAAGTTCTACATCAAGACCGGTCGGCTGATCGCCAACGATGGCGCCCACGACGCGCGCTAGCTAAGCGGCGTTGACCCAATCCATAGGCGGCGACTTCGGCAGCGGGTCGGCGAGAGCTGGGTGGCTACGGCCTCCGATTCTCGCCGACCCTGCCTGATCGCTGGGCGATCGGTCTTGTTGGGGGGGCGCTAGGGTTTCATCGCAGGTGGGCTCCATGAACGATCTCGGCTTCGGCAGAGGCTTCGATCGGCGGGGTGGTCGAGGGACACCGTTCCTTGTTCCGCCCCTTTTTTGTCAGCGGGGGGTGACCCTCGCTGAACTGCTGGTCGTCATCGCCGTGCTGGGGGTGCTTGCCACCATCGGCTTCACCCTCATGACCAGCAGCCAGAACGATGCGGCAGCGAAGGGTGCAGCGCGGCGGATCGCCTGCGACATTGCATTCGCCCAGGCGGATGCGGTCGCGCGGCGCGCACCACGAACCGTACGATTCCTGCTCGACGAGGAAGCGTACCGGGTCAACTCGGAAGGGGAGACGATTGAGCATCCCCTCTCGAAGTTGCCGTATCGGGTCGATCTGGCTCAGCTATATGCCGGAACGGGCATCAACCTGCGGGAAGCCAGCTTCGGAGGTGCCGACAGCCTGACGTTCGATGAGGACGGCCTCTGCTCTGCCGGAGGGCGGGTATACATCAATGTGGATGAGAATATCTGGTCGGTCTCGGTGGCCGACCAAACAGGACACATCACGGTCACCGAGGGGTCTTAGGCGCTCCAGCGCCGGCTTCACTCTGACCGAGATCCTGATCGCCGGATCGATCGCCGCGATGCTGGCGACGGCGATGGTTTTCGTGTTAAGCCAGTTCTCAACGCTGGCCGAGGACACCTACGCTGAACGGCAATTGAATCAGCAGCTGCAGCGTGCAACGGGGTTCATCCGCAAGGATGTCAGCCAGGCACGTCAGATCCTGACCACCGGGAAGACCCTCATCCTGATCTCGGCGGACGAGGACACGATTTGCTACCGCCCGGCCGGCGCCGACGCCGACACGCTTCTGCGCTACCTGCCTAGCGAGGCTCCGGCGGTGGTCGCCACGGCCATGGACACCTTCTGGGTCGCGTCACACTCCATCGGGATTCCCCGCACGTACGAGAAGATGGTCGCGGACACCTCCATCGTGCTCGCTCAGAAGTGCGAGGAGGCCGACATGTGGACTCTGGCCGGATCCGGCGACTGCGACGGCTGGGATCAGAACAAACGCGAGATCAAAGACGACCATTGGGCCGGGGAGCAGTTCTGGGGTACGCCGGACCTCGATGGATTCTCCGAGGCCTCGATCCTCGTGATCAACGACAAGTCAGCCGTAGAGGTGGACCTGATCCTCGAAGTCTACCTCGGAAACGGTCCGAGCGGTTATCCGGGTACGCTGCTGGCCAGCGGGAGGATTCCCAAAGAGGACATCGAGGAAACCTGGACCTGGCAAACGACCTCGCTCACGACCTTGGTCGATCAACCGGTGGTCGCTGGCGAAACCTACTGGCTCGTGGCGAGGCCGGACGGATCCGGCGGCAGCAGCTATGCCGGCGATGTCCAGGTCGGGAAACTCAAGGGCTGCGACGAAGCCCCGAGCAGCAACTACATGTGTTACCGGGAGAGCGGTGATGCGGGGGCGCGCTGGAAATCTGCCAGCGCATACGAGGAGCTTCTCTTCAAGGTCATGGGGTACACGATCGGAACCAAACCTGCAATCGTAACCGAGGATGTGCCCGACACGTTGGGTGTGGGCTATGAACTGGTGCTCAAAGATGGCGATACGTCGACCAGAAGCGAAGGCTTCATCGCGCTGTACAACCGGTAGCGATTCGCGGCCGAGACCATCTCTGCCGCGGAATGCCCGGGGACAGCGCGGGAGCATTCTGTTTGCCGCCGTGGTGGTGACCATGATGGCGACCATTCTGGTTCTGGGTACGGCGTACCAGGGAGGTTTGGGGCTGCGTCATCGCGCTCAACAACGGAGTGCGGCGGCGGCATTGCGGTCCGCCCAGGCCGGCCTCGAGTGCGCAGCCTGGATGTCCGGCAGCAGCGACACATGGAGAGCTGATTTGGGTACGGGCAATTGGATCACCAGCAGGTCGCTCGGCGAGGCCGAGGTCACCGTCGCAGCGAGCGATCCGGCGGACGGCCAGATCGAGCTGGTGGGTTCCGCCCTATCCTCCGACGCCGACACCGTACGCTTCAGCGCCACCAGCACCTACCGCGAGATTCAGCGCACGCTGACCGCCGACTATCTTCCCTATCCCCACGACGCGCTGGCGCACGTGGTCTACTCCCAGTCGACGATCGGCCTCCAAGACGTCAATCTGGTCGGGGACCTGCGGGCGAACGGGGATGTGAACGACTGGGGCGTCTCGCAAGTCTTCGGCGATATCACGACCACCACCAACGGAAGCATCGAGGCCAGCCTCTTCGATTCCGACACAGACACGACCTTTGTGGCAGACTCGCTCTATCTGCCGGCCATCGACTTCGACTGGCTCTTCGCCGCGGCCGAACCGCTGACGGTTCCCGCTGATCGAGCATTTAGTTCTGAAGCCCTCACGCCCACGTACAATCTATGGGGCAGCACGTCGGCAGCGGGTCTCTACAGCATCGACGGAAACGGGAGCTACGTCGTCCTGCACGCCATGTATGTCGAGGCATGTCTCGTGGTCAAGAATGTCACCCGGCTCTACGTCTGCACCCCCCACGGGGGTACCACCTACTTCTATCATACGTCTCCAGATTCGACGCGCTGGCCGGCCCTCTTCGTCGACGGAAACGTCGAGATGAGAATCGAGGAGGGATCCTGGCTCGTCATGCACCCCACCCTGGGAATGATGGAGATCACCAGCAGCCTTGATGGCGTCTTCGCCTGCACGGGCGACTTCTGGGGACCGCAGCGCTACGCGAACCGGCCGATCACCATGACCGGGGCCATTCTGGCCGGCGAAGCCCATATCCTGGGACCCGGCACGACCATCATCTACGACACCGACTTCAACGACACGCCCCTCGTAGAACTCGTGAAGGACACGGGCTTGTGGCTCATCGCCCACTCGGTGATCGAACAATGAAAAGCACACGGACGAACACCCAGGGGATGACGTTCATCGAGGTCATGGCCGCGGTCGTGATCATCGGGTTCCTCGCTTCGGGGCTGCAGCACGCCGCGCATCTGATTCTGCAGACCGACGCCGAGGCCAACGCAACCCGCATCATCCACGAGCTGGGGATTTCCCTGCTCGAAGAGGTTGCGGCCACCGCGTTCGACGATCCCCAGACCGGAAGCACCACGCTCGGACCGGATGACGGGGAGTGGGAGACGACAGTCGTCGAGATTCTCAAGTCTTCCGGCGGGTCGCCCGTGCCCCTGGAAGAGAAAGGCGGCACACCTGGAGACATCTTCGAGAAAAACCGCAGCGAGTTCGACGACGTGGACGACTACACCGTCTGGGACGGCGCCTACGAACTCCAGCACAAGGACGGCACGGGGATGAACACAAGCGGCTACACCCGGGCTGTGACGGTCACCTACGTGAACTCGACGAACTTCGATCTCCTTTCGATCACGCCTACCGATCACAAGAGGATCACCGTCTCCGTCCAGTATGAGAAGGTGCCCATGGGCTCCTTCACCACCGTTCGGGTTCAGGGAGGGCGCAATGTCGATGTCTCTTCCTAAGCTGCGCACGCCGAAGTTGCTGCGCTCGCTGTCTCGTCCGGCCCAGAGTCTGGTCGGGATCGAGGCCGGCGAGAACTCGCTGAAGTTCGCGCGATGGCTGGGTGAGGACAAGGGCTGCTGGAGATTCGAGTTCACTGAGCTACATGCCACCGGGGATGAGATCCCGACCGCCCTCGACAAGACAGCGCGCACCTCGTTGCGCCAGGCCGGGCTGGGAACGGGACGCGCAATCTGCGTGCTCTCCTCCCCCGCCGTGGACATCTTCCCGGTCAGCTTCACGCCGCGGGGCAGTGACACCCTCGAGAGCATGGTCATTCTGAACGCGAGAGAACGCCTCAGCTATCCGCTGGAGGAATCGGTTCTCGACTACAGTGTTCTTCCCGACTCCGTCAAACGCCCGGGCGATGAGGCCAGCGCGGTTCTCATCTTCTCTGCCCCGCGTAACCTGGCCGAGACGGTCCTGAAACGAATCGACAGCACCGGGCTGCGCACCGAACGCCTGACCACGCCCGGGTGCGTGATTGCCCCCCTGGTGAAGGGGGACCCGAATACGCGACATCTCGTCATCAACTCCGGGGAGAACGCCACCTCCATCGCCGTGGTCCAAGGGGGGTTCGTCCTTCTCGAACGCGTGCTTCCCTGGAGTCTCCAGAGTCTCGTTCTTCACATCCAGGCGGAACTGGAACTCGATGACACCCAAGCTCGGCGGCTGCTGGCGGAACTCACCTCTTGTGGAACGGGCACGGACCCGCTGCTGGAGGACCCCCAGGGGCGCGAGACACTGCACGACACCTTGAGCGCGATCTTGAGTTCGCCCTTCCTCGAGCTGGCCCATGAGGCGGCAAGTTGTCTGAGCTATTGCGACTCTTACTTGCAGCATCGCTCGCCGGCGTCTTGCCTATTGGTGGGAGTGTTGGCCTCTCAGGGTGAACTCCGCCAGGTGATCGAGGAGAGGTTGGGGATCCCGGTGCGCGGTCCGAGCGAGGGCTGCAGGCTCCCGGCCTGGGACAACCCCCAAGGGACGACCTGCTACGCCACCGCGGCGTGTAGCGCCCTCTGGCCCGAGGATGAGACTGATGAATAGAATCAATCTCATACCGAGTGAGGTACCGGGGCGCAGGCGGACGCAAGACCGTATCCGTCGTTGGAGTGTCCTCGTGGGCGGGACCGCGGTCGTCCTGACCCTGCTCTATGCGGGAGTCGCCCGGGTTGCGGCGGGCCGGGATGCCGAGGTGGAGGCGGTCAGCAGCCGTTACACTCACCTGCAGCAGCGCCTGCAGTATGCGCAGCTGCTCATCCAGGAACGCGATCGTCTGACGCACCGCCAAGAGGCCGTCCGGGCGATTCGCGATCCCCTGCCGGCTGCGATGGTGCTGGAGATTCTTGGATCGGCGCTGACCCCGGACAGCTATCTCACTCATTTGTCTCTGTCCCGTAGCACGCCGATTCAAAGCGGAAAGGGCGAAGCAAGAACGCAACCTTCCCTGCGCCTCCATGGCCGCGCGCCCGGGCATGCCCAGGTGGCGGAGATTATCAGCAGCCTCTCCCGGGCGGAGGGGGTCCATACAGTGGTTCTTCTGTCTGCACGGGACATTGCACCGCGAGAGGCGCAGGCTTCCGAAGTGGAGTTTCAGCTCCAGTGCCTGCTGATGGGAGGGCCCAGTGAAGACTGATCCCCGGCGCCTGGACACCTTCGGCCGCATCGCAATCGCCGTGGTCGTAACCGGGTTTGCGCTCGTGATCATCCACCATGCGGTCCGCCCGATCTATGCCGCGCGCGGCGACCTGTCGGCGTTCCAGGAGGCCGTGCAGATTCTCTCGGACGCCGAAGGCAACCTGGACAGGCTCGACGCCGAGATCGGACGCATTTCGCATGATGTCGAGAAAAGCCACGCCCTCCTGCCCCGCAACGTCAACCTGGATCTCTTCCTGGAATGGTTGGGGGATATCGCGGCCCAGACCGGGGTGCGCGTCGAGCGACTGTCGCCGGGTGAGCCCGAACTTCAGCCGCTCTATCGCCGTCTGACCGTCACCGCCAGAATCGTCGGCCGCTTCGATGGCATCTACGATTTCCTGATCGCGCTGGAGCAGGCCGACCAGCTCTCGCGCGTGGAGCAGCTGAGCATCGTCGGATCGCCCGAACAGGCCTATAGCGCGGCGGATCTCACCATCGCGTTGTACTTCGCCCCCGACGAGGAGGGAAAGTGATGCCTGAGAACTCGTCACCCAAACGGCGGTGGCCCCGGCTGCCGGAGAAGCCGGTGATCGTCGCGGCCTCGGTGGTTGTGGTGCTCGTCTCTCTGGTGGCCTTCCCCACCACCCCCGAGCGCGCAGGCTACAAAGACCCCGTGGCGGAGGCCGCGGAGGCCTATCGCTCCCTTATCGCGCGTATGGAGGCCGGCCCCGACGGTGGCCAGGAGGGTTCATCCGAGACCGCGCTCGACGGACGTCCTCAGCTGGATCGATCCCTCTTCGCGCCCAAACCCAAACCGAAACCCAAGGTTGTCAAGCCTGTGAAACCGGCCAGACCTAAGCCGCCACCCCTACCCGCGCTCACCGGCATCTTACTCGACGGTGAATACCGTCAGGCCCGTCTCGGGGGGCAGATTGTCAGCGAAGGCGAGGACGTGTCCGGATACCGCGTCGTGAAGATCGAATCCGATTTCGTGCTCCTGGTGCGCAAGGGACATGTTCACCGACTCGAGATGAAAGGGAGTCCATGATGAGATCCCAAACTGACATCAGACCCATGGGCGGGAGGATACGCCGCCTCGCTGCGCTTGCGGGGATCGGGCTCCTCCTGATCTTCCTCGGTGCGGTGGGGGGTGCGCTGGCCTCCGACGAGCAGCCGGTCGTCCATGCTCCGGTCACCATCTCGGTGCAGGACGTCGATGTCAAAGAGGTCCTCGCCATGCTCTCGCGGTCCCGCGACATCAACATCGTGTGTGAGGGCGTTGTCCACGGTCCGGTCAGCGTTGACCTCCACGCGGTCCCCTTCGAGGAGGCGCTCAGAGCCATCGTGGTGATGGCCGGCTTCGATGTCGTCCACAAGGGCAGCATCTACTACGTGCACAGCGCGGGTGACAGCGATCCGACCGTCGACGTCGGTCGCAGTATGCGCACGTTCCGGCTCGAGTACGCGAGTTCGGATCTGATCAAGACCTTGACTGAGGAATACCTCTCCCCCATCGGCAAGGTCACCAGCTACATGCCGCTGCGATCGGTGGTCGTGGAGGATCTTCCCCACGTTCTCGATCGCCTCGAGCTGATGATCAAGAGCCTGGACCAGGCCCCCCGGCAGGTGTTCATCGAAGCGCAGATTCTGGAGGCGCACCTATCCCGCGATGTCACCGTCGGGATCGACTGGTCACTCCTCTTCTCACGGGAGGGCGGCAACGGCCAACTCGTTGACCAGGGATTCGCCAACCATCCCGACGCCGGGATGGAAGGCATGTTCCTCACCTGGGGCAAAGGGGACTTCACCTCGGTCATCGAGGCTCTCGAGGATGTCGATGAGCTGAACACCCTGGCCTCTCCCCGGGTCATGGCGATCGACGGCATGGCGGCCATGGTCCAGATCGGCGGACAGCTGGGATTCACCGTGCGCACGATCGTGGACAACACGGTGATCGAGTCGGTTCAGTTCTTGGATACCGGCGCTCAGCTCTCGATCACGCCCCTCATCACGAGCGATGGATTCGTGCAGATGCGGATCCACCCGGAGCTCTCCGACGGTGTCGTCCAGGAGGGCCTGCCCTCGAAAACGACAACCCAGGTGACCAGCAACGTCCTAGTTCGCGACGGCGAGACGATCTTCATCGGAGGACTCATCCGGGAACGCGAGGAGACTGTTCGCAAGGGAATCCCGGGGCTGATGAACATCCCGATCGTGGGCGGTCTGTTCGGTCGCTCCGAACTCCATGTGCAGAAGAGCGAAATCATCGTCCTGATCACGCCGCACATCCTGAAACCGGGTGAAAGCTATCCGCTCGAACCGGTCTACATCGCCGAGCGGGACATCGGCGGCCCGCATCCGGAGCCGGAAGAAACTGAGGAGACCGCTCCCGCGACGCGCGAGGAGGAGGACCTCGATCCGGACGCCGGTAAGGCCGAAGAAGAGTCCGTGGATTTCAACTGGGACGAGTAGCCTCTAGCGCACGACCCTGAAACTGCCCTGGAAGTGCCGCTGCCCGATGCCGACGCTGTAGAAGTACGCGCCCGATCCGACCGGCTGTCCCTGCAGATCCGTGAGGTTCCACACGAGTTGCGCCTCCCCCCCCTCTTCGTAGATTTCAGGGGCCGTCCGCCACACCACCCGTCCGGTGCCGTCGTAGATTTCGAAGGTGACCTCCGCGCCCCCCACCGGTAACCGCAGCGGAATCACAACGTCAGAGTGGGCCGGGTTGGGCTGAACCGGGGCGGCGAGGGCAAAGAGTGCATCTTCGTCCGCACCCTCCACGGGCACATCCGCCAGGATGTCGAACTGGAAGTAGTAGACGGTTGCGCAGAGTGAGTCGTTGTCCGCCCGATAGAGGTCGAGCACCAGATTCCACAGGCGCGGCGAGAGATGGTCCGGCGAGACGACGACCGTGAAGGATGCCGTGTCGCTCTGTGCGCCCCTCACCTCATACACGTCGCTCACGCCCAGATTGCGGAAGGATCCGCCGTCGAATGCGCGTGTTTTCATGTAGACCTCGGCCGAGTCGCTCTCTTCGCCGTAGTTGACATCCCACCGCAGGGTGAAGGCGCTCATGAAGCCATCTTCGTCCTGATCGATCTCGGCCGTCCGATCCACCCAGAACACCTCGAATTCGGGGGGACGATCCGAAACCGTGTCGCGCGCCGTTCCTTCCACGCGTACGTCATCCAGGGCCGGATAGGTCGGAGCGGTCGCCACCAGGACCGGCTCGGACGGGCTATCAGCGTCAAAGAGCTCGATCTTCAGATCCCAGCTGTCCGCCTCCAAGGTGTCGGGAGCGACGTCGAAGCTGTAGTGAATCGAGGTGTCCACCTCCGCTCCGTAGATACTCACCCGGCCGCTTGGATCCAGAAGCGGGGTCCAGTGTTCCCCATCGCCGGTGGAGAGCACCCGGAAGTAGATGCTGGCCGCGCCCCACTCGACATCGGGATCAAGCCGCAGCTCGAAAGCGGACATCCAGTCGTCCTGATCAGCGTCGCTCAGGCTCTCGATCTCAACACTCTTGAAGGAGAAGAGCGGCGTGTCATGGCCATCGATCGGAAGAAACTGCGGCTCCTCGCCCGCGATGAACACGCCGAGGGTCTTCTCCGGGATCGTTTCCCAGTTGTTGGGGTCGCTCCCCACCTTCTGACTCGACACGACCCAGTAGGGATACCCCTGCGGGTCACCCACCGAAAGCGTCGGGTAGAATCGCACGGGATCGGTGCTGTCGACATTGTGATAGCGCAGGGCGTAGAGCGTATCACCCTCGGTCATGATGAAGTTCAGACGCTTGCTCGCGGCCACGACGGCCACCTCGGTCACTCCCTGCCGCAGTCCTTCGGCGGTGGAGAGCTCGGGATGTTCGCGCAGGTATTTCAGCAGGTAGAGAAAGTAGAGTTCGGAGTCGACGTGGTCGTCCACCCAGTCCGGTGGATAGTCATCCAGGTAGTCGGGGTTGCCTTCCTCGAGGAGATCCAGGATCGACGAGCTGGGAACCGACCCGTTGTGAACGAAGACTTTGCCCTCATGCTGGAACGGATGGGGATCAGGGACTCCCCAATGGCCGGACGTTCCCTGGCGCACGTGGCCGACGATGGCCCGCGGCGCGATCGCCTTGAGCTCGTCGACCGCGTACAGGAAGTCCTCGTCATCGACCGAAGGCGGCCCCCCACGCCGATAGATCGGCCGATTGAGGGGCAGATCGTAGCTCTCCGGCACGAAGTAGGCGAAGCCCCAGCCGTCCATGTTCTGAGCGCCCAGCTCGCGGAAGCTTGTCAGGCCGCCGTCGATCAAGTGCGTGTGCAGGAGACTGGTGCCGTAGTCCGCTCCCACCAGGCCCCAGAAACGGCAGTTGTGCGCCGTCGCCATCCAGGCGGGACGTTCTCCCGGACCCAGGTACCGTATGCGGCCCGGCCGGAGATCGGGATCGGCCGAGCGGGTCAACCAGAGCGGCGCGCCGAACAGTGTTGTGACCAGAAATACAACGAGCAGCGCCGCCGGCCCCCAGACTGCCAGAGCCCGCGGCAGAGCGGCGATTCGTTGTGACTTCCTCGAGTACAAGACAGCCCACCTCGTGTGTTCCAGGGCCCCCCGCCAGTTCCAACAAGCCTGACACTCCAAAGGTCCGCGGGTCAAGCTGCGAACGGTCTTTCGTTTCGACGGTTGCGGGTCGGGCGGGCGCTGGCCTACTGTAGATTCACGCGCACGAACCAAATGGAGGAAGTGCAACAGATGGACCCTACGGTGCTCCTGGCCCGAATCGATGATTGGAGTGATCCGGCCCACGTCGAAAAGCGCTTTGCCGCCTTGCTCGAGGGCGCCTCCTGGGGGGACCTGCCGGCGAAGGCGCTGGTCGCGATCAAGCTCACCTTCGGGGAGGCCGGCAATGAAGGTCACCCTCCCGCCCACCTGATCCGGCGCCTCGTCAGGCTCCACCGCAATCACGGGCATCATCCCTTCGTCACCGAGACGAACACGCTCTATCGCGGCCGGCGGATGAACGCGGTCGAACACCTGGAGGTCGCCCGCGAGCATGGATTCACCCACGAGACGGTCGAGGCTCCCATCATTCTGAGCGACGGCATCTCCGGACGGGATTCGTTCGCGGTCGAGATCGACTGCAAACGGGTGACGACCGCGCATCTCGCTCCCGTCGTACGCGATCTCGATTATCTCATCGGGGTGGCCCATCTCACCGGCCACATGGTCGAGGGATACGGGGGCGCCATCAAGAATCTGGGCATGGGCCTGGCGTCGCGGGCTGGAAAGCTGGACCAACACTCGGCGGTCAGTCCGATCGTCGGTGAGCAGAAGTGCGTCCGATGCTACCTGTGCGGCTCGGTGTGCCCCGTGGAAGCGATCACCCTGACCGATGCCCCGGCTCAGATCGATGGCCAGACCTGCATCGGGTGCGCCGAGTGCATCGCGGTCTGCCCCACCGGCGCGATCGGGATCGACTGGTCCCGGGAATCCACCCAGGTCATGGAGGCCACCGCCGAGTACGCCCTGGCCGTCTTGAAGGCCACCGGCCGGCGCGCGGGCTTCATCAATCTCATCAACCGGGTGACGAAACACTGCGACTGCATGGGGGCCAACCGGGGGCAGCTGGTGCCGGACATCGGCATCGCCTTCTCCCACGATCCGGTGGCGCTCGACCAGGCGTGCGTCGACCTGGTCAACCAGGCGGCGGAGACGGACGTATTCAAGGAGGCCTGGCCTGAGATAGACTGGGAAGTGCAACTTCGCCACGGGGAAACGATCGGCTTGGGACAACGCACCTATGAACTGGAGGACGTGTGATGCGAGTAGCAACTGTGGGCTGGGTACTGCTGTCGATTCTCCTTCTGCATGGCGCACCGGGGCAGGCGCAGCAGCTCTTCGTGGGCCTGGAAGGGTCCGAACCGATCACCCGTTCCACGGACTTGGCGGGCTTCCCGAACGTCTCGTATGACAACCACTACGCCTTCGATGTGAGCGGTGCGGCCGCCACGCCCGATGGCCTTCTCTACCTCTGTAATGGCGCATTCACGACCGAGCTCTTCACCGCAACGCCCGAAACATATCCGCAGTACCTGTCGACCATCAGTGTCGATGTCCATGCCCTGGCCTACGGAGACAATACGCTCTGGGGCTTTTCGAACTACGCCACCCCGAAAGGGATCTACGAGATCGATCCGGCCACGGGCAACGCGGTGCTCGCGCTGGATGTCTACACCACAGAAGGATTCCGTTTCTTCGCGCTCGACTACAACGCCGCCGACGGCCTCCTCTACGGGTACACGGAGTATGGCGACTCCGGCCTCTACTCGATCGACCTGAGCAGCGACGAGATGATCAAACTCGTCGATACGATCCCGGCCAGCAATGGACAGGGGCGCGGAATGGCCGTGGGCAACAACACGGCGTACCTGACCGCCACGCGAGGAGATGATGGCATTCCCTGCTTCGCCTATGACCTCGCTCAGGGGGTGGGAGGCGAGTGGATCGCGTTCACGAATCCCTATCCTGCCTATCACTCGACCGGGGGAGCGACCTGGATCCCCGATCCGATGGCGGGCACGGACGCGCATCCCGTCGACTCGAACCGACCGACTCTGGTGGTGGGCCCGGTCTCGCCGAATCCGGTTCTCGGGACCGCGACCATCCGCTACCAGGTGCCGGTGGCTGGCAGGGTTCGCGCAGGGCTGTTCGACCTTTCAGGACGCCGCTTGCTGGAGCTCGATCAGGGGTACCGCCCCCCCGGCGCGCACCTGATCACCTGGGACGGGCGCGACGGGACGGGGCATCTCCTACCCACAGGCGTGTATCTCGTCCGTCTGGACACCGCCGGGAGGTCCGAGAGCGTCCTGTTGCGTCTCATCCGCTAGGCGAGGGCGGCAAATAGGCGCCCGGCCGGCTATCACCACAAGTGATTACTATCAAGCACCTTAGACGGATTTCGCCCTGGATCCTCCGATGGCGATCCGGGGAGAAATGCCGGGGACGGGAACCGGCCTGGCCGAATAGTATTACTAGAATGTAGACAACTCCGGCCATGGTCCCTGCTCGATTCCATCGAGCCCTTGAGGAGAGTTATGCACCGCTTCCTATGGATGGTGTCCCTGCTGGCGACATTTGCGCTGCTCCAGGGCTGCGGCGGGTGGAGATCCGCCAAGCGGCCCACCAATGTCGAGGTGCGGATCCTCGCGCAAAGCTGCTTCCACGGCGAAGTCGTCCCCTGCGGGTGACATGACAAAGAGGGTGGGTTGGCCCGGCGGGCCAGCTTTGTCGACGACCTCAGGAAGGCGGAGGTGCCGTTCGTCTTAGTTGATGCGGGCAGCTTCTCGCACAAGAACAAACGCAACCTGGCGGAGACGAAAGCCACCTGGACCGAGATGGCGCGGCTTGGTTATGACGCCGTTACCTTCGGATTCCAGGAGCTCAACCAGTGGGATGAGCTCGATAGCTTGCGGTCGAATGTGGACCTTCCCTTGGTCTGCACGAACCTGGAGCAGTCAGTCGATGGCCAATGGGTTCCGCTCGGGGAGCCCTATCGAATTGTAGAGCGCAACGGAATTCGGGTGGGCGTCATGAGCGTCGTCAATGACATCGTGATCTCCAACACGGTCCGTCGCAGGAACGAGAACAAGGTGAGGATTCTCGATCCTCACGAGACAACCCGCCTCGTTTCCCGAAAACTCCGGGACCAATGCGAGGTGGTGGTCTTGCTGGCCTATCTGGACCCCGGAACCATGATGGAGTACGCCGACAGCATGGAGGACGTGGATGTCGTCGTCGGCGGACACATGCCGATCACGGACCTGGGCCCGGCGCAGATGGACAGTGCGATCCTCAATCGGGCGGGAACGCGGGGACGCGCGATCTCCAGCACGCGGCTGATCATCTCGCCCGACGACGAGATCTGCGAATTCGGCGGGAAGAACATCACGCTCACCGTCGATATGCCCGAGGACCCGGTCATCGCCCAGGCCGCCCTCCAGGCGCAGGCCAGCAGCAAGGAGGCCAAGGACAGAAAACGAAATGCCCGAAAGGCCGCTGCGGCGGACGAGGGCCAACTCCCGATTCCGGACAGACTCTACAAGCCGGATCGGGCGGAGAAGAAGTAGAGGGGTCGGGGTGCAGCCCGCTGGAATGTTTGCCCCGCTCTGGGGTATACTCCTGCGATCTGCCTCGGGTGGCCGGTGTGGACGGCGGGCCTCGGCAGACTCCTTATCCTAGGACGTGTGAGTACCAAGTAACTGCGGAGACAGACCCATGAAAAGAGGCTTGAGCTTCCTCGTTGCTGGTGTCGCGACCCTCGCCCTGCTCCAGGGCTGCGCCCTCACGGGCGGTCCCAGCGGCAAACGACCCACGAATGTGGAAGTCCGAATCATATCGCAGAGCTGCTTCAACGCCGACATTGTCCCCTGTGGGTGACACGGCAAGAAGGGTGGGATGGCCCGGCGGGCCGCCCTCGTCGATACTCTGCGGAAGCAGGGCGGAATCATGTTCCTGGCCGATGGTGGTGACTTCGTTCACCGCAACTGGAAGAACAGCTACCCGGAAAGCATCGCCAGCTGGATGGAGATGGCCCGGCTCAGATACGACGCCGTGACCTACGGGGAGCTCGAGTTCGAGTTCTTCGACATGATCGACAGCCTGCAGCAGGTTGCTCCCTTGCCGCTGGTGGTGTCCAACGTCGAGCAGATGAAGGACGGCATATGGCAGCCCATCGGTCAGCAATACTTGATCATGGAGCGCGGGGGCGTCACGGTCGGATTCCTGAGCGCGATCAGCGAAAACCAGATGAACACGAGCGTGATGAACAAGGTCGGCAATCGGCTGCGTCTCCTTCCGCCGATGGGCACGCTACAGCAGCTGATCCCGGAGGTTCGGCCTCAGGTGGATATCCTCGTTCTCCTCGCCCATGTCGATACCAAGTCGATGGAGCAGTACACCTCGTCCCTGCCGGAGGTCGATGTGGTTCTGGGAGGCCATGTCACGCGCAAAGACGAGGCGCCCGTCCTGATCGCCGAGACGATTCTCAATCGCTCCGGCACGCGAGGCCAGCACCTGGCCAATACGCGGCTGATCGTCTCGCCGGATAACAGCATCGTCGATTTCGGCGGGAAGAACATCACGCTCACCAAGGACATCCCTGAGGACCCCGTAGTTGCAGCGGCGGCCGAGGCGGCGCAGGAGGCGACCGCGGACATGCGCCGGGCACGGGCCAAGAACAGGCGTGCAAAGGCCAAGGAAGAGAGGGACAGGGAGGTCAGAACCGGCCAACCTCAGGACCAGTCGGTACTTGGGGGCACCCCTCGTACGGGCGACCAAATCAAGCGGCAGACCCCTGAAGACAAATAGCCGCCCCGGGCGATAGGGCTGCTTCCGGACCACGCCCACGCAGAACTGACTTTTGCGAGCGCCGCCGGCGACCCTGCTGGCGGTGTTCGCCGTCTTAGGCCTATTCCGCCCCCGCCTCCCACACTGCTGACACCTGTATCCACTTGCGGTACAACAGCTTCCGTGCCCGGGGGCACATTGTGAGACCCCCCCCAACGTGCTATAATGTATGTGGACTAGACAAGATCCTGGAGAACAACCGTCGCGTAGGTGAGAACATGAGGCTGGTTCCGCATCTTTGCGCCACTGATCGTCCCGGCAGTTGGGTTCTTTTCGTCATCGGTCTTGCCTGCCTGCTGCCGGCGTTTCCGGCCTGGGCCGATTTCGAGCTGCACATCAATTCCGGCGGCTCGCCCCTGACGCTGACCGACGGCACCGAATACGTCGGCGACGGTCCCTACTCGGTCGAACAGGGATACGGCTGGCTTCTCGCGGGCGACTACATCAACTGGCGGACGGTCGGTGGGTGCATCGATCCCCGGCTCTACAAGTCCTTCCACTCGGCCACCGGCAACTACCGGATCGACGTTCCCAACGGAGACTACCTCCTCACCCTCAATTTCTGCGAGGCCTGGAGCCACAGGGCAGACAACTACACGATGGATTGGTGGAGCGAGGGAAACCTGCTCCTGGAGGACCTGGACGTCTACGCGCACGTCGAGAAGGACTACGCGCTGGACTACCGGTTCGCGGTGACGGTCAACGACGGCCAGCTGTACCTCGATGACGTCCCCCACCCCCATACGCAGATCTGCGGGATCAGCGTGCTCGATCACGAGCCGGACGCGATCGCCCCCGCCCCTCCGGTGCTGACCGAGATCCTGGGCGGATACGAGCAGATCATTCTCAACTGGGAAGACAACGAGGAAGAGGATGTCGCCGGCTACCGTGTCTACCGGCGCGTGGAGCAGGGCGGGCAGTTCGTCGAGCAGATCGGCGAACTCAATCTCGTCAGCCGATTCGTGGACAACACCCTCGTTCCCCTGATCGAGTACGGCTATCAGATCACGGCGGTCGATGCCTTCGGAAACGAATCGGATCCGACCGGACCCTTCACCGCCGCGGCGATGTTGCACGAGGATTCGCCGCTCCCGGTCTATTTCATCGAGATCGATCCGGACAGTCTGGCGATGCTCAACGAAGACATCAACGCGGATATCTACTACAGCTGCACCGTGCAGATGGGTGACTCTCTGTATGATGCCGGCCTCCGCTACCGCGGGAATGTCGTCCGGCCGCTGAGCAAGAAGTCCTACAAGATCAAGTTGACCGACGCCGACCACGAGAACCGCACCAAGTTCAACTGCAATAGCGAGATGTGCGACCCGTGCCTCATGCGATCCCCCCTGTCGATGGATCTGTTCCGCACCTGCGGCGTGCCCGCCCCGACCGCGCAGGAGCGGGTCATCGTGCTGAACGGGGAGCACATGGGGGTCTACTGTGACGTCGAGCAGGTCGACGCGCGTTTCCTGCAGGCGCGCGATCTCGACAACGGGGCTTCCATTTACAAGTGCTTCGACCGTCTCCAGGCCTATCCCGACAGTCTCGACTACCATGAGAACTACGACAAGGAAACCAACGAGGAGACGCCCTGGGCGGATCTGATCCTCTTCATCGAGACCTTGAACTACGTCGCCGATGAGGAGTTCTACGAGACGTTCGTCGACTTCTTGGACATCGAGGAGTACCTGCGTTACTACGCCGTGCTCAACACGGTCAACGACGGCGATGCGATCGTGAAGAACTTCTACCTCTGTCATGACCTGGATACGGACTTCTGGCAGATGATTCCCTGGGACAAGGACCTGTCCTGGGGCATCCGAGCGGTGTTCCTGCCGAACACCTACTGGACCCAGTCCCTCACGCAGGGCGCCAGCCCGACGGGGAACATGCTCGCCTACCGCGTCATGAATGAGCCGGTCTTGAAGAACACCTACGCGTCGATCATTCACGAGCATCTGACCGAACTCGCGCCGCTCGAGGACATCTACGCGGAGATCGACACGGCCCACGCGGTGGTCGAGGCCAACGGTATCATGGATGTGCGCAAGTGGTTCTGGGAAGACAACGAACGCTTCACCGAGGGGGACGCGGAGATCGACGAGTTCGCCACCGAACGATACGCTTTCATGCTGGCGAATCTGGAGGCCCTCGTCACGCCTCAGGACCTGTACATCAACGAGTTCATGGCGGACAACGAGACGACCCTCAGCGACGAGGTCGGTCAGTTCGACGATTGGCTGGAGATCTACAATCCGCGGCCGACGCCGGTCAATCTGAACGACTACTTCCTGACCGACGAGCTGGACGATTCGATCCAGTGGCAGTTCCCGGACACGACCATCGCCGGCCTGAGCCATGTGATCGTCTGGGTCGACAACGACCAGACGCAGGGTCCGTTGCACACCAACTTCAAGCTGAAGAAAGAGGGAGAGCGCATCGCACTCCACAAGAAGGAACCGGACGCCGGGGACCCGGTAGATCCCGACGATATCGACCTGGTCGATCTCGTCTTCTTCGGTGCCCAGACGACCGACGTGTCCAGGGCGCGAATCTCCGACGGCGACTATCGCTGGGCATTCGACCCGGATCCGACACCGGGCACCTTCAATGACGTCGATCAAGGCATCGACGGCCCCGCGCTCGATGGAATCTGGACCGCGGCGCCTTCGCTGCACGCCTGGCCGAACCCGTTCACCCACCGCGTCTCGCTCCACCTGGATGCGGGAACGCTCGCGGATATCTTCGAGATCTTCGATGTCGGCGGACGCCTGTGCCGCCGCGTCCAGATGTCACGAGCCTCCGACCGCTGGGTGTGGGACGGGCGTCTCGAGACCGGGCAGTTTGCCCCGCCGGGGCTCTATGTGGGCCGTGCCCGCATATCAGACGCGCGTTCGAATACTGCGCCGGGTGGGCTCTCCCACTCGCCGCCGACGGTGAGACTGCTCTACCTGCGTTAGATGAGTGCACCTGCTGTGGCAGTCACAGCAGAGGACATCCTGGGAGGTCCCCACGTGTCTCAGGCGAAAACCGGGCGCATGATCGCGCTAGCGCTTTGCGTTGCCTTCCTTCTTGCCGCTCTGCCGGGTGTGGGACGGAGCGAGATCCTCATCAACGAATACCTGCCGTCGAACACCCAGGGCATTCTCGATGAAGACGGCGACACCTCGGACTGGATCGAGCTCTACAACACGGGTCCCGAGGAGGTGGAGCTCTTCAACTGTGGGCTGACCGACGATCCGGACGATCCCTACAAGTGGCAGCTTCCCAAATGGGATATCCGGGCTGGTGAGCACCTCCTCATCTTCGCCTCGAGCAAGGATCGTCTGGCCCAGAAAGCCTACTGGGACACGGTTGTCATGTGGGGCGACCTCTGGCGTTACCGCGCCAATGCGACGGCGCCGCCGGAGGATTGGTGGGAGGACGGGTTCGATGACTCCTCCTGGTCGGAGGGGCCCAGCGGATTCGGTTTCGGGGACGGCGACGACGCCACCCTGCTTCCCCCTTGTCTGACAGCCTCATTGCGCCGCACGGTGGTGGTCAGCGACACGACGGGCATCACGCATCTCTGCTTCCACATCGACTACGACGATGCGTTCGTGGTCTACCTGAACGGGGAAGAGCTGTTCCGCGAGGGTATCTACTACACCGGTGATCCCCCCTGGGACCTGCCGGCGACGATCTCCCATGAGGCCGCAATCTACCGGGGAGGGGTGCCTGAGACCTACCTGATCCCCGATGTGAGCGGACTTCTGCGCCCTGGCGACAACACCCTGGCGATCCAGGTGCACAATACGTCACTGAGCAGTGATGACCTGAGCATGATCCCGATACTCTCGGTCGGCCGCTCGGAGCCGACCGGCGGCGCAGGTCCCGATCCCTTCGTGCAGTTTCTCCTCCCCCACCTGCACACGAACTTCAAGATCGACCGCCAGGGCGAGCAGCTCATGCTCTCCGCCGCGTCGGGCGCGGTGTTCGACAGTATGGCCACCGACTCTCTGCCGCAGGACATCTCCAAAGGTCGGGCCCCCGACGGATCGGAGACCTGGCACTACTTCAGCGAATCCACCCCGGAGAGCCCCAACGGCACCGGTGGAGGAGTCGACTTCGCGCCTGCTGTGCAGTTCTCACCTGATCCGGGCTTCTACGCCGCACCGGTCCTGGTCACGCTCTGGACTGACTCGCCCGGGGCAGAAATCCACTACACCCTGGATGGGGCCGAGCCCTCCGAGGGTTCAGCGCTGTACGGCTCACCGATCGCTGTCGATACGACCACCGTGATTCGGGCGCGGTCCTTTGAGTCGGGGTATCTGCCCAGTCCGATCAGCTCGCGAACCTATATCGTCGACGAAGCCACCGATCTGCCGGTCTTCTCTCTCGCGACCGATCCCCCCAATCTCTGGGACACCGATACGGGCATCTACATCCTGGGGGAGAACGCCGACCCTGAGTATCCGCATCACGGTGCGAACTACTGGGAGGACTGGGAACGTCCCGTCCACGTCGAGTTCTTTGAAACCGATGGCATCACCCGGCTGCGCCAGGAGATGGGCATGAAGATCCATGGGGGTTGGACGCGCACCTATCCCCAAAAGGCGCTCCGGCTCATCGCCGACGAGGACTACGGCCCACCCGAGATGGCCTACCCGTTCTTCGACGAGAAGGACATCGAGACCTTTACGCGCCTGATCCTTCGCAACGCGGGCAACGACTGGTGTCTGGCCCATCTGCGCGATGCGCTCCAGCAGCGCTTGGCGGCCTCCACCGGAGTCGGCTACCAGGCCTACAGCCCTTCGGTCGTCTACTTGAACGGCGTGTACTGGGGCATTCACAACATCCGGGAGAGGCTCGACGCGCGTTTCCTGGCCGATAACTACGGGGTCGATCCCGACAACGTGGATCTGCTGCGTGACCAGCAGGTCGTCATGGAGGGATCCGCCGGACACTACCTCGCGATGCTCGGCTACATCGAGACCAACGGATTGGAGGACGACGAGGACTTCGCCTACATCGAGTCTCAGATGGAGGTGGACGACTTCGCCACCTACTACCTGACCCGCATCTGGTTCGCCAACAACGACTGGCCCGGCGGGAACATCCGCTATTGGCGTCCCGACACGCCGAACGGAAGATGGCGGTGGCTGCTCCAGGATATGGACTGGGGCATCGGTTTCTATGTGGGCCCGTATCACAACACGCTCTCCTTCGCCCTCGAGCCGGATGGGCCGGATTGGCCCAATCCGCCCTGGTCGACCTTCTTGATGCGCAGCCTGCTCGAGAACGAGGCGTTCAGATACAGATTCATCAACCGCTACGCAGATCATATGAACAGCACGTTCCTCCCATCGGTGACGACGCCGGTGGCCGAGGCCGTGATGGCCGGGATCGAGATGGAGATCGCCACCCACATGGAGCGGTGGGGTTTTACGTTGGGCATCTGGGAGGAACAGACCGAGGAGGTGCTCGAGTTTC
Source organism: uncultured bacterium (assembly GCA_964612295.1). GTDB lineage: Bacteria > Eisenbacteria > RBG-16-71-46 > CAIMUX01 > WJJG01 > CAYQJL01. The sequence goes on along the minus strand of CAZTDY010000005.1, from coordinate 34,026 downwards.
TTGAGCTCCGCACCGACCCCGCCCGGCAGCACGTGATCGACGAGTTCGGCCTGGACGGGCTGTACACGCTCACCCTGGATGTCTACCCGCCCGAGTCGGGAACAATCGCCCTCACCGCCATCGACATCGGCGAGCTCTGGTCGGGGACCTATTTCAAACAGGTTCCCATGACGCTGTCCGCAATCCCCGCCCCCGGGTATCAGTTCCTCCAGTGGTCCGACGATGGGCTTCCGCTGGATCCGGTGGCCGTGATCGAACCGGACGACGACTACACGCTTAGCGCGCTGTTCGGACCCGCGCCGCTTCCGGCCGATGCGGTCGTGATCAACGAGATCAACTACAACAGCGAGGACGATGTCGACGTCGGCGACTGGATCGAGTTGTACAACAACGCAGAGGTCACCGCCGACCTGGAGGGCTGGGTGTTCAAGGATGAGGAGGACGCGCACAACTTCGAGATTCCCCCGGGGGTCGAGGTCCCCCCGGGAGGGTTCCTGGTGCTCTGCGAGGACAGCACCCTGTTCCGCGCCGTCTTCCCCAACGATGGGCCTCTGTGCGGCGAATTCGACTTCGGGCTCAGCGGCGGCGGCGAGCTGATCCGCCTGTTCGATTCAGAAGGAGCGATCCACGATTCGCTGACCTATGACGATGACGAGCCCTGGCCGTCCGAGCCGGACGGCCTCGGCCCCACCCTGGAGTTGATCTCGGCCGGATTCGACAACGCCCTCCCCCAGTCCTGGGCGGCTTCGACCGGCTACGGCACCCCGGGGACAATCAACAGCGCTTACGTGCTGGATGTCGATCCTGGAGAAGAAGACGGGTCCGAGCAGGCCCCCTGGTCCCTCAGTCTGGCCCGGCCGGCCCCCAATCCGGGTGGAGATCGCGTCCACATTCGACTGACGCTCGACCGCATGCGCGGGGTAGATCTGCAGATCTACGATGTGGCCGGGAGGCGGGTGCGCAAGCTGGCCGGCGGGATGCTGCAGGCCGGGCCCCACGATCTCGTCTGGGATGGGCGCACGGACGGTGGATGGCCGGCTTCGCCCGGTGTCTACTTCGTCCGTTTGGAGACCGAAGATCTCAAGCAATCGCGCAAGTTTTTGATTATTGAATAGTTAGGTAGACGAGGCCAAGAGGCCCCCTCGGTCCGGCGAGCCGGTGCTAGATGATGTCAGAGACTGCAGATACGCGCTCGCGGCTGGGATTGGCCAGAAATGCGGGCGGGATGCGGTGGCGGGTTTTCGAGCCGCCGTGGTAGAATAGTAGGTGAGTGTGGCAACGAACGCACCTGCGCGTCGGCGTCACGGGAAACCGGGAGAATTATGTCTCATCGGCACTTCATCATGACGGTCGGGGTGGTCGCCGCCCTGGTCCTCCTGGTGCTGACCTCCACCTGGGTCCGCTTCGGGATGCGCTTTACGCGACCCTGCCGGGTTTTCCCCCAAAGCGAGTGGATCCTTCAGAAAACCGAGCCCGACACGTTTGAAGCTCGGCTCCTCGAGCGGGGCAAGGGCGATCGCCAGCAGATCGACCTCTATCGCTTCGAACGAGGCGATCTCGTCCGATTCGGCATGGCGCCCGATCTGACCCCCGGCCTCATAGTTCCGGCGGGCAGCGAGATGGCTTGGTTCGATTCTCACGAAACGCGCAGCGCACTGGAAGAGCTGCGCCCCCAGCTGCTCGAAGCCGAGGCAAACCTCAGGGCCGCGAGTACCGGGGAACGGGATGAATTGGTCGCGCTGGCTCGCAGCGAGGTGGATGCGGCTCGGGCCGAGCACGACCGCTTGTCCACCGAGTACGAGCGCGCCCAGCAGCTCCTCGAGCAGGGGCTGGTGAGCAATGAAGCCTTCGATCTCGCCAAGGCCCTGGAGCGGACCGCGGAGGCGGACCTCCAGGCCGCGCAACTCCGGCTGGAGGTGGCTCAGGTCGGCGAGAAGGAGGCGGTGATTGCCGGGTGGCGGGCGCACCGGGACTGGCTGAAGCAGCGAATCGACATCGCGGCCGAACGACTCGAGGAGAATCGCGTCCGCTGCCCCATTCAGGGAGAGATCGTCACCCTGCAGGGCGACTCGGCCTTGGTGCGCGTGGCCGCCATGGACACCCTCTACGCGATCGCCCCGGTCTCACCCTCGCGCGCGCAGACCCTGGCGGCCGGGCAGACGGCGATCGTGAAGACCGATGGGATGGGCAGCCGCCGATTCGAGGGCTGGGTATCCCGGGTGGATCGGCAGGTCAGCTCCGTCCATCAGCAGTCAGTGGTTTGGGTCACGGTCGCGATCCCCAATCCGGGTCGTGCGTCCGTGGCGGGAATGAAGGGAAACGTGGAGTTCCGCGGCGAGAAGATCACCCTGCTTGCATGGCTGACCGATCGACTGCGGCACACGATGGATCATACTTTGGGCGTTTGAGGAACAACAAGGCGGGCGTGATTCATCGCCCCCGCCGGGACACCGACCATGGCGCAGACAAGATTTGGCCGATACGAGCTGAAGTATTTCGTCAGCCCCGACGAGATCGCCCAGATTCGCCGGATGATCGCGCCGTTCATGGTCCACGACCCCCACTCGCAGGGACGTCCGAGACACCGCTACACCGTTCGCAGCGTCTACTACGACACCGCGGCCCTACGTTTCTATTATGAGAAGGAGGCGGGCGAGGCGATTCGGAAAAAACTCCGCGTGAGGACCTACAACCGCTATTCGCAGGACGCCGCCGCCTTCTTCGAGATCAAACGTAAGTACGGGGTGACGATCTACAAAGAGCGGGTGGGCATGTCCTACGATCAGGCAAGCCACCTACTGCGCAGGGCGCCGGCCGAACGCCTCGCATTGCCCTTTCCAGAGGAGTTGAATCTCTCCTACGCGGCGGGGGCGACGCTCACCCGGTTCTTCTTCCTCGAGGAAGCGCTGCAGTTGGACCCCTCGGTGCTGGTCGTGTACGATCGCGAGGCTTTCATCGGTGTCGAGAGCAAGCGTACCCGGGTGACGTTCGACTATGACGTGCGCAGCATCTATCGGCCGGTCGTGGACGAGATCTTCGCAGAGCGTGGACTGCGCCACCTGACGAATCGAAAGCAGATTCTAGAGATCAAGTTCGACGAGGTCATGCCTCCTTGGCTACGCCCCGTCACAGCGTTCCTCAATCGAAGCAACAGACCGATATCGAAGTATTGCAACGGAATTGACCTGTGGGAGGAGGCCGATGATTCGGTCGCCGCCCTGGAAGTGTGGAACTAGCAGCCATAAGGGGCAACCGAGGACAGGACCATGTTGAACGATCTGGTACTCAGCGGTGAACGATTCCTACTCGTGGACATTCTGCTCAACGTGGGCATCGCGTTCGTGCTGGGCGCGTTCGTCGCCATCTCCTATCGCCGAACCCATCGCAGTTTCAACTACTCGGTTTCGTTTGTGAACACCCTGGTTCTGCTGCCCATGATCACGGCGATCGTGATGATGGTGATCGGCAACAACCTCGCGCGGGCCTTCGGTCTCGTCGGCGCCATGTCCATCATTCGGTTCCGAACGGTGATCAAGGACACGCGCGACATCGCGTTCGTGTTCCTGGCTCTCGCCGCGGGGATGGCCGCCGGCACTGGATATCATCTCATCGCTCTGGCGGGAACCGGCGCGGTGGTTCTCCTGATCATTCTCCTGCACCTGGGCAGTTTCGGCTCGACGCGCAGTCATGACCTGCTCTTGCGCTTTTCTCTTACGCCGGATGAGCGCGGGTCGATGCTCCACGAGAGCGTTTTCAAGGAACATTTGAAGAAGAGCACGCTACTGAACATCAACACCCGGCGCGACGGCGCGATTCTCGAGCTGTCCTATTTCGTGCGGCTAAAAGCTCCCGAGCGCGGCCGAGAGTTCGTGAGAGAACTCGGATCGGTCGAGGGTGTCGATGGCGTCTCTCTGATCGCCATGGAGGAGACCGCCGAGGCGTAGCCCTGGGCGCTAGTGCGGCAGCAATAGCATCGGCCGGGTGGTGACCCAGTCCCCAACTTCGAGCCGCGCGTAGTAGGACCCCGCTTCGAGACCGGTTTCTCCCCCACGATCCCGATCCCACTCCCAGGCGTGTTCCCCGCTGGGCATCCGCCGGGCGCTCAGGGGTTGGGCCCGCAATCGGCCGGTGCTGTCGAAGATCGAAAGCGTCACCGGGAGCCCGTCGGCGGTCTGCGGGACGTAGAACCGCAGCGTGGTCCGCGATCGTACCGGGTTGGGAGCGTTCGCCCTCAGTTGCGGCCGGACGGGTTGCTCGCCGGCATCGGTCTGCCGCGTGGCGAGAATCGTTCCCAACACCTCACGTGTGTCGTCGGGCCCGAACCCGACCAGCCGGTAGTAGCAGCTCGTGAGATGCTCCGGCGGCTCGTCGGTAAAACAATGCTGTTCGACGCCGGGCTGCAATGGGTCGGACACACCGGTCCGACCGATCATCTCGATGTGGCAATTCATGAACTCGCCCACGGTCTCCAGGCCGCGTTCGACCACGAAACCGATCCAAGGGTGCGACTCGGCAAGGGTCCAGTTCAGATCCACCCCGTCATCACTCCACCGCGCACAGAAGTCATGGAGAGCGATGTCGGCCAATGATCCATCTCCCGTGAAATCGAGAAGGCGCACGTCGTCGATGTGCCAACCGCCGAAGTTGATCGCCCCGTCGCTCCCGAAGTGGAAACGCAAGTGGGCTGGTCCGCCGTAGTCGCTCAGGTCGAAGGTGATCTCGCGCCACTCCACACCACCCGAGAAGAGCTGCGTCCCGTAGGGAAACGGCCCGGGCACCATGCCGACCCGGGTTGTGTAGGGGTAGCCCCCTTCGGGGGTCAGGATCTCCCAGGAGGCGCCGTCATCGACGCTGATTTCCACAAGGCCGCCATCGTACGCCCACCCCATGTGGAAGGGACTGTGTTCCGCTTCGATCCACTGCCAATAGCGCAGCTCACAGTCGGGGGTCAGGGCGATCTGAGGCGTGACCAGACCGGCGTCGAGCAGGTCGGCGTAGTCCGCATCCGCCACCGGGCCCAACCTCCAGCTCCAATCACCATCAGGTGTGTGGTTGCGAAGCTCGCTTCGGTGCCACTGATCTCCGAAACCCGGTTCAATGGCCGCATGGGCCCAGGCGGGGTCGGGAGTCTCTCCATCGAAGGCGTAGAGCACCTGGTATCCGCAACGGAATCGGTAGCTCTGGGCGGGCGCGCGAACCGGAGCCGTCTGAACCCGGCCGGTCAAATCGGCGGCCTCGATGTAGTATTGAATCGTGGTGCCCGGCACGGCCGCCGGAATCGAGGCGGCGAAGACATCCATCTCGGGGGTCGCGATGAGCGGTGTCGAACTATAGGACACCCCGTCAACCGAGTAGCACAGAAGAAGTGAGTCGTGGTCGAGTAGACCGGCCTGACTCACCACGCGCGTCGTGATCGGATAGGACTCAACCGCGATCGGTTGCTCCGCAAGCGGGGTATGGTTGATGACGATGCCGGTGCGGGGCGAATACTCGATCTCGGTCGCACCATACCCGACCTCGCACTGGTTGAATCGGATGAAGAAGAACCCGTCCTCACCCCAGTTCGTTCCCCAGCTGTTCTTGCCGATCCAGGCGCCCGCGCCGTCGGCCATCGTGTCGTCCCAGCCGATCAACAGAATGGCATGATTGGGCGTGCCGTTGCCGTCGTACTCGTAGCATCCGCCCGTGTAGCAGAGGAAATCCTCATGCACGGTCATCGCCACGGCGATCGGGCCCTGGAGCAACGCCCGTTTCATGTCGGGTACGGTGGGGAGCACATCGTGCCAGCCGCTCAGGTAGTCGAGAACGTCGCATCCGCGGTCGACGCATGCGCCCGAATCATCCGCCTCGTAGGGGATACAACTCTCCGCCAGGGCGCCGCTGCGCATGAAATGTTTGTAGGCGGCCGTCATCCAGCCCCCGCTGCATCCGTATCCGTACGGGTTGCAGTTGAGCACATCCTGTTCAGAGAGGTCGTACTCCTGATCATCGTAGATCAGCACGTAGGATTCGAAGGCGGCCGTGGCCGCGAAATTCCAGCAGTCGCCGCACATTTCCTGGTCGCGCACTCCGGTGACGCCCTCATGTTCGCGCCAGTCCCAGCGGGCGGGATGGTCCCCCTCCGGCGGCGGCGCGATCATGAATCCGCCTTGCGGCTGCGGGGGCAGTCCGGGAACGCTCATCGGTCGAGGGCCGCTGCCCGCATCCTCAGGCGGAACCTGAGAATCAACCTCACCGGGAGCCGTTTCGCGAAGATCAAGGTCCAGCCCGAGGAACCAGGCCAGTTCATCTTCGGACAGTTTGGAGACCGACGTCGAGCCGGCCTGCCAGGAGAGCCCCTCTCTGGCAATCCGATCCCGAGCCGCTCGAATGCGATCGCCCTCGGCCCGGAGATCGAGCGTGGCCCCCGCGAAATCAGCGCAGACGGCCAGGGCAAGCAGTGGGATCATCAATCGAATGAACCAGGCGCGCCCGAATCGAGGGCACGCTGGTAGATGACAGCGCTTTTCCGGCACCTGGACACCTCCCTGTGTCCCCTGCCGGTAGGCAGGATGTTGTTTGAATCGAAGTCCTTGGCTCACCTGGAACGATCGGCAGCCTTGGCGCCTATCCTTTGCGCGGGAGGGGTTGGCAACTTCGGCGCCGGAAGGCTGTAGATCCAGATGGCGGCGGCGATTGCCGATGGGAATAGAGAGACCGATGCCCCGCCCGGTGGACGGGGAGGGTCGCTGCCATAACTATTGCTTTGGGAGGGAATTATGCTCTTCGCCGATCAATCCCATCTGACCGCCGGCGAGCGCATCTTCAATATCAGCCAGCGGATGCTGAGCCTCTTCTATGTCGGGTTCTTCTTTTTCCTGATCCTCTCGGCCGGCGCGGTGTTCGCGGTTTCCATGTTGGAGGGGGGCACACCGTTCGCCGGGGATGCGACGGGTGAGCTGGCCGCCACCCGTAACGTCCCGTTCGGTTGGGATCAGTGGCGCTACGCGCTCTTCGGGATCGCGATCGCCTGCATCTATGCCTCGCGTCGCATCACCGCGCACATGCTGTCTCGCGATCGGCTGTGGCGGGGAACCCATTCCCTGATGGAGCTGGGCGCCGAGCTGAAGAAACAGAACCCGCGGTTTGGAGGGTCCAAGACCCGAACGCACGGCGCTGGATTGGATGCCGAGCAGGTCGGTGCATCGTATGCGACGCAGTACCTGATCGTCAGGCTCCTCACCGGGCACCTCTTCGCCTGGATCCTGGCGGAGATCCCGCTTATCTTGGGCGTGATGGATCGTTTCCTGGTTGGCAGGAGCGAGGTTTTCTACGGCATGGTGCTGGCGGCCGCTCTGATCATGGTGCTCAATCGCCCGCACCCCGACCGGTTGCGCGAGCTTCTGGCCCCCGTGCTCCACGGTCAACTCGGACGAACCGCGTAAGCGCGTCCCATCAGAGGAAGACGGGAGTGAATCGCCTACAGCCCGATCCGTCCCGCGACGCCTTTCTGGTCGTCGACGTGCAAAACGACTTCTGCACCGGCGGTGCTCTGGCGGTCCCCGACGGTGAATTGGTCGTGCCGGTGATCAACCGCCTGATGCCCTGCTTCCGCTCCGTCGTGCTGACCCAGGACTGGCACCCCCGGCACCACTCGTCCTTCGCCTCTGGTCATGCCGATCAGGAGCCATATCAGCAGGTCGACACCTCCTACGGACCGCAGACGCTCTGGCCGGATCACTGCGTGCAAGGGACGCGGGGTGCGGAGTTCCACCCGCTCCTCTTCACCACCGCGGCTCGCCTGACGATTCGTAAGGGCACCGATCCGGCGATCGATTCCTACTCAGGCTTCTTCGAGAATGACCGCCAGAGCCCCACCGGCCTGGGCGCGGCGCTCAAGGAGCTGGGGGTAGCGCGTGTCTTCTTGGCCGGTCTGGCCACGGACTTCTGCGTCTACTACTCTGCGATGGATGCTCGGCGCCTGGGCTTCGACGTCCTCCTCGTCGAGGATGCGTGTCGGGCCATCGATCTGGATGGTTCGCTCGAGACAGCACTCGTCTGCATGCAGGAGGCCGGCGTCCGCAGCTGCGGCAGCAGTCAAATCGTGTGAGCTGCGCACGGCGCAGGAAGGGAAGTTGAATGATGCGCGATCAGGCAGCGGCGCTCCCGACTCCCCCCTCGGGGCTGCGCACCGATCTCTACGAACTCACGATGATGAACGGCTTCCTGCTCGAGGACATCGCCGATCGCCGGGTCGTGTTTGATCTGTTCATCCGAAGCATCCCGGAGAAGGGCGGCTATTGTGTTTCCGCCGGTTTGAGTGACGCGGTCCGTTTCGTGCGCGACCTGCGATTCACCGAGGAGGAAATCGGATTCCTCCGCTCGCTGGAGATGTTCTCCGAAGGGTTCTTCGATCGCCTGCGCAACTTCCGATTCAGCGGCGACCTTCATACGGTGCCCGAGGGCACCCTGGTCTTCCCGCTCGAACCGATCGTTCGGGTGAGCGCTCCGCTCTTCGAGGCGCAGTTCTTCGAGAGCGCGCTTTTGAACATCATCAATTACCAGACTCTGATCGCCACGAAAGCCTCGCGCATCTGCCAGGAAGCGGGCAGTGACAACGTGATCGAATTCGGCATGCGCCGCGCGCACGGCGTGAACGGCGCCCTCTCGGCGACGCGGGCCGCGTTTGTCGGAGGTGTGGAGTCGACCTCGAATACCGAAGCCGGACACCTGCTGGGAATCCCCGTTCGTGGAACGCAGGCCCACAGCTGGATCATGGCTTTTCCCAGCGAGCTGGAGGCATTCCGTGCCTACGCCAAGAACTATCCGAACGGCTGCGTTGTCCTGGTCGACACCTACGATACGTTGAAGAGCGGCGTGCCCAACGCCATCAAGGTCGGCAAGGAGATGGCCGGCCGGGGTCACCAGCTTCGGGGCATCCGTCTCGATTCGGGGGATCTGGCCTATCTGTCGATTCACGCGCGCCGGATGCTCGACGAGGCGGGCCTGACGGAGGTCAAGATCGTGGCCTCCGGCGATCTGGACGAATGGATCATCCACGACCTGAAAACCCAGGGGGCTCGCATCGACATCTGGGGGGTCGGAACCCGCCTGGTCACCTCCCACAACGAACCATCGCTGACCGGCGTCTACAAGCTGGCCGCGATCGAGCAGGACGGGCGCTGGTCTCCGCGCATCAAGATGTCCGAAGGGATCAAGGGGACGCTGCCGGGCGTGAAGCAGGTCTGGCGGCTGCACGGCAAGAGCGGGTGGTTCGAGGGCGACATCATCGGACAGCTGGATGAGGCGATCTGCACCGATCCGAGCCCCGTCGGCTATCATCCCCTGGTCGAATACGAGAAGAAGGTCTACGACGAGATCGACTCCTGCGAGCCGCTCCTGGAACCGGCCATTCTCTCCGGCGAGCTGACTGGTGAGTTCGCCTCGCTTGCCGCCATCCGGCAGCGGGTCCAGGACCAGCTGGCGCTGCTCCACCCCACCTCGCGCCGTCTGCTCAATCCGCACATCTACAAGGTGAGCGTGTCGGAGGAGACGTTGCGGATCCGGAAAGAGCTGAGGGAGCAGCTGGCGACGGAGTGAGGGGTGCGGGGTGCGCGGGGGGGGGCAGCGGACTGGTAGTCCGCTGATCTTGACAAGGCCTGTCGCCGTAATTGACTGTAATTTGTGCAGTTCAAGAGGATGACGCCCGACCCCGTGTGCGCTTCAGAACCCGTTAAGAATACAAGGCAATAGCCTTGTTTTCTTAACGCCTCCGGCGGAGCACCCCACCCCTCACTTGACTCCCCGGCTCATCATCTCCGGAATCGGGAGTTCGTAGGGACAGCGCGTCGTGCAGGTGCTGCACGCGGTGCAGTCCTCGTAGTGCTTTTCGAGTCCTTCGAGACGCTCCAGCGCCCAGTCGGTCATCTCATAGCGTTCATGATAACCCTGCAGAAGAAGGAGCATGGGGATGTTGAGCCCCTCGGGACAGGGCATGCAGTATCCGCATCGCCGGCAGAATTCACCGGTCCAGCGCTCCTTCTCCTCGGCCAGCGTCGCCTCTTCCTCGGCATCGGGCGGGCGCAGCGGACTGCCGGCGGCCGCGTTCTGTTCAACCTGCGCCACGCTGTCCATCCCCGGGATGACGACCGTGAGCCCGTGGGTCAACTCGTAACGAATCGCCGCGACCGGGCACTGACTCAGCGCGCCGCCCGCAATCGGCTTCATGCCGATCGTTCCCATGCCGGCCTTCTCGGCGGCGGGAAGCACATCTTCGCCCCACTCAGTTTCGATCGGATTGAAGGGGCACTGGACGGTCGCGAATCTCCCCGTCTCGATCGCCGCGAGGGCCATCTCGCGACTGTGCGTGGTCAGGCCGATGTGGCCGACGGTTCCCTGGGCTTGGGCCTCCGCCAGAACCTCGACCGCGCCGTCTGGCCCCAGCACCTGCTCGAGCTGCTTCTCCGATCCGATCGCGTGGAGCTGATAGAGGTCGATACGATTGGTGCGCAGATTCGCGAGGCTGAGCGCCAACTCCTCGGTCATGCCGTTCGCATCGCGGACGAGCGACTTGGTGGCGAGCACGAATTCGTCCCGCCGGTCGGCCAGCGCCTGTCCGATCTTGTATTCGCTATCGGTATAGCCGCGGGCCGTGTCGAAGAAGGTGATGCCGAGATCAAGGGCCCGACTGAGCACCTCACCGGCCTCCTCAATCGAGAGCTTCTGGATCGGGATGCCGCCGAAACCGACGACGGAAACCTCCAGGCCGGTGCGGCCAAGTTGTCGTGTCTTCATGCGGAGCATTCTACAACCTCTCGGGGGCGGAAGCGAGCCTCTATCTTCTATCGCGGGTGTAGACTGCGACGCCGCTGCAGGATCCGGGTACAGACTGGGGTGATTGCCGGTGGCGGGCCGGGGCCGCTCGACAAAACTGTCGGTCCTGCCGATCGATAGAGGGGATGGGTACGGGCCCAATCGCCGGAACCAACCCCTGGACGGAGGAGCAATGTCCGAGAAGATCCTGTGCGTTGACGACGACGAACGTTTACTCATGGCATGGCAGCGGATGCTTCGCAAGATGTTCACCCTATCGGTCGCCACCAGCGGTCAGGAGGGTCTGGACGTTCTCGCGAGCGAGGGGCCGTTCGCTGTGGTTTGCGCTGACATGAGCATGCCGGGCATGAGCGGGATCAAATTCCTGGGCCAGGTGCGTTCCCTCTACCCCGACACCGTTCGCGTGATGATCACCGGGCACCAGGATTTCGAAGTGGCGATGAGCGCCGTGAATGAGGGAAGCATCTTCCGGTTCCTCAACAAGCCGGTTCCCCAGGAAGTCCTGATGACCACCCTCCAAAGCGGACTGGACCAGTACCATCTCGTGACCGCCGAGAAGTCATTACTCGAAGAGACGCTGAAAGGCAGCGTGAAGGTCCTGACCGAGATTCTCAGTCTGGTCAATCCGACCGCCTTCAGCCAGGCCACACGAATCCGCGCCTATGTGCAGCATATCATCGCCATGATGGGTCTCTCGAACGGCTGGCGATTCAACCTGGCGGCGATGCTTTCCCAGGTCGGCTGCGTGGCCTTGCCGCCTGAGATCCTCAACAAGGTCAATGCCGGCGATTCGCTGACCGATGCCGAGCGGGAGATGTACGGAGAACATCCCAAGGTCGGGGCGGAGCTCCTCACCAACATCCCGCGGCTCGAGCCCGTGGCCCGTATGATCAAGGGCCAGCAGAGCGGCCTGATCGAGGGACGCGCGCAGAAGACGATGGGCAGCAAACTGGACGAGATCCAGCTCGGAGCCCAGATCCTGCAGGCTGTTCTGGCGTTTGACCGCCTGGTCTTGGCCGGCAAGTCGCGGGATGAGGCCCTGCACGACCTCGATGCGGAGAAAGAATACAACCCCGACGTCCTCAAGGCGCTGCGTTCACTCGAGTCGGAGGAGGACAACCTCCAGGTCAAGCAGCTCACGGTCCTCGATCTGCGGCCGGGCATGATTGCCATGGAGGACCTCAAGGCGCTGAACGGCCTGGTCCTGCTCCCCAAGGGCCAGGAGGTGACCCACACGGTTCTCGCCCGCTTGCGCAACTTCGCGGTGGGCGTCGGCATCGTGGAGCCGTTCCGCATCGGCATCGAGAAGCCGCAGAAGCCGGCCCAGGCAGCCTAGAAAGCCGCGGCAGCCCCTGCCCCGGCCCGAGAACCTTGCGCGCCCGCCGCAGACGCCCTAGAGTGGGGTCGTCAGTCGGCTGCACCCCATGGCGGCCTCCCTAGGAAACTCCAGATTCCAGGACACAACTCATGATATCTCTGTTTTTCCGCCCAGGGATGGGCCGGTCTGCGATCTTCGCGCTCATCTTCTTGTGCCTTGCCGGGTGGTCGGCGGCCTCTGCGCAGCGGCCCGAGCTCAGCTACGCCGAGGAACTCACCGGCGACTTCGCGAGCGCTCTGGTGATGGATGCCGAAACCGGCGATGTCCTCGTGGCCCACAGCGCTCTCGAGCTCAAGCAGCCTGCATCGATGGTCAAGATGATGACCGAGCTTCTCATTCTCGAGAGTGTCGAGGAGGGAAGCTTCAGCCTCACCGATATCATCACCGTCTCCGGCCACGCCTCACAGATGGGGGGCTCGCAAGTCTACCTGAAGGAAGGCGAGCAGTTCACGGTCGAGGAGCTGCTCAAGGCCCTCTCGATCCACTCCGCCAACGACGCCGCCGTGGCCTTGGCCGAATTCCACTCGGGCAGCAAGGAAGCCTTCATCGATCTGATGAACCTGCGAGCGCAAGAGCTGGGGATGACGGAAACCACCTATCACTCCGTGCACGGTCTCCCCGCCGGCTGGAATCAGGAGCCCGACCTCACCTGCGCTTACGATCAGGCTGTCCTGGGGCGCAAACTGATCAGCCACGATCTCGCGATCGCCTGGGGCGGTATGGCGACGGCGCCGTTCCGCGACGGAGAGTTCACTCTCTACAATCCCAACAAGCTCATCGGGAAGTACCGCGGATTGGACGGCATCAAGACCGGGTTTCACCAGGCCGCCGGCTATTGCCTGACGGCGACGGCAGTCCAAAAGGGGCGGCGGCTCATCTCGGTCGTCATGGGATGTTCTGCCGATCAGTCCCGAGCCACCGAGACGACGCGGCTCTTGAGCTACGGCTTCAATCTCTACGTGACCCTCCCCATCATCGAGACCGCCGGGCAGCCGCTCGAGCATGTCCTGCGCGTGAAGGATGGGAAGGAACGTGAGGTTCCGGTCGGCTACGGACAGCAGCTCACGGTCTTCGTGCGGCGTGATCGCGCCGAGGAGGTCACGGTCGAGATGCGGCTCGATGAAGATGTCACGGCGCCGGTCCAGCAGGGCCAGGCCGTGGGCGTGGCCATCGCCAAACTCGGCGTCCGGGTGCTGGGAGAGGTGCCGATCGTGGCCTTGGAGGCGGTCGAGCGCGGCAACTTGTTGCAGCGGATCTTCAACTAGCCGGGGCGGCAGCCCCCGCCTTCCACCTTCGCTTTGCAGGTGTTATCATTGATGTGACCTGCTGCCGCTCCTGGCGGCCCTGTGTTTCACCTGCAGCGGAGGTATCACCATGAGGTCTTCCGGTCTCCGTCCTCGTATCGCCCTCCTGTTTCTGACCCTCGTTCTGTGCGCCCTGCCGTGCGGTTCCGCGGCACGCGCCGAGAACGGATACATCGGGTGCTCCTATTCCGATGACGCCTACCCCTTCGACATCACGACGCAGACCGTCGGCGCATCGATCGACCTTCTGCCGGAAGGCAACTATCCCTACGATGCGACGATCAGCCCGGACGGGCTCGAGGTCTGGATTCCGGGAGCCAGCGGCGATGGGATCGTGGTGATCGATCGCGAGGGCGCCACGGTGACCGCGCGGATCCCCGTGGATGAATACATGATCGGCGTCGCCTTCACCGACGATGGCGCCTACGCGCTCGGCAGCGCGCGCGACAGTGACACGGTCAGCCGCATCGACACGCAGACGCACACGGTGCTGGACGCGGTAACAATCCCATTTCATCCTGGGAACCTCGCGTTGGATCCGGTGAGCGGGAAGATCTTCGGCGTGGAGTGGTATGGTACCGATCTTTTCGTGCTCTCCCCTGATGGGTCCATCCTCGAGACGACCCAGCCAGTGGGCAGCTCTCTCTGGCAGATTGTCGCCGCTCCCGATGGCAGCGTCCTCTACGTGACCGATCGGGGCGCGGATCTGGTCCGTGTCGTCGACCCGGTCACCCTCACTCAGGTTCATTCGGTCGCGGTCGGTGATGATCCCTGGGGCATCGATATCACCGCCGACGGCAGCAAGCTTGTCGTGGTTTGCGAAGACAGCCACAACGCCTTCGTGATCGATACCGCTACCTGGGACGTCACCCTTGTCGCGTTGGCCGCCGATGCCGATCCGCGCGACGTGGACATCCTGGATTCGAAGGGCGTGGCTTTCGCGACCGGTGGGCAGGCGAGCGGTGGAGCACCGATCTACATCATCGACATCGAGGGGGCGGTTCTGATCGACCAGTTCGATGCGACCGGATCGAACAGCAACGTGATCGCTGTACAAGCGCAGATGAGTTCGGCCACCTCGGCGGTGCCGGGCGGTGATCTGGTGTCGATCGCGCCTCGTCCTGTGCAGCTGACGCTGGGCGGACATCCGTTCACGCGTGAAGGGCGGATCTTCCTGAGGCTGGACTCCGCGCAGGACGCGCGGGTGGCGGTGCACTCGATCGACGGGCGCCATGTGGCAACACTGCATTCGGGCTTCCGCCAGGCGGGCAGCCACACGCTCGTCTGGGACGGACGAGACGGGCGGGGCACGCTCGTTCCCAGCGGCACCTACCTGGTTACGCTGCAGACCCCAGCGGGCGGCGACGTGAAGCAGGTCTTGGTGGTGCGGTAGACTACAGCCAGACGCCGGTCATCCAGTGGAGCTTCACCCGGACCCTGTCCCACGGATGGGGACCCGACTCCTTGAGTCGCTGAAGCAGTGCCAGGCAGCCGGACATAGCCCGGCGCAAGGTGGACGGCCGGCGAGGTGCAGATTCTTCGTGGGTGTTGTGTACGCCTGCTTCCACGCCCTTCGGCAGGCTCTTCTTCCAACCGATTTCGCTGCAGTGCTCGGGGGTGAGGTACCTTTCCTGGTATAGCCTGTTCATGGCTCACCTCCAGTTCAATGGCGCTTACACACATACGCGGCGTGCTACATTCCAATGGCCAGCTACTGGGGTGTCATGTTGTTAGTGTAGTCGCGTTTCCGCTCCCTGTCGACAAGATGGACAGGGACGATGCCATCCTCTACCCTTATAGACGGATTGCACACGCGAAAAGTACGATTTGCTCGAGTGCTGACAGCTGAAAAATTGGAGGGAGCTATGTATGCTGGCCGCATCTCCCGTCGGGTTCTCTGCGCGCTTTGCGCATTGCTGATCGCGCCGCTGGTCGTCATCTCACCAAGTTTCGCCGAATACCCTGAGTGGACGCAGTTCACCAACTCGGACCGCATCAGTTGCCAATTGATGGTCGGTGACATCTCGTGGCTGGGGACCTCCGGTGGTCTTGTGCGGCTCGACCGGGCGACCGGCGAGTTCGAGGTCATGACGACCGCCAACTCGGGGCTCTTGTCGAACATGGTCAGCGCCCTCGCCGTGGATGATGCGGGTGTTCTGTGGGTGGGCACCTACCCCACCTCGGTTCACGTCCCCGCCGGACTGGCCACCTACGATGGCTCCAATTGGCACGTCTATACGCCGGAGAACTCCGGCCTGCCGGGAAAGCGCATCGGCAGCCTCGCAATCGACGAGGACGGCACGAAGTGGATCGGAACCCACTTCGATGGGCTGGCGCGTTTCGATGATGACACCTGGACCGTCTATGATTCGCACAACTCACCGCTGCCCAACGACAACATCTACACGATCACGCTCGATCCAGACGGATCGATCTGGATGGGCACCTTTGAAGGCCTGGCCCATTTCGACGGCTCGAGTTGGGACATCTACGACGTCGACAACTCCGGCCTCCCGCAAAACGAGGTTCGCGCCATCGCAATCGACGGGCTAGGCGTGAAGTGGATCGGCACCAGCAGCGCCAGCAACGGATACGTGTGGGGCGGTGGCCTGGCGCGCTACGACGGTTCCACCTGGACCACCTGGAATCCGGACAACTCCGACCTGCCGCACCTGTGGGTCCACGCAGTCTGTATCGATGATGAGAACGTCAAGTGGATCGGAACGCACGGCGGCGGGCTGGCCCGTTTCGATGACACCAACTGGACAGTGTTCGACACCGGCAACTCCGACATCGCCAGCGATGAACTCTCGAGCGTGGTGCTGGATGCGCAAGGACGGAAGTGGCTGACCACACTGGGCGGCGGCCTGTGCCGCTTCGACGACGCAGATTGGGAGACATACAACGTCAGCAACTCCGGACTGCCGTCGAACTACATCAGCGATATGGAGCAGGAGCCGGGCGGAGCGAAGTGGTTCGCCACGCACGACGGCGGGCTCGCGCGGTGCGAGAATGCCGATTGGACCGTCTACACGATGGAGAATTCAGGCCTGCCCACCGACGGCGTCGATGATGTGGCCTTGGGGGACACGGGCGATCTCTGGCTGGGGACCCGCATCGGCCTCGTGCATTTCGATCACACGGATTGGACCCTCTACGACAGCAGCAACTGCCCGATGCCCTATGACGCGGTCTCCACCGTGACCGCGGACCCCGATGGAGCGATCTGGTTCTCCGTGATCGATGATCACGGCGACTGGGGCGCGCTGGTCAGGTTCGACGGCTCGGAGTGGCTCGTGATCGAAGACACCAACAGCCTGGTCTTTTCTCTGAGGGTTGCGTGCATAGAGATCGCCCCCGACGGTGCGCTCTGGATCGGCACCTCCAGCGGTTTGGCGCGATTCGACGGCTCCGAGTGGACGATCTACACCGTGGAGAACTCCGGCCTTCCGCATCACGAGGTCTGCGCCGTCGATTTCGATCTTGATGGAAGCCTCTGGATCGGCACCTACGGCGGGGGGGTCGCACACTTCGACGGAACCGAGTGGACCGTCTACAACCCCGAAAACTCAGGACTGCGGGGATATCGGATCTACTCGGTCCACATCGACCCGCAAGGCGTGAAGTGGTTCGGCAGTCGGTGGGATGGCATTTCCCGATTCGACGGAGTCGGCTGGAGAAACTACGGGGTTGGAACCTCTGGGCTCCCCGGAGTCGTCACGCGGAGCATGGTGACCGATGCACAGGGACATCTCTGGGTCGCCACCTATGACGGAATCGGGATTCTGGATGAGAGCATGGCATTCGTGGACCCAAGCGGTGACGACTCGCTGGAACCGTGCCGTTCGCTCCGCTGCAGCCCAAGTCTGTTCTGCCCCGCGGCAACAGGTGGCGCGGCCCTCTCGATTCACTACGACTTGGCAGAGCCAGGACGGATCGACCTTCACGTTCTCGATGCCGCCGGCCGGTTGGTGCGGAGATTGCCCAGCGGTTGGCGACCGACGGGGACACACTTCACTTCTTGGGATGGACGTGACGCCCCAGGTCGAGACGTTGCGGCGGGCGCTTACTTCATCCGGCTCGGCCTTCTGGGCGATTGGCGGACGGAGCGGGTGATCGTCGTGCGGTAGGGTTCACAGGGGTCAGTCGCCAGCGCCCACGCGACGCGTGATCCCGATGACATTGGGCACCCGGTGGGCGACCTTGTTCGTGTGCTTCTCCAGAAAGCCCGTCTCGAAGCTGCCCACATGTTCCTGCTCATGCCCCGGCAGGCCGATGTAGAGCTGCGCTTCGGGTCCACCCTCGAGATGCTGCGCGCAAACCAGATCGATCGAGAGACCCAGCAGGATCGTGTTGAAGTCGAACATGCTGAACGGCGTCCGGGAGAAGATGAACAGGATGTTGCCGTCTCTGTCCTCCCCCAATGCGGCCTCACTCCACCGCCTGTCTTGAGGAGACCAGCGGTTGATGCCGGGACGCTTGATCAGGCGCAGGTTCTGCACGAGGGTCTCGTACGCTCCCCTGATCGAGTCGAGCGGCGCGGCATCCAGATCGAAGACCCGTGCACGCGGCGTATCATCTGCCTTCGCGTCAAATGCCAGGAGCGATTGATAGGCATTGATGTTGGTGTTTTGCACGTGATCGCCTGCCTTCAGATACCCTACGTGCGTCTGGTAGTCGGTGGCGAACATCCCCGCATTGATCGCGGCCACGAGGCCTTCCTCACGGCACCACTGCCGTGCGGTTCGATTCTGTCCATCGGAGTCTCGGTCTGCACAGAGAAGCCGCAGTTGCCACTGTGCCGGGTCGATGCGGAGAATCAGAATCGGCGCGTGGAGCACCGGGCCGCCGGGGCCGGTGTCGCATTCGGCAAGATCGAGGCCGGGCTCCAGGTTGGTCCAGGTGCACGCCAAGGCCGTCGGCAGGAGCGCAAGGGCTGCCACCACCACGAGGCTCATGCGCGAGATGCCCCGTACGTGCCTATTGTGCAGCGTGTCGATCATTCTCTTGAAGCATATCCAAGGCCGCGGCCAGCCGCCATCGATTTCATCCGAGATCTGATGGATGGGGGCATTCTGCTCGATTCCATCGGCCCCGCAAGGGTAGACGGCCAGAGTGTAGGAGCCCGCTGCAGCTCACCAGCGTTTGCCCGATGGTCATCCCTTACTACACAGAGCCCGCGCGTGGGTTGCGCCCACGGGCCTCACGGTCTCATTCCCGCAGCTGAGGGTCGGCATTGCTGGATGACGCTCCTATCACGTCAAAGTCTCCTGCCAGCACGCGTTCGACCTTGCTTGTGCGCCAGCCTCGGACAGCGTCTCGAGTCGACGGAGTTTCCCCACGACGGTAGCTTCGCACCACCGTGAGCCCCTCGGTGGATTGGTCCGCAAATGCAGCCTTGGCTCTGGCAAGGAGCTCCCTGCTTCTTTCGGCGGGCGACGCACCTGCAGGCGGCTGTCCCGTATGAGGTGCAACGCACACCCGAACCCTGCATCGATCAACTCCGGGCTCGTTTTCACGCGGCATCTCAAGAACATGGAGCCCGGCTTCCGGTGCGAGAATGGAGTGCGCACCAAAACCAGATACGGCGAATAGCTCTCGATTGTGCGCCCGATCGCCAGTTCCTCGGTCAAGCTCTTGCCAGTGCATGCCACGCTTCTTGGCCCAGGAACGATACATCGTGCACAGGTCCTGACCCCAGTTCATCGCGCTCTTCAGACGGTCCTCACCGTGCTCTTGCAGGGCAACCTCGATTTGCAGGAAAGCCTCCTGAGGCCGGTCGTCCTCAAAGTCCGTGCAAGCCGTCTCGAGCAAGTAGAGGTTCTGGGCCACCTGCCTCACCAGCTTACGATCGATGAGGCTACGCTCAGATCGCCCCTGAAGCCGCGCAAGAAGCGACTCGGTCCGCGCGAACACTCGTTCAGCACGGTCGAGGAACTCCACCTCACCCAGGATGCGAAAACGATCGTCCGAGTCCCAAAAGCCCGGCTCTGACATCCGTCCCATAGACTCTGTCTTGCGTTCCGACCATTGATCCCCCGCGATGGTCTCACGCAGTGGCTGGCAACGTCTCTCGAGAGCGGTCACCTCACTGGGGACTCCTCGTGGATTGCAGACGACCTCTTCGACCGGAACATCTTCATCGCTGCTGCGCTCGCTCCCATGAACGCGCGCACTCTCCTCGACCTCGCCAAAGGGTGCGTCGGGATCAACGAAATCAAGAACCAGCTGTCCTCGCTTTGCGCGGACAAAGAGGAACTGATCCCCGTGCGGCGCCTGCCCCTGCGCGATCAGCCTGGAAAGAGGAGTCAGGAAGTAGCGTTCGATCGCCCGACGTAAGGGTCTGGCCCCAAGATCCCTGGTGATTCCCCTTTCAAGCAAGAACTCGAACGCGCTCTCATCCCACTCGATCGCCCAATCACGCCAACGGAGCCCTCGCCGACGCGACACATCCTTCAACTCCTTGTCGAGGATCTGCCGCATGGTCTGCCGGCTCAGGGGGCGGAAAACAAGCATACGATCGATGCGATTGAAGAACTCCCTCGGAAACGCGTCGATGATCGCACGTTCTACGGCCTCGGGCCTGAAGTCTGAATGATCCTTCGTGAAGCCCAGCGTCGCTCCACCAGGTATCTTGCCCCCTAGGTTAGTAGTCAGGATTATGATCGCATGGCGCAAATCTGCCGTTCGGCCTGCATTGTCAGTTAGCCTACCGTCATCGAAGACCTGGAGGAACATGTTCCAGACTTCAGCGGGGGCCTTCTCGAACTCGTCGAGAAGGACTACGGAGAACGGTTGCTGTCTGATCCGCTCGGTCAAGGATGCACCGGACGCATCCCTCTGGGCGCCTCCGAAAATCCTTGCCATTGCATCGTGCGACTGAAGTTCGCTCATGTCGAGCCGCACCATTCGGTTGGGATCGCCGAAGAGAAACTCCGCCAGCGCCTTAGCCAGCTCGATCTTCCCGGTTCCAGTAGGTCCGGCAAACAAGAACACGCCCAAAGGTCGAGTTGAATCACCCAAGCCGGCCTTGATCATTGCGATTCGGTCAATGAGGCATGTTGTCGCCTCGGGTTGCCCCAGAACCCTCTTCTCGAAGAAGCTGTTCGTACGGTCGAGGTTGAGCTTGAGCTGGTCATCAAGGACAACAGCTGAAAGACCAGTGAGGACCCTGAGGGCTTCCATGACGTCGTCCCGAGAAACCTCGACGTCAATAACACGCCGAGCGCCTTTCGTTCTTTGATCGATCGCAAGATTGAGCAATCGAAGCACACTGCCTGGCGCCCCGAGATCGCTCATGTACTGACTGGCAAGCTGAGCTGCCTCCCGGACAACCTCTTGCGAGATCGTCGGGCCGGCATGGCGTTCATGTCGCCGCTGGATACTCTGCAAGGCAACATCCAGCGCGACTTCCGGCGTCACGGATGTCAGCCGTTCGATCTGAAAGTGATCCTTGGCCCTAGGACGGTCCCTCAAGAGCTGCTCCAGGCCTAGTTGATCAGTTTCTCCAATCACGATGAGCCCTCGAGACTCCATCGCCCTCATGAGAAGGTCGAGCAGACCGACGGTGCTGTGCATGTGCTGTCCGGCCCACACGTACTCGTGGATATCGGGCAGGTACAGCACAGTCTCACCGTCCTCGGCAAGTTCAGCGAGAAGGGTCTGAAGGCGCTTCTCCATCGTTCCCATCAATCCTTCGCCGGCGACCAGTTCATCCTGAGCAACCTCCAGGAAACGCAGCTTCCCGCTTACTCTCCTGGCGATTTCGCGAATCAGACTCGTCTTGCCTACGCCGGGCTGGCCCGCAATCACGAATGAGCTATGGCGACCCTTCTTCAGGCTCTCAACCAGGCGCTCAAGCGGTTCACTTGTCTGTTCGTGGTCAATGAAACCATGGTCGCCCAGTGTTCGTTTGC
Source organism: uncultured bacterium (assembly GCA_964612295.1). Lineage (GTDB taxonomy): Bacteria > Eisenbacteria > RBG-16-71-46 > CAIMUX01 > WJJG01 > CAYQJL01. The sequence continues at coordinate 12,616 of CAZTDY010000005.1, read as the reverse complement.
TCCAGACCCGCCCCAACGAAAACTCGGTTTCCGCCCCTTGGGAAACCTCCTCACGATGCCCTGGCTTTGCCCCGAACCTCGACAGCTCTTTGCTGACTCGCCTGTACGAGCGTGGATGTGCTCGCTTGAGGACTAGCAGCAGCTGTGTTCGGCCTTCCTCACTCAGCGACGGACTCGTGGGGAAAAGCGTCTCTTCGGATATCTCCTCGCCTTGTTCGACGCGCTGCTCGATGAAATCATCGAGTAGCGCCTGGAAGTCCCCCGTCCATGAGTCCAGATTGCGGGAAATCACCGCCCCGACTAGAGGAGTCTCCGGAGGAACGCGCTTGAGCAGCGTCTGCAGACAGAAGTGGGTAACGAAGGTGTTGTTGATATCTAGTTGGCGGAGAACCTTGTGGGTTTGAAGATCCTCATCTGATCTGCGAGCCAGTGCTGCCAGAACCAGGCATGTTACCCGCACGTCTGCATTGATCAGGAGGCCCTCTAGGTCCGCCTGCGAGTAGGCCTCATTCAGCTTGGCCATTGTCGACTCGAAAGCATAGACCTCTTCAAGCTCGGACGGTAGAATGAACTCGCTCTCAAACAGAGGCATCGCGTTCTTGATCGCCTGCAACCGTGGATTCGACGAGTTCTCCTCTGGCATACTGGGGGTCTCCTCATCTAGCAATTCAGGGGGGCGATTCCGCTGCGATCCCTCGATCAGCCGATAGATCAACATGCCCACGACGAAGGTGCATGCAATGATGAATGTGAGTGCGCCAGAACTCATCGTCCGCCTTTTCTAGGCTCTCTCCAACCGCCTTCGGGACCCTCGCGGCTCGAATCTCGGGGGCTTTCCCAACCGGGCTCGGTGCACGACCGCTTTGACTCCGCCCTCCTGGATCCCATGCTCAGTAGTGAGACAATTCACGTGCCACCAGGGTACTTCGCCTCAAGCTTGGGTTGATCATAGCGAGGTGTCGCACGAATCGCAATTGCCAACGACGGAAGCTGTTAGGACGAGGAACTCACGGGGGGGGATCCCCGGGGGGGGTGTCAGATATGCCCCTCCCCGGTCCGAGCTCTTGGCCGCACGGGCTCAGCGGGCAAGACGGTTTCGCCGGACTGGCCCCGCCTTCCAGTGCTTCTCAGAGGTCACGTGACAAGGGCGCACGTACTTGGCAACGCGCGACCCGAAGTCAGCCATTGCGAAGTCGCCTACCGCACGCACTACATACCCCTCTTGTTCGGGGCCAAATGCTGACACGCCTTGCCAGCAGGCTTGGATTGCGGCATCCGTCCACGGCCCCCGGTAGAGAACCGGCACGTGCGAAAGCCCGAGCTTGGCGGCCCATTTCACTGTGTCGTCCCACGCGATGCACTGCTCATCCACGTAGATCCCGAATGCCAAGAAGAACGAAGGAAGGGCATCATACTCGATGCTGTGAACTGCAAACACGTTCTCTCCGCATACCCGCATGCTGGAGGGGATCTGGTGCCGAACACGCGCATGAAGCGCCTTCACCCAGTCACGCGACTCGTGTGCGCTGGAGTCAATGCTTCGAGCGTGAAGCCGATCGCGGTAGAGCGTTGTGTTCTCTCCATCAAGCTTCTCCGTGACGACGACCTCAGTTTGCGCTCTGAGGGCACTTAGCGATTCGATCAGAACATCGTCGCTGGTTCGCCCGGGCGACCATGGGAGATGAGGTGTGCGCGGGTACTTGACTCTCTTGGGTTCCATCTGTCGATCCTATCGTCTCTCTTAGCAGAATCGCCGGCGGAAACAGTCGAGATTGCGCTTCGGACCGTCCGGCGCGATCGCGAAGATCACCTTTTCGAATCGGCCCCAGAACATCCCTTTCTTGGGCCTGAGGTGGCCGTAGAAGGCTGCTGCCACCTCCGTGGGATCATTCGCGTACACACCACAGCCCCAGGCTCCCAACACCAAGTGAGTACACTCGTGGTGTGCAGCGAGAGCCAGAATCTTGCCGATCCGCAGCTTCAGCGCCTCAAGCACCTCTGATGGCGCTGGCTGCCGCTTTGCAGCCCTCGACGAAACATTGGGCGCTGTGCTCGTGATGAAGTCGACGAGATACGGCCGGTCCAACAACGTCCCGTCATGATCGCGCACCACGGGGCATTCAGGCGACCAGATCATGTCATCCGTGTTCAGGCCATCCCGGGATCCTCGTTGGCCGTCGTAATATGTCCGACACTCTAGAAGACTCAGGTATAGTCCCGAGCTTCGGGCCAACGACTCCTCTTGCGCGTCGGCCCCCTTCAGGAAACCGCCCCCCGGATGCCTTGCCGAGGCGAAGTTCAGCACGCCAATACGCGCCTCGTCGCATTCCACCGACAGGGACTGCGCGGCCAAGAGTGTTGATTCCTCTCTGACCTCCACCAGCATCTGCTGATGACCCGCTGAGGCCATTTTAGCTTGCGCCAACACCTGGTTCAATTCCGCCGGCCTGAAGTGGCGTGTGTCTGCTACGCAACTATCCCGTTCTCTGCCTATCTCAACGCGATCACCAGATGGCAATCCGTAGTGACCCCGCAAGAGAATCTCCACTGTCTCTCGCGCGATTGCGGCTCGTAGTTCTCGGCCCCGGAGTGCCATAGCAGGGCTCCCCCCTCAACCAGCTGTCTCTCGTCCCCAGAACATCACTCAGCATCACGCTGATACTCAGGCCACACCTTCTTGCCGATTGCAACGATGTTTCGAGCGTCATCCAGACCGCGGTGGTGCGACCCCTCCAAGGGCAGCCCCAGCACCTGCAGGGCTCGTTTCATCCCGGCTCTGCGTACCCCGGTGACCTCTGTGAAGATGGCCTTCAGGTTCATGTGCGATTCAAGGATCTGAGGCACAGCGATGCGATGCCGGCGACAGTCATGCTCGATCTGTCGCCTATCGTACATTCCCCACGACATCCAGACCTGTTCCCCGGTCCCCGTCCAGCGAAGAAACTCGTTCAGAACCTCGGGGAAGGACTTCGCCTCATCCACATCCTCCTGCCGGATGCCGGTCAGCGTCATGCAGAAGTCACTCAGGATCGGTTCTCCAATAGGTTGGACGAAGCGTGAGAACTCGTCCTCACAGCTCCAGTCATCCTCGCGGACCCGCACCGCCCCAATCTCGATGATCTCCATTCTGTCGGGCCAGGAGCCCTTTTCCCAACAGGTGGCTTCGAGATCGAATATGATGAACTTCCTCGTCGACATCACACCATCCTCTGCATCCAACGCTCAATCGGCTGCGTGGCAATCATACCCTTCGGTATTGCCCTCCGGCGCGCATCATTTTCGTCAGAATCGGCTTCGGAGTTGGACCAAGAACCGACAGCAATGCTAGGCTATGCAGATCGTATGCTGCAGGAGCCATCGTGACCATGACACATACGTCACCCTTCAGACTGAAACTCGATGATCCGCCGCTCGAGGCGGCAGTCGACTCCGTGTGCCGATTGACGCGTGATCTCGGAGGCCGCGCCCTTATCGTGGGCGGCTCCGTTCGCGACGCCCTCCTCAACCACGCAGCGCGCGATATCGACATCGAGGCCTATGGCGTCCCGGCGGAGGACCTGCTCGCAGGATTGGAGCAGCAATTCAAGTTGGATCTCGTCGGTAGGTCCTTCGGCGTCGTGAAGCTGTCAGGACTCGAGATCGACGTTTCCATTCCCCGCAGAGAATCGAAAGCCGGGCGGGGCCACCGCGGATTCCAGATCCTCTCGGACCCCAACATGACCGTGGCGGAGGCAGCTACGCGGCGCGATTTCACGATAAACACGATCGCATTTGATCCACTCACCTTCGAGGTGATCGATCACTATCACGGACGCCGCGATCTGGAATTGGGAATCCTGCGCCACGTGTCCCATCAATTCGCCGAGGATCCGTTACGTGTTCTGCGGGGAATGCAGTTTGCTGCGCGCTTCGACTTGGAGGCCGCCGCGGAGACCATTGAGCTGTGCCGCGGAATCGAGCCTGAAGGGCTGCCTTCGGAGCGGCTTCTCGAAGAGTGGCGCAAGCTCATCCTCAAGGGCGTGCGCATCTCCAGGGGGCTTGCTTTCCTGCGTGATACCGGCTGGGTACACTACTTCCCGGAGCTGGCCGCACTGATCGACTGCCCACAGGATCCAGGCTGGCACCCCGAAGGCGACGTCTGGAATCACACCCTGCACTGTCTGAACGCTTATGCCGAAGAGCGGGTTGGCGAAGCCTGGGAGGACTTGGTGGTCGGCTTCGCGGTGCTGTGCCACGACTTCGGCAAGCCTGCTACGACCGAGTTCGCCAACGGTCGGTATCGATCTCATGGGCACGAGGGGCGCGGGGAGGAGCCCACGCGCAGCTTCTTGGCCCGGCTGACGAGACAAAGCGACCTTGCTGAACAGGTGGTGCCCCTCGTCAGGAATCACCTGAGCCCGGTCGAGCTGTACGACAGCAAGTCGCAGGCACCTGCCATCCGGCGCCTGGCGAGGCGGGTTGGGCGGATCGATCGGCTGGTTCGCGTCGCCAAGGCCGATCAGCGTGGCCGGCCCCCACGCACGGTTGACACGTTCCCTGCGGGAGAATGGCTGATCGAGAAAGCTCGCGACTTAGAGGTCGAACAGTGTGGCCCAGTCCCCATCGTCATGGGTCGGCATCTGATCCAGCTTGGGCTGGCCCCAGGACCACACTTCGGACCAATCCTAGACCGCTGCTACGAGGCCCAATTGGATGGGGTGATTTCCGACCTCGTTGAAGGGTTGAATCTGGCTCGTGAAGAGGTGAAGGCCTACCGGCGGGATATGTCCGAGGATGGCGAGTAGCTGGCGCCCAACGTTTCCACGCTTCGGCGATCTCAGGCCCACACGCGCTGCAGCTCGCTCCTGAAGAACCGGTTCACAGCCTCGAAACCCGCGGGCTGACCGTCGTGGGATGTGATTGCCTCGTCGACTCGTTCAATCTCCTGATCGATGAATTCAAGAATCCGGGTATGGTCTCTCGCTCGATCCCCTTCGTCGCCTGATCGCTTCCTGTCAACAAGGTCCCGGATGGCGGTCTTGACCGATTCATCATCAGAGCAACTCTCCACCATTGTGTCGAATGACATGGGCACGATGGCCCTTCGCTCCGCCAGCCAGCGAAGCGCGAAGAGAGGCCGGAGAATGTAGAGGAGCAACTTGGCAGAGCAGTTGGGGTCACGCCGGAGCCGGTCGTGGTTCTGCTTGGCCATTCGCCCGTAGTGGTAGGCTGAGGCCTTCGCCGAGAAGGTCTGGCTTGCCAACTCGAGAAGGCGGGCTCCGAACGCGTCCCGATCATGGTAGACGATGGGTGAGCTGAGCCACTCGAGGAGCGGGGGATTCGACTTCGCAAGCAAGAACAGCGTCTTCTTCAAATCCCAACCGCTCACATCCAGGTCACCGGTCACGCCTCGTTCTATGACATCGGACTGGCGGTCGAGCTCAACCGCGAGATACCAATCCAGAGGCTTGGCATAGACAAAGCGGACGTCATAGTCACTGTCCTTTGACGGATAGCCCCAACCACGACTCCCGGACTCACAGGCGTAGAGGATGCGGACGTCTTCGTAGTTCTCAATTGAAGCGAGAACGTCTGCGATTCGGTCGTGAGCTGACACGTTGAGTCCTCCCTGCTGTCACTGACATCCCTCCTACCTGGGTGCAGCAGGTACGGATTCAGCCACGAGCCATGAGTTCAGGAATACCTCGTCATTGGCCAGCTTCCCGAGAACGCGATACCGAGACCCGGCCAGGATTCTCGACTGGCGCGCCGGTTCATCCACAACACGCCAGGGCGACATGTAGGATGAATGGACGAATCGCACGTTGCTGCCATCGCACCGGATGAACCCCACGTGGCAATCCAGTCCGACAATGAAGAGCCCAGGCCCCGACTCAAGCACCGATCGCAGGAACCGATCAATCGGCGTGTCGCTGAACCGCTGGATGGATTCCGGTGCCAGCAGTTCCCGGATCATCGTCTCAGACGGAACCTGCGCCAGTCTGATACGATCCAGGGCACATCCCGCGTCCCTCAGAAGGGTCGTCACAAAGTAGCCGCAGGCGATGGTGCCTTCGCCCGGTTGAACCGTCATCCCATCGAAACTCCACGGGGTATCGATCCATGCCGGCAGCAGAATCTCGCAGACGATTGACGTCAGCTGGTTGCCTGCTTCCTCCTCAATCGCTGCTCGCGCGGAATCAGTTTCAGCCTGCGCGAGACGACTGCGCAATGTATCCCTCATCTGCCGTGCGGTCGAGAGCGCGTGGGTATAGGTAGCCGCGTGCGGGCGATCATCCTGCGCGCGGAGCACTCCACCCAAAGGCAGCAAGGCGAGGAGCACTACGATGAGAGTTCTTGTTCTCATCGGCGCCCTGGTAAGCTCTCGGTCGAGCATCCCTCACCTCCTCGCGGTTTCCATCCGTCAACACAGCGCGGTCGCGCGGACCACGCAGGTCACTCCATGTGGCTCGTGACATCAACGGAGCCGGCCTCAGACCGGGGCCACCTGCCCCAATCACGGCGCAGGCAGCCCTCGGTCCGGGCCCAGTCTACAGCAGCTTGCTGATCCGCTCCACTAACCCCTGTTCGCCCAGGACGAGCTGCAGGTTGGACTCCTTGGCGATTCGCTCAAGAGACTCCAGCTCGCGGAGACGCATCAGCGTTGGGTTGTTCTCCAACAGCCGGGCAGTGTTGGCCTGACTCCTCATCGCAGCAGTTTCCTCCCGCCGGGAGATGAAGTTGGCCTCGGCCGCCTTGGCCGCCTCGGTGACCTTGTTCAGCAATTCCCTCATGTCACCCGGCAGGATGACATCGCGGACACCGACTGAGCGCAATGCGAGCCCGAGTGCCTCGGCCGCAGACTCGAGCGATTGGCGCCACTCGTTCGCGACCTGCTCCTTGTCCTGCAGGAACTCATCGAGGGTCCGGCCGCCCACGACGGTGCGCAGAGCGAGCTGAGCCTCTCTGTAGAGCGCCTGCCGTCCATCCTCACTGACTGCAACGGACTTCCTAGGATCATCAACACGCGCGGTCACCACGGCATTCACCCGCAGGGTGACCTTGTCGCGGGTCATGATGTCCTGCCCGGACACGTCGAGCTGGAACTCCTTGAACGAGACTTGCTCGACCTCCAGTTTGGCGAGTCCCTTCCAGAAGACGTGCTGACCAGTGTCCAGCACTTCCCGGAACTGGCCGTTCACATGCAGCAGCCCCACCCAGTTCTCCGGGACAGGGAAGCTCTGAAGGAACTCATCCGCACCCGCCGCGTTCAGCAGCAGCGCCAGATCATCGCGCGCAAGCCGCAGAAGACGCGCGTCGATGCGTTCAACCCGCACATCGCGCACATTGGTCCAAACGGCGTGCAGCCCGGGGCCCAGGAAACGGTCGAAGCGGCCGTCCACCCAGGCTAGTCCGCGCTCGAAGTCGTTCAAGTCCAGCACTTGCACTCTTTCATCGAAGGCTCCGGCGCGAACAACCTGTTCCAGGTCGACGTCCGACACCCACGGGGAAGCCATCGAGGAGAGCTCAACGCGCGGGCTGCGCCGCCAGGTGCGGATCATGTGATCGCCCGATTCCAGCAGCCCTACGAACTCCTCCTTTTCGAACTGAAATCCACAACTGTCCTTGGGAATCGTAAACTTCTTTCGGAAGAACATCCTATCTCTCCTTTCCGGCGTTGATCGTCCTCGTCCACGCTCATCTCCTGGATCACCACTGCACCACACCCTTCGGGATCCCGGGGAAGATCCAGTCACCTCTTGCCTCACCTGTCGCGCGGAGCGTGATTGAGGTCATGCGGACTCTTCTCGCTTTCCGGGAGACTCAAGGCCCTCCCGCGAATCGAGATGGTGCGCATGACCGGCATCCTCACGCTGCAAGGCGCTTGGGTGTGGTCTCCCGCCTGGAAGCGGCGAATCCAGCGATCAATCCGCGCAGTGTGCATCGCGGCCGCCGATCGGCGGTCGCTTTGCGCAGCTGCGGCACTGATCCCCCAGATCGCGGCAACCGAGCATCGGACCCCGGCCTGGTGAAGGCTCTTCCCCGTTCACCCCAGGGACCTCTTGGTTGGAACAGAGGAGGGGAATCGAACCCCCAACGGATTTACTGTCCGCGCCGCCTTTCGGCATTCTGTATGGTGCCCCACCCCAGGTTAGAAACCAGACACGGGACGACATTCGGAACCCATCCTCGGCAGGGTGTCCCCTGTTTCGGACTGCCTGCAGCCGCCGCTGGACTGGTAGCAGAGCCAAATTGTCACTGGCGCCCTTTTGTGCAAGTGATGTGCCACGATCAAGTCGCGATCTCCAAATCGTCACGGGCGCATGGGCACATGGTTGTAGTCTTGGGATGAAAGGGGCGGGGTTTTCAGGAAATTCGGAACGTCAGTGCGGTGAGCCACGTCGCCATGTTCCCGTCACTATGGTCTCCGGCCCATGCTCAAAGATCGTGTCTGACTTGCATCAGCACAAAACCGAGCAGGTTGAGACCTTTCCACTTGCGGGGGTGTTTCGCGCCGGGGTCACCCGGCCCAAGTCCGATACCCCAGATCCGGTCGTGAGGACTGGCCTCGGCCAGGATCTTCGAGCCTGTCGAGCGAAGAAATCTCTTCGGTCCCCCATTCTGACCAAACTTCGCGCGATTACCTCTCACCGCGATGCCGAAGCGTTGGCGCAGCCAGAGATCTTCCTTGAAACCCCGCACCTGCCTCCCCAATCGCTTGGCTGCAGCCGGCGACGTGGCGCTGAGGATCGCCCTCTCCGATTCCGCATCTCCGAACAATCGCGCCTTCTCCGCCATTATGAAGTGTTCGGCAGTAGGGTATGGTACATCATCCACCACGAATTCCGCATGATACCACTGGGACAGGCACTCCGGGCCGATCGCACTGCCTCGGCGAGAACGATGTCCTCTGAAGAGGACGTAGCTGAAGCGCTCTCCCTGACGAACTGCTGTCTGCAAATCGTCGAGGCAGAGGAACAGCCTGGATTCCGCCCTGTGATTCGGCTTAGACACGTGACTACCCTTCCGTCCATCGGCGCCATTCCCGTGCGTATGCAACTTCTCGTGTTGATTCATAGCATGGGCCCACCACACACTTGCTCTGAACCCTCGCAGGTTTTCGAGAGTGCGCCACGTGCTGAGGGTGATAACTCGTCCACCCGAGCCTCATTCGAGATCAAAGGCCGCCAGACTGTCCGATCTTCTGCTCACGACCAGCGTACAATCGCACAACTCCGGGTCGTCAACCAGCAGCCGTGAGAGCGGTGTCACCACAATGCTGTCGATCGCCCGAAGCAGCGGACGAGCCCCGTAGCGTTCGTCATAACCTTTGGAGCACAGAAGATCCACCAGGTCTTCGTTCCACTTCAGGCGCAAGCCTCGGGCGGCCAGGCCTTCCCTCTTCACAACCTCCTGAAGCTCCTTTTGGGCGATGGCTCGAATTGCCGCCCGGCTTAGAGGGCTGAAGGTCACAATGTGATCGATGCGGTTGACGAACTCCGGCCTGAAGAAGGCCTGAACTTCTCCACCGTAGGACTCGGTTCCGGCCTCGTGGAACCCGACCGGGCGATGAGTGTCAGCCCCGATATTAGACGTCATGATGATGATGGCGCTCCGGAAGGAAGTGACCCGCCCGTAGGGATCGGCCAGGCGGCCTTCGTCAAGAACACTGAGCAAGACGTCGAACGCCTCAGGAGCGGCCTTCTCGATTTCGTCGAAGAGCACGATGGAGAACGGCTCAGCCCGCATCTGCCGGATGAACTCACTCGGCTCCCCACTGAGGCTTCCGATCAGTCGCTCCCCCGCCAGGGGGCCGGAGAGTTCGCTCATATCCAGGCGCACCATGCGCTCGCCCTTCTGCCCCTGCCCGAAGAAGTAGCGGGCCATAGCTTTGGCCATCTCGGTCTTGCCCACACCCGTGGGCCCACAGAAGAGGAACGTCCCAATGGGGCGACCAGGATCGTTGAGCCCCGCCTTGAAGACGGTGACGAGATCGGCGGCAGCCTGACACGCTGCTTCCTGGCCGATCACCTGCGCTCGGAAGCTCTCGAGGACATCCGCAGGATTGAGCGTTTGATCCGCCCTGAGAATCGACTCCGGGAGGCCCGTGTCGCGAGAGAACATGCGATAGACATGATCGGCCGTCAGTCTCTTCACCGACTTCCGGCGCACCTCATTGATGAGTTTCACCATGAACTCGCTGCTCTTGCCTGGAAAGGCACCGTAGGATGCGTAGCGGCTGAAGAGGGCTTGGATGACCTGGGGCAGCGTGCCATCCCACTGGATCCGGTGGCTGCGCTGACCGGTCAGCGCGATCTGTCCAAGCACCCGCATGGACTCGTCGGGCTCAAGAGCTGGAATTCGAACGGTGTGGAAGGAGTCGCTCAACCCCGGTAGCAATCGGCGCACGGCCTCCAGCTCTGCCGGCGTCGCCTCCGCGATCAAGCGCAATTCACCTCGCTCGATGTAGTGGTGGAGAAAGGCGGCGATGCTATCGCGCGGTTCTCGCCCCCCCGCCCGTGCCAAGTCCAGGAGGTTCTCAATGCATAGCAGACCATCCAGTTGCGAGAGTTCCTCGATGATCGTCTCGCAGCGCTCTTGCCACTGACCAAGGTAGCGCATACCGGCAATGAGGCGCCCGGCATTTGTCGTCCAAAACAGTCTTCCGCTCTCGGTTTCGGTGTGACCATCCTTCTTCAGGCGCGAGATGAGCAAGCCGGCAGCTTCCGTGAGGATGGTCGTCTTGCCCACACCACCGTCGCCCACAAGAAGGACGCTGCATCGTTCCCGCTGCAGAAGTGACGCCACTTGCTCGATCAACGGATCGCGTTCCCAGACACCACCGCGACGTCTTCCCCTGGCACGACGCAACAGCGGTTCAGCTACGGCAGTGAGCGTGGGCTGATCATCATCAGTCGCGGGTCGACCTCGGAACTCCCCGCGCACGACAAGCGTATCCAATCGGGCGCGATCTGGGCCGAGAAACGGGGCGGCCTCCTGTGGCGTGAGACCTTTGAGATTCTCCGTGACATAGCTGGTCACCAATCGTCGCAGCGCCCCTCGTTCCGGAAAATAGGAGAATCGGATCCCGAGGGTTGGCAACGAACAGAATCCGAGACCGTTTGCGTGTTTTCCATACACGCAGGGAACTTGGAGGGTGATGGGTTCCTTGGCAGGAAAGAGTCGAATCCCTTCCCGGTATGTTGTGTGTACGCGAACTGCAAAGGTCACCAACTTGGGATCCTCAAGGTCGCTATCCAGCCACTTCCAGTCCGTTCGCGCACGCCATGTACAGTACTTCTGTAGTCGATTCAGAGCCTGGGACTCCGTTGATCCATAGGCGGCGAGGTCTTCATGGTCTTCCACCAGCACGGCCGTGTGGAACCCGGCCGTCTCGTGGAGGAGGATCGGTAGACGGACGGTCTTCATACCCCCTCCCCCGAAAGGAACACCGGCGGAACTGCGAGTGCAGTCAGGAGGAACACTCGCCGCTGCAGGTAGGAGGGATCCCGATTGACCAACACAGAGCCGGTACGCAGATCGGCCACCGGACTCAGGAGTTCTCTACCCCGCTCCTCCCAGTTGAACACATAGCTGACAGGGTGGCTTAGGGGGCCATTGTTGGGAGGGGTTGATGCGGTCGAGGGCCCTTCCTCGGTTTCGATGCGAATCGGCGTGAAGCCGGCAGATCCCCAGAGCAGCAGATGGGTTCCCCCCATCGCGGTAATGAGCGATTGCGCCGCCAGTCCTTTCACCCGTATCGGCCCACGATCGTCGTTCTTGGAGATCTCCACGGGCAGCCCACAGCCGAGTAGGCGGCGTAGCCACCGCTGAACCAGGATCATCGGATCATCATCGTCATCCGACCAGGGCCGGCGGCCGATCGGACAGATGGTCAGCTCCACGCCATCTCGATACTCTAGCGCAGAGTCATCCCGCAGCAGGTGGAGCAGCGAGGCTTCCCCCACCAAGCTGAGCAGACCATTCTCCACGCGGTCGCCGATGGGTTGGGACTGGCGAACAGCGTCCTTGAAATCCGTTGCCATGTCCTCGGCTGCAAACGTCCGCTCCGCCATGGATCGCTGCCCCTCGCTGCCGCCGGCACATACCAGGCAATGGAACACATCTGTGGCCGGAGTAGGTTTCTCTCGTTGGTACGAAGAGAATGCCCGCTCAAGCCGATCCTCCACGAGCCCGCGCACATGACGGACCTTCTGGAGCTGCTCCTGAAGCTGGAAATAGTGCAGTTGCTCCGGCGAGACCTTCCCCGCACTCACCGATCCACTCGGTCGAATCGGTTGGCTCAGGTTCCAGGGTGCCAACAATCCAGCATAGACTGTCCAGCGTCGTCCTGATGAATCCTGGCGCGGGATAATTGGGATGTGGGACTTCTCCTTCGACATTGATAGAGAAGTAGGCTGACTCCGAGGCGTGCGCCGACAATGCAATGCCCAGGAGGAATAGAAATACAAACGCCGATCTCATGTTCCCTCCTCATTCTCAATTCCTTCATCGGTGAAATGGTGGGAGCGAATGGGGCGTGTCTTCGCTCCCACCGCCAAGCCTACCCGAACGCTGCTACTCTAAATCGCGTTGCGTGATTCTGCAAAGCCGAACGCGTGGCGATGGTCTCATA
>CAZTDY010000004.1:0-143267 GCA_964612295.1 uncultured bacterium | reverse complement strand
CTCTTTTTGCTCTCGCTTGATCACCCGCCGGTCGACCGGTTCGGTTCTCGCCGCCAGATGGGGGAACTCTTCTACCGGGGTTCCGACCACGACGCGGTCGCGTTTGCGTTGGCGGTAGCGGTCGATGCAGAGGTTTCTCGCCAGGCTGTTGAACCAGGTCCGAAACGTGCGGTCCTCCTGGTACTGGTTGAGCTTGCGGTAGAGGCGCACGAAGATCTCCTGGGCCAGGTCCCGAGCTTCCTCGCGGTTGCCCGTGAACTGATAGGCCAGATTGAGAATCCGATCCTGGTGCCGCCTGATGAGCGCCTCCCAGGCCCGGCCATCCCCCTGTCTACACAGGGCAACGAGTTCTTCGTCCGATCTCACCGTTTCCCTCTCCACCCTCAGCCTGCGTCCCCCATTGTCGGCCTTTCATACGGAGGCGCAAGTGCTGGGGTTCGGTGGAATGTCGCGGGGAAGGTCCGATCGGGGAGGCGGGGCGCAAGTAGCATTGATGCACATAGTTAGGATATGGGACGACCCCGGCCTCATGATCTCGGACCGGGGTCGTGGGGAGCAGGATGGCTCGGCTGGCCCCTACTGACACCCTCCGCCCGCTTCGACGTGCACACGGCCCTCGGAGTCGATCGTGACCGTCCCCGAGAGCCCCTGCTCGGCGAGCTGCCGCTCGATTTCGGCGATGAGGTCTTCATCCGTCATCTCGGCGGTACGCTCAGCGTTGATCGCCACCGTCTGGCAGGTCTCACCTTCCGCATCCCGGCACCGAAGCTCGGGCAGGTCTCCTTCGTGAGACTCGGGAACCTGAATCGAGATCTGGCAGCAGCCGTTCTCCGTATCGACGAAGACGTCCGCGTCCTCCAGACCTGCATCGCTCAGCTGGGATTGGATGTCGTTCAGAATCTCGTCCGACGACCGACCCTCCGTCTCGATCCAGATCTCGGCCATCGAGCTGGCCGCTGCGGTACAGACGCTTCCCGTCACCCGTTCGATCAGCTGCCGAACGTTGGTGTTGGTTTGAACGCCGCGTTGCATCAGGTCGGCGGCGAAGTCGGCGGCGACCTGTTCAACCCGGCCACGGGTCCGATCCTTGACGCGCGCCGACACTGTATAGTGTGACCCATTGGAGGGCCCACTGAACATTACCTGCCGGACCGCAACGTCATCGCTCCCCACCGCCGAGCCCAATTCGGTGGCATACGATTGAGCCTGAACCTGATCCAGCGAAGCGCCGTGAAGGTCGAGTGACACTTCGTGCCCGACGACCACGTCGTAGGATACGGGGATGAAGAATAGCGCGATGATGGCGGCTACAGGCGCAAGCGTGGTGGACACCCAACGGCGCCCTCGTGTCTTGCCCAACGTCGTCATCAGCAAACCTCCTCTACGATCGGCGCGATCTTTCAGCATCGCCTGCAATGCCCGGGACGAGTCCGCCCGCGTGGGCAGGTCTCGCCGGCTCACCGCGCGGAGTGCGTCGAGATCCCGTCTATGGTCATTGTCTTTCATTTCGATTCTCCTCTCGGAGGGAGCCCCACCTCGCGTTTGAGGCCGGTGGCGAAGATGAGACCCGCAGGTCGTTGGACCGGACGCCGTCGCCGGCGGACCGGCCCTCCCGAGTGGTCGCCGAATCCCAGACGCTCATAGTAGCGACGAAGGCGTTCTCTGCCGCGGGCGGCACGCTGTGAACGCAGCGTTTCGTCGGCGCGATCATTGCCATCTTCGCCCACCGGTTCGAGGCCTTCAGCGCGCTTCGAATCCAGAGACAGAAGGCGCCGCCAGAATGCCCGGCGGCTGCGTGACCGGTGCACCGACAGAAGAACAGCGATGAACCAGGCGAGGAATCTTGCTTCGTCTCGAAGGGTGGCCAACCGATCGAACGCACGAAGGAGTGCGTCCTGGAACAGATCGTCACCATCAGCCAGAGATGGAGCCAGGCGCCTGGCCAGCGCGCGGGTCTCATCGTGGATGGGATCGAGAAGCTCCAGCAGACGTCGCCATTCCGGCGTCAGTTCCTCGTGTCGCATGTTCCGTTCTTCCAAGGGTGGCTTGCCGGCCCCGCGACCGCTTCGGGGGCCTCTACAATGGAGACGCGTGAGGGAATCGTAGCGTTGCAGGAAAGGGGGAGCACGCAGAGAAAGCTGCTTGGGGTGCAGGAAACGCTGCGACCCTGAGGTCCGCCGGCCGTGCACAGTCCCGTCGACACTATGGGCTCGAAAAGAAGGCGGTCGCTCGCTCAAAAAAGCCCGTCGGCCCACGTCCTAGAGCCGCAGCGGTCTTCGTCCTGACCCTCTGGTTGGATCCTCCAGCTTTCAACAGGTACGAAGATGTTTCCTACCCTGTAATGGTGAAACTTCGGAAGACTGTGGGCTATAGGGGATTCCCTAGTCCAGGGGTCGGAAACCCTGACGGGTACGTTTCGGGGATCAAAGGGGCGTCAGGCCCTCGCGGATCGCATACCTCGTCAGTTCAGCCACGCTCGTAAGTCTCAGTTTTGTCAGAATCTGCCGCCGGTGGGACTCGATGGTCTTGACGCTTACATGGAGGGAGGCGGCGATCTGTTTGGTGCTCCTGCCCTCGGCGATCAGCTGGAGGACCTCCCGCTCCCGCGCGGTCAAGGAGGGGTGGGGCCCATCCTGCTTCGTTCGAGTGCTGACGAACTCCTCCACCACGACGCCGGCAATCGCCGGGCTGACATAGACCTGATCCCCGACGACCGCTTCAATGGCGCGGATCAGCTCCTCAAAAGCGCAGTCCTTCAGCAAATATCCCCGGGCACCGGCTTTGAACATCTGGGACACGAATCGCCGGTCGGAGTGAATCGAAAGGGCCACGATACGCGTTTCCGGCAGGTCGGTGACGATCTGGCGGGTAGCCTCGATGCCGTTCAGCTCCGGCATGGTGACGTCCATGATCACCACGTCGGGGCGAAGTTGCTGGGTCAGCTCGACGGCTGCTCGACCGTCTCTTGCTTCTCCGACGACCGTCATGCCGGGCTGTTTTTCGATGAGGGCACACAGGCCTTCGCGCATGATCTTGTGATCATCGGCGACGAGAACTTCTCTGGTCATTTCGTCCCATCCTTACATGGGCTCGTGCCCGTTTGGTGCGGCACCCTGAGAACCATTTGGCTGCCGTGGCCGGGCCGCGAGTGCATGTCGAGTTGACCACCAAGGAGGCTTAGACGTTCACGAATACTGAACAGCCCAAAACCGGCCGTCGTGCCGTCGGTAGCACTGATCTCGGCCACATCGAACCCGATCCCATCGTCCTTTGTCTCAACAACAATGTCGCCGCCCTCTCGCCGGATCGAGACCTCGACCCACCTCGCCTGCGCGTGCTTCGCCGTGTTTGCCAGCAACTCCTGCACCGATTGAAACAGCAGGATCCGGTATTCGTCTCCGAGTTCCCGAACATCGCCAGCGTCCTGGAAGGTTGCGTCGATTCCATGTTCGTCGCCAAGTCGATCGACCAACCACTCGAGCGCGGGCGCCAGGCCGAGTTCGTGAAGCACGGGAGGGCTGAGGTCAAAGGTGAGGGTTCGCGTGTCCTGAATGGTCTGGTCGATCAGGACGCGCACCTCCTCGAGGGCGAGATGCGTTTGCTCCGAGGCGATGTCATGGAGCAACGCCCCGAGCCTCATTTTGGAGATCGCCAGCGCTTGGCCGATGCGGTCGTGAATCTCGCCCGCAATCCGTCTGCGTTCGCGTTGCTCAGTCAACAAGAGGTCGGAAGTCAGCGACCGCAAACGTTCCTGGTAGGATAGGATCGCTTCCGCCGCCGCCTTTCGCTCGCTGATATCGCTCGCGATGACCATGGCCCGATTGCAGGATCCATCGGTTTCGATGAGCGGCTGAAGGTGCATCTCGCGCCAGATCATGCGACCTTGCAGCGAAGTGTGCGTCTCGAACACTGTGAGGTTCCTGCTGTCCAGAGCGTGCCTGAGTTCCTGGACGTGCCGATCGGCATACTCCTTGGGGAAGAAGTCCCAGACGGTCTTTCCGATGATCTGTGCGGAGTTGACTCCCAGTCTGGCGGCCGCGGCGCTGTTGGCGAAGCGAAAGATGCCGTCTCGGTCGATCGTGACGATTGAGAGGTTGGGGACCTCAACGAGGTTCCGGTACATTGCCTCGCTCTCCACCAGTGCCTTTTCCGTCCGTCGGCGACGAACAAGGGCGCCGAAGATGTCGGCGGCGATCTGAATGGCGTCGATCTCCAGAGCCGACCATGAGCGCCCGGCGGCGCGGTCGCCTATCGAGAGACACCCCCACATCTCCGATCCCACCAGGATGGGCGCGACCAGGAAGGATCCGATGTCCAATGGGTCGAGGATCTCGGCAATGGGGCCGATGAGGCGTCGGGCATCCGTGTGGACGACCTGTCCAGCCTGCATCAGGCGGACGAAGGGTTCGATGTTGGCGAATGGAATCGGCAAGGTCCCTGGGGCACCCTCCTCGCCGTGATCGTTGAAGGAGGCATCGGCCCAGTAGTGGATTGGCTTGATGATCTGGCCGCGATCCGGATCCATACGCGCTTCGCCGAGCGAAACGCGACCGAGGTCCATCGCGGCGCCAAGCTTCGCCAAAGCATCGCCGATGAGATCTTCCCACGCATCGGCATGCAAGAAAGCATCCGTCGCAAAGGTGATGGCCGCCATCACCTCATCGCGCCGGCGGAGATCTCGGTGGGCCTCCGTGCGCTCCGTGATGTTCCGCAGAATGGCCGAGTAGGCGGGTTGCCCGTCCCACGTGGCTTGAGCGACGGAAATCTCAACCGGGATTCGCTGGCCGTCGCGGTTGATGATCGTGGTCTCGTACCTCTCGGGTGCGGGCTGACCGGCATTTCTCGCGGCGAGGTATGCGTGCACGCGCTCTTCTTGGTCCGCCGGCGTGAAAGAGGAGAGAGAGAGGGTGCCGAGATCTTCCTCGCCATACCCGGTCAGATCATAGCCCCGCTGATTGATGTAGAGGAACTTGCCGTCCTTCGAGATCACACCGACGATGTCATTGGCGGCCTCGACGAGGAATCGGAAATCCTGCTGGTCGCGCTTGCTCATGATCATAGATTGTCGGGATTTTGGGGCGGGATGTCAAACGCGGTCCGCTATCCCACACCGAGGATCAAGAGCCACACGACTAACGTAACCAGCGACGCCAGTGTCGTCCCGATCACAATCGAGGAGGCCAGGTGCGCACTCCCGCGCAGCTCGCGCGCCATGATGTAGCTGATGACGGCCGTGGGACATGCACAGATGACCACCGTGACGTTCAGGGCCATCCCGCGTAGGCCCGCGGCCTGCAACGCAAAGAGAATCAAAGCGGGGTAGACCACGAGTTTGACCCATGCGGCCCAGGACGTGGCCCGAAGCTCGGCACGCAGCCGCCCGAAATCGAGACCCGAGCCCACACACAACAGCCCAAGCGGGGCTGCCGTTTGCCCCACGAGCTCCAGGCTGCGCCCCAGGCTTGTCGGCAGGTCCAGCGAGAACACGGAGAGCAAGATCCCGCCTCCGGCACCCAACACGAGCGGATTCAGCAGAACCCGCAGACCGGTCGCCAACCACAGTCTGAGCTCCCGTGCGCTCCGCCGCTGATGGGGGAGGGTGAGCAGCAGCACCGATAGAGGATTCTCGAGGACCACCATGAGGGCGATCAAGATTCCCGCGGTCGCAAGCCCCGCCTCACCGAACGCATTCAAGACCACCGGCAGGCCGACAAAAACGGTGTTACTGCGAATGGCCCCTTGGGCGAACACGCCTCGCCGGTCGGGTGACATCGGACGAACCAGCGCGTAGATCACCAGTGCCGCGCCCACGGTGATCCCCGCGACCACGCCGAGCATCGTGGCCGACTGCTGCCAATCCAGCTGGGCCTGCGAGATGCTGCGCAGAAGCAGACAGGGCGAGGCAACGTAGAAGACCAGTCTAGAGAGTGATGCGTTGGTGGCGTCCGTAATGATCCCCAGGGTCCTGAGGGCCAAGCCGAGTCCGATCACCAGGAAGACGGGAAGGACGATCTCGATCAGTGCCATGGCGGGAAGAGTGCTTGGCTCTGGTGGCCGCGTCCAGTGAAATCCCCATAGTCCGAAGAAGCCGCCCCCCCCGGGGCGGCCTCTCCGTGCCATGTCTCGTTTCCAGCAGCCCAACGCTGTGCCCCGATGGGCTGCTGGTCTCGAGTGTGGGGTTTATCGCATGAGCACAATCTGTTTACTGTCGGTCGTATCCCGCGTGACCAGTCTCAGGTAGTAGACCCCCTGGCCCAGCTTGCGTCCCGCATTGTCTTCGCCCTGCCAGGCGACCGGATGGCGTCCGGCGTTCTGCCAGCCGTCCAGCAGGTTGCGCACCTGGCGGCCGTTGACATCGAAGACCTGCAAGGACACCTCGCCGGATTGACCGAGATCAAAGAACAAGGTGGTCTGATCCTGGAACGGATTGGGGCGACAGGGCAGAAGCTGCGTCACCTTCACCGTGCCGAACGAGTCGTCTGCCCCCGGATCGGCATCGGCCCATCCGTAGTCCATGATCATCTGCGCAACGAGTGCATTCTGCTCGAGCTCTTCGAGGGAGCCTGCGCCGAT
Source organism: uncultured bacterium (assembly GCA_964612295.1). Classification (GTDB taxonomy): domain Bacteria; phylum Eisenbacteria; class RBG-16-71-46; order CAIMUX01; family WJJG01; genus CAYQJL01. The sequence goes on along the minus strand of CAZTDY010000004.1, from coordinate 136,694 downwards.
CACCGCAAAGGTCACGGTTTCGCTCTCTCCGCTTCCGATCGTCATCGGGCCCGCCGAAGCGACCACGCCGTAGTCATTCTCTTCGAACGACTCGGAGATCGTGTGGGCTGAGTCGGTCGCGGTGAGGAACGCATACTTGTCAGAGTCGAGCACATACTGATTCGGCCAGACCATGTCTGGGTTGTACACGAGGGCCAGGTTGGCGACCGGAACAGAGCGGCTCTGCTCGATCACGGTGAGCCCCAGGTGCAGGCCACTGGTATCCTTCATGTAGACCAGATTGCGGCCGGCATCCACGGCGCCCTCGTCGTCGAGGCCGTCTTCACCCATATCGAAGTCGAGGAACAGACCGTAGTAGAAGTCCTCGATCGGAGCCGGGCCGGTGTTCGTGATCTGGTATTGGACAATCACGAAGTCATCGGCCACCTGCGGCGAACTCCAGGCCCACGAAGTTTGCCGCACCGCCAGACCCATCGAGGCGGCGGCGCCTTCATCGGTGAAGATCGCGTGGATATCCTGATGCGCGAAGACGTCATCCTCAACCCAGACCCGGCCGTCCGGATCGGTCGAGACGACCCATTCCCGCTCGGGATCGGTGTCGTAATCGCGGTTGGCGACATAGGTCGGATCGGAACTGCCCCACGGTCCGCCGATGAAGAGCTGGTTCAGCCCGTCCTGCGGATAGATGAACCCCGAGCCCTCGGTCTGGGTGTGGTCCATGAAGCCCAGAATGCCCTGTTCGGTGATCGTCAACGTGCAGTTGCCGATGTTGTGATCGGCATGCGGATAACGTGTCGCACACGGATTGTCGGCGCAGGTGAGCAGGTCACCGTGGAAATCACCCCCCGCGGCCAGGCAGTCCATCTCGCTGAGCACGAGCGTACAATCCTCGCCGAAGCAGCACACACGGGGTTCGTCGTACGGACAGGGGTTCGGATCACACGTATCGTAGTCTTCGAGGAAGTCTCCACCTGCCGCAGCGCAGGCGCTCGCGTTCATCACCAGGCAGGAGCCACCCGGGAAGCAACACGCCTTCTGCGCCGGCGGCACCGGGTTCACGAAGGAGTCGTAGTAAGCATCGCCCTGCTGGCCATCAGTCACGAAGCGGCCGTCGGTCCAGACCACGTGGGCGTCAAGGGCATCGACATCCAGCCCGGTGTAGTCACCCATGCCAAAGAGCGTAGCCGGAACCGGAACCTGCTGGTTCGACACGACCTGGTTGGCTTGAAACGCCCCGGTACCGGGCAGCATGACCGCGCGGAAGACTTCGGGGAGCACATCGGTCGGGCAGTTGCGCTTGTCATACCAACAGACGTCGATCACACCGTTCGGCTTGATGTCGATCCAGGGGTGGCTCTGGTCGTTCGTTCCTGGGTCATCATTGACCCGCAGCGGAGCGCTCCAGGTGATGCCACCGTCAAGTGATTCGATGAACTGGATGTCGGCTTCATCCGGACCGGTACGGTACTGGTTCGCGTAGACGTCGGTCTGGCCGTTGCGGTTATCGAGCCACACGTAGTAGGGCCCGGTCCAATCGCTGGCGATGTGTGGAAGCTCGGCGTGCGCCATGCCCGGCTGGGCACCCACGTCGATCCGGTGATCATATGCCATCCAGTTCTGGCCCCAGTTGTTGGAGTAGGTGGCGTAGATGTCCCAGTTTCCGACACCGGCCAGGTCGTTGCGATTGCTCTGCCAGGTGGCATAGACGTACTCATCCGTCCCATAGTCATACACACTGATGCGCGGGTAGACCTCGCGACTTGTTCCGACGCCGCTGCTGATCGGACCACCGTGGCTGATCGGGATGTCGACCGGCATCCAGGAGACTCCGCCGTCGGAAGAGACGTTGAAGTAGATATCGCAAACCGTGTTGAGCCCCAGACGATCACTGGTGTAGACCGCGTAGACGAAGGCTCCGCTGCAGGCGAGCTGCGGGCAATCATCCCGGCTCATGCCGGCCGCGAAGCCAGTGTTGATCCGCTGCTCGGGGAACCAGGTAGCTCCTGCATTGGACGTGCTGCGAACGTACGGGTTCTCGATACTGTTGACCCGTTTGTCATCCCAGACGACATGGGCGTAGGTGCCATCCGCCACCACCTTGGCTGCATAGCGGATCGTACCAGCGGCACCACTATCCAGCCTCTGAGGACTGGTCCAGGTCGCGCCGTAGTCGGTCGAGCGGCAGGACCAGATCTCCGAGCCTGTTCCGGCAGCTTGCGCCCAGACCACATACACGTAGTTTCCCGCCTGAGCGATGTCGGGACGATCCATGATCACACTGCTGGTTGCCAGCGTCAGCTGATTCGCAAGCCAGGTGGCTCCGCCGTTGGTGGATCGGCTGAAACTGATCTCCCAAGGACCGGTCTGGCCTCTGGCCGTGAGCCAGGTCGCGCTGACGTTGTTTCCCGAGCAGGCGACCACTGGCTGGTTGGCGCCGTAGATCTGCTGCTCGGTATCGATATTGATCGCCTGAGCAAACCAGGTTGCCCCGTTGTTGTACGAGGCGTTGAAGTAGATCTGGTGGATGAAGTCAACACCCACGTGTTCATCCCAAACGACGTAGACGTTGTTGCCGTCGCTGGCAATGTTCGCGTTCTTCGAGCCCATGCGCTGGTTGGCGGGCTGAGAACTCAACATGATCTCCGGCCCGGCCCAAGGCGCGATGCCGGTAGTCGATCGGTTGAAGTGCACGGATTCCGGACTCGTACGGTAGTCGACCCAGACGGTGTAGACGTAGCCGTTGCTGCAGCTCATCGTGGTGGCACCGGAGAAAGGATGCAGGGTTGCAGCATCTGCGGTTCCTGCCGGGAAGTCGCCCACATCAAGGCGGGTTTCGACCGCGGGACCGTCATCCGGATCCGCAGCATAGACGGCGCAGACGTGGCTGCTGTTGGATTCATCGACTTCGATGGACGGATAACTCATCGCCGCATAGGTCGCCTGTCCGGCAGTGTCGGTCAACATCTGCGGCACAGCCCAGAAGGTGACGGCGGGAACGTCCGATCCAAAGGATACCCCGCCGTCAGTGGAACGGTCGGCGTAGATAGTCCCCTGGTGGTTGAACCAGTAGGGGGTGTCGAGCCAGGCGCAGTGGTAGTTGCCGTTCGGGGCAACCGCTCCATCGGGCCAAAGCGCAAGATCTCCGCCCTGGTTGTCGTTGATGGTCTGAGCCGCGGACCAGGCTTGCCCGCCAAACCCGGATGCGGAGAAATTCACATCGCTGAACTGCCAGAACGGGTTGCCCGGCTGATCCTCTTCCCACATCGTGTAGACCTGCCCGTTGTAAGGACTGGCGGGAAACTCATCCGCCTCGATCTTCGGCTGGATGATAAAGGGGGTCGAGTTCGCCATGCCGGACTGCAGGGCGGCCTGTGCGGTGACGGGGAAGGTAGCCCCGCCGTCGTTCGACCGCGCGACGTAGACAGCCGAGTTGGTGTTGCCGGGGGCTAGCGCGTCGTAGGAGACGTAGCACGCGTAGACGTACCCCATGCCGTCGGAGACGACCGACACATCTTCTTCGATCCCGTAGTAGCCCGTCGTCGGAGCCGTGATCGTTGCATCAGCCCAGGCACTGGCCGGATTCGAATGGGTGCGATAGCTGACCCCGATTCCGTTGGCGCCGAAGGGGTCCTCGGTGTAACCCACGACGAGACGATCGGTCGGGTAGTCGATGGCAATGCTGGGTGAATGTTGAATGACGGCCGGAGGCGGTTGGTCCTGGTTGACCCGGGTGTTGGCCGCTACATTCGGAGCCCAAACTGTGAGTAACAAAGTGACCGCAGCAAGAATGGCCGCGGCCTGCATCATCTGGCTTGAAGGGTGAAATCTCGTAGACATGGCGCACCTCCTCGGCGTGCATCGCGAATCAGTCGGCTCTGTGGGGGTGGTTGCGCGGGTTTTCTTCCCGGTCGAAAGGGATGTTTGCTTCCGGCCTGAAGTCTTACGGAAAATGCGCGGGTCGGGGCGAATCGGCTGAACTCCGGTGGGCGGCTCCTACTGTCCTCGTCCCGTAAGTACAAACCCGGACCAGAAATAGGGATGGGCGGAGGAAACTCCGCCTCCCAATTCGGCATCCGGCCCGCGGATCATCCATCGCTTGGCCTTTGCCAGCGCGCCGGCTGGGTCGGTCCGCTGGCCGCCCGTGGTCCGGGCATAGAATTCGCCCATCAGCACGGATGTGACCGGTCCCGAGACCTCCCACAGCGCGGCGACCACGTCGGTCGCCCCGGCATACAGGAACGCCCGAGCCAGTCCGTTGAGCCCCTCACCGCTCACGAGTTCGCCCAGGCCGGAGGAGCAGGCGGAGAGGACCAGGAGATCGCACGGCAACTCCAGTGCGTAGACCTCTCCGACCGATAGGAATCCATCACTCTCTGCCGCCGGGCTCAGCACGAGCCCCGAAAACTGGGGGCGGCGCTCGTTGTAGACTCCGTGAGCTGCAATGTGGACGAAACGATGAAATGACTGTGCGCCCGCGTTCCGCAGGCCCTCCTCGGAGGCATGAGGTCCCGTCAACCGGTGGATCGCCTCGGGATCGAAGTTGACGCCCACCCGGTCCATCTCGGCTTGTACAGCCGGTAGGGGTCTCTGCGCAGTCATCCCGTACAAACGTGCAAGAGCACTGCTCTCCTCGGGATTCCTGCCCGCGGGGTTGCCCACGAGGAGCAGATCGCGATCGCCCGCGCGATCGTCGCCGCCCGATCGTAAGAGCGCGAGCACCCCCACCGAAGGCGTGTACTGGATATCGACCGTCTTGATCAGATAAGGGAGTTGATCATACTGCTGCGCCGAGCGTGCCGCCTCGGGATCATCGACGAGCACATCAAAGGGTATGTAGTGCAACATGCCGTCGGGCGCGACGATGATGCGCTCGGCTCGCGTCAGCCAGTCCGCAACGGGACCAAGGAGCGACGCGGACAGCTCGCACAGCGGCCCTACCATGTATGCGCATTGATCTCCCGTCAGATTGTAGTCGCGCAGAAGGGGAAGCAGGGCGCGGGTCTGATCTTCCAAGGTCGCGCGTTCCGAAAGCTGATAGATCGCGGCATCTTCGGACGTGATCGCCCACAGGTAGGATGCCCGATCACCAAGCAGGTACTCCAAGTGAAGCTCACCGGGCTCCAGGATCTCCTGCTGAAGCCGCGGGAGTGGGATCGGCTGAGGGTAGCGGACCTGGGCGTAGCGCGGATCCCGGCTTCGCAACTCGGCTTCCAGCACCTGGAGTTCGTTGTCCAGCTGCATCAGTTCGATCTCGAGGGAGCGAACGCTGTCCGCCGGCAGGGATTGGCCTTCACGGCGGAGGGCAATGCCCGCCATGGCGGCCAGGATCTCCTGCTCGCGGTCTTGGTATGCATCGCTTGCTCTTGGACGAAGGTCCGCACTGACTTCCGCCAGCAGGCTCTCACATGCGCGTGACTTGGCCTGTTGAGCTCGTTCGAAGGTCAGGGCGACGAGTTCCTGACTTGCCGACCCGCCGGCTCTCCGGTACCGGAGGTCAACGGCGCCCACGTAGATGTCGCCCGACTGGGCGAAGTACCCGCTCTGGATGTCGGGGGCGCCTTGGGTCAAACTCCAAACGCTCTCCACGAGGTCGATCGCCTCCAGCAGATATGCCTCGGCCTCCTCCAGCGCACCCGTGGCGACGGACGCGTCGCACAGTAGCAGCAGAGTTTTCTCGGCCAGCCGCACCAGGCCGTACTGCTTTGCCAGTTCGAGAGCGGACTTGCCGGTCTGTGCCGCCTCGGTCTGCTCGCCGGCCTCGAGCAGGCAGTGTCCGAGATTCCAGAGCGCGGTGATCTCATGCAGCGGTAGCTCCAGTTCACGCGCGAAGGCTGCGGCTGCGCGCAGGTCGGCGATGCCTTCGGCGGTCTGGCCAAGCTCGAACCGGCACCTGCCCAGATTCGCCCGCATGGGGGCTGCTGGCCGGGGATCTCCGGTCTGTTCGGCAAGCTCCAGTGCTTCCGTCAGAACTGCCAGAGCTTCCTCATAGAGCTGTCGATCCATGAGCGTCAACCCGAGGTTTGCCTGCACTCCGGACGTCCAACCCCAACTCTGATAGGCCTCGCCGATCTCGAGCGCCTCGCGCCAGGCCATCGTCGCCTCGTCGAGTCGTCCGAGCCGGTAGAGAAGGCTGGCGAGTTCGGAGAGACACGCGCTCGTCTGCGCTGGCTCTTGGGCGATCTCCGCCTGCCGGCGAGCATCGTGCAGACTTATCATCGACTGGGCGAACTGGCCGCGGAGCATCTGCACGACTGAGATGTACTGCAGGGACCGCGACTGGCCCAGTGGGTCATCCGCTCGCCGAAAAGCCTCGAGCGCTTCTTGACGATGCCGAAGGGCCGCGCCCAGATCGAGGAGTTCGCGCTCGATCGAAGAGCGTGTCAGGAGGGCATCGCCCTCCCAGTTGTACAACCCGATGGATCGAGCCTGGACCGTGGCTTCGGCCAGGATTGCGATGGCGGATTCGAGATCACGCCGGTAGTAGAACGTGAGTCCGAGCATTCGGCGCAACCAGACGACGGCCACCTGGTGTTCGGTGGGGTGGAGGGTTTTGAGCGCGGACCAGAGAAGCTGATGCGCCTCATCGACGCGGCCTTGTCTGAGAACGGCGATGCCCTGCTGCGCGCCTGCGAAGGCCGCGCTGATCGTATCGTTGCGCGCGACATACAATGCCTGGGATTGGGCCAGCAGACTTTCCGCGACGACATACCCACGTTGCAGACGAGCGGCAAGTCCCCGGGCAAGGAGCATATCCGCTTGGTCGGCAGAGAGCCGCCCCCCGTCGGACCACAGGCTATCGGCGTCATCCAGGCAGCCCAGTCCGTGCAGGGCACCGATGAAGATCATGACGGCCTGCAGATCTGTCCCATCGTTGGCGAGAGCGTGGCGTGCAGTCTCGAGCGCCCCTTCGATGTCGCGGCCGGCCATCTGCCTCCAGGCCTGGGCGCCGGTGTCCGCGGATGAAGGGCAAGAGGAGAGCAACCCGAGCATGAGCAGTAGTAGAAACGTCGGCAAACAGGCGGGTGTGGTCCCGCGTTTTCCGATCAGCATGCTCATGGCAAAACCCCTGTCTCAGGGGAGATTCAAGCGCTGGGGGGCAGGCCAGGTGGTGTTTCACGTGCGCACAGTCATTATGGTCACAGTCGCGACGTGACGGCAAGCCCATTGCCGGCTAGGGAAGCACGACCAAACGGGTCGCGCCGCCGCCGCGCGTATCGCGCGCGAGATAGACCCCAGCACCGACGGAGCGGCCGTACTCATCGGTGGCGTTCCAGGCGACGCCCGCCGGGCCGACATCGGCGAACCGTCGGATGACGCGGCCGTCGAGACTCATGATGACGAGGTCACGATCGTCCGTCCCCGCGCCGGATGCGGGGAAGAGCATGGTCGTGGAGCGCATCGGATTGGGAGCGGCCGCAAGAGTGAATGACTCCTCGCCACCGAACGGCCCCGGAGAAACGATCTCGGAGGTCGGAAACTCGAGCGATCCCGAGAAGCTGCCGATAGCGGGAAGCCCACTGCCGTCCTCGATGGCTTGCCCGAACCCACTCGTTGTGAAATTCAGTTCATATGCGCCGGGATTCAGGAAGAGTGTCTCGTCCACTTCCACGGTGTTGTTGTAGTGGGATTCATAGATGAAGATCTCACCGTTATAGAGACGGAAGACCAGATTGACCACGCCATTGCCTTCTGCGTGGAGGAAGGCCTGTACGCGGACTTCGGTCGGAACGTCGACCGAAAAGACTGAAGTGAAACGGGACGAGCCGAGTCCCTCGGCAAACTCCGCTCCTCCGGAGATGTCGGCGTGGGCGTCGATCGATCCTTCCGCCAGGATCAGGTGCGGGAACACGTAAGACAGTTGGGCCGCCGTTCCGGTTGCCGAGTTGCCGGAATCCTCAACCGTGCAGCCGATCGTCTCCGCAAAGACGCCGGTCCCGAGGGTATCCGCCTCCTCACTGCAGAAGGGGCTGGGGTCGCCGGGATAGCTGATCATGGCGAAGGTCATGACGTCGCGTCGCTGGGACATGAGCGTCACATCCGCCTGCGCCGAAAGAAGCGTGAAGATGGTCGCAGCACAGACGGTCGCCAGGGCCAGGCGCCGCACGAATCGAATGGAACGAGGTCTATTCATGGCACACTCCCTTGTGATCATTCAGTAGTCTGTCTATAGACTATGATCATAACGGAGCCGGCCAGGAGAATCAAGGGATGGGCCGGGGAGGGTGTCTCAGCTGGCCTTCTTGCGCTCGTCGGGGGACAGATTGTCCCGTAACTCCTGAGCCTCAGCCAAGATAGCCTCAGTGTCCTCGATTGGGCCACCGCCGAGTTCGAGGAGGGCGCTCATCTGCGGTGCGGCCCCGGCAGTCATCTCGAGGACCTGCGTCGCCGCTTCCGAGTCCAGGCCGAACCAGTCGGCCGCCGTGTCCAGGTAGTCGTCCAGAGAGGGTCTCTTGCCCTTGGCGAAGAATGGGAGTGCAGCCTTGTTGCCCAGGGCCACGGCATAGGCGGTCCGCTGGCCCTCGCCGGTCGCGATCTGGGGCTCCTCGTGATAGCGGATCGGGATGGTCAGGATGGGGGGCAAGCTCCAGCTTTCCGCCAGGGCCTCGCCGACCTGGGCATGATCCAGGCGGAGGTACTTACGCTCCTCGGCCCACAGATCGGCCTGGCGATCGCCGACCGCCTTGAGCAGATCGACATAGGGGCTGCCGATGGTCTGAATCAGCGCCAGAATTCCCATATCCTGCAGGAGACCGGCCAGGAAGGTCTCCTCATGATTGCTGTTACCGGTTTTCAGACAAATCGAGCGGGCGCTGATAGCCGATAGCAGGCTGCGCTGCCAGATCGGCCGCGGGTCGTAGTCCACGCCTCCCATGTCCTTCAGAGATCCGACCAGGCTGAAGCCCAATGCCAGCGACTTCACGCTGTTGATCCCCAGCAGAACGAGAGCGTGGCTGATGGTCGTCACCTGATTTCGTAGACCGTAGGCGGCGCTGTTGACCGTCTTGAGAACCTTGATGGCCAGGGCCGGGTCCCGTGAGATCGTGCGGGCGAGCTGGGCCATGGGTACCTTTTCCCGCCGGCAGAGATCGAGCACCTCTATCGCCGTGGCGGGCATCGTGGGCAGATCCGGACAGGCGAGTATCTTATTGAGCAGGGCCTCGTTCATGGACAGTCTCCTCCTACCAGGTACTGTCCTTATCGACCCTATCGGGCGGGATCTGTCGAAAAGAGAGTCTGGGCCGCAAGTGCCGGTGGCCGAAGTCATCCGGGGCGGCTAACCGCTGGTCCCGAAGCTGAGCAGGATGCCGTGGGCGCCTTTGCCGTTCACCTTGTCGAATTTGTCCACGATGATCCGGTACCGCGCGTCGAAAATGACCTCCATACCGTAGGTCCTGAAGTTCAGGATGCCGGCTCCGAACTCGATCGCCAGTGTCGTCTCACTCTGGTCGTTCGAGGCCGTGTAGGTGTACCCGTAGTCATTGGTGATCGGCGTGGCTTTACCCTCCACATGGACCTGGTGAAGGCCGAGGCCGACACCGATGTAGGGCGAGAAGTCACCCCTGCCCAGAATGCGCGCGCCGTAGACGGAGAAGAGCGTCCAATCCATCGCGTCGTCGCCCCAGGCGAGGTCGGTGAGGAAGGTGGTCTCAAAGAAGTGATCCGGGCTTTCGCGTTTGTACCCCATTCGCAGATTGACCAGCCGCGAGGCCGCTCCGAAGCTTTCCCCGCTGGGATAGAGCACGCCGGCGCGCAGGCCCAATCCCCGGCGACTGGCGCGGAGGTTGGGCTCCTCGGTTTCCCTCTGGATGACCGATTCGACCGTGGCGCGATCCGAGTTCGGATACCCTCCCGCGATCCCTTCGGCAATCCGGACCATCACGGTCTCCAGGTCTTCATCCGTCAAAGTGATGAACTGATCGCTGTAGTCGGGTCTTTCCTCGCTCACGGTGAGGGCGTGGATGCGCACGACCCTCTTATCTCCCAGCGCACCCACGCTCCCGTAGACGACGCGGCCGGCGCCGCGGCGAATCGCAACCTCCTCGGCGCAGGCGGCGCTCTCACAGGCCTGTGCGTCGCCGGGATCGATCATGATCAACCCCTTCCCCTCCAATTCCCCCGCCAGAAGTCCGGTGACGACATCCACCAGTGCCGGATTGACACCAATCGGGCGAAGGGGTAGCACGAGGATCTCATCGTGGGCGGCCGGGCTGCCGGCCAGCGCGGCTGATGGCAGCAGGGCCATCAGGGCCAGAACGATGTTCAGGCTGGAGCGTCTCATTTTAGTTGCCTCCCTCCAGGGGTCTGTACGGGGCTTGTTTTCACCGCATGCAGGTTCAAGGTGTGTGCCAGGCTGGCTGGGAGAGGGGTGGGGAGGCTAACGGGCAACCCAGTCACATGTTGCGCTGCTGGGTGTTTCGTCGGCCGGCGCGCCGGTAGTGCCTGGGCGCGTACTTCATGTCCACGATCGCATACGCGGCTCAGGTTACGTGCGGGCGGTCCCCCGCCGCTCGCCACAAGCCGCAGTCATCACGGCCGCCAATCCGCGCAACGTTGCGGGACCTGAAGTTCGGCCCAACGACCGCAGCCTGGCAGCTGCTTCTATAACAGCAGTGCGCGAGACTGGATCCCTAACCGATCTGTCGATCGGGGAGTTTTGGGGGGCCATCCCGCAGATGGCTTCAAGGAGATCCCGGAGAGGCTCGGGGTATTGCCCCGCCGCCGCCGTCTCGAACAGCTGACCTGACAGACGCGTTGTCCGCGACAAGAGAGCCTGGTCCTGAAGGGCAGCGCTCACCTGATCGCGCAACCGAGCGGCGGGGGGCCAGCTATCCAGGCAGAAATCCAATCCAGCGAGAATTCCCAGAAGCGCATCGTCACCGGAGGGCGTGTGACCGAGTCCTCTGCCGACCAGATCGATGAGGTTCACGATATCGCTTCCCGTCAGGCAGCTCTGCAGCTCGTCACGGCCGAGAGGCACGAGGGGATCGTCGGCATCGGAAGATGCGTCAATGGCCGCGATGGTTTCGACCGCCGCCGCAGACAACATCGCCGGGCGGCGAGTCAATCGTAGGTCAACGACTTCGATGTCCGTGAGGTCGAGACGCAGGCGTCCCGCGGCCAACACACCTTTGCTCGTCTCAAAGGATGCGCCCGCCTCGAACAGGTCCGCATCCCAGGACACCCCCGACGCCGCCCAGGGATGAATCGGGTGATTCGCCGGCAGCAAACCAATCAACGATCCGTCGTCAAACAGCAGATTGATCGCCCGGCGATGAACCGAGGCCACCTGCCCTGCCCCATCCCGCGCGAGGGCGCTGGCGGCGGGGGCTCCCGCTCTCAGTGGGTTGTACATCGCGTGGACCCCTGGAAGGCTAGCCGACCACATCACCCCACTTGGTCAGCGTGGCTCCGGCCTTGACCTTCATGAGCTCCTCGTAGCGGGCATCGTCGACGAACGCCACGATGCGAGAGATGCAGCTTTCCCCATCCACCAAACGCCACGGGAAACAGCCGATCTGCACGCGTTGGTTGAGGAGGAGCTCGATGTCGCCTCCCAGACATTCGGCATGGAGAATGCCGTGGTTGAACATCTCGAGGTGCATGAGCTGATACTTCGAATCGTCGAAGTACTCATCCAGCGGCATGCCGTACTTCTTGACGAAGTGCGCATCGGCCTCCTTCGCCTGCCGCGGACACCACTGGCGGATGATGGTGTTCATGGGATGGTCGGCGCTGCCGCAATCGACCCCGATCCAGCGAATCTTCTTCTTCTTGGCCCACTCGGCGAACTCCCGGTCGGGGCCGGGGTGTTTGACCATGTAGGCGATCTCATCGGCGGTCGGCTGATCCCATCCATACTTGTGATAGCCGGTGCTGATGATGAGGATGTCATCTTCCTTCACCTCCACCCGCTCCTCGATCATCGCCGAGGTGTAGACGTCGTAGTCGCCGACACAATCCGAGAGATCCACCACGACACCGTCTCCGACCAGATAGTCCAGGGTCAGGCTGGCGATGTCCTTGCCCGGGGTGTAGAAGTGAATCTCTCCGTCTAAGTGCGTGCCGACATGGTTCGAGTGGGTGAGGAGCTGCCCATTGGCCCCGTGGGGCGCCAGCCGCTTGAAGTATTTCATCTGGAGCGGTTCATAGGTCGGCCAGGGCGGCGTGCCGATGCCGAGGGGGATCGTCAGGTCGATGAGTTTCATGTCTTTTCTCCTCGCAGGCCCTCGGCGAAAGCACGGAGGCCTTTCCAGAAACACTCGATCGGCGGTTTGACCAAACCTGCGCCGACCATGCCGATACCGGCCTGCCGGTGAGCAATGCCGGTGTTGACGACGGGGACTATACTGGTTTCCACAACCTTGAGCGCATCGATTCCGGTGGGCGTTCCCCGGAAGTCCAGCGCTGGAATCTTGTAGGCCGAGTGGTCGGCCAGCGTGATGCTGTACATGCGCCGCGTGAACGCGAGAGCCTGAGTCGCACTGCCTCCGACGAACTGTACAATCGCGGGGGCGGCGGCCATGGCGAATCCTCCGATGCCGGCGCTTTCGGTGATGACGGAGTCTCCGATGTCGGGGGCGGCATCCTCTGCATCGAAGCCGGGTAGGTATAGCCCCTCCACCATCGGAGCGGGAGCGGTGAACCAGCGATTCCCGCAACCCGAGATCTGGATTCCGAATTCCGTGCCGTTGCGTGACATCGCGGTGACCATCGTGCTGTGCCTGATCCCCCGGGCCGGATCGAGGGCGCACTTGCAGGCCGGCATGCTCAGATTGAGAAAGAAGTGATCGTTTCCATCGAGAAACGTGTAGGCCGCCTCGATCTGCTCCGGCGCGAATCGCGAGTGCGCCAGGTGCGGAGACAATGCCCGGATGAAGAGCGAGGTCCCGGCTCGATTGCGGTTGTGTCCCTCATCTCCCATCTGCAGCGCTTGGGCGATCAGGCTGCGCATGTCGATGGGGCCGTGCCGCTCGAGCGCGCCTTTGAGGAGCGGCGCGAGGGTATCTTCCATCCACCGGAGGCGATCGATGACCTCTTCGCCGTAGGCTCCATATCGCAGGACCTTGCCCAGGCCCTCGTTGAGGGTACAGAAGGCGCGGTTGCCGAACGCGGTGTTCTCGAGCACCCAGACCGGCATGCGCGCGGTCACCACGCCGGCCATGGGTCCAACCGCCTGGTGATGGTGGCAGGGCTCAAAATCGATCTCTCCGGAGGCCGCGAGTTCGGCGGCCTGTTCCGGGGTTTCGGCCAGTCCTTCATAGACCAGGCCGCCCATCACTGCGCCGCGCGTGGGCCCACTCATCTGCTCCCACGGGACCGGAGGCCCGGCGTGCAGGATCAGGTTTGGGCGCATGCCGGGGATCACCTCGGCGGCCGTGGCGATATCGACGATCGTGGGACGCGCGCGCAGCAGCCGGTCGATCGCCTCGCGATTGGCCTTGGCGATAGACTCCGCCAGTTGCCCCGCATCGTCGTAGCAGGTGTCGATTGCCTCCAGGGTGGCCGGATCGCCCCCCGCAGGAGGGCGCCAATCGACCTGCACGGCCCGGGCCCCCTGAACCGTGAGGTTCTCGGCGAACTCCGCCAGGCCCAGGTTGATCACGGCCAGGGGTTGCTCGAACAGTGCTGTGACTCTCTCGGTCGCCATCAACGAATCCTCCGCATCACTGCTGCGGCGAGTTGCGCGGCGGCGCGGTTGTCTGGAGCGATGACGATCCCGGCTCCCTCGAGCTTGCGCTGCTGCAGTCCGAAGTCCTGCGGATCGTCGTCGGTGCCGGTGATGGAAGCGATCGCCACGATCTCGCGGCCGTCCTTGCGAGCGGCATCAACTCCCTCTGCAAGTACGCCCGCGGGATCCGCGTGAGACCCGAACCCGAGGATCAGGTCGAACAGCAGAAGTCCCACATCCGGATTCGCGATCTCCTCGATCAATCGCTCGTTTCTCAAGCTCGGTTCGATCATCGGATGAGGCCGGCCCTGGGTGAACTCATCCGCGCCCAGATCCAGCAGAGAATTCCCGCCAGTTTGGCTGGCCGCGTTCGCCGTCTTCAGGTTGGAGGATACCGCGAGCCCTGCGCGCGCCAGGATCGTCAGCGCCTCATGCGCCGTGGTTCCCCCGCAGAATAGCCCTCTCAGGGTCGCGCCCCGAGGCAATGAGCCCGCCAACCGTTCAACCATCCGCGGGTCCGGCTCACTCGACTGCGCCGGAGCGTATCCGTCCGCTGCAAACCGGCACGCCAGCTCGGCCGCCCCGGCCAAGGTGTCGGCGAACTGGATTTGGCGTTCTTCGTCGGCGGGACGCGGATCGGCGCCGACAAAGTGAACGATGCTGGGCTTTGGCGTGGCGGCCAGGGCCTTGATGATCTTCTGGGCTGAAGCTTCCGACGGCGGCTTCGAGACCACCACCAGGACTTCCGTGGCGGGATCCGCAGCCAAGGCTTCGATGCCGAAGACGGTCATCGTTCCACCCACCTCGTCGGAGAGATCGCGCCCCCCCGTGCCGATGGCCTGGGAGACGCCGCCTCCAAGGCGATGGATACAGCAGGTGATCTCCTGGATGCCCGTGCCGGAGGCGCCGACCACGCCGATGGGTCCGCGCCGCACGGCATTGGCGAAGGCCAGGGGATGGCCGTTGATGACGGCCGTGCCGCAGTCGGGGCCCATCATCAGCAGACCGCTGCGGCGGGCTTGCTCTTTGAGTTCGACCTCATCGGCGAGGGAGACATTGTCCGAAAACACCATGACATGGCGCCCGGCGGCCAGCGCGCGCCGCGCCTCCCGGGCGGCCCGTGCACCCGGAACCGAGATGAGAACCAGATTCGTTTCCGGATGCTGCTCGATTGCCTCGCTCAGTGATCCCGGGCGGATCTCATCGGGTGCACAAGACCGGTCGCCCTGCAGCAACTCCGCCATGGCTCCTTCGATCAACTCAGGCGTCACCTTGCCCCGGACGGCAATGACCAGATCGTTCGCGCCGGCGGCATCGAGTTCGGGACCGCTGAAGCCGCTTTGCCGGAGAAGGTCCAGATTGTGGGGGGTTCCCATGACCACCACGGCATCCTCGATGCCGCTCTTGGCCTTGAGTTCCTGCGTGAGCCGCATGAGCAACACGGAGTCATGGTAGCTGTCCCGGTGGACCGTGACATGAGAGACAGAACCGGCCACGATTAGCCCTCTTTGCCAGCGTGCTTGAGAGTCAAGTACACGCGTTCGGGATCCAGCGGCAGCTCGAAGAACTCATGCCCCGTGGCATTGGCGAGCGCATTGCCCACGGCGCTGGGAACAGAGATCATCGGGTGTTCTCCCACGCCGCGGGCTCCATATGGCCCCTGCGGATGCGGCGTCTCGATGAAGAATGCGCGCATCGACAGCGGTACATCCTTCGCGGTGGGGATCTTGTAGTCGACAAACGAGTTGTTCAGGAGCCTACCGTTCTCGAACACGAACTTCTCGCACAGGGTGGAGCCCAGCCCTTGAACCACCCCGCCGATCACCTGGGATCGGCATTGCTGTTCATTGAGCACTTTGCCGACATCGAAGGCGGAGGCGATCTGGAGAACAAGGATCTCACCGGTATCGGTGTCGACTTCGATCTCGACCCCGTGCGCCCCGTAGGTCCAGTTGAGCGCGGGGAGCCCCTGCCCGGTCTGGGGATCGAGATTCGTCAGCCCCTTGGCGATGTAACGTCCCCGCCCGATCACCGGCCCACCGATCGCATTGCCGTTGGGATAGGTGTACCCCAGCACGAGCTGGCGGTAGTGGAGCGGCTCGTCCGGTCGGTCCTTGGCCCACACCTGCCGATCCTCGCAGACGAGATCTTCGGGGGGAACCTCCAGCACCCGGGCGGCGATCTCCTTGATCTGCTCCAACGCGTCGCGCGCCGCCATGATGACGGCATTGCCGCCCATCACCGCGAATCGGCTGGCCACTGTCTGCCAGTCGTAGGGTGTGAAATCCGTGTCGCTCTCGAACGGGACCCGCACCGTCTCGACCGGGATCTTGAGTTCGTCGGCGGCGATCTGGGCGAGGGATGTATAGGTGCCCTGGCCGTAGTCCACGCCGCTGATGAGCACGGTGGCAGCCCCATCGGCGGCCAAGTTGATCACTGCTGAACAGGATGTGAAGGTGGGCATCGCCGGAGCCTTGTGAAGAACGGCGATCCCTTTGGCGCGCACCCGTCCCGACCCGGGCCTGACGATCTCGGCCGGGCGCGTCTGTGGTGTCCACCCGATGGCGTCCGCCACCAGCCGGAGACACTCCTCGGGATGTCCATGCCCTTCGGTGAAGGACTCGCCGGTGATCGTCGTCTCCCCAATGCGCAGGAGATTCTTCCGGCGGAATTCATAGGGGTCGATTCCCATCCGGCCCGCGATGAGATCCATGTTGCGCTCGATCGCCCAATGGACCTCGAGATGCCCGAACCCGCGATACGCCGTGCCGAAGACCTTGTTGGTGTAGATTACCTTCGAGTCGAGCTTGCAGTTGGGCACGACATACGGCCCTGCGCCGGAATAGGCGGCGGCCCGCCCAATGTTGACGCCATAATCGGCGTAGGCGCCGGCATCCCACAGATACTGGATCTCGAGCGCCAGAATCGTACCGTCCTCAGCGACACCCGTTTTGATGCGAGCATCCAGGCCCTGGCGGGAGGGGAGGGTGTTGAACTCTTCCTCCCGGGTCGCGACGATCTTGACCGGGCGTCCCCCCACCGCTTTCGACAGGCAGTAGACCAAGGGCTCGAGATGAATGCCCGCCTTGCCGCCGAACCCGCCACCGACGTGCGGCACCCGCACGCGCGCCTTGTGGGTGGGCAGGTCAAAGGTGTGGCAGAAAAGATGCCTCACGGTGAAGGGCGACTGCGCCGACGTCGTGATCTCGACTCCTCCACCGGGCTTCGCCTCGGCGATCGCGGTGTGGGTTTCCATCGGCACATGCTGCACCGGTTGGCTGGTGAAGTTGAATTCGAAGGTCTGGGCCGCCGCGTCGAATCCCGCGGCCACATCGCCTTTGCGGACCTTCTGGTGGTGGGCCACGTTGGTGTCCGGCTGGGGGAAGAAGACACCTTCCATCCACGAATACTGTCCCAGTTCCGGATGAACCCGTGGCGAGTCCGCGTGAAGAGCGTCACGCGCATTGAGCACGGGCTCCAGCGCGTCGTACTCGATCTCGATTGCGTCACATGCGGCCCGGGCCTGTTCAAGGGTGTTTGCGGCCACGGCGGCGACGGGCTCGCCCTGGTAACGAACCACGTCCCGGGCCAGGATATCTTTGTCCTGCATGTACAAGCCGAGCTTGTACGGCAGATCGGCGCCCGTCAGCACTGCCCGAACCCCGGGCATGGCGGCGGCCTTCTCCGTCTCGATGCGCACGATGCGCGCGGCCGCACAGGGGGAGGTCTTGATCCGTGCGTGCAGCATTCCCGGCAGGACCAGGTCGTGCACGTAGGTCGCGGTCCCGGCGACCTTCTCCACACCGTCGACGCGCGGGGTCGATCCGCCGACATAGGGAGGCGCCTCCGCCGGCTTCGGCTGGTACTTACCGGGCGCGCCGGCCTGGGCAATTGCCTCGACGGCGGCGATGATCGGTTCATATCCGGTGCACCGGCAGTAGTTGCCGGCCAGGGCCTCGACGATCTCCTCGCGGGTGGGTTGCGCGCGTTTTCGCAGCAACGCGCGGGCGGAGGTGATCATGCCGGGTGTGCAGAAACCACATTGGATAGCGCCGTGGTCGATGAACGCCTGCTGCAGATCGGAGAGCAGCCCGTCCTCGATCTCACCTTCCGCAGTCTCAATGGTGGCGCCGTCGGCATCGATCGCGAAAACCAGGCAGCTGTTGACCGGTTCCCCGTTCATGATGATCGTACACGCGCCGCACTCGCCGATGCCGCAACCCAGCTTCACGCTGTTGGCGTGCAGATCTCCCTTGAGCAACTCCAGAAGAGTCCGCTGCGCAGGGACCTCGAGGGCGACCGGCTCCCCATTGAGGGTCAAGTTGATCGGATAGGTCTTCATCAGCCCACCTCCTTCGGATCAAGGAGCCGGGTGACGATTCGTCGGCAGAGCAGGGAGGCCATGTCTTGGCGATACTCGGCGGTCGCACGGACATCGTCGATCGGGCAGATGTGAGCGGTCACGCTTTCGGCCAGCCGGCGGCTGATCGGCGCCGGATCGTCTCCGGGATTGATGCCGCTGACCTCCGGGAGCAAGAGGGGCGTGGCCCCGCAGCTTCCGATCGCCGCGCGCAATCGACCCTCGGCGGGATCAAAGGCCGCGGCGGCATTGACCAGCGCGAGATCGTGCCCGCGCACTCGTTTGATCTTGTCGAAGGCGCTCCGCCAGGAACGGGACGTCTCCGGTAAGACGATCGCGGTCACGAACTCGCCCGGTTTCAGCGCGGTCTTCTTGACGTCCAGGAAGAGTTCGGCGAGGGGGATCTCTCGGGAACCGTCGACCCCGACGACCTGGACATGCGCGCCGAGAACCAGAAGGGGAGGGGCGGTATCGGCGCAGGGGGAGGCATTGCAGAGGTTGCCGCCCACCGTGGCCCGGCAGCGGATCTGGAGCGATCCCACCGCCTCGGCCCCTTGAGCCAGCGCCGGATAGGTGTCCGCCACGCGCTCGTCTTCGTAGAGTTGGCGCATCACCACCGCGGCACCGATCACCAGGTCGCCGTCGGGCAGCCAGCGGATCTCGCGCACACCCGGGATGTTCTTGATGTCGATGAGTTCCTCGGCGGTGGACCGCCCACTGGCGAGATCGACGACGAGATCGGTTCCCCCAGCCAGAATCCGGGCTCGACCAGGCGCCTTGGCGAGCAACGCGCAGGCCTCCTTCGCACTGGCCGGTTTCTCATATCGCAGTTCGTTCATGGGCATCCACCTCCGCGAGGCGAGCCTCACTTCGCCCGGAAGACCAGACCGTAGATCGCCTGACCCGAAGTCTCCCGCACCTGATCCTGGCCGGCTTGTACACGCATTCCAATCCGGGGTTCATCGATCGCGAGTTGCCCGGTGACACAGACCCCCATGTCCATCTCGACGATGCCCAGGGTGATGTATCGTTGCGCATAGTCGAGAGACAATGCATGGGCGCGGGTCCAGGTGAGCAGTTTCCCCTCGCCCTCGATCGGAACCGGCTCGAACTCCTGCATGCCGCATGAGGGGCAGTAGAAGTGCGTCGGGTAGGACAGCGCATCACAAGCCTTGCACTTCGCGGCCATCGTTGCATTCGCCATCTCACACCCCCCGCGTCAAGACGGTGGCGAGCACGTTGTTTCCGAAACCACCGAAGTTCAGTGCGAATCCGGTCTGGGGTTTCTTCTTCTTGATCTGGTATTTCCCCGCATCTCCCCGGAGTTGTCGCGCAACCTCCACGATCTGCGACACACCCGTATTGCCCACGGGATGTCCGCGCGCCTTGAGGCCCCCGGAGGGATTGATGGGCAGCTTGCCGCCGATCTGAGTCTCGCCTCGCTCCAGCGCAAGATGGCCCTCGCCCTTGGCGAGGAACCCGGCCTCTTCGCTCTCCACGATCTCCAGGATCGTGAAGGCGTCGTGCAGTTCGGCGATGTCGACGTCCGCCGGTTTGCGATCGGCCATGGAGAAGGCCTGCTGCGACGCGAGCCTGACGGCGGTCAACTCGGTGGGATCGGGGCGCTCATGAATCACCTGTCGATCGCTGGCCTGCCCGGTGCCCGCGATGCGCACCGGGGTGGACGTGAACTCCGCGGCCTTCTCGGCCGGAGCCAGTAGAAGAGCCGAGGCGCCGTCACTCACCGGACAGCAGTCGAAGAAACGGAGCGGCTCGGCGACGTAGGGATTGTTGTTCTCCGCGTCCGGCCCGGTGAGAATCCCCTCCATCGTCACCTCGGTCTGGAGATGGGCCCGGGGATTGAGGACGCCGTTGGCGTGGTTCTTGATTGCCACCATGGCCAGGTGGCGCGCGGTGACCCCGTACCGTTCCATGTAGAGACGCGTGAACATTCCGGCCAGCGCCGGCAAGGTCACCCCGTAGATGTATTCGGCATAGCGGTGGCTGAGATAGGAGACGAACTCGGTGGCTTCGAGGTTGTTGACCTCTCGCATGCGCTCACCCCCGCAGACCAGCACCAGATCATGCATGCCGGAGGCGACCGCCATGAACCCATGTCTCACCGCGGACGCGCCCGAGGCGGGACCGTTCTCCACGGCATCGGCCGCCGCCGGGTAGAGGTTGAGCCGATCCACCAGCGCGCTGCCGATCCCGGCCATCTTGTTATTCCGCGGCGCCCCCATGTTCGCCACATAGACTGCTTCGATGCGCCGGCCGTCGCTCTTTCCGGGCGCGGCACCCTCCCAGGCGCGATGATCGAGTTTGAGCCCTGCATCGGCGATCGCCTCGTGGGAGGCCTCGCACATCATTTTAAGAAGGCTCCACTGGGCCCGGCCAAACTGGGTCGAACCAATACCGACGATGGCCACGTCTCTCATAGCTTGGCCTCCAGCGTATCCTCGATCTGCACCAGAAGCGTGGAGAGATCCGGCTTACGAATGGGGAAACTGGTCGCGAGCAGTTCGTCGGACACAGGACGACTGCCGGTCACCAGACGACCCTTGGCGTTAAAGTAGGTCTCGCGGGTCAACACGTAGGAGGGTGCGCCGCCCAACTCGTGCTGGATCGAGAACTTCTTATCCAGCGGGTACTCGATCATCCACCGGCGGTGCCCAATGGGGCTTTCGGCAACGACCCACACCTCCTCCTGGTTCAAGAACTCGATATGATGCTCCATCTTGGCCGCAAACAGGTGGGCGCCCACCCGCAGCCCGCGCATCAGCGACAGCGTGTGATAGCTGATGCCGTGACGCTCGTCGAACATGCGTCCGTTGACGATGCCGGCCAGCTCACCCTCGACGACCCCCACGAGGCAATAGGGATCCCGCACCCGGGTCACCTTCCATCCGAGAAGCTCCGCGAAGAGGCGCGCCGAAACGATGTCGTAGTAGTCGCGATCCAACCAGTTGAGCGGCTCGATGATCCTGAGGAGGGTGTCGACCTCCTCGATCAGCGCGGGGCGGATCACCATCGTCTTGCCATTGGCCAGCAAGATCGATTTGGGTGGGTAGGCGGGCATCTCGCGGGCCGGGGGTCGGAGCATGGCCTCGAGTTCATCGATCATCGCTTCCTCCTGACGGATCCGGGGTCCCGATGGTTCCAACCGTAGTTGTTAGAGACCTTTATGAGGTTCAACCCTAGCAAGCCTCCCCGAGGAGGTCAACCGGCAGCGCCGTTGTCTTTTTAGTTGTTCGAACGAGCGTTCGATAGGTATAGTGAACGAGCGTTCGATAAGTAGGGGGAGCAGATGGCAAAGAAGGCACATCCTCCAGGTATCAAGTACGCCGTACCCGGCGGGGGTGAGCGGACCCCTCAATACGACGAACGTTTTGCGGAGATTCTTGCGACGGCCACTCGGATCATGGCGGACGAAGGCTACGAGAAGGCCTCGATGCGGCGAATCGCGGCCGAGGCCGGAGTGAGCATCGCCGGACTCTACTACTATTTCAGATCCAAGGAAGAAGTCCTCTACCTGATTCAGCTCCATACCTTCGATTCACTGGTGAGGCATCTCAAGGACCGCCTCGCAACCTGCACCGAGAAAACCGCGGAAGCGCGCATTCGTCTCATTGTCGAGAACCACCTCAGCCACTTTCTCAAGCACCTTCCTGAACTCAAGGTCTGCGCCCGTGAGTTGGACTCGCTCAAGGGCGACGCGTACAAGCAGGTGTTGGAGAAACGCCGAGAGTATTACCTGATCACGAGGGAAGTGATCGATGAGCTTTCCGAAGGATCCCCGAAGCAACTGGACAGCGACATGGCCGCCCTGGCGCTCTTCGGCATGCTCAACTGGGTGTACATGTGGTACAACCCGCGCCGCCATCGCGACCTGAAGAATCTGGAGGATCAACTGAGCGGCATCTTCATTGACGGCGTAAGACCACGGTAAAGCGTAGACCGTCCCCTGGAGGCGGATTCAGACAATAAAAGAGGGGAAACGATGAGGTACGCAGAGACAGGCTTCAACCTGGAAGTCGATCTTACCAGAGGAAACATCGAGAGGGTGGCAACGGATCCGAAGCTCACCGAACTGTATCTGGGCGGGCTGGGGACGAACGCCAAGATCTTGTGGGACCGGGTCCCGCCTGACACGGATCCCTTCTCTCCGGACAACCTCCTGATCTTCAGCACCGGACTCCTGGTGGGCACCCCCGCTGTCGGCTGCAATCGCACCGTCGTCTCAACCATCTCTCCCCAGACGCGTTTGATGGCCTTCTCCATGATGGGCGGATTCTGGGCGCCGGAATTGAAGTATGCCGGGTACGACAAGGTCATCCTTCGCGGCAAGTCACCCAAACTGGTCTACCTGTGGATCAACGACGACAAAATAGAGTTGCGAGACGCCTCATATCTCCAGGGCAAGGGTGCCACGGAAACCGCGGAACTCATCAGGCAGGAGTTGAAGGAGCCCAATGCCCAGGTGGCCTCCATCGGCTTGGCCGGGGAGAACAGGGTCCACTTTGCCTCCATCGAGCAGGGCCGCTCCAGTGCCAGCCGGGGCGGAATCGGCGCCGTGATGGGAGATAAGGGCGTGAAGGCGATCGTGGTCCGGGGAAGTAAGGACGTCCACGTCGCCAAGCCGGAGGAGTTCATCGAGCTCTGCAACGATGTGATGAAGTACATCAAGCATCGCGGTGAGAATCCAATCCCCGGGGTGATGCCCATTCTGGCAGGGCTCGGATCGCCCCAAGAGATGGCGATCCATGATGAGAAGTGGCACACGGAGAACTTCGCGTGGGGCAACTCCCGAACCCGCAGAAAAGGTTTCTGGACCGAGGACGTCGAGAAACAGTGGACCGAGACGATGGAGAACATGCGGACGCGGCTCATCAGTTGCCACAACTGCCCGATGAAATGCGGCGCAACCATCTCGGTCCCGGGATTGCCCACCTACATGATGAAGTGTTTCTCCAAGCTCACCTATACGATGGCGGCCATGTCGGACCTGAAATTCGGTCTGAGCATCGCGCAGCGCGCGACCGAGTACGGTGTGGATGGGTTCTCGGCTCCCCAGGTCATGGCCTTCGCGCTCGAGTTGTACGAAGCCGGGATTCTGACGGACGAGGACTTCCCGGGAATGCCTGAGGATGAGGAGGGGAGATTCTATTGGCTGCTGGACAGAATCGTCCGGCGAGAAGGCATTGGAGATGTTCTGGCCAATGGAACCCATTGGGCGGCCGAGCAGATCGGCAAGGGCGCAGAAGAATATGCGCACAACAACATCAAGAAACATGAGCAGCTGCCGCTCAAGCTGGGAATGCTCAACCCGATCTACTTCCTCATGTATTCCACGGGCGAGAAGATCAACATCACCCAGATCGAGGGGAATTTTCCCCAGGCACCCTTTGTGACGAGAGCGGAACGAGAAGAGTTCGTCAAGGACTGGGTGCAGGTCCCGGATGAAAAGATGAAGGAGCACTTCGTGAACTGGGAGCTTCGCGGCGAGTACTCCATTCCCCACTATCCAGGCGTGGAAGCCACCTGCGAAATCGTCGAGTGGCAGGAGATGATGCATTACATCGATGACGCCACCGGGATGTGCGCCGGTCTGTCATCCTTCCCCCTGAAGCCCCCGTATCACATCCACAACTTGCCGACCTTCATTTCTGCGGCGACCGGAATCGATATCGATGAGGACGAGCTCAAGAAGATCGCCAAGAGAAACCGGAATCTGGTGAGAGCCGTCAACATCCGGCGGGGGATGAGGAAGGACGACGAGAAGCCGCCCGCAGACCACTGGAAGAGGAGATTCCCCGAGCTCGAGGCCGAGCTCCTGGATACGTACTACCGATTCAAGGGGTGGAACGAGCAGGGCATTCCGACGCAAGAGTCCTTGCGCGACCTGTCCCTGGACTACGTAGCCGAAGACTTCCTGAAGAGGGGGATCTTGACGGAGGACGCATGCCGTGAAGGGTGAGAAAAAAACGAAGATCATCAAGACGATCCAGATCGACGTGGACAAATGCAATGGCTGCCGGGCCTGCGAAGTCATCTGCTCCGCCTTTCACGCGGCCCCGAAATACAGCAGCAGCAACCCGGGAAGGGCACGTATCCGGGTGATTCACGACCCGCTGCGGGATATCTACGTTCCGGTCTACGCGGGCGAGTACTCGGTGGCCGAGTGCGCGGGCAGGGACAAGTACACGATCGACGGAAAGGAATACGACGAGTGTTCCTTCTGCAGGGCATCCTGTCCATCCCGAGACGCGTTCAAGGAACCGGACTCCGGCCTCCCATTGAAGTGCGACATGTGTGAATGCGATCCACCGCTCGATGAACCGATGTGTGTTCAGTGGTGCCTGGCCGATGCGCTCGTCTATGTGGAGCGGGAAGAGGAAGTCGAAGAGGAAGAGGCGCAGGAAGAGATCGAGATCGGGCTGGAGTCGATGGCCAACAAGGTCGGATGGCAGAAGTTGATGGATACGGTCGCCCGCATGTCCAAGAAGGACTGAGGACGCAGGAAACGAACCAGGGAGAATCGTGGAACCAGTTGCCCCCTTCAAAGAAGTCATCGCCGAGGTCAAAGGGGCCGGCGGAGAGGTTTTCAAGCTCTGCTACCAGTGCGGCAAATGCGATGTCGTCTGCCCGTGGAATCGGGTCAGAAGTTTCAGCATCCGCAAGATCATCCGGGAGGCTGCCTTCGGCCTGACGGAAATCGAGAGCGAGGACATCTGGCGTTGCACGACCTGCGGCACCTGCCCGGACGAATGCCCGCGGGGGGTGAAACAGATAGAATTCGGCGTGTCCCTTCGCCGGATTGCTTCCGAGTACGGAGTGTTCCCGACTTCGGTCAAGCCCGCACGCACCGCGGCGGGAAGCCTCCGCGCAGGCGGCAATCCTCTGAATGAAGAGCGCGGGACCCGGACCGATTGGGCGAAAGGTCTGTCAGTGAAGCCCTTCGCTGAAGGGATGGAGGTCCTCTACTTCGTCGGCTGCTACTTCAGCTACGACCCGAGACTCAGAAAGGCGGCGGTCGCCACCGCCAACATCCTGCAGAAAGCCGGCGTGGAGTTCGGGATCCTGGGCACCAAGGAGAGCTGTTGCGGTGAAAGCATCCGCAAGACGGGCGCGGAAGATGTCTTCAAGGCCCTGGCCAGGGAGAACATCAAAACCTTCATCGACCATGGGGTGAAGAAGATCCTCGTTGCGTCCCCTCACTGCTACCACACCTTCGCAAACGAGTATCCGGAGTTCATGGCGAAGTTCGAGGTCGTTCACATCACGCAGTACCTGCTCGAGCTTCTCAACGAAGGACGACTCGAGCTTTCCGGAGCGTACGAGAAGAAGGTGACCTATCACGACCCGTGTTACCTCGGCCGGCACAACAACATCTATGACGAACCCCGGGAGGTCTTGAAGAGAGTGCCCGGCCTGGATCTCATCGAGATGTCGGATTGCCGTGACCAGAGCCTCTGTTGCGGTGGTGGCGGCGGCCGGATCTGGATGGAAACGCCGAAGGAAGAACGATTCTCCAACCTCAGGCTGGAGCAGGCGAAGGACGTGCAAGCCGAGGTGCTGGCCACCTCCTGCCCCTATTGCATCAGCAATTTCGAGGAGAGCCGATTGACCCTGGAATACGAGGACGACCTGGAGATCAAGGCCATCACGGAGATCATCCAGGACGCATTGTAGGGATGGGCAGATGACAGACAGTCGCGCGAACAGCAACATCGGAGATGTCTTGGTTGTTGGTGGAGGGATCAGCGGTATTCAGGCTGCTCTCGACCTCGCCACGACAGGGTACAAGGTCTATCTGGTCGAAAAGGCGCCGACCATCGGCGGCAAGATGGCCCAGCTCGACAAGACCTTTCCCACCAACGACTGTTCCATGTGCATTGAATCTCCCAAGTTCATCGAATGCGACCGGCATCCCAACATCGAGATTCTGACCTATACGGAAGTGGATCGCGTGGAAGGCGAAGCCGGTGACTTCCGGGTCACCCTGGTCAAGAAGCCCAGGTACATCATCGAGGACAGATGCACGGGTTGTACGACCTGCGTGGAGTACTGTCCTGTCATGCTTCCGGATCCCTTCAATCAGGAACTGTCCGGGAACAAAGCCACCCACATCTACTTCTCGCAGGCCGTTCCCCTCATTCCGTACGTGGCCGATGAATGTCTGTATCTGAAAGACAAGAAGTGCTTCATTTGCGCCGGGGTCTGCAAGAACAACGCCATCGACCTTCACCAGGAACCCGAACGCGAAGAGATCAAGGTCGGCGCGATTGTTCTGTCGCCGGGCTACGAGGTCTTCGATCCCAAGCAGAGAAATGACTACGGCTACGGGCTGATGCAGAATGTGGTCACCAGCCTGGACTTTGAAAGGCTCCTCTGTGCGACCGGGCCGCATGAGGGCGAGATCCTGCGTCCGTCCGACCACCAGCATCCGCACAAGATCGCCTGGATTCACTGCGTCGGTTCCCGATCCGTCATCGAGGGCTCCAACAGCTACTGCTCGTCCGTCTGCTGCACCTACATCCAGAAGCAGGTGATTCTGACCAAAGACCATGATGCCGAGACCGACTGCACGATCTTCCACAATGACGTGCGGTCCTACGGCAAGGACTTCGAGCGGTTCTACACGAGGGCCCAGGATCTCCCCGGGGTGCGATTCCGCAGAAGCTACGTGTCGATCGGACAAGAGGATCCCGAAACAAAGAACGTCACGATTCGATACTCCACTCCTGACGACGGGGTGCAGGAGGAGGAATTCGACCTGGTCGTGTTGGGCGTTGGATTGGGCCCTCCCAAGGATGCACGGTCCATCGCGGACACGTTCGGCATTGAGCTCAACGCTCACGGGTTCTGCAAGACCGATCCCAAGAGCCCGATCGAGACCACCCGACCCGGAATCTTCATGAGTGGCGCCTTCCAGGGACCGATCGACATTCCTGAGTCGGTGGTGGCTGCCAGTGGGGCAAATGCGCTTGCGGGCGAGCTTCTGAAGTCTCGGCGAAGCCGGTTGTCCAAGGAACGAGTCTATCCGGCCGAGCGGGATGTTTCCGAGGAAGAGGTCAAGGTCGGTGTCTTCGCCTGTCACTGCGGCGCCAACATCGGGCGCGTGGTCGACATTCCCTCCCTGGTCGAGTATTCGCTGACCCTCGGCAATGTGGTCCACGCCGAAGAAGGTCTCTTCATCTGTTCCACGGATGCGGCCGAGCAAATCGCCAACACGATTCGCGAGAAGGGGCTCAATCGTGTGGTCGTCGCGGCCTGCACTCCGAGGACGCACGAGCCTCTGTTCCGAGACACGCTTCGGGAAGGCGGAATCAACCAGTACTTCTTCGACATGGCCAATATCAGAGAGCATTGCTCCTGGGTTCACTCGAAGCAGAAGGAAGAGGCCACCGAGAAGGCGAAGGACATCGTTCGAATGTCCGTGGCCCGGACGACGCATCTGGAACCGTTGCAGGAGTTCGATCTGCCGGTGAACAAGACGGCGCTGGTGGTTGGAGGCGGTCTCGCCGGCATGACCAGCGCCCTGGGTCTGGCCAATCAGGGATTCGAGGTTCACCTGGTGGAGAAGAACGCCGATCTGGGAGGCCTGGCGCGAAGGATCCACCATACCCTGGACGGACTGGATGTTCAGGCCTACCTGGACGATCTCATCGGCCAGGTGTACCGGCACCCGCTCGTTCAGGTTTCGCACGCGGCGACCATCAAGGAAGTCACCGGCTACGTGGGCAATTTCAAGACGACGGTGGAGACCGAGGGACAGGTCAAGACCATCGAACACGGCGCGGCCATCCTGGCCACCGGAGTCGCTGAATACACTCCTACCGAGTATCTCTACGGAGAAGACGACCGCGTCATCACCCAGCTCGAGCTCGAAGAGAGAATCGCCGGGGGCGACGAGGGTCTCGAGGGCGTCGAGAGCCTGGTGATGATCCAGTGCGTCGGCTGCAGACAGGAAGATCGCGACTACTGCTCGCGGGTTTGCTGTGGCGAGGCCCTGAAGAACGCGCTGAAGCTCAAAGAGCACTCTCCGGGGATGGATATCTACATTCTCTATCGAGACATGAGATCCTACGGATTCAAAGAGGACTGCTACCGCGAGGCCGCTGACCGGGATGTCCACTTCGTCCTGTGGGAACCGGACAGCCCGCCCGAGGCTGCAGCGGCCAAGAACGAAAACGACAAACCCGTGGTGCGGATCACCACGGCCGATCCCATCCTGGGCCAGACGCTCGAGCTGGATGCCGATCTGCTCGTTCTGTCGGCCGCCGCGATTCCGTCTACTGGAAGTCAGGATGCGGCCCGGCTCTTCAAGATTGCGCTGAACCCGGACGGGTTTTTCCAGGAAGCCCACGTGAAGCTGCGTCCCGTCGACTTCGCGGCCGAGGGCATCTTCCTTTGCGGGGCGGTCCACTACCCCAAATACATTTCCGAGGCGATCACCCAGGCCTACGGTGCGGCGGGGCGGGCGGCCACCTTGCTCTCTCAGGATACCGTCAGGGCCTCGGGCTCGGTTTGTGAGGTCTGCGAGGATGACTGCGTATCCTGTGGCGCATGCATCTCGGTCTGCACCTATGACGCCATTGAGTTTCGCGAAACACCGAAGGGCAAGAAGGCCTGGGTCAATCCGGTTCTCTGCAAAGGAGACGGCGTCTGTAACGCGAAGTGCCCGACCAGCGCCATACTCCTGAAGCACTACACCGACCAAGAGCTCAACTGCCAGATCGACGCGGCGTTCCCCGATCTGGTGAAAGCCGGCAAGTGAGCAAGGAAGGAGCGAGATGACAATGGGCTCGGGATTCGAGTTCAAGCCGAAGGTCATCGGCTTTCTGTGTAACTGGTGAGCGTACTCCGCCGCGGATCTGGCTGGAGTTTCCAGGCAGCAGTATTCTCACGAGATGAAGATCGTCCGCGTGATGTGCACGGGTCGTGTCGACCTGAGTTTCATCTTCCGGGCCCTGTCGAACGGGGCGGACGGCGTATTTGTCGGCGGTTGCTGGCCGGGGGAATGCCATTACCTCACCGAGGGAAACTACGATGCGCTGAGCAACATGTATCTGTGCAAGAAGCTGATGGAGCACATCGGGATCGCCCCGGGGAGGCTGCGGCTTGAATGGGTGTCCGCGGCCGAGGGTAGCCGGTTCGCCGAGGTGATGAATGACTTCGTCACGACGCTCAAGGAGCTGGGACCGCTCGACAAGGGTGAAGAGGAGGGGGGGGGCGGAGTCGCATTCAACCTGGAGGCGGTTCAGAACTTGATTCCATACATCAAGCTGGTGGAACGAGAGAAACTGAGGATACCGATCAAGTCGGAGGATGCCTACAAGGAGTTCTACACCAGCGACGAGTGCGACGGCCTGTTCAAGGATCTCATCGCGGAGAAGATCGCAATCAGTCGGATCACGTTGCTCCTCAAGAACCGACCCCTGTCTATCGGTGGGGTTGCTGAGGCGCTGAACCTCGAACCGCCCGTGGTCTCAAGACACCTGAACAACGCATCAAGGCAAGGCCTGGTTCGGTTCGATCGCTCGTTGAACTGCTACGCTCTCGCCCGGGGCGAGACGGCTGGCGTGGGATAGATAGAGAGGAACGAGAGCAGGCGATGGATAACGATCGAATCGACCAAATCATCGACGGGCATGACGGCGAGGCCAGCGCGCTCATCCAGGTGTTGCTGGAGATCCAGAGCGAGCACCATTGGCTTCCCAAGGAAGCGCTGGAGAGGGTCAGCGAGAGGCTGGACGTGCCCCTGGGCCGGATCCAGCATATCGCGACCTTCTATAAGGCCTTCAGTCTGGTTCCCAAAGGCCGTCATGAGGTTCACATCTGCATGGGAACCGCCTGCCATGTTCGGGGCGCGAGCCGGGTCTTAGACACCGTTCAGGATCTGACCGGCATCAGGCCCGGCGAGACGGATCTGGACATGAAGTTCAGCTTAGAGACGGTCAACTGCCTGGGGTGTTGCGCCCTGGGGCCGGTGATGGAAATCAATGGGAAGACGCATGGCAAGCTGTCGATCGCCGAAACGGAAGACGTGCTGAAGGGCTATGATTGAGGAACGACTATGCCACGGATAGAGTCGCCGGCCGATCTGGAGACGCTCAGGAAGGACATTCTCTCGAAGAGAGACGCAGAGAAGCGCTGCATCACGCTGTGCTCCGGTACCGCCTGTCATGCCACGGGGAGCAAAGAGGTCGCCGCGGCCATCGAACGGGAGACCGAGACGCAGGGCTTCACGGGGAAGGTGGACTTCAGAAGGACGGGATGCCATGGCTTCTGTGAGAAGGGCCCCATCATCGTCATCCACCCCGAGGAAATCTGTTACCTGCAGGTGACGCCTGAAGACGTGCCCGAGATCATCTCTCAGACCTTTGGGGAGAAGAAGGCGGTCGATCGGCTCCTCTATGTCGATGCAAACACCGGCGAACAGGTGACCCGCGAGCCGGACATCCCCTTCTACAAGAATCAAGAACGCCTCGTGTTTGGACCAAACAAGCTGATCAACCCAACCAGCGTTGAGGACTACCTCGCCATCGGCGGCTATCGCGCCCTGTCGAAAGCGCTGTTCGAGATGACGCCCGAGCAGGTGATCGAAGAAGTGCAACAAGCGAAGCTCAGAGGGCGGGGTGGGGCGGGGTTTCCGGCTGGAAAGAAGTGGGAGCTCGCACGCCGCGCGCCTGGCGACATCAAGTATGTGGTCGTCAATTGCGATGAAGGAGACCCCGGCGCATACATGGACCGATCCCTCATGGAAGGGAACCCCTTCGGCGTCCTCGAGGGCCTGCTGATCGGCGCCTATGCCATCGGGTCTCACGAGGGCTACTTCTATGTTCGCCAGGAGTATCCCCTGGCGCTGGAGAACCTGGGCGTCGCCATCGAGCATGCAAAGGAACACGGCCTGCTGGGGAAAGACATCCTGGGATCCGGATTCGACTTCGACTTCGACGTCAAGGTCCATCGGGGCGCCGGCGCCTTCGTGTGCGGTGAGGAGACGGCACTCCTCATGTCCCTGGAGGGCAAGGCCGGCGAACCAAGGCCCAGGCCGCCTTATCCGGCTGTGAGAGGGCTTTGGGACAGGCCGACGAACATCAACAACGTGGAGACCTGGGCGAACGTTCCGCTGATCATCAACGGAGGGGCGGAGGCATTTGCCGCGATCGGAACCGAGGAAAGCAAGGGCACGAAGATCTTCTCTCTGGTTGGCAAGATCAACAACACCGGGCTGGTGGAAGTCCCCATGGGCATCACCCTGCGGGACATCATCTACAAGATCGGCGGCGGTATTCCCGGAGGCAAGAAGTTCAAGGCGGTGCAAACCGGCGGACCGTCCGGCGGATGCATCCCGGAAGAGCTGCTGGATTCGGAAGTCGGTTTCGATGAGCTCACCAGAGCCGGCTCCATGATGGGATCGGGCGGCATGATCGTCATGGATGAAGATACCTGCATGGTGGATGTCGCCAGGTACTTCATCGATTTCCTCACTGACGAATCGTGCGGAAAGTGTCTTCCCTGCCGTGAAGGTCTGCGGCAGATGCACAAGATCCTGAACCGGATCACCAAGGGTCAGGGAGAGGAGGGCGACCTCGAGCTCCTGGAGGAACTGTCCGAGACGGCCGTGGAGGCGTCCCTCTGCGCATTGGGCAAGACGGCCCCCAACCCGTTCCGGAGCACGTTGCGGTACTTCAGAGATGAGTACGAGGCGCACATCCATGAGAAGATGTGTCCCGCTCTCTCCTGCAAAGACCTGATCTCGTACTACATCGACCCGGCCAAGTGCCAAGCCTGCATGCTGTGCCTGAAGAAGTGCCCGGCCGACGCCATTGACGGCGCCAAGAAGACAATCCACATCATCGATCAAGAGAAGTGCACGAACTGCGGAAACTGCTTCGAAGTGTGTCCTTCTCGCTTCGGTGCGGTGAAGAAGATCTCGGGCGAGGCTGTTCCAGCCCCTGTTCCTCAAAAAGAGAGAGCGATCAGCAAAGCGAGCAAAAGCAAATGAGCGGAATCTCCTTACAGATCGACGGCCAAGAGGTCGGAGCAAGGGCCGGGATGACCGTCCTGGAGGCGGCCCAGAGTGTGGGGATAATGATCCCCACCCTCTGCCACCACGAGAAGCTCGAGCCGTTTGGGTGTTGCCGGCTCTGCATTGTCGAGGTGGGCGAAGGCGATTCGACAAAGCTCGTTGTGTCCTGTGTTCACCCGGTTGAAAAGGGCCTAGTGATTCGAACCAGATCCGAGAAGGTCGATAGAATCCGCAAGACGCTTCTGGAACTGCTGCTGGCCCATGCCCCGGATTCCCCGGCTTTGCAGGAGTTGGCCGAGCAGTATGGGGCCGACAGAAACCGCTTTGAGAAGGACACCTCGTTCTGCATTCACTGTGGTCTGTGTGTCAGATACTGCACGGAGGTCGCAAAGAAGAACGCGGTTGGATTCGTGGAGAGAGGAACCAAGAAGGAAATCAGCTTCATACCCTCCATTGCCTCCAAGGAGTGCCACAGCTGCAAGGAGTGTTTCCCCCTCTGTCCGACAGCGTATCTTCAGGCGGCGTTCGTCCTGACCGAGGCGCTCGCGTTCCCCGCGCCATCTTCCAGCGCCGCCCCGGGGGGAAATGGCGGTGCGTAGTCCTGCCCTGCAGATGATCGATCTTGATCAGGACCTGATCGGCCACCGCAAGTTCCTGAGTTGCTGGGCGTGGATCACCGACGAGCTGACCTACATCGTCGATCCGGGGCCGAGAGCCACCGCCGATCGCGTGATCGGCGCATTGCGCGCCAAGGGTGTCCAGCGCCTGGACTACATCCTCGTCTCGCACGTTCATCTGGATCACGCGGGGGCCGCCGCTGATGTTCTAGCGGCCTTTCCGGACGCCCGCGTGGTTTGCCACGAACGCGCAAGGGAGCATCTGATCGACCCAGCGCGCCTGTGGGAGGGATCCCTGGGGGTCCTGGGGCCGATCGCCCAAGCCTACCAGATCCCGAATCCCGTGCCGGCCGAGAAGATCACAGAGTGGGCGACCGCCCAGCGCGCCGGGATCACGATCTTGAGCACCCCCGGCCATGCCGCCCATCATCTCTCCTTCATGCACGGGGAGATACTCTTCGTAGGGGAGGCGGCCGGCCTGCGGATACCGTTGCCCGACCACATCTACACGCGGCCGGCAACGCCCCCGCGGTTTCGTTTGGATATCGCGTTGGAGTCGATCCGCCGCTTGGAGGCGCTCAGTCCGACGCCCCGCCGTATGGCCTATCCGCACTACGGGATCGTGGACGATCCGGAGAGTCGTCTTCGCTCGGCTCGCGAGCAAATGGTATACTGGGTAAAGGAGGTTCGCCACCTCCTCGAGGAGTCGGACGACGATATCAAAGAACGGGTCCACAAACGTATGCTGGCTGTGGATTCCCACTACGCCAACTTCGTTCACCTCGATGATGATCTTCAGGCGCGCGAGTACCACTACGTCGGTCAGACGCTCGATGGGATGGTGGGCTACGTGTGTTCTGAGTGACGGTACGAGACCTCTGCAGTCTCAGGAGCCCTCACCAATCATCACGAATCCTGCCCAAAAGAAAGGGTGGGAGAGGGGGACGCCCTCTTCCCAGAGCTTGCCCTCGTCACGGATCAGCACGCGCTTCGCTTCGCAAAGAGCGTGATTTCGATCCCGGGTGTGAGTGTTGACCAAATCACCATAGAACTCGCGCATGAAGAGCGAGGTCGGTTTTCCGGAAACTTCCCACAAGGTTGCTACCACGCATCTAGCCCCCGCGTACAGGAAGGCCTGAGTCAACCCGATCAGGCCTTCGCCGGTGATCTCTTTTCCGAGGGCGGAAGAACAGGTTGCGAGAACCACCTGTTCGCAGTCTAGATCTAATGGGAGAACTTCGCCGATCATGAGAAACCCGTCATCTCCTGCGGCCTCGTCCTGGTTCAGCAGCAATCCCGAGAATTGCGGCCTGCGCTCGTTGAACACCCCGTGGGCGGCGAAGTGACGAGACGGTATGAGCCTCGCTCCGCTGCCTGCTTGAAACGCGTGGGTGTTGCTTCCTTGTTCACGAGAACGGTACGCCGACTCTCTGGAAACATGCCTCGCAGGCTGTTGACCTCATCGGGGACAAAGGCCTGTGGGATGGGCTCACCGGCTCGTAGCGACCAAGCAAAGGCACTCAGTTGTTCCCGTGCCTGCTGCGCGGATGCACCCACCAGCAACAGTTCAGTGGCTGGCGGAACGGAATCCGCTTCGGCGGCCACCCTCAGCCTGGCCAGGGCGCTTACCGATGGTGCGTAGAGCACGTCGGTGCTCGAGATAAGATAGGGAAGGGCACTGTAAGCACCTGCCTGCGCGGGTCCCGTCGAATCCTCGGTCAGGAGCACTTCAAAGGGCAAGTAGTGAAGGATGCCGTACGGAGTGATGATCACGCGCCGGGCGTCAGCCAGGTCGTCCAACACGGGCCCGATCAACATCCGGGACAGCTCGCTGACTGCGGCGGCAAAATAGGCCGGGTCGGAACCTGTGAGATTGTAGTCCCTGAGTAGAGGTAGGAGCGCGTTCACCTGTTCTTCGATCACGTTTCTGGCGGGAAGCCGGTACATTCCAAACGAATCAGAGGTGACCGCCCAAAGATAGGACGCACTGTCGGTCAGGCAATACTCGAGAAGTAACTCGCCACCTTTGAGCACCTGACTCCGCAGGTCCGCAAGGGTGGAAGGTTGAGGATAGAGGATCTCGGCATAGCGTGGATCGGCTTCGCGGATCTGGATTTCCAGCAGCGCCAGTTCATCCTCGAGATCCTCGATTTCCGATTCGATCTGTTCAGCCTCTTCCGACGCTTCGGCTTGCTCTCGTGCGATCAGGCCGGCGATCTCGACAAGGATCTCTTGCTCCCGGTGTTGAAATGATGAATGGGCTCGGAACCGCAGGTTGAGCTCGGCCTCCATCAGCATGTCGAGAAGCGAACGAGCCTTGGCCATTTGCACAATGTTGAAAGCCCGCCGGTCGAACCCTTGGGTCGGTTGCCGCGTGTGAATCTCGTGGAGCAGATCGATCATCTCTTCGTACAGCTGTCGGCTGCTGCCGGCGGTGCTCTGCCGCACGGTCGTGGGGCCACGCGAACGCCGACGCACACCCTCCGCGATCTCCGTCGCTTCGGACAGTACGGACAGCGCCTCGATGCTTCTGCCCTGCTGCCTGGCAATCCTCGCCTGTCCGGACAGGGTGGATATCTCTGTTTCGTAGTGGTTCTTCCCGGACACGAGTTCCGCAGCTTCAGCAAATGCCTCCTCGGCCTGTGACAGATTGGACTGCGCCAACTGGGCGTGGCCCAATTCGTTGAGGGCCAAGCCCTTCTCCAGGGGAAGATCCCATTGTGCGGCGACAGCGGTGGCCTCTTGTAGTCGTTGGATCCCCTCGGCTGTTCTATTCGCCTTGATCAAAGCCCTGCCCAGTTCTCGCAAGGTTGACGAATAGGCCTCGCCATGGCTGGTTTGATCAAGGGTGTTCAGTGCTCGCTCGATGTGCAAGAGGGCTTCATCCTGCCGGTCCTGGCTGAGCAAGGTCTTGCCGACGGCGGTCAAGGTCCCCGCAAGCCATTCTTTCGGCCACATGTCACCGGCGACACGAATGGCTTCCTGCCATTGTCGCACTGCCTGATCGAAGTCTCCCAGGTTGTGGTTGATCTGAGCGAGGTTCGCCAGGCAAGCATTGGCCTCCTGGTTGTCCCTAGCCGCTAAGGCCAAGAACCGGCCGCGACGCAGCCTCTGAATAGCCACGGTTGGCTCGCGCAGATGGGTCGCCGTCGTCGCCATGTGTCTTAGGCACGCGGCCTGCCGGGAAAAGTTGCCGGCACTCTCGTACGCTGTCAGCGCAGATTCAAGGTGGGTCAGGTTGGCGTCCAGATCCATCTCCCAGCGAGACAGAAGTGACAGGAGGATCTCGGTGTCGCCTGTCAGATCGAACAGCTGGAAACGCCGTCCCCCCTGGCGCGCGAGTTCCAGATGACCCTTTCCCTCCTCCATCAGGCCTAGGTTGAGCCGCGTGTACCCCAAGTTGTAGTTTGCATGGATAGAGGCCAGTGTCTCACCGAAGCTGTCAGCCATGGCCAAGACTCGCTCGAAGCATGCGGAGGCTTCATCCGGACGAACCGCGCGAAGGAAGGTCAGCCCCAACCTCTCTCGGCATACCAGCTCCGTGATGGGTGCTCCATTGACGGGGTCCAGCGCGAGGGCACGGTTGATCAGAACCTCAGCCAGTGCGAAGTCATTCTGCCAGGTCGCGATGACTCCGAGACCGAGCGGCCCCAAAGAGGACGTGGGGTTGGCGAGTTCCAGGTTTCGGAAGTAGGCAGTGGCCTCTTCCGTGCGTCCCGATCGAGAAAGAGCCTCTGCCAAACAGCAGGCGGCGCGGGCATTCTCCGGGTCACCGGCGAGGATTCGCCTTGCTGATTCTGCGGCTTCGCTGTGTTGGCCACGAAGAACCTCGGCCCAGCTTGAATCCGCGCCGCTCAGGGTAGGCTCCGCGTGCAGAGACAGGGCCGGGATCAAGGCCGACAACAGAGCGATCGATATGAACCTCACAAGATAGGTCACTCCCGATCCATTCTCCCGCTTTGCAGACGGGCCGATCCGATTCCTCGCGAGTGCGACTGACAGGGCACAACGTTGGCGCGCCCGTATCGTCGACGATCGTGCTCTTGACAGAACTCGACCCCGGTGACGGGAGGTTACCAGCCGCCCGCCGAGAGGACAATCCATCTTCATCAATGGATAGCGTCGGCGGTCCCGCAAAGGGCACAGTTCCTACGAGCTACGTGTGTTCGGAGTAGCCTTCCCACCGAAAACTAATGGTCAATATCTCCGTCGTCGCTGCAACCAATGCAGGTGCAAGGAGGCCCGATATGAATCTGCGTGATTATCCTACGTACGGTCTGGTAGCGGTCTTCATCATGGCTGCCCTCTTCGGCACCGCACAGGCGGAGACCATTCTGACACCGGCCGATTTCCACAATCCCAATCCCGAGTCGATGACCCACGGTCGGCGCGGCGTGCTCTTCACCCGCGCCGACTCCTGGGAACCATCCGCGACAACGATTCCGTTTCCGGAAGAACTGCGCGGTGCAGCCGAGATTACCATCACAGTCTACTTCATCCCCGCCGCTCTCGATGTAGAGGGTGAGGTCTGCTTCTGCGCGATGGTCAGCTCGGACAGCCCCGGGTAGCCTGCCTTCGACGGTGAAACCTACTGCTCCGTCCCTCAGACGATCGACTCCGGTTGGGGTGTTGATCAACTGGGCTCTTCTGAGATCATCACTCCGGGTTTCATGACTGAAGGACCAATCTTCCATCTCGCTCTATCAAGGGATACGAACGAGACGCCCGAGGACGACTATCCCGGTGACGTGTGGTTCAGCGCAATCAGCATACGGAACACGAGCCAGGGGAGTTCCGCCGGACCGGCACCGGAGCACGGTGCCGACTTGGTCGTGTACCCGGCGCCCTTCGGACAGGAGACATCCATTCGATACACTCTGCCCAAGGCTGCTGATGTCTCTGTGGGCATCTTCGACGTACAGGGGCGTCTGGTAGAGCAGTTTCTCCCCGGGTTTCAAACGGGAGGCGTGCATGCGTTCAAGTGGGATGCGCGTGGATGTAGCCAAGGTCTCTATTTGATCAAGCTGGTCGTTGATGGGACCCCATCCAAGATCAAGACCATCAAGATCGACCAATGACAAGCCCGGCGTGTCGAAACCAGCGGGCCACCCACTCGGCTGCGGGTGGCCCTCCAGTCATGGCACTAGGCCACCTGCGGATTGCGCAACAAAACCGCCATTCCCTGTCCGCCACCAATGCAGGCACTGCAGATGCCGTACTTGACCTTCTTGCGACGCATCTGGAGAAGTAGCGAGAGGATCAGGCGCGCGCCGGTCGCTCCCAGCGGGTGACCCAGGGCGATCGACCCGCCCTGCACATTCACCCGGTCCTGCTCCAGACCCAGCTCCTTCAAGACGGCGAGCACCTGGCAGGCGAACGCCTCGTTGATTTCGAAGAGACCGATCTGATCCAAGGTCATCCCGGATCGCTCGAGGACGGTGCGGATTGCCGGGGCCGGACCGATCCCCATGATATCGGGGGCGACGCCGACCGCCGACCATGCGAGTAACTCGCCCAGTGGCTCGAGGCCGTCACGTTGGGCGGCAGCGGCCGAGCCGATGACCACCGCCGCGGCTCCGTCGGCCAAGCCGCAGGCATTGCCGGCCGTGACCTGCCCATCCTTCACGAAAGCCGCGCGCAGCTTGCCCAGTTTCTCGATCGTGGTCTGCCGGGGGTTCTCATCCGCCGTCAACTGCCCCTTCTCCTTGCGAGATACCGTGTACTCGACCGGGACGATTTCCTCGTCGAGGAGATCCTCCTTCTGGGCGGCTGCCGTGAGCGTCTGACTGCGCAACGCAAACTCGTCGGCTTCATCGCGGGTGATACCGTATTGCTCGGCCAACTTCTCGGCGGTAGGTCCCATGCCCAGGTTGCAGTAGGTGTCGACCAGACCATCCCAGAGGGTGTCGTGCATCGCCCCCTGGCCTAGTCCCAGCCCAGTGCGCAGGCCCCACATTGAATGGGGGCAGTTGCTCAGACTCTCGGTGCCGCCGGTCAGGACGTACTCGGCCTCCCCGAATTGGAGCATGTAGGCACCGTTGACCATCGCTTGCATCGATCCCCCGCAGAGCCGGTTGAGCATGAGGCCACCCGCCTCGAGCGGCAGCCCGGCCTTGAGACCCACATGACGACCCATATGGTGCGCGTCGAGGCTGCTCGTGGCGCGGGTGACCGACATCACGGTGTGGCCGAACTTCTCGGGCGACACCGCGCTGCGTTCGATGGCCCCGCGGGACGCCATGACCGCAAGATCGGTGGCGGTGAACTCCTTCAGACTTCCGGTGAACTTGCCCCATGCGGTGCGGGCACCGGCCATGACCATGACGGGGGGATCGAGTGGGAACGCCATCTACTCCTCCTTGAATCTAACGCCGCTCGTAGTTCGGCTGCTCTTTCGACTTCTTCAGAATCTTGGTGGCCCCTTTGACGAAATCGGCGGTCATCAGGTTGTCGACGGTCTCCGCACCTGTCGCCGCGAGGACGGCGTCA
This sequence comes from uncultured bacterium, assembly GCA_964612295.1. Classification (GTDB taxonomy): domain Bacteria; phylum Eisenbacteria; class RBG-16-71-46; order CAIMUX01; family WJJG01; genus CAYQJL01. The sequence goes on along the minus strand of CAZTDY010000004.1, from coordinate 97,521 downwards.
AAGTCGGGGTACTGGACTCGATTGAGCGTGCGGCGCGTCGACTCGATTGCCAGGGGCGCATTGGCGATGACCTTCTGCGCCCATGCCAGAGCCCGGCCGAGCAATTCGTCCTGAGGGAAGAGGGCCTGGACGACTCCCATTGCCAGTGCTTCATCGCTGCCGACGAAACGCCCGCTCAAGAGAAGGTCGCGTGCATGACCGGCGCCGATCCTCCGAATGAGCATCTCCGGTCCCATCCAACCGGCCATCACTCCGATGGTCGGTTCCGGAAAACCGTACATCAGCCCGCCCTCATCCTTGCCCCCCGACGCGCCGTATAACACGTCACACTGCGTGTAGAACTCGGCTCCGCCTCCGAGACAGAAGCCGTGTGCAATGCCGATCGTCGGCACGCGGAGCTTGAACAGCTTGCGGGCCACGATGCGTCCATCCTCGACATGTGTGCCCGCCTCATCCCGCGGCATGTTTTCGTAGCCGTCGCCTGCCTCGACCACGAGTTCCTTGAGATCGGCCCCGAAGGTGGCGTGCTTCCCGACCGAACGCATCACCATGACTCGGAAACTCGTTTCGGCCTGGATTTCATCGAGCCGCGTGGCGAAGGCCTTGAGCATCGGCGTGTTGAGCGCATTGCCTGCTTCAGGCCGGTTGAGGGTCAATACCGCGATGTGCTCGCTTTCCTTGGCGCGCTCCAGAAGGACGAACTCCTCTGCCATTGATCTCTCCTTGCGCCCGCAGGCTCTGGACCTGCGGCTAGATGTACTGGCCTCCATCGACCGAGATCACCTGCCCGGTGACATGCCCCGCCAGATTCGAAGCCAGGAAAACCACCAGGTGAGCGACATCTTCGCACTCGCCCAGCTTACCCAACACCGTTTCGGCGGTGGCGGCGTCGAGCCACTTCTGCTCCAGACCGCGGGCCATGTCCGTCAGAATCATCCCCGGAGCGATCGCGTTGACCGTGACCAGGGAGCGGCCCAGCTCGCGGGCCACGGTCTTGGTCAAGCCGACGATCCCCGCCTTGGAGGCGGCGTAGTTGGACTGCCCGAACTTGCCGCGCAGCCCATTGATGGAGGTGATATTGATGATGCGCCCGCTCTTCTGCTCACGGAAGCGGGGGGCCACAGCCCGGATGTAGTTGAAGTAGCCCTTGAGATTGACATTCATGACCTGGTCCCACTGATCCTCGTCCATCTTCCAGATGACCGCATCGCGGTTGATCCCCGCATTGCAGACCAGGATGTCGACGGAACCGAAATCCTCCACCACGCGGGCGACCATGGCCTTGGCGTCCTTCAGCGAGGCGACATCCGCCTGCACCGCCAGCCCCCGGCGACCCATCGCCTCGATCTTGCCGACCACGGCGTTGGCTTCATCCGCGTGCTTGCGGTAATTGAGGGCCACGTTGGCTCCCGCCTCGGCGAGCCCCAGCGCGATCGAGGTACCGATCCCGATGCTGCCACCGGTCACAATCGCATTCTTGCCTTCCAGGATCATCGCACTTCCTCCCCTTGGTTCCTTCACCTGCCCGTTCACCTCCGCCGCCCTAGTGTGGGATGCGGATGACAGCGCGGCCTACGATCTGTCCCGCCTCGAGGTCCTGGAAGGCCTGTTCGACCTCCGCCAGATCGTAGTAGCGACTCACCAGCGTATCGAATTCGATGCCGCCGCCCTCGAGGAGCTTGACGACCTCTGGGAAGAGGCGGGTGGGACAACCCCACGAGCCTCCGACCCGTTTCTGAAGGCCCATGAAGGTACCGGCGCTCAGCGTCACCTTCTCGAGGGTGAAGCCGATGACCGCCACCTCGCCGCCTTTGCAGACGGTTCCGAACGCCTCGGCAATGGTGCTGCCCATTCCGACGCAATCGAGCGCGATGCGAATGCCGTCTCCGGAGAGTTTCTTCAGGTCTTTGAAGATTTTCTCCTTCCCCGTGGCATTGATTACCTCGGCGCCGAGCTTACTCGCCGCGGCCAGGCTGTCCTCGCGCACATCGACCGCATATAGCTTTGCTGCTCCCAGCTCGCGGGCCACATTGAGCGCGGCCAACCCGAGGCCGCCGGCTCCAAAGACTGCCACGGAATCGCCCGCCTTCATCCCGACGCGTTCCTTCAGCGCGTAGTAGACCGTCGAGACCGCGTCGGCCGCGACGCAGGCCTTGTCCAGCGCAACGCTGAGGTTCATTTTGAAGGCGTACTTGGCCGGCAGCGCGACGTACTGGGCGTAGGCACCATGCCGCGTGCCGCCGAGCATGTTCGATTTGGGACAGAGATTGTCTTCACCGCTGGTGCAGCTGGGGCATTCGCCGCATCCATAGACCGGGGGCATCAGAACGCTGTCGCCGACGTCCAATCCGGTCGCCCCATCCCCCAGGGCGACGACCTTTCCAGCCGCCTCGTGTCCCAGGATCAGCGGGTAGATGCGCATCTTCTCCGGAATGTGCGCGGCATAGTAGGTCACATCGGTGTGACACAAGCCGTTGGCGGCAACCTCAACGAGCACCTCGCCGGCGCCGGGTTGCGGGCAATCCACCTCTTCGATCTTCAGTTCTTTGGGTCCGTGCAGAACGGCGGCGGTCATCTTCTCGGGAATCACTGGCCTTTCCTCCTCTGCTCCTCAGCAAGTGTGACGACTCCCCATCTATCATTGATCAGCCGGAGTGGCCGGCTCAGGTCACCGATTCGCGGGGGCGTAGGAATTCCGGAAACTCTTCGGGGCTGCGTGTCCCGTTGCGCACCTCGAGCGTCATCAAGAGGCTGGTCATGATCCGGTTGACCTCCAGATCGATGTCTCCGTAGTCTCGCCCGATCTCGAGGATCTTTGCATTGATGTAGTCGATTTCCGTGGGACGCTTGTTCCACAGGTCCAACGACATCGAAGGATGATGGCTCCCTCCCTTATCGAGGTAGCCCATACATTTCTCCCAGATGCCCTCGCCGTAGTCGTAGCCGAACCGCTTTGCGACCGCCAGTCCCTCGCGCACGAGATCTCCGGCGATCTGACGGGTCATCTTGCCCTGCATCGCCTCGCTCATCGTCAGGCCCATCACGGCGCAGAGCGGCATCAGCGATGAGGTCAAGATCGTCTTGAGGAATGCGCGGGCCTTGATCGTGGTCGAGTCAACGACCTCGCAGGTCAGTTGTGTGCTGCAGAGGATCTTGACCAACCGCTCCAAACGGGGATCGCGGGCCTCCTGGAGCGACCCCAAGACGTTCGGGGGATTGAACCAGATCAACTGTGCAACACCGTTCTTCTCGATATGGCCAGCGTAGTTGACCACCATTCGAGCTGCATTGCGGGCCGGCACGTGGCGAGCGAGTTCATCCTCGGTACCGATCCCGTTCTCCGCGCTGATCACCAGGCAGTCATCCCCGGTGACTCGTGCAACCGCAGGCAGGATGGACTTGAGCACGTAGGCCTTGGTGGCAATGATGATGAAGTCGGGGTCGACGTCTTCGAGAGCATGGATCGAGTCCACTGTGTGGACCCGCTCATCCAGCTCCATTCCCACCCCGCGGACCTGGAGTCCGTCTGCGGTCACCTGGGCAAGGCGCTCCGGAAGGTCGGCCACATAGACGTCGGCACCGGCTTTGGCAAGGCAAGCAGACATCACAGTACCCACGGCGCCCGCCCCAATCGTACCCACGGTGACTTTCTTCTCCGGCATGGCAACCTCCGCGGTTTCGGGTTTCAGTTACTCCTCGTCGTCAGCGATAAACGCGATCGCCGCAGTGGCACAGGCGGCCACGCAGGCTGGCACCTCTCGGTCGGTGCACTGATCACACAGAATGGCCTTGTGAGCCTTCGGATCGGGATGGATGCCCTGGTGCGGGCAAACCATGACGCACATCCAGCAGCCGATGCAGCGATCATGATCCAGCAGAACCCGCCCACTCTCCGGGTCGCGAGTGAGTGCCGTCGCCATGCAGGCGGCGACGCAGGCAGGGTCCTCACAGATCCGGCAAACGGCCTGGAATTCGTACCCGGCACGCGGATCACGCACGATCCGGATGGCGCTCCGGGCATGGCCGGCGGCGCCTCGATGGACGATATTGCAGGCGACACTGCAGGCCCGACATCCCGAGCAGAGTTCATGATTCGTGTAGATACGCCTCATGACCGATCCTCCGGAACCGATGCCCAGGGTGCGACGAGTTCGGCGACCCTCCCGTCGGGAACGGTGCCGTCCTCGTTCCAGCGCCGCAGGCGGTAGTAGCGATCAAGCATGGCGAAGAACTTGTCGCGCTCAATACGATGCCCGCGGGCGACACCGTGGGGGAGAGGTTCTTCGAAGTAGCGACGTGGCAGGGTGTCGTCCGGGCGGCGCACCCCCTCCCGGTTGATGAAGCTCCGTTCGAGGTCGACGATGCGTTGGCCCAGCGCTTTCAGCTCGTCCACGGTGTAATCGACCCCGAAGGCTTTCTCGAGGAGCTGTGCAAAGTGTTCATACTTGAGCAGACGCGGGCTGTTAAAGCCGTGACACACGAACTTGCAGATTCCCACCGCATCGATCACCGCGTAGATGGTCTCGTGGGTGGCGACCACGATCTCTTTCGTGTTGTAGGACGTGGGATCACGATCGACATCGGTCCCGTAGATCTCGCGCAACAGTTCCGGAGGAAGGTCGAACACCTCGAGCGTTGGTCGGCTGCGCAGATGATCGGCCCCGCGGGAAGCGGTGGCGATGCCGAGGGCAAACGCTTTGATATAGCGGCAGTCATGCGGGTCCGACTGAGGCAATCCCTTGATCGCGGTCAGATAGTCTCGCTTGGGATCGCCCAACCGCTCCGCTGCCTGGCTGCTCTCCGCGAGCAGATCGCCGAATCCCGTCCGGCTCGCAGTCGCCTCGATGAGGCGGACGGCCAGATCGTAGTCACCGAAGCGCAGCGGTTCGCCGGTCAGGCGGTCATCGATGATGCCCCGCTGATACAGCTCCATCACCCAGGAGAGGATCCCACCGGTCGATGAGACATCCAACCCCAGGCGATTGACCAGATCGTTGAGGCGGATGACCTCGGCCGTATCCCCGATGCCCAGGTTGGCGCCCAGCAACCCGATCGTGGTGTACTCCGGCCCCTCGCCGTGTTCGGTGTGGCGATGGCGGCAGTGGACGACGCAGGAGTGGCAGGAGATCATCTTGGTGACATGTTCATGAATGACTTCAGCGTCGAGCGTGCTCTCGAAGGAACTGTCCTGGCTGTTGCGGGTGCGAATGGCGCCCAGATGGTTGCTCACCTCGTAGAGCAGGGGCGTGCCCACGCGGCCCAGCACTTTGACGATCGATGAATCCACCAGATAGTCCGATAGCTGAGCGCTGAGCTCGAGGAAGCCGTCCCCGTCAGCGATCTCGAGTCCGCCTCCGCCGGTGGCCACGATCGCTTTGACATTCTTGCTGCCCATCACCGCGCCCATGCCTCCGCGGGCGGCGGCGTTCTTGATTCCGGTCATGATACAGGCGAACCGAACGAGCTTCTCACCGGCCGGACCGATGCAGATGACTTCTGCCTCGGGACCGATATCGCGTTGGAGCGTAGTCTGGACCTCATCGACATCCATGCCCCAGTAGGCACGTCCGTCCACGATCCGCACCTCACCGCCTGATACGACGAGGACGACCGGATGGGGGGCCCGTCCCTGGAGGATCACCCGATCGATGCCCGAATAGCGCAGCTGGGGCCCAAAGAACCCTCCGCAATTGGCATCTCCGAGGATGTTCGACTCCGGCGACTTGGTGGTAACGTTGAACCGGCTCGAGTTCGGACAACCGGTTCCGGTGAGCGCACCGGCACCGATGATCAGGATATTCTCCGGAGAGAGCGGATCGACGCCCGGGCTGAGCAATCGATGCAGGTAGGCGACATTCAATCCGCGGCCGCCCAGATAGCTGCGGACCACCTCCGGCGGCGCGTCCTCATAGCGGACCTTTCCGGAGGAGAGGTCTACGGTTGCGGCCCGTGACCGCATCTGTCCGATTGAGCTACTCATGCTTCGCCTTCCGCCCCCAGCGCGTGTGGCCATGGTCCTTTCGATAGCGTTGGATGAGATCCATCGACCTCGGCCAGTCCACCTCGCCCTCGATACTCTCCTGGTGCATCTCGCGTAGGAACTCCACGGCCGTGCGATCGTGGGAGAGCAAGGAGGCGGCGACGCCAGCCACCTCGACCTGTTCACGCATCAGGTGCTGGAATACGCCGGCGCGTTCCACGTCGCCCACGAAGGTCGCGGCGATCAGTTTGCCTTGGCGCACCACCAGACGCGTGTAGGTCGGCCGGCTCAGGTTCCGCGCGACGTGCACGTCGGCGCCCTTCGGATTGTCGACCCGGCTGGCGCCCATGGTGATGATCGGGAGGCCGAAGACTCGTAGAGAGTTCAGGAAGAGGGGCGCATACGGTTCCGTCTGACCGCCGGCCAGGTGAACACCCGCGATGCGACCCTGATGGGAGGCGTTAACCCAATGGGCATGGACCTCCGCTCGCCCATCGATCCAGTTGTGATACTGGGTGACATCTCCGGCGGCATAGACATCGGCCACATTGGTCGCCATGCGTTCGTTCACGATGATGCCCCGCTCACTCATGATGCCCGCACCGTTGAGCAGCGAGAGGTCCGGTTGCATACCCGTCGCCAGGACGAGGAAGTCGAAGCCGATCTCTTCGCCGGCTTCAGTCTCGGCCACGTAGCCGCGTCCATCGCCGGCTCCGCAGCTGACGCTCTTGAGTTTCGTGGACACCCGCACGTCGATTGCGTTTTTCTCCAGCCGGTCCTGCGCCAGGCTCGCGGCTTCGGTATCGAGGATCATCGGCAGGACCCTGGAGCGGGCTTCGATAGCCACGACGGTGACGCCCAGTTCTTCGAGGGCGCTCATCGCCTGGAGTCCAATGAGCCCAATACCCACCAGGAGGGCCTTGGCGCCCGGCCGGCAGAACGGCCGCAGCTTCGCGACATCCTCCTGGCAACTCAGGGAGAGCACGGGAACCGACGATAGGCCCGTAATCGGCGGGCGCGCCGGCTGGGCGCCGGTGGCGATCAGCAGCTTCTCCCACCTGACCGTGCGTCCCGAGCCCAGGGTGATCCGGTTCCTTTCCGGTTCCAGGCCGACGACCGGATCCCCGCTCAAGAGGGTGACCCGCCGATCCGCAAACCATTCCTGTTCACGGAGCAGAATCTGATCCGGGGTGCGTTCGCCGGTGAGCAATTCGACAATCAAAGGACGGCAGTAGGGCGCCACCGATTCCCCATTGATCATCACCAGATCGCCCTGGGGGTCGATTCCCCGCAGAGCCTCGGTGGCCGCGATGCCGGCCGTACCGGCACCGATAATCGCGTATTTCGTTCGCAGCGTTTCAACCATCGGCATCAATCCTGCCCATTCAATCTGATTCTGACATCCACCGCCTGGGATCCGTTGCCCGCGCCAAAACTGAGAACCGGATTCAGGTCCAGCTCAGCAATGCGTGGGAAGTCGGTGGCCAACTGAGAAATCCGCAAGAGCATGTCAATCAGGCTATCCCCGTCGGCGCCTGCCTGGCCACGCACCCCGGCAAGCAATGCCTGTCCTTTGAGAGAGGCGATCATGGCCGTCGCGTCCTGCTTCGACAGTGGCGCCAAACGGAAGACCACATCACCGATCGCCTCCACGAGAATTCCCCCCAGACCAAACATGATGATGGGTGCCACGCCCTCGGTGTTGTTCACCCCGATGATCATCTCCAGGCCCTGGCGGAGCTGCGCTTGCGCAATGAACGCGGGATTCTGCGCGCGGAAACGCGCCGTCATCTCCTCGTAGGCGATGGCCAGCTCGGCCTCGGTCTGGATCCCCAGGGTCAGACCGCCGGCGTCGCTTTTGTGCACGATGTCGGGGGAATCAACCTTGAGGACGAGAGGGAAGCCCACTTCGTCGATGGCTTTGGGCAAATCCTCACGGCCGGTGACCGCTACCGTCTTGGCCGCGGGGATCCCATAGGCCGCCAGGACCGCGAAGGCGTCGGCCTGTGAAATGTATCCTGCCGGGCAACGACCCAAGATCTTCGCGGCCGGGGCGCGATCGGGGTTCAGCTCGGGGAACTCGGCGGCAGGCGCCCGAAGGCGCTCGCCGTATTGACTCATGCCGATCAGGGCCCGGGCCGCGGTTTCCGGGAACTCGTACACCGGAATGCCGCCGGCGCGAATCGTGTCGATCAGTCCCTGCCACTTGGGGATCGTCATGATGACGCAGGCTAGCGGCTTACTAGCCTTCTTGCCCCAGGCGGAGAGGGTCGCCGCAATACTATCGAGGTCGACAAACTGCGCGGTGATGAAGTTGATCAGGATCGAGTCGACGTTTGGATCCTGCATCAAAGCGTCGATGGTCAAGTCGTAGTGTTCCGGCGTCGCGGTGGCGAGAATGTCGACCGGATTGCCGACCGCCGCCGCGGGGTACAGATTCTCGCGCAACGTCTTCGTGGTCTCGGGCGACAGCTTGGCCATCTTCAGTCCGCCCAGAATCGTCTCATCGACCGCGAGAATCGCCGGCCCGCCCGTGTTGGTGATCATCGCGACCCGCGGACCCTGTGGGACCGGCAGGGTCGAGAGCGCGATGGCCGTCTGGATCATTTCTTCCTGGGTCGTGAACCGCTGGATACCGGCCTTCTCGAAGATCACATCGCTGGTGACATCCTTCTCCATCAGAGCGCCGGTGTGTGATGAAACCGCTGTGAGCCCCTCCCGGGTGCGCCCAGACTTGACCGCCAGAACCGGCTTGCGCTTCGTGATGTGGGCGGCGATCTCCAGGAAGCCGATCGGATCACGCAGGGTCTCCACGTGGAGGAGGATGACCCGCGTTCCCTCATCTTCTCCGTAGTACTCCAGGATCTCGTTCATCGAGACGTCGCACTCGTTGCCGTAGCTGGCGTACATTCGGAAACCGGCTCCCAGCTTCGACAACTGCAACTGCAACACCTCGCCCACACCACCGCTCTGAGCGAGGATGGAGATACTGCCGGGGGCGAGGGGCGTGAAGGTGAAGTTGGCGTAGACCTTCGCGTCAGGGTCAGAGTTTTCCACGCCCTGGGAGTTGGGCCCATAGACACGCATCCCGTATTTGCCGGCAATCTCGACCACCTGGCGCTCCAAGGCGGCGCCCTCTTCGCCGGTTTCCTTGAACCCCGCCGTGTGAACGATGGCGAACTTGACCCCCTTGCGGCCGCAGTCCTCGATGGCCATGGGCACCAATGTGTTCTTGATCGCGATGTTCGCCAGATCGACCTCGCCCGGAACCTCTTGCACGGACTTGTACGCCTTCAGGTCGAGGACTAGAGGGGATTTGGGATTGATCGGATAAATCGGATTCGGATAGCCCTGATCGATCAGGTTCTTGAGCACGATGTGCCCGATACTCAGCGGGTTGTTGGACGCACCGATGACGGCAATCGCCTTCGGGTTGAACAACGCATCCAGCATAGTGCCGTCCTCCTCCATGTTCCCGGTGTCATTCCGTCGCTAAGGCTTCGCTCCCCGCGTCTGCTCGCAGCCGTCCCGGGCGATCAAGGCCGCTCCCAGCGCCCCGGTGAACTGGGGCTGGGGCGGAATCTTGACTGCCCGATCAAGGACTCGCTCGAAAATACCTACGATGTATGGGTTGTGGGCCACGACCCCCCCGGTCAGCAGGACGGGGCCGTCCAAGGTATCCATCTCAACGATGCGGCGGACAACCGACTCGAATGCACCGGCGACAATGTCGGGCACGCGGTCTCCGCGGCGGAAGTTGGTCAAGATCTCCGTCTTGGCAAAGACGGTGCAGAAGCTGCCCAGGCGAACCGCCTCACTGGACTCGGAGGCCAGCTGATCGAGGTCGCCCAACTCGACACTCAGGATCGCGGCGATTTCTTCGAGAAACGCTCCGGTGCCTGCCGCGCACTTACGATTGAGTTTGAAGCCCAGGCGTTTGCCCTGCTCGTCGAACTTGATGATCTTGTTGTCCTGCCCCCCGATGTCGATGATGGTCAGCGGGCCAGGCGCATGTTCCAAGCACCCGCGACCGTGGCAGGTGATCTCGGTCCGAGTCTGATCGGCGCACGCGACTTCCTGGCGCGCGAAACCGGTTGCGCAGGTGGCTCTCAGGTCGGCCGCACCCTGGCCGGATTCCGACAGGACAATATCGCGCAGACGCACTGCCAACGGACCGACATCCGGTCCGGTGCGCTCAATCCCGTGGGCGCGCAGGCTTCCTGCGTCGTCGATCAGCACCACCTTCGTCGCGGCAGCGCCGACGTCGATCCCACAGTAGAGAGCCTTGTCCGTCACATCCTTGCCGATGGCTGTCTGCCCTCCTGGCCGCTGGGCCTAGCTTTCCGTCAACTGCTCGATAAACGCTTCCATATTCGTCCGGCTCTGCTCTTCGGAGTAACACCGCAAGTCGTTCAGGTCCCCCGACATGACGATGTAAGGAACGCCTGTCTTTTCCCGCAGGCGCTCGGGCAAGCCGTATCGATTGTTGGAGTTGTTTGGACAGGTCTTGGCATCATGATAGAGGATGCCGTCGATCTTGTATTTCTCAATCTCGCGTTTGAGATAGGCCTCTTTCCACTCGTCCGATCGCACGATGAAGATCTCGGTGTAGGCGCGACCCATGCTTCGGAAGGGATCATCGGGATCGAACGCATCGAAGATCCAGCTGCTGCAATAGGTCGACGCCACGACGCTGGTCTGCTGCGCAGCCAGGAACTCGGAATGGTCACGCAGCTTGCCCCAGATGGGCATCCCCTCCCAGTACAGGCGGACCTTTTCATCGGGTAGGCTGCCGACGCCTTGCGTGATGCAGTCGTTCAACTCGGCCAGGAGCAGATCGTAGTACTCGATCGCCCGAGGATCGCCGCGCATGACGACGGCCGGCCCCATGTGAATCGTGCTGTCGAAGAAATTGATTGGTGTCGGTACTGCCGAGGCCGCCTCGAGAACAGCCTTCCACTTCTCCGAAAGGGTGCGGGAGAGTTGTACAATCTCCTTGAAGCGATCCATGTCGAGTGGCCGCCCGGTGATGGCGGTCAGGGGCTCGACCATCGCCTCGATCTGGCGGGCGGATGCGTCGATATGCACGTCGGTCACTTGATTCAGGCCACGAGGAGTACTGACGCCCATCATCGGTACGTCGAATTCCCGCTGATAGAAGGCCATCCATTCCTGGACGTCGCGGCACTGATTGGTGTTGTAGACGAGGACATCGGGCTTCGGGAATTCGTAGCCCGGCATTTTCGCCATGGGCGTTTCGCCTTTGAGAAAGGAACCAACGTCGCTGGTCAGATAGGAACAGATTTCCGGAGAGTAGCCGGCCGCATTGGCCGCCGGGATCAAATCGGTCGCCATGCGCGTCGCGCCCAGCATCGCGCCATGGTTCTCGGGGAAGAAGACGCGGAACCCGCAGGCAACCAGCAGTTCGGCCGGGCCCACGCTGGTGCACCAGGCAATCTTGGGCGTCCCGGTGCGCGCCGCTTCGAAGAGGTCTCCGAAGTAGGCGCCCATCACCTCGCGCATCGCCTTGCCTGCTGCAATCTTCCTTACCAGCGGCTGCTTCTTGTCAGACATTGGGGGCACCTCGTGGTTCCAGGGTTACGACGCAGGCCTGTTTGCCCGGGTGTTGGTCGGGTCGGTAGATCGCCTGCCACCAGTCCTCATACTTGGCCAGCACCTCGTGTCGGATGACCTTCATCGAAGGGGTCACCTCGCCGTCCTCGATGCTGAGCTCCTTCGGCACGATCACAAACGCCCTCACGCGGCTGTACTTCGGCTGAAAGGAAGCCATGTTCTCGCGGATCTCCTCCGCGACCAGATCCTGGATTTCTCGATTCGCCGAGAGCTCTTCGCCCTGAAGCAACGATTCGCCCGCCACCTTGGCCCGCATCTCCAGGTTGCGGAAATTCGGAAACACCAGCGCGACGACGAAGTCCTCTCCGTCTCCAAGGGCAAGTGCATGCTGAATCCAGACCGAGGTCAGCGAGATGGCGTTCTCCACACTCATGGAAGAGACCTTCTCGCCGTTGGTCAGCTTGAACAGGCCATCAACCCGGCAAGTCATGTGCAGTCCGTCATCGCCCAGCTCGCCGAGGTCGCCGGTGTGCAACCAGCCGAGCGAATCGATGGCCTTGGCGGTTCGCTCGGGGTCTTTGTAGTAGCCCTTCATGAGATTGGGTCCGCGCACCAGGATTTCGCTGTCCTCGGTGATGAGGATCTCGCACCCCGCGATCGGCTCTCCGACACAGGCGGGACCGCGTTCTTTGCCGAAGGATGTGAAGGTCACCAGTGGGGACGTTTCGGTCAAGCCCCAACCTTCGACCACCGGGACGCCGGCGGCTTTGAAGTACTCGGCGCACTCCTTGGGCAACGGAGCGGCGGCGGTGAAGACGAAGCTCAACTCCGGGTGAAAGACGGTATCATGAATCTCTTGGCTGGCGCGGGCTTCCGTCACCAAGGCGATGTAGATCTTCGGGACGCTGAAGAAGTGGGTCGGTTTGACGGCGCTCCAGTTTTCCAGAATCCGCTGGACGTTCTTCCCAAAGGTGTCTTCCATGTAGATCGTGGCGCCGTGATAAAGGGCCGCAAACCGCTCGAAGAGTCCCCCGAACGAGTGATGCCAGGGAAGATAGGAGAGGAACCGTGATCCTTGCGGGATGTCCCACACCTGGGACATGCCCTTTCGCTGAGACATGATGTTGCGATGGGTGAGCATCACACCTTTCGGCCGCCCTGTTGTGCCGGAGGTGTACTGGATGAAGCAGACGTCCTCGGGGTCGACATCTTGTACAAGGCCGGTGAGGAGTTCGCGCGATCCTCCGTGTAGGCAATCCTCAAGGAGGTGAAAGTCTGATGGCGCACGGGTGACGATCACCTCAATCGAGGGCGATGCACGAGACGCGATCACCCTTTCGAGCCGCTCCAGGCCGTCAATGTAGATCGCCTTCGGTTCGGCATGCTGGAGAATGCGGTCGACATGGCGACGGTCATATCCGGCGAAGATCGGAATCGACACGACCCCCATCGCGGTGACCGCCATCTCCCAGACCAGCATGGCATAGCTGTTGGGGCTGTAGACCGCCGCGCGATCGCCTTTGACGAGTCCCTGTTCGTGAAGAAAGGTGACGACGGAGCTGACGTCATCGAGGAAAGCGGACCAGCTGATCGGCACATAGTCGCCGCCGGCTTCGCGGTGGGAGAGGACAGCATGTTCGGGCCACTCCTTCGCCCGATCGATCAGCAGCGTCCCCACATTGGGGACCAGCGAGCCGAGCGGGTTTGGTGAGCAACCGTACTGCCGTCTAAACAAGGTATCCCTTCCCGTGACGTAAGCATCGGCGGCCGCGGACAGCCGCGGCCCAGAGTGGCATCCAAGAGCGTACTGCTGCACGAGCATAGATGACGGCGAATCACGGACGCTCAGGGGATTGTTTCTGAAGGCTAACAAGCCGCCATCTGCCTGTCAAGGTGGGAGATAGTGGGCCTCGCTCACCTGCCTGTTTGCTGGCACGTCACGTCCCACACCAGAACCGGCTGCCACTCCTCGGTCTCGACGAAAGAGCCCACGACAGCTCCCACGAAGAGCCCACTCACGCCGCCGAGGAGTGCACCGAGCCCGGCAGCCGCGCCCTTGCTGAACATGTAGCCATCGGAATCGCTCCAATAACCCAGGGCGGCGCCGGCTCCTGCGCCGACGAGGAACCCGGCAATCGTTCCCATTCCAGGATGGCGTTGACGTCCAAGGGACAACTCAAGGCACTCGATTGCATCTCGGCTTATTCTGAAGGAGTCGACCGCTGCGGAAGATCCACCGTGCCGCTGCCTCCAGGATCGGATATGCCTGGGGATGTGAATGGCAAACTGTAGTGTGTCTCCAAGAATGGCGGACAACGTCCGGACCTGCTGCCGAAGGTCACATTGATGAGAGGTGACCCGGACCCGGTCGTTGTCGGTGATACAGATGTTCCGATCCGCACTCGACAGAGGTGTGGGTGCCTGAAGGAGAAGCAACATCTGGACAAGCATCATGAAGGCCATGCGAAATCTCCTCGTCCACAGAGACGCTCCCAAGAGAACCTGACGCTGCATGCAGTTCACAGACCGTGCCAGGCAAGTGGAGCCGGAGGCCGGGAGAGGCATACTTCCGGTCTATTGGGAGGTTGCCCTGGGCGGTTCTCGGCAGTGAATCTGAGCAGGGACAAGGAATGTGCACGGCAGGATACGCTCATGTATGAGAATGAGCATTCCCTGTAGCGACCGAGGGGCGCGCCTACGGCGATCCGCTAGATCTTCGTCGTCTTCGTGTAATCGGACCCGATGACACCCTTGAGGCAGGGCTTTGTAACCATGAACTCTGCCGAGTGCTTCGCCTGGATGCCGAGGGCTTCGCTGAGCGGTGCCCCGCAGGAGGCGCGCATGTTCTCGACGATTGCGCGTCTGGCTGCCTCCATCGCCGGGCTGTCGGCGGCGGGCAGATTGCCGAGATCGTCGGCGACACCTGATAGTGCCGTCTCCGTGAAGCTCCGCAGCGGCACGTCCGCACCGTCTCCCTTCGCCAGGTTCCAGGCCATCGACAGTGCTTCATCGAGCGGACCGGCAAAGTCTGCCAGCCAGCCGACGGCATCGGGCGCTTTGACCGCTCGTCCCGTCAGGAGCAGCTGATAGAGCTTGGGCCAGTCCTTCGCGGCGGCTTTGCGGAACGGCCAGTGGCAGCCTTCCATCCCCGGCACGACCGGCAGCGTCACCTCCGGCATTCCTAAGACGGCGCCTTCGTCGGATACCAGATAGTGGCAATGCATCAGCAATTCCAGCATTCCACCGAGGCATCGCTTGCCATTGACGAATGCGACCGACACCTTGAAATCGCTCGCCAGCCGCCGCGCCGTCGTCGACCAGGTTTGCGCCACGCGGATTCCTTCGGAGGTCTCTTCGAACGCGGGATAGAACTCGCTCGTATCGGCCCCCACCATCTGCGTTGCCAGGTGGAAGTCGCCGGTGACGATCACGCGCTCGATGCCGGCTGCCTTGAGCCAGTCGATCGCGCGCCCCAGTTCCGCATCGACATCGCCGTTGTAGCTTTCGCGGGCGATGGTGATCACGCCCACCTCGCCGTTGTGCTCGGCATTGACGTAGAGCTGTTGGGCTGCGGTCTCCTCGACTTGATCGAACGCGTCGGGGTGCCATGCCTGGGCGGCGGCCTCGGGATGCAGCTTGTGATAGGCCTCCACTCGGGCACGAGCATCGTCCGCGCCGCGGTGACGAATCTGTGCCAGCATGCCGCGGCGGAACTGCGCGCACAGCTCTCCGATCGCATTGATGTAGGGCAGACTGGCACGCTTCTCATGGAGCAGCAAACTCGTCATCTGGAAGAGCGGTCCCATAATCCAGGTTTCGAGCGTATCCCGCTCTTCGTCATCGAGCTTCCAGTCCACCACCGGACGGAAATGGTTGGGCGGATACCAGTCGCGGCCGGTGTCCTTGTGTTCGACCAACTCGGGCGTCGGTCGGAAGAGGTCGCCGTAATTCTCCGCCAGGTGATGCAGGCAGGACCAGGTCAGGAAGTTCGCGCCGGCGGCCCCGATCACGTCGTGCGCGCGGAACGGGTTGGGCCCCAGGATCTTTCGGACCCACTTGTCGATCTTCCAATAGGGCATGTTGCTTGCCCGGTGATACCGGGTAGCCGCATGGGTCACGCCGCAGAAGAGCACGTCGAGCACGAAGGACCAATGATCGCCGACCGGCACGGGGACGAGCCCGAGTGCCCACAGTAGCTGTGTTACGGCAGAGGGCTTCTCCTCGACGATTTCCCAGATCTTGTTGATCTGATGCGGAAAGGCCGGGTGTGCAATACCCACACCCAGCTCGCTGCTGGGGAAGCCGGAGGTGACCGAACGAATCTCGATGCCCGGGACGGTCTCACGGAAGATCTTATAGTGAGCCTTCTTCACCTCGAGGAGCTCGGGGATCGCCTCCAAGAGAAACTTGGGCTTCAGTTCTTTGAGTTCAGACGGCAGATGCTTCCCGTCATAGGTCAGCCGGATGATGTTGGACATGATCTCGGCCGCGCCGTCGCGACCGAAGGCCTGCTCGAGGCCGGCATACTGACCGCCGATTCCGTCCGGCGCGTTGGGGAAGTCCAGGCCGACCACGCGCACGCCGTAGGGCAGGAGGCGAGCGCCGAGTTGCATCGCCTTGCCCGCGCCGACCATCCCATTGGCGCCGGAAATGACGAGCGATCCCCGGGAGACCTCCGGTCCGAAAACCTCATCCACCAGGTCGCCGGCCGTGGCCGGCAGCTTTCCCCGTTCAAAGATCTCGAGGACGGTACCCAGACCCAGCGTCTGCAGACTCGCTTCTCTCATCATCGTTGCCATATGCGGACAACCTCCTATGACACTTTGAACAAGGCGCTGGTGCCGACATCGCCGGCGGCACATCCCAGAATCAGCACATAACCGCCGCCCAACGAGACGGCCTCATCGAGGCCCTCAATAAGTGAGCGGGTGAGCGTGGGGCCCTGGGGATGTCCCCAGACCAGAGAACAACCGGTCTTGTTCATCTTTCGCCAGTCGTAGTCCAGGAGCTTTCCGAAAAGCACATCGTTGGCTGCGAAAGGATTGTGGCTCCTGACGACCGCCATGTCGTCCATCTTGAGACCGGTGCGGGCGAGCAACTTCTGGACGGCCATTGCCGGCGCTTCAGGCATGAGGCCGTCGTGGGTCCTGAGCTCGGACTTGGCCACGAATTCGATCTTCACCTCCGGGCGTGGGCTGATCGCTTTCGCCTTCTCCTCGGTGGTGACGAGCAACATGGCCATGCCGTCGGAGGCGTGAGTCTGCGTCCCGCCGGTGATGCAGGTGTCGAGTTCCCGCATGGCGCGAAGCTCGCCTGCGGTGATCCGGCGGACACCCAGGTCGTCATCGATCTTACCGAGCGGCCGGCCCTGGACATTCAGGACCTCCAAGGGGACCAGGACGTTGTCCAGCACTCCGGATTCCCTGGCCGCGAAATACTGCTCGTGCCGAAGGAGTGCGACCTCATCGACCTCCCGCCTGTCGAGCTTGTACTTGCGGGCCGCATTCCCTGCCGTCGCGATCATCGCGCCGCTCGTGGCCGGATCGAAGCCGAAGTTGTCCCAGACGTCGGCGAGCGGCACCGTGCGCTGATATGCGCGGCGCTCGGGGAAGACGCCGACCGGCGAGTCGCTGGTGCGATCGAAGGTCAGCACGCCGACCACGTCGGCCGATCCACCCTGCACCTCGGCGCCCGCTACCAGTGTGGCCAGCAGCCCCGTGGCGCAGGCCTCCTCGACATGGAATCCGGGGATCCGCCGCCCGAGGCAACTCGCCACCAGCGGCGCATTCCAGAACTTCCAGTGCCAGGGAATGGTGGATCCGATCACGAGATAGTCGAGCCAGTCGGACGACACGGAGCGTTTCCCCAATATGCGGTTCATGGCCTCGCCTGCGAACTGGCCGATGTTCACTTCGGCCAGGGCGGACGTCTGCCAGGCGGGGAAGTAGCTGCTGCCCCAGGTGCCGTAGGGAATGCGGGCCTTGGGGAACATCAATCCGTCCTCATGCATCACTCTCGTCCTTCCATGAATGGGTTCTTGAGCCGGACTCAGTCCTGGGGCTTGCCAAAGACCTGCTCGAAGAAATCGTCGTCGAACGCCTCGCCCTTGGCGATGAGTTGCCGGAATCTCACGAAGTCGATCACGCTGGTGCCGGTGATCTTCTTCGTATTGAAGGCGCCAAAGCCGAGGAACGCCTCGCCGGACATGTTCGCGGCGAGCCAATGGCGATTGGCCAGCTTGGATTGATCCCAGAAGAACTTCTTCTTCGCCCGAATGCCGTCGATGGCTTTGATCAAGCAGCCGGGGAAGAGGTTGGTGAATTTCCAGACGATCTCGTCCACAGCCTTGTCGAGAAGCTCGAAGTCGACCGGCGTCTCCTTGAGGATCGCCTTGGCAGCTTTCGCATCTGCGCCGGACTTCATCTCCCCGAAGACGACCTCGCCGCCATCGACGTACTGGTCCGTGATGACGAGCGGATTGCGGATGAACTGGCCGTCCTTCTTCAGGACCGGCACCACCTTGGTGATGAGCCCTTTGAGCTTCATCTTGTAGGCGGACCACATCTCGCAGGAGATGCAGTTCCACATCGCATCTTCCATGCTGAGGAACCAGGGGAGGAAGTCGGTGGAGCCGCCGTCGGGGGAGGAACCGTGCCGGGGACCGGCCTGTCCGAGGACCGCCAGGTCCGAGGCAACCGCGATGTCGCAGGCCATCCCGATTTCCTGCCCTCCGGCAACGCGCATGCCGTTGATGCGGCAGATGGTCGGTTTCTTGCAGTTGAGAATGGCGTCGACCATGCCGTTGAACAGATCCATGTACTCGCCGTACTCGTTCGGACGCTTCGAGTAGTACTCGGAGTATTCCTTCGTGTTGCCGCCGGTGCAGAAGGCACGATTCCCCGCGCCGGTGAAGACGACCGCCACCACGCTGCGGTCGAGACTGGCATTCTGGAATCCGGCCGTGACGCCCTTGACCATGTCGGTTGTGTAGGAGTTGTACTGCTTGGGGTTGTTCAGCGTGACCCAGGCAACGTGGAGGCCGTCGACGGCATTGCCCTTCGGATCAAGGAGTGGCTTCTTCTCGAAGACGGTGCAGGGTGGGTCGTCGTGGGTCCCCCAGAATTGATCTCCGCCGATTCCATGACTCTTGGGGTCATTGTCTCTGGGCATCCAATCGAGGCTCATAGCATTCCTCCCTGATTGCCAGCGTGCAAAGCGCGGGGTTTCGGCCGATTGTCGGTGATCTACCCCCCGTTCGTCAACAAAGTTGCCGAGGCCGGAAAACACCCGCCTCCGCCCGGTGTCTTGATGATCAGCAGATCGCCCCGTGCAACCGGACAGCTGTCGCTGGCTTCGAGGAAGCGGCCCTCAGCAGGCCCGGTCGCTTCAATGAGCCGCTGAGAGCCCCGCTTTCCGTCACCGCCCCCCGCGATGCCTCGCGGTCCGTCCGACCGATGCTGGCTGAGAATCGCGAGGCTCATCGGCGCGAGGAATCGGATTTCGCGTACAACCCCATCGCCGCCGCGATGGCGTCCCCCGCCTCCTGATCCGCGCCGGATCGCAAAACGTTCGATGCGCACGGGATGGCGATGCTCGATCACCTCCGCATCCGTGATGCGGGTATTCGTCATGTGACTGTGCACAGCGTCCGCTCCAGGAAAGCCTGGGCCCGCGCCGCAACCGCCGCAGATCGTTTCGTAGTAGCTGAACGTCTCGTTGCCGAAAGTGATGTTGTTCATCGTTCCCTGCCCCGCGGCACAGATCTTCAGTGCGCGCAGCATCGCATTGACCAGGCGCTGGCTCGTTTCCACATTCCCGCCCACCACTGCGGGAGCCTGGGTGACGTCGTCGGGAAAGGGAGGATTTAGCATGCCGGGCGGCACGATCAGCCGGGTCGCCCGCATGAATCCCTCGTTGAGCGGCAGCGGGTCATCGAGCAGCAGACGCAGGACATAGAGCACCGCGCTGCGCACAACCGCGGGGGTGGCGTTCAGATTGCCCGGATGAACTTCGGAGGTGCCGGAGAAATCGAGTTCAGCCCGATCCCCTTTGATGATGAACCGAACACAGAGCGTGGATCCATCATCCAGGATCTCCTTCGCCTCATGGGGTCCATCATCGAGCCGCACGAGGGCCGCGCGCACACCGGCCTCGGCAAGATCCTTGAGCGCGGTCATGGTCTGCTCAACCGCGTCGCTGCCGTGCTCCTGGGCCATTCTCGCAAGCGCGGTCACGCCGCTGTGGTTTGCAGCCAGGGCGGCGCGAATGTCGGCCAGATTGTCGGCCAGTGCCCGCGTGGGATGGGGCGGGGCCGTCAGAATCGCCTCGATGGTGTCCCAATCGGCTTCGCCGCCCCGCACCAGGTGAATCGGCGCAATCACGATGCCCTCTTGAGCAAGACAAGTTGCCGCGGGCGGCATCGAACCGGGCAGAATCCCGCCCAACTCGGCGTGATGTGCTCGGCTACAGACATAGCCCAGCAGTCGTCCTCGAGAGTCATGCGCGGGCGAGATCAACGTCACATCGGGAAGATGGGATCCGCCGTACGCGGGGTGGTTTGTGATGACCGTGTCCCCGGACTTCATCTCCAGCGTCTTGGTGACCGCGCGTACGCACACCCCCAGGGATCCAAGATGCACGGGGATGTGCGGCGCGTTGACGATCAGCTCACCGGACGGGTCGAGAAGCGCACAGGAAAAGTCCAACCGTTCCTTGATGTTCGTCGAGATCGCACTGCGCCGAAGCGATTCACCCATCTCGCGGGCGATCGCCTCCAGGCGATTGGTGAACAGTTCGAGGCGCACGGCATCCGGACGCGCGCGCTTGGCGGGCCCCGCGGCATCCGCACTCCGAGCTGCGACCTTTCGGGCGATGAGCGTTCCGGCCGTATCCATCTCCACGGACCATCCCGGATCGACGACCGTGGCGCTGTAGCGCTCGAATACAAGACAGGGGCCCACGAGATGGGCGCCGGGGCGCAGCCTCTCGCGTTCGAGAACGGGAACGTCCCGCCAGCGTCCTTCGAAGAGGCTCCGGACCGTCCGGTCCGCGACGGCTTCATACCGCTCGGCGGTTCCGACCGTCGCGGGTTCCTCCGCAGGGCGGCTGGATGCGACCACCCGCAGCGAGACCAGTTCGATTGCGCGTCCCTCCGGCCGGTGTCCGAAGACCGAGCGATAGCGGTCCTCAAAGCGCTCTCCCAGCTGGCCGAGGGGCGCGTCGAGGTCGATCTCCAAGGTGGCGTCCTGTCCGGCGAATCTCAGGCTTGCGATGCGCCGGCGGATCATCACCTCCTCCCTGGCAAGGACCCCTTCCTGGATGACCTTTGCCACGGCATCCTGCGCGAGCTCTTCCAATAGAGAGGGGAGACTCATGGCGACATCCTCGAGCGGGCTGAGGATCTGATGTTCCGCGAACCGCTCTACCACCGCTCCTGCGAGTCCGTCGCTACTGAGCAGTCCCGGGTTTGGCGGAATGAGGACCGTCTTCATCTCGAGCCGGTCCGCCACGGCGGTCGCATGCTGAGGTCCCGCGCCGCCGAAGGCCACCAGTGCATACTCCTGTGGATCGTACCCCTGTCTGAGTGAGATGCGACGAATGGCATCGGCCATACGTTGATTGGCGATGTCGAGGAGTCCTTCGAGCAGCTCCTCGGGCCCAAGATCCGCAGACAGTGAGCCTCGAACCGCATCCAAAGCCACCTGGGCTGCCTGCGGCAAGATCGGAATCTCGAAACGACTCGGGTCGATCCGGCCAAGGAGCAGATTGACGTCGGTGAGCGTCAGTGGCCCGGACACTCCGTAGCAGGCCGGGCCGGGAAAGGCGCCGGCGCTCCCCGGACCCACGTGCAGACGGTGACCATCGCTGCTGCAGATCGACCCGCCCCCCGCCGCCACGCTCTCGATGGCCAAGGCCGGGGCGATGAGATGTGCATCTCCCACCCTCTGCTCGAAGGTGTACTCGAAGTCTCCGTCGTAGCGGGCGACGTCGGTGCTGGTGCCGCCCATGTCAAAGGCGATCACGCGGGTGAACCCTGCCGCGCGGGCCCCATCGGCCGCCCCCGCGATGCCGCCCGCAGGGCCACTCAAGAGGCTGTCCTTGGCCCGATAGGATGATGACCCCATGAGACCGCCGGCACTGGTCATCACGAAGAGTTTCCCGTGCTCCAACTCGGCGGAGATGTGACGCAGGTACGACTCGATCACGGGTGCCAGGTAGGCATTGACCACGGCGGTTTCCGCCCGCGGCAGGATCTTGATGAACGGCGCCAGCTGAGCCGAGCAGGAGACGTGGTGGAATCCTTCCTCTTCAAGACAGTCGGCGACGCGCCTCTCGTGCGTCGGTTTCTTGTCCGCATGGAACAGGGCGACCGCGGCGACCCGATGGCCCCGCTGCGCCAGCTCCCGGGCGGCAGAGGCCACCGCAGCAACGTCGAGTTCCTCGATCTCGGTTCCGTCGGCGGCAAGCCGGCCTCCGACTTCCACAACGGATGCGTAGAGGGCTTGCGGCTTCTCGACGCGCAACGCGAACAGGTCGGGCCGCGCCTGGGTTCCGATCTCGAGAAGGTCGGCGAAACCGCGGGTCACAAAAAGAACCGGCGGAGTTCCCGAGCGAGTGAGCAGCGCATTCGTGCCGCGCGTGGTGGCAAGTCTCATGGTCAGTTCGGGAAGCCGGACCTCGGCCGGTGTTCCGGTGACGAGGCGTGCGGCCAATAGCGGGGCCGGTTCCCGTGAGAGAAGCTCGAAGGGCTCGCCGTTCTTGGCCTCATCTCCCGGCGATGAGTCGAGCGTGATGATCGATTCGTCCGCATTGTAGGCGACAACACGAACCGCCTGATCCGGCCGGTCGGCAACGCCGCCCAGGAGCCGGAAGCGGAAGCCGCGAACGAGGTCGTCCGGCCCGCCCCAGGCGGTATCGATGCGCAGACGACATTCGCCGGCCCGCTCAGGGGTCAGACACTCCGCGATGGACCCACGCAGCGCACTCGAGCTGAGCACCTTGATACGACTCTTGCGGCCCGATCGATCCCGCGCGAGGCAATCGGTGAAGGTGCCGCCGGTGTCAATCGACAGCACCCATCCGTCGGACATACTCATGGAGCCCAGTGTAACCTTCCCGTCGCCGCCGGTCAGGAGGAGAAGAGGCTTGCCTCACCCCGGGCCACCCACTGAGAATGCCTAGGACCCGGGAGGCCATGGAATGCCGAATACGGACCCACAGGGGCAATTGCTTGATCTTCTAGCCGCAAAGGCAGTTAGCGGAGACGAAGCTGCCCAGGGCCTGCTCTTGGCCGACCTTCGCGTAAGGTTTCTGCAGGTCGCCAAACGACGGTTGCGGGAAGACGATTGTGAGGACGTGGTGCAAGAAGCTCTTCAGATCGTCCTCCTGCGATATGCGGAAAGGAAACCGCAACAGAGCATTCTGATTTGGAGTTTTGCGGTCCTTCGCAACGTCATCGGCAACTACTACCAGAGGCGGGAACGGCAGATGAAGAACGAGCCCTTCGAAGATCGGGTCCACTCGGCGATGACCGCCGAACGCGGGACCGACGACTTCCTCAGAAGCAAGGAAGTGCTCGTGGGGCTCAAGAAGGCGCTGACGACTCTTGCGCAGGAGGAGCCGCGTTGCGGCCGGCTCTTCCAGATCGTGCTCGAGAGCTGTGACGAGGGCGGCTCGCCTGTCGAGATCAATCGGCGGGCAATGAAAAGGATGCGGGTGAAGTACGATCGTATGACCCAAGGGGCTCTGTACGTCGCGCTGCACCGATGCCGCCGGCGTCTGAGAGAGATCGTGTCGTCGCTGGAAGGTGAAGGCAACGCTTGATACTGGAGGGGGAAGGTCATGGAATCGAAGCGTGAATGCGTCGACCCCGATTGCGGCGTCATGTTGGCCGCGTATGAAATGGGGCTGCTCGTGTCTGACGATCGGGTACGATTCGAGCGTCATCTGTCGCATTGCAAGGTCTGCCAGGAGCAGCTCTACGCGATGGCCCCGAACATGATCACCATGCAGGCGAATGCCACCGACTCCGCACACACCCTGGCCTCCCAGCTTCGTAGCAGCGCCATGGCCCACGCCTCGATGAACGATCTGGAAAAGGAGCTCAAGCGCGAGGCCGAGCTTTCCAAGCGGCGCGCCAGCGGCGATGCCACGCCATCCGGCAGCGGCTGGGGCGAATGGTTGCGCGCGATCGGCGAGCGGATCTGGCCGGCGCACGGCCGCACCGCCCGTTGGGCGACGATGGCGCCGATTGCGATCACCGCGCTGCTCGTGGTGGTCATTGCATTGCAGCAGGCCGGGCAGAGCCCCGACTGGGCCTCCCACGCTCAGATTGAACCAGTTGCCTATGTGCCTCAAAGCACGCGTGATGCGGCCTCGGGCGATGCCGGGGTCATGATGTCTGCCGGGATGTTGGCCTATGTCGGCGGCTCCTACGAAGAAGCCGCGCCTCTTCTCGCGGAGGCGGCCGACCTCATGGACCCGGGCGCGACCCGGGACCAGGCCCGTTTCTTCGCCGGGCTCAGCTTCCTCCTGGTGGGGGATACCGAAGCTGCTCGGCTGCATCTGGAGGTCGCTGCCTCCTCCGAAATCCTGGTCGTCGCCGACCGGTCGCAGTGGTATCTGGCCCAGCTGAATCTCCTGGAGGATCAGCCCGAGGATGCTCGGCGGCTGCTAAAAGAGCTGGCCGCCGGGAGCCCTGGCTACAGGGTCCAGGCGGCCGAGTTGCTCGGAGAGCTGGAATCTGTGAAGGGGAAGCCCACCCCCTAGGACGGTTCCCAGGCTATTCGATTTCCACGTCGTATCCCCAGAGCGTGAGCTCCTGATTGATGACCAGGGGCGGCGACACGACCTCATGATGGGACCCCGCCAGAAAAACCAGCGTTGTGTTGTCCGGCACCGTCATCAAAGCATCGTCCAGACTCGCAAATGCTGAGTCCGGCGATCCGTCGCCTGGGAAATCTCCGCCGACAAACCGGACATTGAGCGGGGCGACCTGCGTGACCATGTCCTGGTGGTCCCAGAAGTCGGGTTGGCTGTCCCCGTCGATATCAATGTTGTCGCAGGCAAACCAGGCCGATGACCCTCCCCAGCCGAAGTTCATCAGGAACAGTCTGTCCGGATCTGTGCTCCTGTCATAGCCGTGGACCACCCAGGAGTGTCCGCGAGGTCCGTCCGGATGATGGACATCGTCTCCGCCCAGGGCCAATGGTCGAAGCCAGGCAATGTCGCGCGTCATCAATTCAACGTTCTGGCTTGAATGGGTCGCGTCGGGGTCATATCGAAAGAAGGTCTCGAATGCATCACGAAGGTCATCGTGGAATGCACCGGATCCGCAATTCCCGTAGTCCATCTCAACCGACACACCTATCTCATAGCTGAGTTCAGCAACAGCATCCTCCTCTTCGGGAGAGCAGCTGCCACAGGCCTCGGGCATATCTGCCCATGCATAGCCGTCGCCGAAGCTTGCATACAGCTCACCTCCGCCGACGTTTGGGCCGCAGGAGTCGTCACCGTCCCAATCGTAGGTGTAGGAGTACTGCCCGAAGACAGGCCACTCCCGGTATTTCATGATCTGGGCGCCGGCCGTGGCGACACAACCAACAGCGCACCGGCCACCATCGCCCATCGGGCAGAGGTCGTTGAACGGATACCGCTGATGCCAAGTGGTATTCACGTTGAGCGCAACGTAGTCAGGAAGCGTTCGCCCACTCGGAGCGGGCGCGTCTCGAAGAGGCACCCGAGACGCGGCCAGGTCCTGCCACATCCGAGCGCGATCAGCCAGCTGCTGTGCGTAGGGTGCAAGGTCGGGGTTCTCACCCTCCACGCCTTGTCTGAGCTGCATCAATCGACCTTCAATCTCACTTAGGATGTACCGCATATCAGGGATATCCGGGTCAAACTGCCCCTGGGGCGCATATAAGTACACAGGCAGCGACAGATCGTCTGCACCGCAAAGGCAGAACCCCCCGCCCTCGAGATGCGCAACGTAGGCGACAATCTCACCATCAGAGAGCCAAGGGTCCAGGCGGTCAATGTTCGCATCCGGCCGCGCGTCGGTGATCACCTGCCGCAGCCAGGTGGTTGTGGCGTCGCGCACGACCTGCCCGGTCTGCTCAACTGCGAGAACCTGGGCAGGCACCAGACAGCCCAGCAACAACGCGAATCCGGCCACGACTGCTGCTCGCCATGTTCCGGCGATTCTGTTCATGTATTCGAGTCGAGTCATCATGACATCCATCCCTTCTCACGTGCCTGCGCACGGCCGGCTACCTCAGGAAGACCAGCTTGGCTTCCTTGCGTTGTCCGGGGGCCTTCAGGACCACGAAGTAGGCTCCGGAGCTGAGGAGGATTCCCGCGTCCGATCGCCCGTCCCAGGTGGCTTCGTAGGTGCCTGGGTCAGGCGTTCCGGAGAACAGTGACCGCACCCGTCTGTCGGCCACATCGAACACCTGGACGCCTACCCGGCCACTGCTGGAGGGGACATCGAACCGAATCGAGGTCGCCATAGAAAACGGATTCGGCACCGGACGCCTCAGAGCGAGCATCGTGGGTGTAGGGGAGGGCACGTCATCGACATCCGCGGTGAACCCTCCGCCACCCCAGTAGCCAGACTCCAGCGTGTAGTCGCCACTGCTGCCCCCCCCCGACGACCATCTGCCCCAGGGTTGAGTCCATGCGCACATCTCCGGCGGTCGTCGTGCCGCCGCCCGAGGCAAGGACGGAGCTCCAAATTTCGGTTTGGGCGAGCGCTGGACTTGCCGCCACAAGCAGCAACAGCGCGATCATGCATCTAGTCATCTTGACCTCCGCTCACGAGTCAGAACGTGTCTGACCGCGTCCTATTTGCTATTGAAGCGTGACGAGCACCAGGACCAGTCCACGACCACTCTCCAGCGAGGACATCGCCTTGCCGATGATCGCACCCGGACGCCGGGTGACATCCGCAGCGCGCATGGCGTGTCCCGGAATCGATGAGGTGGTAAGTAGATCGCCAGGTTGAATGGGTTCGTTCGTAGCATCGGCCTGCACGTAGACGCGTCCGGTGAGCGCCACGTACTGGCCGCTGTCCTGGACACCAGTCTGTTTCAGGGTCACGCCGGGCTGGATGCCTCCCGCACCGCTGATGATGCCGGCCACTCGTGTATCGTAGGGGGTCGTGCTCATCCGCAGCTGTCCCGGCTTGTGTTCGTCGATCACCACGACGCTTCCCAGCGGGAGCTCATCCTCGTCACTCATGTCAAATGGCTCGGCAAGGTCGATGCCGCCGGTGATCTGCAGCGTGGGCGTGCTCAGGACCCCCGTGGTCGGGTTCAGCTTGAAGCGAACGACATTCCCCGAATCGGCGATCTTGACCCCGTTCGCGGCCCGAATGGTGAAGCTGTTGGCGCCTTTCGAATCCATCGTGGCCGCGCTCGAGTTGTCGGCCCAGACGAATGCACCCTCCTCGTCAGCGGTGGCATTGTGTCCGGCGGCGAGTGAGTAGTCGGCCTCTGCAGTGACGATGCACCCGGCTCCTCCGGGTATGGCGCTTCCGTAACCATTGGCATGATTGTCATAGCCCCCTCCGATCGTGGCGTTTCCCCCACTGGCCTGGTTGCCATTGCCACCGCCAATCGAACTGTTCTGGGCCGAAGCGAGATTGTCCCGGCCCCCTGCAACCGTAGCGTAGTATTCCCGTGCACGGTTGGTGCGGCCGCCACCAACGGTGGCGTAGGGAGCGTCTTCGGGATCCTCATCGTTGTCCCCGGCAAGATTGTCGATACCGCCACCAACAGTACCGTAGATATCGGTGACCTGGTTCCCTTCCCCGTCCTTTGCACCGCCGCCCGAGATCGTCGCGCCGTAGACGCCGTCGGGCACCGAATTGTTGGCTCGACCACAGACCAGATTGGGGGCGTAGGGATCCGACTCACCATCGAATCCGGTCGCATCGATGCGAATCGCCCGGCGCCCGCCCACCACGAGACGCAGCATGACCTCATCCGTTGTGCCCAAGTAGTTCGTGGAAGGATTGGTTCCCGCATTGCCGGTTAGGCTCCAGAAGGCCCCCGCGCCGGCCGCACTGGTCTGAATTGTCCCATCGGGGAACTTGAAACCGTCCGACGTGGATTCGATCAGCCCGTTTGCAGTGAAGCCGCCGAAGGCCTTCTCGGCGCTCAGGCTGACGACGGCATAGGGCGCCTTGCCCACCCTCTCATCGGGAAGCTGGACGAAGCCCCCGCCCGTATCGACCCACACGCGCAGGGCAGACACCCTTCACGGTAACGATCTGCCCACCATCTTCAGGCTCTTCCTGAGACGAGGCCAGTGTGCGCGGCGAAGCGTATCGCTGACCGCCTGCTGGGTGACGCCCGTCGTCTCGGCCACACATCTCTGACGACCCAGCTCGCGTAGGAGCCTCAGCGTGTCGACTCTATGCGCGGTCCACCCGGCCACAGTGTCTTCCCACAGCAGGGTCGCAGCGCGATAGGCGGCCGCGTCCAGAGGACCCCGAAAGAGGATCCGCTCCCTGCGTACGCCCAGGGTCATCATGCCCGACGTCGGTCGGGCGACCACGAAGGGGGCTTCGATGACGATGCCGTAGGGCTCCGGCCACGTCTCCAGAAGGAGGTCGATGATGATCCAGGGCACCGTTCCGCCTCCGGCGACGGCCCCCACCAGCAGGTCGTGACTGCCGAATCGTGTCAGCGGCTGGATGAGGCTCCCAGCAAAGCGGCTGTTGAGCTTGTCGGAGGTCCGTCCCAGGACCTTCCGAGGATTCTCCCGATATGCCAGTGGTCGATTGAGGATAACTCCAGCGGTGACAAGGTATTGCACGAGTTCTCACCTCCGAGGTGGTGGGGGGGGGTATGTGTCTTCCGCGGCCGTTAAGAAATCAAGGTCATTGCCTTGTTTTCTTAACGGTTCTCGCGGGGTAATGCCCACTCCTCTCACCCCAGAGCAATCCGCATTCCGGCCGGTGGTCTACGGTTGCGTCGGGGCAGTACCTACCTTTGCCAACGCTATGGGCATCAATGTTGATTTTTCTTATATGGATATTGATTTCTTCGATATTCATATTGATATTTATCACCTATTGGTTGATAATATGCACACAGGAGGAAGGAAAGATGGATATATCAAAGGTCAGATGCCCCGAATGCCAGAAGCCGATGCGCCTCGCCCGCGCCCACTGTCCGGACTGCGACGTGAGCCTGGAGGGGGAGCTCGAGGTCTCCGCGCTGGCGCGGCTATCGCTCGAGAACCAGCTGTTCGTGGTGGCATTCCTGCGGTCGCACGGGTCCATCAAGAAGATGGAGGGACTCTTCGGGATCAGCTACCCGACCGTGAAGAACCGGCTGGGCGCGATCATCTCGCAGCTGGATCAGACGTTCGAGGCGCCGACGAAGAACAGCGCGGTCCTCGATCAGCTGGCCGCCGGCGAGATATCGGTTGAAGACGCCTTGAGGAGGATCCGCTGATGATTCCCTCCTTGATGCTGCTGGGCGTCGGGCCGGGGTGCCGATTTCCCTTCCCATTCCCGGTCTTTCTGTTGTGGCCGCTCCTCGCGGTCTTCGCGCTGGTGCTTGCGCTGTGTACGCCCTTCGCGCCCGCACAACGCCTGCGGGCCGGATGGCAGGCTCTACGGGCGTTCGGACAGCTTCGGGGACTCAAGATAGACGTGGTGAGTAACGACGGGGCGCGAGTGCTCGTCTGGTTCGTTTAGGAGGTTCAAGATGTCGCACGAGAGAAAGCAGGTTCTGGAATTGCTGGCCCAGGGCAAGATCACCGCTGCGGAGGCCGAACGACTGCTCGACAAGCTGGAGCAGTCCGAGCCCACCCAGGGCGAGGAAACGTACACCGAGAACCACGATTCGGACGCGGAACCGGCCGGCGCGCTGCCGAAATACCTGAGAATCCATGTGGATGGATCGGATGGCGAGAAGGTCAACATCCGGGTGCCGGTGGCCCTGATCCGGACCGGCATCAAGTTGTCGACCATGCTTCCGGACCACGCCAACGAGCGCCTGGAAGAGAAGGGGATCGACCTGTCCCAGTTCTCCGGCAAGGAAGGTGATGAGCTCATCGAAGCTCTTCGGGAGCTGACGGTGGATGTCGATGGCAGCGATGGCGAGACCGTCCGCATCTTCTGCGAGTGAGCAGATTGAGAGCGCGCCTGGCCTGTGCTAGGATTCCTCGATTGTTCCCAGTATGCGATGGACGCGGAGGAAGCCATGATCAAGCTCGTCGAGTGTGTTCCCAATATCAGCGAAGGTCGGGACAGGAGTGTCATTGACGCGGTCACCGCCGAGGTATCGGCCACGGATGGCGTGACGTTGCTGGATGTCGACCCCGGGGCGGATACCAATCGCACCGTGATCACCTTCGTGGGCGGGCCCGATCAGGTGGTCGAGGCTGCCTTCCGACTCATCAAACGGGCGGCCGAACTCATCGACATGACGACCCACAGCGGCGAGCACCCGCGGCAGGGGGCGACGGATGTGTGCCCCTTTGTGCCGGTGTCGGGCGTGACCATGGACGACTGTGTGGAGCTGGCCAATCGTCTCGGCGAGCGGGTGGGCACCGAACTCGGCATTCCCGTCTTTCTCTACGAGCATGCGGCCCGCACGCCCGAACGCAGGAGCCTGGCCGACATCCGCGTCGGCGAGTACGAGGCTTGGGGCAAGAAGCTCGGCAAGCCGGAGTGGGCTCCGGAATACGGTCCCAATGAGTTCTTGCCGAGGACCGGTGCAGTGGTCATGGGCGCCCGTGAGTTCCTGGTGGCCTACAACGTGAACGTCGATACGCGGCACAAGAAGCTGGCCCACCAGATCGCGCTGGACATTCGCGAGCGCGGCCGATTCAAGCGGGACGAGAACAACAAGTTCGTGCGCGACGCCGACGGCAAGAAGGTCCGTCAGGAAGGTCTGCTGAAGGAATGCCGCGCGGTCGGTTGGTACATCGACGAGTACGGCCAGGCCCAGATCTCGATCAACCTCACCAACTACCACGTGACCTCGATTCATATGGCCTTCGACACCTGCTGTGAGGTGGCGAAGAAGTACGGCCTTCGGGTGACCGGCAGCGAGATCGTGGGGCTGGTGCCGCGCGAAGCCATGATGATGGCCGGCCGCCATTACCTGCTCAAACACGGGTTGTGGACGGGCGTCCCGGAGAAGGAGGTCATCGACACCGCGATCCTCGCCTTGGGGCTCAATGATGTCGCTCCCTTCGACGCCCGGGAGAAGATCGTCGAATACGCGGTGGGCGCCCGGGACGATTCCCTGGTGGGCATGACCTGCACGGCGTTTGCGGACGAGCTTTCCACCGATTCGCCGGCTCCAGGCGGCGGAAGCGTTGCGTCTTTGTGCGGTTCGTTGAGCGCGAGCCTCTCGGCGATGGTGGCGGTTCTCACCCGCGGCAAGAAGGGCTATGAGGACGCGCAGGACGATCTCGCCCAGATTGCCGATCGCGGCCAGCAACTGAAGGACGAGTTCCTTTTGGACGTCGATCGTGACACCGACGCGTTCAACGCCCTGATGGACGCCATGCGCCTGCCGAAGAAGACCGACGATGAGCAAGCGGCGCGCAACGACGCGATCCGCGCGGCGACCGAGGAGGCTACCCGCATTCCGCTCGGGGTGCTGAAAAGGAGCCTCCCCGCGCTGGAGCTGGCCGAGGTGGTGGCGAATAAGGGAAACCAGAACTCGCTCAGCGACGCGGGCGTGGCGGCTCTGACCGCGCGCACCTGTGCCGAAGGCGCTTACTACAATGTGTTGATCAACCTCCAGGACCTGGAGGCATCCGAGTTCACGCAGCAGACACGAGAGGACGCCAACCGCTACTATGCAGCGGCCATCGAGCACGCCGACCGGCTGGCGGAACAGGTGCGCGAGACGCTGACGAAGGCGCTGGACTGAGAAGGAGGTTACACCGGGGAGACGCGCCTCATCGCGAGGAGTGTGATGTCATCGATGGCATCGGCGTCTTGAACGAATTCCCGGCTTTCTCCCAGGATATCAGCGAGGATCTTCTCCGGAGACTCTGTTCTGTTGCCCTGCAGAGAGCGGGCGACCCGCTCGATGCCGAACACCTCTTCGCTCTCGTTGGTGGCATCGGGGAGTCCGTCGGTGTAGAGGAACAAGAGGTCACCCGGGTGCAGCTGCAATGAGGCGGTCTCGTAGGTGGCCTCCGGAAACGCCCCCAGCACCAATCCCCCCTCGGTGAGCCGAACCTGTTCGCCGTTCTCCCGAATCAGATAGGGCTGCTCATGCCCGGCATTCACGTAGTGGAGCTTTCCCGAAGGTCCGTCCACAACGCCCAGGAACATGGTGACGAACTCGGTCAGGCTGGTGGAAGCGTGTACGTAGCGATTCAACTGGTGGACGAGCTTGCCGCAGTCATCGCAGGCCGGGAGCATGCTGTGGAGCGATGCACGGAGGCTGGACATCAAGAGTGCGGCCGGCGTGCCCTTGCCGGAGACATCGGCCATCACGAACATGAGGTGGTCCTCGTCCAGCTGGATGAAGTCGTAGTAGTCACCGCCGACATGCCGAGCAGGCAATGACTGCCCCGCGCACTGCAACCCGGCGACGTTCGGCGGCTCGGTCGGCAACAGACGTTGCTGAATGCGGCGGGCCAAGGCCAACTCACCTTCGAGACGTTCCTTCTCCAGGGCCACCCGCTGGCCGACTTCCAGTCCGGCCGCCATCTCGTTGAACGCATCGCCCAGGTTGGCCAGTTCGTCCTCCCCGGTCATTCTAATGCGATAGGTGAGCTCGCCGCGCTGAAGCCGCTCCGCCCCGGCGCGAAGCCGGCTGACCGAGGTGGCGATCGAGCGGCCCATCCGCAGGGCGGAGATGAACGCGAAGCTCTCCACGCCGACGAAGAGAAGGGCGGTGAAGAGAAGGATGAGGATCGGCACCCATCCCACCGGGTTCTCGAAGGAGGCCAGTCGGGGAACCAAATCGGTCAGACCCGCGATGCCCAACACCGGCAGCCGGATTCTCTGCCAGGCTTCCTGCGGCGCGGACGTGATGTCGACCGTCCCCTGTGCCGGCGGGGGACTCCACTCGAGGGCCGGCAAGAGCACGTGACTGGTGTTGATCGGGGAAGGACTGTCGGCCTCAGGGGTGGCGGTGCCGAACGCGCCGGTCGCCGTGAACCGATTGTCGCCGGTGAAGGCGAAGGCTTCCTCGATGCGTGCCCTTCCGTGCAGGCACTCCTCCAGCACCCGCACCCGGCCAACGGGAAGCTCCTCGAGGACCTGGATACGAAGCTGCTGATCCTCTGCCGTCAGTGCGTAGTCGCTCGCATGAAAGGTCACCCCCTGAATCCGGATGAGACCGGCCCCATCGGTCGCCGGGGTCCGTTCGAACCATTCTCCCGGCGAAGGAAGCACATCCAGCGTCAGGGACCGACCCAGAGTTATGGCGTACGGTTCCTCCGCGGCTGTGGTCTGCATACCGAGGGTGATCAGCACGCCGCGGGCCAGACCGCTCACGCGCGACGGCTCCCGGCGGACCTCCTCGTCACCGTCATGCCACGACGCCAGCTCAGGCCACCGCGCAGCGATACGCACGGCGAGCTCGGGCAGCTGCTCTTGCCGGATGAACCGGTCGCCACCGGTCGGGTCCAACCGCATCGCCACCAACTCGTCGCTCACCCGCTGCCCCAGAAGCTCCTGCGAGAACTCGTGCTGCATCCTGAGCATCTTCTCGCCGGTGGTGGCGCGGTGATTGGCCATCATGAGCAGCGAGATCAACGCAGCGAAGAGGGTCAGCAGCGCAACCGGGATCACCCCCGCAAGCATATGGGAGACCAACAGGCGGCGACCGATCCGGCGTGGCCCAAACACTAGCCCCAGGAGGAAACGAATCGCCTGGACGCCCATCTGGACCAGCAGGAAGGTTCGCAGAATTTGAAAGAGAGCGATTCCAGGGAGCGTGAATGCGCCGACCGTGTCGCCTGCAGGCAGCGGAAGGTTCGGCCAGAGAAACACCGCCAGAAACCCGAGGGCGCTGGTCAGGGTCGCAAAGGGCCGTCGCGCTTCGGCGACCTGGCGGGCCCAGCCGGTGCGCAACGCCACCGGCAAGATCAGAATCGGGGTCCAACCACCTGCAAGGGCGCCCAAAGCCAGGGGGAGCCAGAAGGCGCAGATCACCCAAGCTCGGGCCCGGGCGGTTCCCGCATCATCATAGATGGCGCTCCACAGCAGTCCCGCCCCGCCCCCGGCAATCAACCCTGTAAACAGAAGCAGAACCAGATGCTGGATGGGGGGGGCTCTCTCCGGATACAATCGCGGCGTTGACGGAGGGCATGGTGAACCAGAGAATCAGCAGGCCGAGCAAGGTCACCACGGTCACGGCCTGCAGGCGCCGGACCGGGCCCAGTTCTCGCAACACGGGCAATCGCGATAGGAAGAGACTCCCCGCCAGGGGAAGCAGCACGAGATTTCCCACCGCAACCTCCTCGCGGTTCGCATCGGCCGGGGATCGTCTGGGTGACGGGTTCCACTACGAACGGCATCGATCGTGGGTTACAGCCCTGGTCTACACCAGACGGAGCGGACAGGGCAAGTGACAATCGGGAGGGGTGATGCGGAGTTCCCAGCCCAGACATGAACTTATTTTCGCCGAGCCGCGCTATCTCGACATCGCCTTCGACCATCGGGATCTGGAGGTCGAGTGCGGTTTCCTCGAGCACCTCAGTCGGACGCTCGGCCGGGGTTGTCTGGATTCGTTCGTCGAGATCTGCGCCGGTCCCGGATACCACGTACACAATTTTGCCGAGCGGGGCGTTCGCGGATACGGCACCACCTGCCACACGGCCGTGCTCGGGTACGCGGAGGAGAAAGCCCGTCGCCTTGGATCGGGCCACCAGCCGGCCCAGATCATGTTCACCGACCCCCGGGACTTCACGCTCCCCGAGGCCGTGGACCTCGCCTTCTGTCCCCGGGGCGCATTCCACTACCTGCTCTCGAACGACGATGTCCTCTCTCACCTGGTTGCGGTTGCCAAGAACTTGGGGCGCGGTGGGTTGTATGTCATCGAGATGGATCATCCGGCGAGGCTCTTCGGACAGCGTTCGGGGCAGAGCCAGTGGGAGACGAAGCGAGATGACACGCTGGTGCGTTTTGCGATCGGAGCCGATCAGGAGCAGATCGACCCGATCACGCAACTCTATGACCTCGAGATCAGTCTGGAGATCGAAGAAGGAGGCGCCTCTCGCCGGATTCAGGATGTCGCCCCCGTGCGCGCCTTCACCTATCAGGAGATGAAGGCGCTGGTGCGACTCTCGGGAGTGTTCGATTGGGTGGCGACCTTCGGCGATCTGACCGTCGCCCAGCCTTTTGATGAGTCCGAGGGCGCAAGAGCGCAGGTGCCCGTGCTACGTTGTTCAGTGTGACACGCGAACAGATACCAGGAGACCGAGGAGGGGAACATGTTCTTCAAACAACTGAGAAAGTGGACGACGATGGCTTTGGCCGGAGTCTTCGTGTTGGGTGGGGTTGCCGGTGCCGATGATATTCTCGTCGAGATCGAAGAGGCGGTGAAGTTGTACAAGGCGGGTGACTATTCGGGTGCGGCATCGGGACTCGACTTCGCGGCTGCGCAGATCCGCCAGCTGCAGGCCGGCCGGGTGTCCGAGGCTCTTCCGGCCCCGCTGAAGGGTTGGGAGGCCGAGGATGTCGAAACCACCGCGATGGGCGGGGCCATGTTTGGGGGCGGGATCTCCGCCGCGCGCAGCTACACGAAGAAGAGCACGAACGTGGAGATCACCATCCTTAGTGATACGCCCATGCTGCAGGGCGCGCTGATGATGATCAACAACCCGGTCATGGTGACCTCGTCGGGACAGAAGTTGACGCGCATCAAGGGCAAGAAGGCCATCGTCAACTTCGACAAGGGCGACAACTCGGGTGAGATCAACATCGTTGTGGCAAACAGCGTTCTCATCACCGTGCGGGGTTCGGATGCCACGCTCGAGGACGTCACCGCCTATGCCGAGGCGATCGACTACGATCTCGTCACAAAACTCGCGACCAGTAATTGACCGGGACTGAACGAACACCCGTTGTTCACTGACAGTCCCGCGGCAAGAGGCACTGAGGGCCAGGTATGTTGGGCGATTTCGCCGCCCGACAGGCCTGGCCCGCTTATTGCTACGGATCATTGCGTAGCCCGCCCCCCAGGCTTTTGACCTCCCGGACCTGTGGGGGAGGGTGCTACGCCCCCGCGGGGCAGTCTCGCGGGTGGGGTTCGGGAGCAGCGCGGGGCTAAAGGTGCGGGCCTCGCGTATGCTCCCGCTCTGTGAAAGTCCCTTCGCGAGTCTCAGGCGGAGTGCTAAGATAGACA
The DNA here is from genome assembly GCA_964612295.1 of uncultured bacterium. Taxonomy (GTDB): domain Bacteria; phylum Eisenbacteria; class RBG-16-71-46; order CAIMUX01; family WJJG01; genus CAYQJL01. The sequence goes on along the minus strand of CAZTDY010000004.1, from coordinate 61,629 downwards.
TCCTCTGGTGGTCGGTACCGTACTGATTCAGCGACAGGAACCCCGGGAATGCCTATCGATTCGGATTCGACATCCGCAGCCTTCGAGGAATTCAAAGCATCCCTCGCGAGCGGAGAGGATGTCGATCCTGAAGACTTCTGCAGCACTCATGTGGAATGCGGCCCGGAGCTGCGCCGTGAGATCGATCGATTTCTCGCAGAGAAGAAGAGTCAGCCCGACCCTCACGGCTCACCTACCCCCGAGAGTGATCCGGCCGACTCGAAGACCATTCCGTTGGCGAAATCGACGCAAACGCTCGGTGATTTCCGCCTTCTGCGGGAGATCGGCCGGGGCGGGATGGGCGTCGTGTACGAGGCGGAACAGATCTCCCTCAAACGACGAGTGGCTCTAAAAGTCCTTGCCTCGCACCTCAGCCCTTCCCCTGACCAGCGGGCGAAGTTCCAAGGAGAGGCCGAGGCCGGAGGGCGCCAAAGACACCCGGGTATCGTCGCTGTCCACGCTGTGGGCGAACAGGACGGCATCCTCTACATCGCTCAGGAGTTGATCGAAGGGGGCTGGACGCTCTCGGACCGGCTCGGTGAGGCCCGCGATGGGGACGAACTTCCCAAGGGGTACTTCCACGAGACGGTGACGCTTTTTGTGAAGGTGGCCGAGGCACTGGGGCATGCCCACGCCAACGGCGTCATCCACCGGGACGTCAAACCCTCGAACATCCTCCTCACCCGAGAGGGCTCTCCCAAGATCTCCGACTTCGGCTTGGCGAAGGTCGAAAGCGCTATGGAGCTGACCCGCACCGGCGAATTCGAGGGAACACCGTCGTACGTCTCTCCGGAACAGATTGCCAGGCCGGCCGGCGGGATCGATCACCGGACCGACATCTACTCTCTGGGGATCGCCCTATATGAAGCGCTGACCTTGGCGAGGCCGTTTCGCGGCGAGACATCACTGGAGGTCCTCAAACAAGTTCTCGGGCATGAACCGAGTGACCCCCGCAAAGTCAATCCTCGCGTGCCCCGCGACCTGGCCGTGATCACTCTCAAGGCGATCGAGAAGGAACCGGTGCGCCGCTATGCGACGATGTCCGACTTCGCGGCGGACCTCCGTCGCTGGTTGAACGGCGAGGCAATCCTGGCGCGTCCCACAGGGCCGGTGACCCGAAGCTTCAAGTGGGTCAAACGTCATCGTTCCCTCATGACGGCTGTGCTTGCAGTGAGTGCCGTAGTCCTTTGCTTCGGAGTATTTACCGTCGTCAGGCACATACAGCGAGACGGTGATTTCCACAGGCTGCTCGCACAGGCGGAGGAACTGTCGTGTCGCCAGGAGTGGGATGCCGCGCTGGATCGGGTGGTCGCGGCGCTGGGTCTCAAACCGGACGATGAAGCGGCCCGGGAACGGCATCGCTTGTATCTCCAACAGAGAGAGCTCTCCGCGGTCAAAGGAGAGCGCGATGAGAAAGTCGCCGCCCTGCAGCGCTCCGATGGAATGCGGCTGGCGACCGAATCCGGCCAGCTGCTGGACCGCAATCCATGACTGGCTCTTGCACTAGCCTTGGAGGCCCACGAACGGTATCCGGGATTGGCGGTCAACAATGCCCTCGCGTCTGCGCTCGAGGTTTGCCGGGAGCTCAGGACCATCCCTTATCGCCGCTATCCATTCATTCCCGAACTGCAATATGTGGATACTGCCATCCGAAGGACGGCGGCGTTTGGATTGGTAGACGGGCGTATCATGACCACGACCGTCGATAACACACCGCGCATCTGGGATAACCGAACAGGGGAGGAGTTGGTGCTCCTGGGCGGGGAGAACGGTCGCCCTGGGAGTGTCTATCTAACGAAATACGGAGTGTGTAGTCCCACAGGCCAACACGTAGCGGCGCTCGGCGAGCAGGGAATGACCAGGATCTTCGATGCGCACACCGGTGAGATTCTGCATGAATTTCCGGGCGAAGACATGTACGCAGATGTCGTGACCTTCAGCCCTGATGGCCAGCGGGTCGCTACTGGGTCGCGGGACGGCAAGGCACGTATCTGGAGTGTCGATTCAGGGGAACTGCTAAGCGTATGCAAGGGACACACACCCTTCTGCATGTGGGGGGTCGCCTTCAGCCCGGACGGGCGGATGGTGGCGACCGCCTCGCAGGATCGTACCGCCCGGCTGTGGGATTCCCAGACCGGCTCGGAACTACAGGTGCTTCGCGGTCACACAGATGACGTTCGCTGGATCGAGTTCAGCCCGGACGGGAGCGTTGTGGCTTCGGTCGCGGATGACAACACCCTCCGTCTGTGGAATCCGGACACCGGGGAGATGCTGAGGAGGATCGACACGATCGGTAGCGTGTCGATCTCAGTTCGCGAGGTTGTGTTTAGTCCCGACGGCAGCTTGGTCACGGCGACTTGGGGAGATCCGGTCTCGCGAGTTTGGCGAGTGGCCGATGGTACCCCCCCCTCTCGAGCTGCGGGGTCACACCAATACTGTGCGGCTCATTCGCTTCAGCCCCGACGGCTCCCTGCTTGCGACCGCAGCCTTCGACAATACGGCCCGCCTCTGGAGTGCTTCCACCGGCGAGGAGTTGGCGGTTCTGCGCGGTCACGAAAGCGGTCTTCACGAGGTGAGCTTCAGTCCTGATGCCGGCAAGCTGGCAACCATATCCGAAGACGGAACGATGCGAATCTGGAACACTCGCATGTCGGCCGTGCCTCCGGACTGCGTCACAGGACAGAGGCACCGCCTAACCTTCAGCCGATATGATATCACCCATCCCAGCGGAGCCCGGCTGGTACTCCTCAGGAACACCCCTCAGGCAGTATTGTATTCGCCGTCATCTCACGGAGTCACCGAGGAGCATGTCCTCGAGCAATCATACGATGTCGTCGGTGGGCGCTTCAGTGAGGACGGGAGCTTGCTGATCACCGGGTCGGGCGCCGGTTGGATGGGTGGTGGTGAGGCTCGGGTGTACAGTGTGAGCACTGGGGAACTCATTAAGGTGATCGAGTCAAAGCACGGACAACTCAGAGGTGCTTTCTTCATCGAGGGCAATCATTCCGTGATGTTGGCCTGGGAGTTTGGCCACCTTGACGTCAGGGGGGTTGAAACCGGCGAGGTTGAGCTCGAATTTTCAGGTCACGCGTCGACTGTGATTTCGGTCGCTTTCAGTGAAGACAAGAAGCACCTGGCCACCTGCTCCACGGATCAGGCGCTGCTTGTGATTCCCGAGGCCTTTGATCCTGAGGGGAGCAAACTGGGCTTCAGTACGGATGGCCAAACTGTGGTGTCGATCCAAGGCTCCGAGAAGGCCCGGACCTGGCCGGTTGATATTGTCGATGCGGCCCGGCGGCGCGCCCCGAGATCGTTGACGCTGCCGGAGAAACGAGCATTTGCTGTCTGGGACCCCGGTGAAGAGCAAGCGCTGACCTTGGTTGAGCAACTGTTCGATGACCTGATCCTCGCCGCGGATGTCCGGGACAGCCTTCAAGCGATGGTCGATCTTGACGATGATGTGCGAGAGATTGCGCTGCGGCTGACGCATCTTCACGAGGACAACGAGGAGATGCTCTACAACACCGGGATCTACGTTCGGGACCGTTTCACGGGACGGCTTAGCTACCGGCACATTCAGGGTCCCCGAGAAGAGCGTGGCCCAAGTCTCATTGACGCCGCTAGACGACTGCGGGAGATGGCGACCCCATAGTTCCCTCGTGAACTCCCCGCAATGGCGAAGGGCGATCCCGAAGGATCGCCCTTTGCACGCCACAGTCAATCCTCAACAATCGATCGATTAGTCCATCTGCACTATTGCACGCGAATAGTCCGCTCCGTCGCCTCGAATCCCGGTGTCTCCAGCTTGATGAAGTAGACCCCCGCTCCGACGCGCTGTCCGTTCATATGCCGGCCATCCCAAGACACCATGTGCCGTCCCACCTCTGAGACCCCATCCATGAGCGTCGCGATTCTGCGACCGCTGGGATCAAACACCTGCAACCGCACCGGTGTCGCGGAGGGTAGATCGAACCTGACAGCCGCCCCCTCTGTAAACGGGTTCGGTCGCACCGGCCAAAGAGTCAAAGCCTCGGGAATCCTGGATGCTTCACCTGCGTCTGCCCCTGACCTATCGATCGAGGATGGCAGTCCCTCATTTCCGTTAAAGTCGCTGGTCGTCACATGGTAGTAGGAGTAGATCTCGTCCGCTACATCCATGCTCGTGTCGACTGTGTAACCAATGAGCTCCGCGGTTTCATCGAACACCTCGGTCGCCGACCCGTAGATGGTGAAGTAGTCGAAGTCTTCCACTTCAGCTTCATCCCAAGCCAGCAGCGATGATCCCTCCCACCGCAGATTCATGGGAGGATCTGGCGCGAGATTGTCAACTGAGTAGCCGCTATCCGGCGGCGAATCGTAGTAGACCAACGGATCGTCGGTCATCGCGCTCACAAAGAAGACCGACCAGCACATCCCTTCGGCAACGGTCGAATCGCACAGCGTCGGTGCTATGTACTGATAGATTGAATCTCCCCGGGCGGGAACGGTAGCCAGGTAGTCCCACCCATCGCTTCGCTCTCCGGGGACCGGCAGCTTGCCGCCATCGCACCTATACCCATCTTGCCGCCGGTAGATCCCGTAGTCGGTGATCGCGGGCCCGGCGGGGCTTTCCTCATCGTACTGCGCCCGCTCCCAGCGAAGACGAATCTGGCGACCCTGATCATTGCCCACATCGGTGATGCTCGCGATGATCGGCCACGTGTCGAAACAGCCTCGACCGGCCGCTCCCACCTGCCCACAGGGGCCGGCCAAGCAGGGAGAATGGCCTGTCAGCGAGAAGTCATCCCAAGGGGAGGAATCGCAGAACAGAGGGTCGGCCGAGAAATTGCCATCTACCCCCTCCATTCCGGCAACACATCCCACGAAGTCCCCAGCGTCGTTGTCGTACAGATCGCAGCAATCCAGTGAGACGCTTCCCGTGGTGCAATAGATAGCGGCACCAGATACGCTTCCCATGATGATCGTATTGGTGACCGATACGTTGGCGCTGCTAAGGGAAGAGATTCCGCCAGAGTTGGCACCCTCATTCATGTAGAAGGTGCATCGGTCTATCTGCGGAGACTGTCCGACAACGCGAATTCCCCCGTCGTCACCCCAAGCCTCGTTTGAGTAGATCAGGCAATCTGTGATTACAGGGTTCGAACCCCAGCTAACGATCGCACCCCCGTCCTCGATGGCCACTTTGCCAGAAAAGACACAGGATTCGATCAACGCGCTTACTCCGTTGTTCAGGAAGATCCCTCCACCGTGGGTGTTGGCCCAGTTCTCCTTGAAATGGCAATCGATGAACGACGGGGCGCTGGGCTGTGTCACCTGGATTCCGCCGCCCTTATCTCCGGAACCGTTGTACTGAATCACGCAGCCGGTCAGGGTCGGGCTGGAGCCAGGATCGATATTCACCGCGCCACCGTCGTCGGTGGCAATGCAGCCGGAGAAGACACAGTTGATGATTGTCGGTGATGCCGGGATGGTCAGAGTTCCGATTCGAACCGCGCCTCCGTCGGGTTGACCATCGCCAAGATCGGGGGCGTATCCGTGGTTGATCTCGATCCCCTCGAGAACCGAGCCGGGCCCCTCTCCCGACTGAAACCAGACACCCCGGTGCCGGTCACCAGAGGAGCCCTCGCAGTCGATTTCGCAGGCCGACGGATTCCCGCTTGCCGAGCGGATCGTGATCGCCTTGCCGAGGTAATCGAGATCTCGGTTCCCATCTCCTGTGTACATACCGTCAGCAAGTTCGATGACATCGCCATCGCTTGCGATATCGATTGCTTCTTGAATCGTCGTGAAGTCACCCGAGCCGTCCAGAGCGACGAGGATGGGAGCAGGTTCTCTGAGAAGTACGTTGTCGATGCCCTCGGTGTCTTCTCCCGCAACAACCTCGATCCTAATTCTGAACTCCGTCACGTTGTCCAGTAGCTCGGACCAGGTACCGTGCATTACATCCCAGGCCGACTCCCTGATGGGGACATAGAACCTCAGCCAATCAGTCACGTCGGTAGGAGTGGGACCTATCCACTCCGCAGAGTCTTGGGCGGAGCCCTTAAGCGTGATCCCGTAGGGCCTGTATCCCCCGCTATCACCGAGGACGGCGGTGAAGAGCGCGTGGTCGAATCGGATGGAGCCGTTCTCGTAAATATTCCAGCTTCCGAGGAACTCCTGTGGAGCAACGATGTCCACCAGGACCTGATCTTCACCTTCGTCGTGCAGAAGATACCCTCCGGGGTTTCCTCCTGACGCCATGTGTGTAACAGCGGAAGCATTTGTTCCGTACCAACCCTCCGGGTCGGCGTCGAACGTACTGGCAACATCTGCATAGGCTGCAGATGAAGCAACGATGAGGAGCGTCAGTAGGGACACCCCGTGCAACAGCCGATGGTTCATTTCGTCTCCTCCTTCTCGGTCGTCTCCCATACCCCTTCGTCGCTTGATTTGCATGGCAGCCTCCCTCTCGTGTTCTTCATCGATGACACTCTCACGGTCCAGGGTGGGGCAATTCTCGTGCCGCACGTGAAGGATGTGTGCTCTCGTTGGGCTGGCCGGCCTAAGCACTGTTATGTAGGAGGTTATGGATACAAGAAGAAGGGCGTGTGGTTACGCCGCCACGAAGAAGCGATTTTGAACTTATCCTTTTAGCCAATAGGGGTGTTTACTCTTAAGACAACGTTAGGGAGGAGCCATGCCAAGTGACCGAAAGCCCGATCGATCCGTGACGCCCCCCGCCAGCCATCTTCTCTGCATCGCGGGGAGGTCCGTCGGTCTCGAGATTCCACTGGGAAACAACGAAACCACCTTCGGCCGAACAAACTCCATCGAGGTCGTGGTTCGGGACCCCCGCGTCTCCCGGCGCCACGCCAAGATCGTCCCGCGGCACGGTTCTTTCATGTTGATTGATCTGGAGAGCCAAAATGGAACTCGCGTCAACGACGCGCTGATCCAAGAGCACACTCTTCAAAACGGCGAGGAGATTCGGATCGCCGATCATCGCTACGTCTTTCTGGCGACCAGTGAGGACGTCCCCGTGACACCACCTATTTCGGACATCGCGCTTCTCACCGACGAAGACCGAGGCAAGACGATCACCCTCAGAGCCCGGCTCGCCGATGAGACTCTGCCGCCCTCGATCACTCAGGGCTCGGCCGGCCATGCCTCCTTGATGCGAAAGCTCCAACAGCATCTGGGCGCCCTCCACCAGATGACCCAGATCATGGTCACCAATGTGGATCAATCGATTCTGCTCAGTCGTATCTGCGAGTTGCTGGTTCGGAGTTTCGCTGCCCAGCGGGCTTGCATTGCCTTGCAGGACTCGATGACCGGGGAGTTTGTCCAGGCGGCCGTCGTTCACTCTACTCGCGTGGAACGATGTGATCTGCCCATGAGCAGAACCATCATTGAACGGGTATGCAGAGAGAGATCGTCGCTACTCGGCACGGACGCGAGGATCGATCCGCGGCTGAAGGATGCCCCAAGCATTGTCGGTCATGAGATTCGTTCGGTAATGTGCGTGCCGCTCATTCGGGGCGACGAGCTTCTGGGCGTGTTTTACTTAGACAATCAGTCCATTCCGAGGGGATTCACCGACGAAGATCTGTGGCTCCTGAGGGCGATAGGCAACCAGGCTTCGGTGATCATCGAGAATTTCCATCTGATGTCATCGCTGCGTCGGCGCGTGGAGTTCTTGGAGGAGCAGGCCGAAGAGGGAGAGCCCACGCTGATCGGCGACAGCGCGGCGATCAGGCATGTCGCCGAGACCGGTCGCCGGGCGGCCGACAGCAATGCGACGGTGCTCATCCTGGGGGAAAGCGGAACCGGCAAGGAGGTGCTGGCGCGCAGCATCCACCGCTGGAGCCCTCGCAAGACAAAGCCGATCGTCATCGTCAATTGCGCCGTCCTCGCCGAGCAGCTCTTGCACAGCGACCTCTTCGGACATGAAAAAGGAGCCTTCACGGGGGCCATCCGGCAGAAGATCGGGCGCCTCGAGCTGGCCGACGGCGGCACCGTGTTTCTCGACGAGATTGGCGAGCTGGCTTCCGATCTCCAGGTCAAACTTCTGCGCTTCCTGCAAGAGCGAGAGTTCGAGCGGGTGGGCGGGACCCGGCCCATCCGGGTCGATGTCCGGATCATCGCGGCGACGAATCGAGACCTGGCGGCAGAGGTGCATCGGGGCCGCTTCCGGGAGGACCTTTTCTACCGGTTGCGCGTGATCGAGATCGAAATGCCGCCGCTGCGGGAACGGCGGCAGGACATTCCGATCCTCGCGGCCGATTTCTTGCGCGACTGCATGCGGGAAACAGGAAGGGACTTCCGGGGTTTCTCTCGGGATGCACGCGCACTGCTCAAGAGCTATGACTGGCCCGGCAATGTGCGGGAACTGAGAAACGCAATCGAGAGGGCGGTCGTCCTGGCAACCGGCTCGTGGATCGAGGCATCCGACCTGACCCTCGGTCCATCGCGGTCCTCGCTGGCGCTCGATCGCTCCGTCACCGGCTATCACGATAAGATCCGCGAGCTGAGGAAGCAGGTGATCCAGGAGGCCATCGATGAGGCCGACGGCATCCAGGCCACAGCGGCGAGAAACCTCGGTCTGAGCCCCGCGTACCTGTCCCGGCTGATGAAGAACCTGGACCTGCGGTGATGCCGCCCAAGAAAGAGCCAAGCCCGCTCCCAACGGACTTGGCTCTCAATGATCTTCGGGCAGAAGCTGTTACCGAACGATGGTAACCTGCTTGCTCACCTCGCCCTCGGGCGTGGTCAGCTTCATGAAGTAGGCCCCGGACGGCAGCAGTTGGCCGCCCTCGGGACGCCAGCGTACGTTGTACTCACCCGGAGTCAGGTCGTTGTTGAGCAGCCTGCTCACAAGCCGCCCGTCCGGACCGTACAGGTCGCACGTCACCACACCAGCCCGACCAAGCGCGAACCTGGCCTGCAGCTCATGCACCGCCGGGTTCGGGCCGATCTGGAAGCTCTTGGCGACGTCGACCTCGCCCTCCACCGCGCCCGAGTGCTCGAGCTCGGTACCACCGGCGGCATGATAGCGTTCCGCAAACTCCTGCAGGTACTGATTGGCGATCACCCCATCGTGCAGGATGACCTGGTTCTCGTCGTTGCTGGTCATCGCGCTCGTGCTCCAGTTCGCGCTTCCGGTCACGATCACGGGATCGGAAGCGGCCTGATCGACGTCGATGATCATGTACTTGTGGTGTAAGGTACCCGTCTCATTGTCGAGCCACACGTCGGCCGGCGGATCCCACGGGTAGTCGCCGGTTCCGATCATCGAGTGGTATTCGCTGTAGTCGTTCCCGCTTTCGGCGGAATCAAACACGCCCCGCACCGCGAAGCCGGGGATGTTGTGGTAGCGATCCTTGATTTCGTTGCCGAGGTCGTAACGCGTGTAGCTGAGAATGCAGAAGTAGATGTGGTAGTCCGCCTCGCGCACCTCGTCGATCATCGCGCCCATCCAGGGGTCCGACGGGGCGAAATGCATACTCAGCTCGCGGCCGCCGACATTGAACAGCTTGGGAGTGTTGTCGGTCTTGTTCGTGCCGAAGGCCGCAAGGTCCGGGTTCGGCAGGAAGATGTCGGAGCCCCACATCTCGTCGAATTCGAACGTGCAGACGTTCGCCAGCGCCTGATCCTGAATCGCCATCACGTCTTGGAAATCGGTGTAGGTGCCCTGCGTGGTCAGGTTCCAGGATCCGGTGACCACCCAGGGGTCTTCCGGATTGGGGCTCAGCGCATCGAAGATCCACAGCTTGTTGTGCATGAGGCCGTCGCCCGAGTTGTTGCCGTAGTCATCGTCGATCACGAAGATGCCCGCGTAGAGGAGCCGGGTGACCTCGCCCTGCCAGGTTTCGCGGTTGTCGTAGACGAACCGGACTCGCACCCCGCGCGCGTTGGCGGCAATGATCGCATCGGCAACATCGGGTAGGTCGAAGCTGTAGAGCGCGATGTCGAGCGAGTAGTTGCAGGCGTCGATCATCTCGATGATCCAGGCCTGGAAGTCCTGGTCGCCCGCTGCCTCCTGGTAGGTGGCGAACTCGGTGTCGACGCTCTGGTTGAACAGACACAGGATCTCACCCGTGCAGGCCGGCGCGGACCCCGAGCAGAACAGCAGGTCGGGAGTCGAGCTGGTGCCGACCGCGTCCTCCACCGTGACCCGGTAGTGGTGAATCGTGGCTGCATCGAGTCCGGTCAGCACGACGTCGTGGACCATTCCGCTCACCCCGTCGGTGGCGGTGCCCAGCTCGTAGGTGTCGGTGGTACCGTACTCGATCAGGATGGTCGTCTCGGTGCCCGTCTCGACATGGATCGTGACGTTATCGTGCTGGATGTTCGTCTCAATCGGCCCGACCAGAATCTGTGGACCGGGGAGAAGCTGGAAGTCGTCGACGCTCCGCGGCATGATCTCGTAGCCGTCGGTGTAGGGTGGTGAGTAGCCCGCGTACTGCTTCACCACGCCGATGACATCGAACGGTCCGGTCGGAGGGGTCATCTCCTGAATACCGGTCGTCATGTCGATGTAGAGGACGCAGGTGCCGCTGTCGTCATGCAGGGTGATCGGTCCGCTGGCCGAAGGCCAGGAGCCGGTCCAGGTCACGCCGTTGATCCGAACCAGGCGCCCCTCGTTCGGCTCGCTGTAGTCCGGCAGGAAGGCATGCTCGACGTCGTCGCAGGTCACGACCAAGGGGTCGGGCACCTCGGCGCCGCTGGAGTGAACCGTATAGGACGACATCGCGACCTCGGTCAGGCCTCGGTACTGCGCAACCTCGCCGTCGATCGTCACACTGTCACCCCGGGCGAATTCATACAGAATCCCAGGGTTGTAGATCATGATGCCGCCTGTGTCGTCCTGGACCCAGACGTCGGTGTATTCGTACGTGAAGGTGCCAAAGGCCACCGTCACAACACCCGTGACCGTCACCGGCGTGCCCACCGTGTAGGGGGCCGCGGGAACACCGGAAGAGGTGTTGTTGTGCAGGTCGATGATGTCGACCGCCCGTGCCGGTGCAGCGGAGAGACCCGCGAGAAGGGTTGCGGCACACAGTGCGATGCCAAAGGACATGTGCCCGAAGCGCGACAGAGAACTCAGGCGCGTAAACAAAGCTGTGTCTGACATGTTCGGCTCCTTGGGGGGCCACGCCCGCGACCATTACCGAGCGTGGTTTGGGTAAACTCCCACATCCTACTCACACCATAGAGTATACGATTTTGAGCACCCTCGCGGCAACAGGGGCCCGTGGCGGGTGGCCGGTCGGGGGCCCGGCATGCTAGGCTCTCGGCGCACAAAAAGACGTGAGTGGCGGAGGGGAACACCTGTATGCAGATTCTGGCGATCGAAACCTCGTGCGACGACACCTGCGCGGCGGTTCTCCGTGATGCCGGGGCGGGGCAGCCGATCGAGCTGCTCAGCAATGTCGTTTCCTCTCAACTCATTCACGCTGAGTACCTTGGTGTCGTGCCGGAACTCGCCTCCCGCGAGCACCTTCGCCTCATAGGCCCCGTGGTCCGGACCGCGCTCGAGCGGGCGGAGGCCGAGCTGGGCGACCTGGATGCGGTGGCGGTCACGAATGGCCCCGGCCTGATCGGCTCCCTGCTGATCGGGCTCTCCTACGCGAAGGCCCTGGCCTATGCCCGCGGCATACCCGTGATCGGAATCAACCACGTGGAGGGCCACCTGGGGTCGGTTGCCCTGGATGTTGGGGAAGACGAGGTCCGGCCGCCATTCGTCGGCCTGGTGGCCTCCGGCGGGCACACGGAGATCGTCCAGGTGACCGAATGGGGCCGCTGGGACTTGCTGGGAGCGACGCGCGATGATGCCGCCGGCGAGGCTTTCGACAAGGTGGCCAAGCTGCTCGAACTGGGCTTTCCGGGCGGGCCGGAGCTTTCGCGCCTCGCGGCCGGCGGTGATCCGGCGGCTCATCCATTTCCCCGGGCCTGGCTCGATCTCGACAAGGGCGGGCTCGATCTCAGCTTCAGCGGGCTGAAAACGGCAGTGAAGATGTTCCTCGAGCGCCAGGGGTGGCCCGACGAACCCCGGGACGCCCAGGACCGGGCCCAGTTTGTCGCGGATGTGGCCGCGAGCTTCGAGGAGGCGGTGGTCGATGTCCTCGCCCGGAAGCTCCAGAAGGCAGCCGAGATCACCGGGGTCCGCAACCTGGTCATTGCGGGAGGGGTGGCTGCGAACCGGGTCTTGCGGGCTCGTCTGGCAGAGGTGGCGGAGAAGAGCGGCGCCCGGTTGTTTCTCCCCTCACTCGCTTTCTGTGGCGACAATGCTGCCATGATCGGCCTGGTGGGCGCCCAACGACTCCGCAAGGGGCAGCGGTCCCGCTACGACCTGGCGGCCGTCCCCAACCTCGACGATTGGTCCGGTTCCTACGTAGGTCACCCGTAGACATGTAAATCCATTGCGATTGCCGATCTCCTTACCGGGCAGTGCGCCAATGTGGGGCAGCAAGAGACGCAAAATGCATGGGTGCACTGCCGCGTCTCGCAGCGATCTAGGGCTCTAACGTAGCTTCCGACAACAGGTTGGACGGTCCTTCCTCCCTTCGGCCCCCTCCGGCACAAGCCTTGCACCTCGATGAACTGGCAAAGGGGGTGGTTCGCCATCGATCCCGATTCCGAAGGTCTGAATCAGCCACTCGGATCCTTCGCATCGTCCAAAAATGCAAGGGACTAAACAATCCGGGCCGGGATCCCGATCGGTGGAGAAGCACAAGTATTTTGTGTCCCAGCGCAACTGGAGGCGGAATGAATCTTGGGCACGGGGATGAGCGTCTTCTCGTCGTTGAAGATGACGTCAATCTGCGCACGATTCTCAAGATGCAGCTTGAGCGTGCCAACTACACCGTGACCACCGCAGAAGACGGTGAGGCAGCCCTCGATGCGCTCAAAGATCAGATGTTCGACCTCGTCCTCCTCGACGTAATCATGCCCGGGATGGACGGCTGGGAAGTCTGCCGCCACATTAAGAACGACATCTCCACCGCCAACATCCCGGTCATCATGCTCACGGCCCGATCCGAACAAGAGGATCGCATTCGCGGACTGGTTGGTGGGGCGAACGATTACCTGACGAAACCCTACGAGTTGGAAGAACTCCTCGTCCGCGTGCGAAATATCCTCCAGTGGAGCCGTATGCAACGAGCAGCCAATCCCCTGACGGGTCTCCCGGGCAATGTGACCATCGAAAATGAACTCCTCCGCCGGCTCGACCTTGGCGAGAAGTTCGTCTTCATGTACATCGACATCGATAATTTCAAAGCCTTCAACGACTACTACAGCTTCAAGAAGGGCGATGAAGCGATCCGCCTGACGGCCTCGATCCTGCTTGGCGCCGCGAGCCTGGTGGGCTCCGGCACCGACTTCGTGGGCCATGTCGGAGGAGACGACTTCGCCATGATCGTGCAGGAGGACTGCGCCGAGAAGGTCGTTGAGGAGATCCTTCATGACTTCGATCGGAAAATACCCAAGCTCTACCATCCGGAGGATCGGGAGCGAGGCTTCATTGAAACCAAGGACCGGCGAGGCGCTCTGACCAAATTCCCGCTGATGAGTCTCACCATTGCTGTCGTGACCAGCGAAGGCAGGCACCATACGCATGTCGGCGAGATCAGTCAGATTGCGTCCGAACTGAAGAGCTTCGGCAAGAAGGAGATCGGCAGCAACGTCGTTTGGGAACGGCGAGCGGCGTGAGGAAGCTCATCGGGACTGGCTGGTTCGAAGGGGAGAGGCAACATTGAACCGCACCCGCATCCTTGTCGTCGACGATGAGGTCTACATCGCTCACATCCTCGAGTTCAGTCTCGGCATGGAGGGCTACGAGGTCATGACGGCCTCGAGCGGCGACGAAGCGCTGAAGTCGGTTGCAGCCTGTCGCCCCGATCTGATCGTTCTCGATGTCATGATGCCCGGGATGGACGGATATGAGGTCTGCTCTCGTCTGAATCAAGACGAACAGCTGGCCCAGATCCCCGTGGTCCTGCTGAGCGCGAGACACGGGGAACATGAGAAAGCGCACGGACTCCAGCAGGGAGCCAGCGCCTATTTGACCAAGCCCTTCCGTCCGGCGGAGCTGATCGAAGTGATCCGAGGGCTCCTCGAGACCTCTCCCAACCAGACGGAAACGCCGTCGGGCGCACAGGTGTCGTAAACTCCGCATCGGGTGAGCCCTATTGCCCGGCTCCGCATCAGCGCGGTTCGGGTCTCCGTATGGCCGCGAGCTAGGCTGAAAGAGGGCGTGGGGTCCGGTCAACGAAGGCCCCCGGTGCGGAGAGCTCTTTCTCTTCCTTCGCGCCCGCTTCCCTCCCCACGATTGCGCTGTATACTCCTCCCCAGGTACGATTCTTGCTCCACTCATATCGGATGGATTCTGATCCCGGAGACTGCTCGCATGGATGCGCCAGCCGGCAGTGTCGCCCAGGTCGCCCTTCCGGTGGCCCTGGCGACACCGCTCACCTACAGCATTCCGGCCGATCTGGAGGGCCGGATCACGCCCGGCCACCGGGTGAAGGTACCGCTGCGCGGGCGCTCCGCCTTCGGCTTTGTGCTGTCCGTGGGGCCCGCGTCCGAACTCCCCAGTGATGCCGCCGGAATGAATCTGCGCGAGATCAGCGGACTCGATCCCGAGGAGGTGGTGCTCACTCCCGATCTTCTGGAGCTCACGAAGTGGATCGCGACCTACTATGTGGCCCCCATCGGTCAGGCGATTGAGGCAGCCGTCCCCCGGTCCATCGCCCGTCCGCCGCGGACGAAAAAGGGAGAGGCGCCGGCCCAGGAGGACCTCGCGACGCATCCGGATCCGCGGGCCCACCATCTCGATCTGACGGAGGATCAAACCCGGGCCGTGGCGCGCATCGAGGCCTCCCTGAACGCGCGCGATGGGCAGACCTACCTCCTTCACGGAGTGACTGCCAGCGGCAAGACCGAGGTCTATCTCCGCGCCGCCGAAACGGCCTTGGACCAGGGGCAGGGTGTGCTCTTCCTGGTGCCGGAGATCGCTTTGGGAACCCAGATTATCGGGCGCATTCGCGAGCGGTTCGGTGAACGCGCCGCGGAGTATCACAGTCAGCTCAAGCCGGCGGTCAGGCGCAAGACCTGGTGGGATGCGCGCCGCGGCCGAGTGCGCTTCATCGTCGGCGCGCGCTCGGCGGTGTTCCTGCCGGTGGAGAACCTCGGGCTGATCATCATCGATGAAGAGCATGAGCCCTCCTACAAACAGAGCGAGACCCCCCGTTACCAGGGGCGCGATACCGCGCTCATGCGCGCACGAATCGCGGGGGCGGTGACGATCATGGGCTCGGCGACGCCCTCGCTCGAATCGTTCACCAATGCGCGGAGCGGCAAGTACACGCGGATCGATCTGCCCCAGCGAATCGACGCCCGCCCGGCGCCGACGGTGACCCTGGTCGACCTTCGCAGCCGGGGAACGCAGACCGAAGAATCGCCCTGCGGAATCGCCGTACGCGGCGGCGGAGATCACGCGGCTCGCGATCCTCTGTCGGGCTATCTTCTGGAACGTCTGCAGGCGGTCCTAGCGGCCGAGGATCAGGCGATTCTTTTCCTCAATCGTCGCGGCTTCGCGACCAGCGTGCAGTGCCATGACTGCGGTTTCGTATTCGACTGCCCTCGCTGTAACGTGGTGCTCACGCATCACAGCTCCGAGGGGTGCCTCAGGTGCCACTACTGCAATCACACCCTGGCGGTCGTGGCGAGTTGCCCGGATTGCCAGGGCAACCGCTTCGACTTTCGCGGGGTGGGCACCCAACGGGTGGAGGCGGCGATCAAGGAGCATCTGCCCGAGGCGCGGTTTCTCCGCATGGATCTGGACTCGACGCGCAAGCGCGGGGAGCTCGCGCGCATCATCAAGGACTTCGAGGCGGGTGACGCGGACATCCTGCTCGGCACCCAGATGGTGGCCAAAGGCTTCGATTTCCCCCGGGTGACGCTCGTGGGCGTCATCAACGCCGACCGCGAGATGGGGCTTCCCGACTTCCGGGGCCAGGAACGGGCATTCCAGTTGCTCACCCAGGTTGCCGGCCGGGCCGGGCGAGGCGACAAGACCGGCGAGGTGATCTTCCAGACCTATATGCCTGAGCATCATGTGATTCGCGCGGCCGCCCGGCAGGATTACGAGAGCTTCTGGCAACAGGAGATGTCGGAGCGCGAGCCCCTGGGGTATCCGCCAGTGTCCCGATTGGCCAACCTGCTGTTCGACGGGCCAGACGAATCGGCCGTCATCCGCCGCGCGACCGCCGAGGCCGACCTGCTCCGGTCCGAATCGGGGCTCACGCTCTTGGGGCCGGCGCCCATGCCGCTCAGCCGCCTCAAAGGTCAATTCCGTTGGCATATCACCTTGCTGGGCCCTCAAGTTCGGCGGATCACGGAGGTCCTCCACGGGGTAGTAAGAAGGGCCAGAGAGGCCGGCAGCCGGGGGGTCCGCGTCCAGGTGGACATGGATCCGGCGAGTATGCTGTAGGTCCGACTCTAGCTTGACACCCGCTCGGCCGGAGACCTACCCTTCCATTCCCTGGCTGTCTCCCCACTGGGGAGGCAGGCGTGGCCGTCCGGTATCCATGTAAGGAGAGTCGTGATGCTGATTCGTTCCCGAGTCCTAGGGGTCGTCCTTGTCGTCCTGTTGATCGCCGTCGTGGCGGGTTGCGGAAGTAAGTGGGTGGCAGGCGGTAAGCTACACTTCGACCAGAAGCGGTACGAGCGGGCGTTGGAGAACTTCCAGATGGCCGTGGAGGAGCAACCGGAGAACGCGGAAGCTCACCTGTGGCTCGCCCGGGCGTTGGCGGAGCTGGATCGGGACGAGGAGGCCGTGACGGAGCTGGGATTGGCCAGCCAGCACGCGCTTCCTGAACTTGTCGGCGAGATCGACAACTCGCACACACACTACTGGAGCCGCCGCTACAACAGCGGTGTCGATCTGGCGCGCAAGGGGGACGGGGCTCGCGAAAAAGGTGATGAGCAGACGGCGATTGCTCAGCTGAACGAGGCCCTCGGGATGTTCGAGCGCGCCTCTCTCTTCTGCCCCGACAGCGTCAAGAACTACAGCAACATGGGCAAGGTCCTCTTCCAGCTCGGCCGGCGGGATGAGGGTCGGGTCATGTTCGACAAAGCCCGCGGGATGGCGGGCGATGAGCCCGAGTTGCTCGACTTCCTTTTCCGCGTCTATCAGTCGCTGGGCATCTCGGCCATGAAGCTCAACACGAAGGAAGGCTACGAGGACGCGCTGGCGAACTTCGAGCAGGCGGTCGGATTCGATCGACCGGCCGACGAACTGGCCAGTCTCTGGTTCAACATGGGCATTGCCCATACCGAGCTGGCGGCCCTGGCCGAAGGAGCCACAGTCACCGCGAAGTACAACGACGCGATCGCGGCTTACGAAAAGGTCCTGGAGTCGATGCCCGACGATGAGGGTTCACTCAAGAATCTGGCCAACATCTACTCCGAGATGGATGAGCATGACAAGGCCATCGAAGTCGCCAAACGAATGATCGATATGGAGCCCTACAACCAGGAGCACCATTTCACGATCATGCGGCTCTACAATGCGTCGGATGCTGACGAGGAGAGTGCGGCACACCTCATGCTACGAAGTGTGCTCCAGGCGAAGGATCCGGTGACGAATGTCAATCTTCGCACCGAGGCGGGCCAGTACGGTCCGGGATCGGACATGCTGCGGGTGCTCCGCGACCGGGGCGAGCCGAATCAGTACTACCGCTATAGCGGAACGCGCGGGACCTATGACATCTGGTTCTACTGGGTCGAGGGCCGCGTGTATGTTTTCCAGGCGGGCAAGGATGTCTTTCGCACGACGTTCCGGCCTCTGCCGGATTGGGAAGCGAAGCTCGCGGGGGAGTAGCCCTCTTACGCAATTCGCAGAGACTCTATGCGCACAACGCCAGCTCGATGGGTAGATCCGCAGGAGGCGTCGCTTGAGCCCCTGAACGGGTTCGACATAGTCGTCGCCGGATACGGCAGCCAGGGCCAGGCGCAGGCGTGCAATCTGCGTGATTGCGACGCAGGCGAACAGATCCGCGTGTGGGCCCGTGCCGAAGGCGAATCCGCTGCTCGGGCCCGCGCGGAAAGTTTCACGCTCGTTGGCAATGATGAACTCGCCGAAGCGGACTTGATTCTCTGTCTGCTCCCGGACGAACATCACTTGTGGTTCGTGACCGAGATCGCCGGGCCCTGTCTGTTGTCGGCGGGGAAGAAGGCGAGCCTTGCTTTCGCCCACGGTTACTCCCTGAAGTTCACCGAACTCGGCGAGGCGGTCCGTAAGCCTCCCTGGATCGATTCCTTTCTCGTGGCCCCCTGCGGTCCAGGAACGGAGGTCCGGCGGGCCTTCACCGCCGGCGAGGGGGTTCCCGCCTACTGTGCCGTTTGGCAGGACACCAGCGGGAAGGCCCGGTCCCGCGCGATCGCGCTCGCGCACGCGCTGGGTGCAACCCGTGCCGGCGTGATGGAGACATCGGTTTCAGATGAAGCCGTCGTCGATCTGTTCGGCGAACAAAGCGTAGTCTGCGGCGGAGTGTCCGCGTTGCTGCAGGCCGCATTCGATACGCTGGTTAACGCGGGGTTCGCACCGGAGATGGCCTACATGGAGTGCGTCCAGCAACTCGGACTCACCGTCGACCTGATTCGTGAGCGGGGCATCGACGGCATGCGAGCGGAAGTCAGCCGGACGGCCCTCTTTGGAGATCTCCTCCAAGGCCCCCGGATCATCAATGATCAAGTTCGCAAGACGATGGCCGAAATACTGGGTGAGATCCAATCCGGCCGGTTTGCCCGCCAGTGGGCCGACGAATTGTCCCAGGAGACGCCCACGCTAACGCGTTGGCAACGTGCCCAGGCGGGCAGCATTATAGAAGAAGCCGGCCGGGCCGTGCGAAGGCGGTCGCGGCGATCAAAACCCGTTGACAGTTCTGAAGCGCTCGACTAGCATCATGACCTGGGTGGCGATGTTCACCCGGTCAATTCAGTAACTCACCGCTGGTCCCTGCCCTGTGTCTCGACCCGTGTAGGAGATCAAGAGCGCAGCGTTGTTTTGCATCCAGAGCTGCTGGCAGGTCCAGTCCGGCAATGCCGGGTCCGGCGGATTCCCAAAAAAGTCCCAATTTTACAGGTTGTTTCACTTTCAACAGAGTGGGGTGTTATGGCTCCCAGGCAGACCAAATCCACGACCGCGAAAGAACGCCGCAGCACCGCGACTGCCGATGCGGTAGAAGAACCCGAAGACAACGGCGAAGAGGCCAAGGAAGAGGCGCCCGCACCTGCCCGGCGCACGCGGAGTAAGAAGTCAGATGAAGCGGAGGCGATGGATCTCTCCGCGATGAAGCGTCTGACGATCACCGCACTCGTCAAGACCGCCCAGGATCTCGGTGTCCAGGGCGCCACCGGACTGCGCAAGCAGGAACTGATGTTCCGCATTCTCGAGGCGCAGACCGAACGCAACGGGTTGATCTTCGCCGAAGGCATCCTGGAAGTGTTGCCGGAAGGGTATGGCTTCCTGCGTTCGCCGGACTACAACTACCTGCCGAGTCCCGACGATATCTATGTGTCCCCTTCGCAGATCAAACGATTTGACCTGCGCACGGGAGACACGGTCTCCGGGCAGGTTCGTCCGCCGAAGGACGGGGAGCGCTACTTCGCGCTTCTGCGTGTGGAAGCGATCAACTTCGAGAGTCCCGAAGTCGCGAAGCAGAAGACCGTCTTCGAGAATTTGACCCCGCTTTATCCGGAAGAGCGGCTCGCGCTCGAGGTGAAGTCCCGCGATCTGACGGCCCGGATCATTGATCTGTTGATTCCCATCGGGAAGGGGCAGCGCGGTTTGATCGTGTCACCGCCCAAGGCGGGTAAGACGATCATCCTGCAGAAGATCGCCAACGCGATTATCGAGAACCAGCCGGAAGTCCGGCTGATCGTGCTCCTGATCGACGAGCGCCCCGAAGAGGTGACCGACATGGAGCGGACCGTTGACGCCGAGATCATCAGCTCGACGTTCGACGAACCGGCCGAGCGCCACGTGCAGGTGGCCGAGATGGTCATCGAGAAGGCGCGGCGACTGGTCGAGCATCAGCAGGATGTCGTCATTCTCCTCGATTCGATCACCCGTCTGGCGCGGGCCTACAACACGGTCGTGCCTCACAGCGGCAAGATCCTCTCCGGTGGTGTCGACTCGAATGCGCTCCATCGTCCGAAGCGGTTCTTCGGCGCGGCGCGGAATATCGAAGAAGGTGGGTCGCTGAGCGTCTGCGCGACGGCCCTGGTCGAGACCGGAAGCCGCATGGACGAGGTCATCTTCGAGGAATTCAAGGGCACCGGTAACATGGAAATCGTGCTCGATCGCAAGATTTCCGACAAACGGATCTTCCCGGCCATCGACATCAACAGATCCGGCACGAGGCGTGAGGACCTCCTCATTCCGGAGGGCGATCTGCGTAAGATATGGGTTTTACGTAAGTTCCTGAGCGAGATGAAGCCCGTGGAGGCCATGGAATTCCTCATCGAGAAGATGAGCAAGACCAAGACGAACAAGAAGTTCTTGGAATCCATGAACGGATAGGTGGTATAATCGCCGCTTGGATTTTCCTAGGGGGGCTCCAAGGCGCTCCCATCAAACCCAAATGTCAAAGGGACAGGTGAGTACGATGAAGAAGGGCATTCATCCCAACTATCAGAAGACCACGGTCAGCTGCGTTTGCGGCAATACCTTCGAGACCCGGGCCACGACCGGGGGCGAGGTCAAAGTAGAAATCTGCTCGAGCTGCCATCCGTTCTTCACTGGCAAGCAGAAGCTCGTCGACACTGCCGGCCGGGTCGAGCGCTTCAACAAGAAGTACGGGAAGAAGACGGCGGAGAAGCCGGAGCCGGTCGAGGAAACAGCCAAGGCCGCCGAGCCCGTCGAGTCCGCCGAGCAGTAGCATCCGATCAGGACGTCCGCCCGGAACCCCTCGCGGAGTCCGGGCGGTTTTCTGTTCGCGAAACAAGAGGTACTCTCCATGGGCTCCGATCTCCTCAAATCCTACGACGAACTCCAAGTCCGCTTCGATAGCCTGAGCCAGCAGATGTCCGATCCGAAGATTCTCTCCGACGCACGGACGATGAAGAAGATCGGTCGGGAGCACTCGCGGCTCGACAAGGTGATGAAGGGGATGGAGTCGTATCGGAAGGCCCTGGACGCCTATCAGGAAGCCAAGGAGATCATCGCGCACTCTGGAGATGAAGAGCTCATCGCCTTCGCCAAAGCAGAACTCGAGGAACTCGAGGCCGAAGAGGAAAAGTGGCGTGAAGAGCTGAAACTCCTTCTCGTTCCGCACGATCCGGACGATGACAAGGACGCCATCGTTGAGATTCGGGCCGGCACCGGAGGCGAGGAAGCGACTCTCTTTGCTGCCGACCTGTTTCGGATGTACTCGAAATTCGCCGAACGGAAGGGCTTCAAGCTCGAAATCCTTACCTCGAACCGAACCGACCTGGGCGGGATGAAGGAAATGACGTTCGCCCTCGAAGGCGAGGGAGCATATGGCGCCATGCGCTTTGAGGGTGGTGTTCACCGCGTGCAGCGGGTTCCGACCACGGAAGCGTCGGGTCGCATCCACACCTCGGCGGCCAGTGTGGCGGTCATGCCGGAAGCGGAAGAGGTCGAGGTTGAACTGAATAGGGACGAGTTGAAGGTCGACGTTTATCGTTCGTCCGGTCCTGGCGGCCAGAGCGTGAATACGACCGATTCAGCTGTTCGCCTCACTCACCTGCCGACCGGCATTGTCGTGCAATGTCAGGATGAGCGCTCGCAGCTGAAGAACAAGGCCAAGGCCATGAAAGTGATGCTGGCGAAGCTCCAGGACCGCGATAGACAGGAGCGCGAGAAGGAAATGACCGAAGTCCGTCGAAGCATGGTCTCGACGGGCGACCGCAGTGCCAAGATCCGCACCTACAACTTCCCCCAAGGCCGAATCACCGACCATCGCATCAGTTTGACCCTCTACAGCCTCGATCGCTTCATCGAGGGTGAAATCGATGACATGCTCGGGGCCCTCCGCGTGGCAGACACCGAGGAGAAGCTGAAGCGCGGGGCGATCGAGTAGACCCTATCTGAGAAGCAGGATCTGCCGGGCGGCTTCCTCTCTTCTGGTCGTCAAAACGTAGAAGTACACCCCACTGTCCACCTGCTCTCCACGTTCGTTGTGTCCGTCCCACCGAACCGCGTGAAAGCCGGATGCCGTTGGGCCGTCGAGCAGAGAGCGAACGAGTCGCCCGCTCACGTCCAGGATCTGCAGACGGACCGGCTGGCTAGTCGGCAAATCGAACTGGATCAGGGTGGTGCCACTTCCGGCCCGGAACGGGTTGGGCCGGTTCTGGTGAAGCCCGACCTGAGCCGGCAAGAGCGGAAGCTCCTGGCCATCTGAAAAGTCCGGCTGGGTCCCCAGAATCAGCACATCGTCGACATACCAGCCCTCCGCCTCTCCATCGCTGTCACTGCCGAAGCGGAACCGGATCTGGATGGTTCCGGTCAGGCCGACCAGCTGAATGGTCTCCTCTTCCCAGTCATGGGTGCCGGAGAAAACGGGGGTGTTTTGCGGGAAGGGGCCCGGGTTCATCCGCTCTCGGATCAGGTAGGGGTAGCCGTCCTCCGGCGTGAGCTGGGTCCAGGGACCGCCGTCCACGGATACCTCGACCACCCCGCCGTCGTACGCATAGTCCGGATAGGATACGCTGATCTCGGCATCCATCCAGTGCCAGAACCTCACGGTGGCATTGCTGCTCAGCTCAAAGGCCGGCGTCATCAGTGCGCCGTCCGAGAAGCTCGAGTAGTCGCCGCCGGCCTCATCGCCGAACTTCCAGGCGGTGGTTCCTTCGGCGGTGTGATTCCGCTGCGTGCTGAGATGCCATTGGTCGACGAAGTACGAGCCCGTGACCTCCTCGTGAACCCAATCGCCCGCGCCGTCTTCGAACTCGTTCGCCACCACCGGCATGAGAACGTAGAACTGGTAGAGGTCATCCGGCGCGTCCGGCGGGTCAAAGCTCTCGTTGCCCCCGATGTCCAGCCCGTAGAGGTAATAGAATACGGTGCTATTCATGGGGTGACCCGGAATCTCTCCTTGGTAGAACCCGCCACCCAGGTCAGTCATGGGGACCGATGTCCACTCGGTGATCAAGGTACGATAGTGCAAGCTGAGCTCGTCAATCCCCGAGAACTCGGAGACGGTCGTCTGCACAACGTACGGGCCTTGCTCGTCACCCGTGTTTTGCAGCTGGGTGGTGCCGGAGAACAGAGGGCCAACGTTATCGGTGAGCGCGAAGCTGCGGGTCGTGACCTGATCCTCAATGATCGGTACGCCGTAGGCGGTATCCGCCTGGAAACTCTGATGGTCGGCCACCAGTGTGTAGGTTCCGGTGGGAACCACGCCTTCGTAACCGCCATCTGCGCCGGTGACGAAGGTGTGGCCACTCTCCACGATCCGCACTTCGGCCCCCTCGAGCGGAGCGCCTCCGGCGGTCAAACTCACCACGTTTCCGGTGAGCGTGCCCCGGGGCACATTGGCCACGGGCACAAACTGAATCGCGGTCCCGCTTGAGATGGGGGCCGCGCCGGCATTGTAGGAGTTGAAGTATCCGTACATCACACCGGTCGAATTGTCGCCGTTCTGAATGCCGATCGTCGAGTAGTGCTGAAGGGCGTCCGGGTTGTTGAACGTCTCGTACTGGAAGAGAATCGCCCCATCCCCCGTTTCCGTGGGGTAGTACTCCTGGTCGTAGAGAATGGCTTCGAAATTGCTGATCGCCGATCCGGAATAGTTGTTCTCCAGGCGACTCCACTGGACGATGTAGCGGTGATTGTCCGCGTCGTACCAGTGGTAGACCTGATCGTTGCCGTCCTGCTGGAGGTTGTCCCACATCGGCGCGATCAGATAGGGTGGCGCACCCGCGCAGGGGATGTTCCAGTTCCGGTAGTTCACCAGCCAGGTCGATCCCATGCACAGCCATCCGTTCGAACAGATGCTGGCCCGGGTGAAGGTCTCTCCGTAGTAGGTAAACGTGAAGGGAAGATCGACCGTGATCACGTCATCCTGGCCGAACCCGAAGTCGGAGAGGCCCAATGAGGTACCGGGCCCGCCCTGATTGGAGGCAATCTCGACCCACTCATAGGTGGGTGCCTCCGGGTATCCGGTGTCTCCGTTGTCGAAGGCGAAATAACCGTATTCACACGGCCCGGTGGGATCCGTGGTGCTGTGCGTAGACACCTCGATGACGAAGTGCACCGTATCTCGGGCTCCCCCCGAGAAATCAATCAGGAGTGACATGGGAGCGAGGTGACCGTTGAAGCACCCGGGCGAGACGTCGATGCCAAAAGGACGAGCGCTGTTCGTTGCGGATCCGCCGGGGAGGATCTCTCCGAAGGACCCGTCATCGTCGGTCACCTGGACCCAGGTACTGGCCGAGAGCAAGGTCGCGGTGACATCCTGTCCGGATGCGCTGCCGCCGTTGACCAAGGTCACCGCAATCGTTCCGGACTCCCCGGGGTCGATCTGCTCTCCAAAGCCGCCCGTGGTGTAGCCCCCGAAGTCGAAGGCCGCCGCTGCGATCGGAAACTGGATGATGGAGTACCAGTCCGCCGCTCCCGAAGCGAGGGTGAGGCCGAGCGAGATCTGGTGTCCGTCGGGCGCCCCGGCTGCGATGGAGATGTCGTAGTCCTCGGCCGACCAGGCGCTGGCGCCACCGCCGATGGACCCGAAGGTCTCGCTGTTGTCGTGGATGGTGACATAGGGGTCGTTTGTCGACAGCGTTC
Organism: uncultured bacterium; assembly: GCA_964612295.1. Classification (GTDB taxonomy): domain Bacteria; phylum Eisenbacteria; class RBG-16-71-46; order CAIMUX01; family WJJG01; genus CAYQJL01. Next base: position 36,794 of record CAZTDY010000004.1, on the reverse strand, counting down.
CGATCACGTCGTCTGCCAGCAGGAATCCCGCATTGCGAACTTGCACCGGAAGCTCGATCACCTCCAGCGGATTGGCCTGTCCGTCGCTGTTGCCGCTGCTGTCGCCCAGGTCGTCATCATCAATCACGTGCGATTCGTAGGTGACATACTGATCCGGATCGACAACCGTGAGCGTCGCCAGATAGGGGGCGTAGTCATGCTTGGATCCGGTGAGATACACATCGCCCGTCGCCTGAGCGCCGAAGGGGATCTCGGCGAAGCCGTCCGGGCCGGTATAGGCCCCCATCTGAACATCCCCATCCCGCCAGAGATGCACGTAGACTCCCGCCAGCGGGTATCCGCCGCTGGTCGCTTGAACGCGGATGACATTGGTTCCCAATGCGATCTCGGTATCGTGGCTGACCGCCATTGACTGCGGCGTATTGGTCCACATCTCGCCGCCCGGATCGCCCATCAGGTTGTTCCAGTGGGTGAAGTCCCGAGCGCCGACCGGATCCCACTCCTGGTAGTTCAGATACAGCTCGTACTTCCCGCGCGTGAGGGAGGCGCCGAAGTGGAAGTTGTCCTCCCAGAAGATCGCGCGCCAGACCCCGTAGTTCATACAATTGTTGTAGCGGGTGTGGGTGAAGATGGTTGCCGTGCCGATGCTCGCGATACCCCCGGTGGGACTGCCCACGACGCCGGCCCGAATCCAGGCCTCGCTGATCGCCTCTCCCGAGTTGAAGGTACCGGTACCGCAGGTCAGGTTCACACAGTAGGGCAGCATGTGGTCATTCTGTAGGCTGTGGATGTCTCCGGTATCCCACCCGCTCATCCCCCAGTAGCCGCGATACGCAAACACGCCGACCCCGTTTTCCAGGCTGTAGCGCATCAGCGTGACGAATGGGGAACTGAATACGGTGTCCACCCGCGAATAACCCCAGTCGAGCAGGCGATCCTTGAGCCACTGCATGGACTGGATCGTCGTGGGTCCCGAAGACGATGGATCGCCAACAACACAGGCGCGCGAACGCCAACCGGCGTCACCCTGAGTGGGGTTGCTTTCATAGTTCACGATCTTGTCGACATAGAGCTCGAGCTCATCGATCGAGGTCACGCTGATGCGCCCCACGTGCGCATCGGCCAACAGGTCGTCGCCGTCCAGCTGGCAGTAGTCGTGGTCGGTGGGGCCACCGCTTTGGCTGAAGTGGGGGATCGCGATCGAGCCGCCGGTGTCTCCCACCAGGGCGATATACTCGGGAGGATTCTCCCAGGTCTCATACGCGTTGATCAGCCAGGCGCGAATCTCATTGGCGGAGATTCCTGTCTCCGCGGTTGTGACCAACGTCACATCGTACCCTTTGCGCGCCCGCCACTCGACCAGCGGCTGGAGCGTCTGCACGGCCTCGGCGTCATCGGGGCAGATGATGACATAGCTTCCCAATCCGACCGTCTGATCGACGCGGGCACCGCCGTAGTTGACCACCAGGTGCCGGTACATCTGGTCGAAAGAACGCGACAGAGTGCGATGATGTCCCTGTTTCACATTGCGCCCGTCCTGTCCGTCGAAGGTCACCTGCACGGTGATGCGCCCGGCAACCTCGATGCTCCGGCTGCTCGGATTGCACCTGACGGGCGAGAAGGTCACCGGTACGAGTCGCAGATCGCGGGCGATCACCGGACCGCCCACCTGGGCGAGGGGCGTCGAGCCGTAGTCTTGACCCGCGTAGATCGCCTCATCTTTGGTGAATCCGTCCGCCTCGGCAGGTTGTACAGGCAGAGGGAGGATGTGCTTGATCACTCGGGTATCGGTGGATAGCACCTCGATCGTAATGCCGCTTTCGGCGGGAACCTGAATGAACCGAGAGAAGGTCGGCAGCAAGGGCTCTCCCGCGTGACCGGCTTCGCCCCCACCCTCGATCTCCAGAGCCTGATAACTGGCGCCCTCGAAGTCCATGGACTGCGACCGCAGAGAGGGAAGCTCGAACTCGAGAGTCAGGCCGCCGGCGGTTTCCTCGATCACCTGCACGGAGGGTTGGGTCTTGCCGCCCCCCAGAATCTCGATGTTGGTGACCTCGCCGATGTTCAGGTCTTCGGACGCGGATGCCAAAGGCGCCCCCAGACATCCCGAGAAGATCGCCACGAGCAGGAAGGAAATGAGCCGGGACCCATCAATGCGAAGCATGATGCCTCCTAGAGCGAACGCAGTTCTCCATGGGATCTACGCACCGTTGGGGGGTGGGGGCCAGCCGGTAGCGTGATCGCGGCGAAATCGACACCACTTCAATGATAGCCGATTCCGGCCGACCTCACAGCGCATTTTGGGGCAGGTGGGTTCGTGGCACGGCTTTAGTCGACTCGCCGTCGGTTTCCCGAAGGCGAAGTGGGTCTCATTGAGCACTTTGACAGTCGTCGGGTTGGGTGGGGGGCCTCCCTGGTATTCCACCATCTCCCCCGTGCCCCCCCCGGAATCATTGCACCCCGCCCCAGGCTATGGTATCGCAATGCGGACAGTGTGAATGGCGGCACTGGTTTCCGAGTACCGGTGGCCCCTGGAGTTGACTCAAGGAGGAACCCATGCGTGCGACAATGCTCACTGCCTTCCTGATGGTGATCCTGCTCGCCGGGCCGGCGATCGCGGATGGGCAATTCAAGGCGATCGACTTCGGCATCAAGGGAGGGATCAACCTCACGAATCTCGAAATGGATCCCAAGCTCGAGGTGCAGGATCCACCCTCGGAAGTGGACATGGAGAACTACCTGCGTTTCGGCGGTGGGGTGACCCTTGGCCTCAACGTGACGCCGACGTTCGGACTCGACCTGGATGTCCTCTACATGATGAAGGGGGCCAAAGCCGAGTACACCGTCATCAATGACGACTTCGGCGAGTGCACGGTCAAAGACTACTTCGAACTGAACTACATCGTGTTCAAGCCCATGATCCGTCTCGCCTTCGTTCCCCACGGCACGACTCCTTACATCCTCGCGGGTGGAGAGATTGGGTACCTGGTCAGTACGGCGAATCCGTATGACTGGGAGTGCCAGCAGCAGAGCGGCAGCGACGAGGAAGACTTAGACAACGTGACCGACTTCGACTTCGGCGTGAACTTCGGAGCCGGTCTCGAACTCGCGGCCGGCACGACCTCGATCATCATCGAGGGGCACTACTCGCTCGGGCTGACCAACGTCTATGACGCCGGCGAGGACGATGACTCGGACCAGTCGATCAAGACTCGCGGAATCTATGGCTTCGTGGGGGTGCGTTTCTAGGCGCAGGCGTTCCCGCAAATGACAATCAGCCAATCAATCGCGGAAACCGCTGAAGCTCTGAAGAGCTTCGGCGCCGGGAACCCCCGTTTCGAGGCCGAGCTATTTCTGGCCGAGGCTCTGCAGGTGAGCCGCGTCTTCCTGTTTGCTCACCCCGAAGAGGAGGTCGAGCCTCCGGCGCGCGAGCGATTCGAGGCGCTCATCGCCCGCCGGCTGGCCAGCGAACCGCTGCAGTATATCCTGGGCACCGCGGATTTCCGCTACCTCTCGCTGGCCGTGGGCCCGGGCGTCCTCATTCCCCGGTCGGAAACCGAAGGCCTCGTCGGACACGCGTGGGAGGGACTGACCCGGTGGGCGGAGGCGTTTCCCGCCCGCGCCCGAATGCGCCCCTGGGTGGTGGATGTGGGGGTCGGGTCCGGGACCATTCTGCTAGCCCTGCAGCACGAGGCCGTTCGCTCGGGCAGCCTCTGGTTCCGCCCGCTCGGCGTGGATCTCTCGGCACGGGCCCTGGTGATGACGGCGGAAAACGCACATCGCAACGATCTGTCCCGCCCGGATCTCATCCTGGGCGACCTGATGGCGGCGATCGCTCCCGGGGACGGGGTGGCCGCGATCGTCAGCAATCCCCCCTACATCACGACCGCGGAGATGGCGGCCCTCCCGGCCGAGATTCGGGAGCACGAGCCGCACGAGGCGCTCCATGGCGGGTGTGACGGGCTGGCGGTGGTGAGAACGCTCTTAGGCCAGGCCGAGCCCTATCTTCGGCAGGGCACGCTCCTCAGCATCGAAATCGGGGCGACCCAGGCACAGGCCGTTCGAGAGGAGCTCGAGCGCCGAAACCTGCTGGAAAGCTCCCGGATCTACCCCGATCTGGCCGGCCGGCCCCGGGTCGTCCAGATCGAGCCCTTCTAATCGGGGGGGCACCTTTCCCCCCTGAGCACCGCGCTATAGATGAAGCGTCCCGCTTTTGTTAGTCTCACCGGCATCATGGAAGCGATTCTGGTCAAAGGAGGACGGCAGCTGCGCGGCGAGGTGCCGATTGGAGGCGCCAAGAATGCCGTCTTGCCGATGATGGCGGCCTGCCTGCTGGTCTCCGGACCGGTGCGTCTCCTCAATGTTCCCCGGCTGCGCGATGTGCAGACCTTTCTCGATCTTCTGAAGGAGATGGGCGTCAAGTGCGGCTATGAGGACCACTCCCTGGTTCTCGATGCAAGCGAGCTGACCTCCTTCGAGGCACCCTACGATCACGTGAAGCGGATGCGCGCCTCGATCTACGTCCTGGGCCCGCTGCTGGGGCGTTTCGGCAGAGCCCGGGTATCTCTCCCCGGGGGGTGTGCATGGGGACCGCGGCCGGTCAATCTGCACCTCGAGGCGATGAAGGCGCTGGGCGCGGACCTGAATCTGGACCACGGCTACATCGTGGCCGAAGCGAAACAACTGATCGGGACGAGAATCACCTTCGACGTGTCGAGTGTCGGTGCGACCGGCAACGCGATGATGGCGGCGGTTCTGGCCAAGGGCACCACGGTGCTCGAGAACGCCGCCAGCGAACCCGAGATGATCGCTTTGGCCGACTTCCTCACCGCGATGGGCGCCCGGATCGAAGGGATCGGCACAAAAACGATCACGGTGGAGGGTGGCCATCCTCTCACCGCGCCGGAGAGTTACCGAACGATCCCGGATCGGATCGAGGCGGGGACCTATCTGGCGGCGGGGGCCATCACCGGGGGGGATGTCACGGTCACCGGCGTAGAGCCGGATCATATGGGGATGGTCCTGGCGCGTCTCGAACGGATGGGTTGTGCGCTCGAGATCGAAGAGGATCGAATTCGGCTGCAGGCTCCGCCCGGCGGTCTGACCAGCACCGATGTGGTGACCGAGCCCTACCCTGGTTTCCCCACCGATCTGCAGGCGCAGTTCATGGCCCTCCTTTGTGTATCCGACGGGGTGGGCGTGGTGACCGACACGATCTATCCCGATCGGTTCTCACACGTCCCCGAACTGACCCGGCTCGGGGCCAAGATCACCTTGAACGGCAACGTGGCTACCGTGGAAGGGGTGTCCTCGCTCCAGTGCGCCAACGTGATGTCCACGGACATCCGAGCCAGTTCGGCGCTGATTCTCGGCGGTCTGGCTGCATCGGGAACGACCAAGGTGTCCCGCGTCTACCACATCGATCGCGGGTACGAATCAATCGAGAAGAAACTTGCCCTCCTGGGTGCGGATATCGAGCGCATCGAGGAAGCGGGACCCTAGCCCCGGGCCAGAGAAAGCCAATGACCGAGGATCATACACACAGGCCGATCATCGTCGGCACGGCCGGCCACATCGATCATGGCAAGACCGCCCTGATCAAACTGCTGACCGGCGTGGACACCGACCGGCTGAAGCAGGAAAAGGAACGAGGGATCTCCATCGAGCTCGGCTTCACCGCCCTCGAGCTGCCGTCGAAGCGGGTGATGGGGGTGGTGGATGTTCCCGGGCATGAGCGGTTCATCAAGAACATGCTGGCGGGCGCCGGCGGGATCGATCTCATCTTGTTCGTCATTGCAGCGGATGAAGGGGTCATGCCGCAGACGCGCGAACACATGGATATCATCGACCTTCTCGGCGTGGAGCACGGGCTGGTGGCTTTGACCAAGGTCGATATGGTCGACGACGACTTCGTCGACATCGTTGAGGAAACCGTTCAGGAATACATTTCCCAAACGGGGCTCAAGAACGCCCCGATCGTCCGGGTTTCTTCCGCGACCGGCGAAGGCCGCGATAACATGCTGAAAGCCCTCGACGACCTGGCGGATCGGATTGACCTGCATGACCGCGGTCACCTCCGGCGCCTTCCCGTCGATCGGACCTTCATCATGGAAGGGTTCGGCACGGTGGTGACGGGGACCCTCTGGGCCGGGCATCTGAACGAAGGCGAGCTGGTTCGGATCGTCCCGCGAGGGATCGATACGCGAATCAAGGCCCTCGAGGTGCACAACAAACGGGTGCCAACCGCCCTGGCCGGGCAGCGGGTGGCCGTGTCGGTCCATGCAGTAGACAAGAGCGCAATTCAACGCGGCGATTGGGTCGTCGCCGGCGATGGACCGGAGCCCACGATCTTTGTCGATGCGAAGCTGCGGGTGCTTCGCTCAGCCGAGAAGCCTCTGGCCAACAGCCAACGGGTCCGATTCCATCTGGGCGCCGCGGAGCTTCTGGGACGGGTCATTCTCCTCGATTGTGACCAGATCGAACCGGGCAAGACGGGCTGGGCCCAAGTGCGACTCGAGGAACCGGTGCTCACCGAGAGGGGAGACCGGTTCGTTTTGCGCAGCTATTCGCCGATGCACACCATTGCCGGTGGGACGGTGGTGACCGCAGGGGTCGGGCGCCGCCGCCGGCACCGTCGGGAAGATATCGAAGCGCTCGAACAGGCCGAGGCCGGCACGCCCGAGGATCGCGTGCGGGCCGTGTTGCAGCGGCGCGGCCCGCGGGGGGGCAATCGCGAGGAGCTGGCCCGCGAAAGCGGGTGTGCGCCGGAAGAGGTCAAGCGGGCCGTCGAGACGCTGCTCGAGAAGAGCCAGGCGCGCGCGCTGGGGAAGACGTTGGTAGTTGCCGCGAGCGGGTATGAGAGCGCGTCCCATCAGCTGGGAGACATTCTGCAACGTTACCAGCAGGAGCAGCCGCTCTCCTGGGGGATTCTCAAGAGCGAGCTCAAACAGAAACTCAAGAACAGCATGGCGGGCCCCCTCATCGAACTGTGGGTGGAAGAGCAGGTCCAGAATAGCGCGCTCTTTATCCGGGGTGATCGGCTGCGCGTCGGGGACGGGCGGCTTGATCTGTCCCCCGGACACGCGGCCCTGCACAAGACGATGGGCGAGGTGATCAAGTCCGCGGGATATGAGGGTCGCCGGCAGAAGGAGCTCCTCGAGGAGATCACTGCGCAGGTCTCCGCGGGTGAGTTGGGAAGCGACGGCGCTGGGCTTCGGACCCTGTCCGCGCCGCAGTTGCGGAAGGACATCGAGGCGATTCTGCTTCTTCTGGTCGATGCGGGAGATGTGGTCCGCGTGCCTCCTCACTTCTACTTCGATGTTCCCTCGGTCGAAACCCTGGTGGAGAAGGTGGCCATCTTCTTCAAGGGCCACCAGGAGATGAAGGTCGGAGACCTGAAGGAACTCGCCGGGGTCAGCCGCAAGCAGGCCATCCCCCTGCTTGAATTCCTCGATCTTGCCCGCGTCACGCAACGGCGGGGAGATTCGCGGGTGGCCGGGTCGCGGCTGCGCGCCGACCGGGAGGAGCCCACCCCGTAATGCAGGAACAGCAGGTGTCGATAGAAGAGAAACCTCGCCGGAGCTGGGTCGACCGGCTCCGTGGGCAGCGATGGCGAATCGTCGTCCTTCTCCTGGTGATTGCCTACTTCGTCTGGCTGGACCAGCGCATCAAGGTACGTCCCGACCACGCGTTCCTGATTCTCATGATCGTGGTGCTCGTTCTGGGTCAGGCCAAGGCCTTCCTTAGGGACTGGTCTCCGTTCATCGGCGCATGGATCGTCTATGATCTCATGCGCGGCATCGCGGATGATCTACGTCCGCGAGTCATGGTCGAAGGTCTGTATCGCGCCGAGGTGAAACTCTTCGGATGGTTGACTCATGGAGAGGCGCCGCCGATCTACTCGCTCACCTTTCAAGAGAATCACGCCGGGACATTTATCAAGAGCCTGCTGGATAACATCTCCTCCACCTGCTACGCCATGCACATGGGCGCGCCCTTGATCGTGGGATGGGTCCTGTGGCATACGGTGGCCGACAGGCGGCTCTTCTATCGCTTTGTGATCTGCTTCACGATGATGAACATCCTGGGGTTTTCGACTTACATCGCCATTCCCACCGCCCCTCCCTGGTATGTGGCCGAGTATGGATTCGCCCAACCTCCTGCGGAGTTCAAAGGGCACGGGGCGGGCAGTCTGATCAACTTCGACGAGAAAATCGGTTTCCCGCTCTTCGAGAACCTCTACCGGCGGATGAACCCGAATCGATTTGCCGCGTTCCCCTCCCTCCATGCGGCCTACTCCCTGTTCGTGCTCATCTTTCTTCTGAAGCGCTACCGATGGAAGGCCACTCCGGCCGTGCTCTACCCAATTGGGATGGGCGTGGGGGCCGTCTATCTCGTTCATCACTACATCATCGATCTCCTGGCAGGCTATCTGGTCGTCGCCATCGCGATCTCCGTGGGGGAGCGACTCATCTACCCGCGGCTCTTCGGAAAGTGGGAAAAGCGACGACAAGAGGAAGTTGCGGCGGCGTAGCTGTCATGTGCCGCCGGTCACTTTTTCTGACTTTACTGCTGTAACTGCATCGAAATTGCATCCAAAAGTGCTAGAATAGGATTGTGATCTTCCTTTCCTCGTGAACACGCGGGGGGTGAAAAATGCAGTGGATCTTCCGAATTTCGGGGCCGGTCCTGGCCCTTTCTCTATGCCTTCCTACGGCTGCAGCGGAGTCATACTTACTTCGTGCCGATGGCACGGGCGACTTCGCCACCATCGTCGAAGCCGTCGAGGCCGCCTCCGCAGGTGACATCATCGAACTGGCCGATGGCACCTATCGCGGGCCGGGAAATCGGGATGTCAGTTTCGGCGGTAAGGAGGTCACCGTCCGTTCCCAGAGCGGCGATCCATTCAGCTGCGTGATCGATTGCGAAGGCTCGGGCTTAGAACCTCATCAGGCGTTTGATTTCTTCGGCGTGGGACCGGACGGAGCCATCATCGAATTGTACATCACGGGCGGATACGCTGACATGGGTGGGGCGATCAAGATCGTCGACAGTGCTCCGACGATTGAGGGCTGCGTCTTCTTCGGCAACCGGGCATCCGACGGCGGTGGGGGCATCGACTGCAACTGGGGAGCGGAACCGCTGATCGAACGTTGCACCTTTTGGGCGAATGAAGCGGAGTACGGCGGCGCTGTCTGTATATGAGGTGGCTGCCCGACACTGGTCCAGTGTACCTTTGTTCAGAACCTGGCGCCCACCGGCAGTGCTGTTCACACTTGGTCACAGCCACTGGCACCGCTCATCTACAACTGCCTGATCGTCGGCAACGAGGGCGGGGGAGCGATCACCTGCTTCGATACTGTTCCCATCATCCAATGCTGTGACATCTTCGGAAACCCGGGCGGAGACTGGACCGGATGCATCGCTGATCAAGCGGGAGAGTCAGGGAACATCTCGGCTGATCCGGTCTTCTGCAACTGCGCGCAGGGAAACTTCTGCGTCAGCATCTCGTCCCCATGTGCACCGATGAGCGAGCCGAATCCGGGTTGTGATCTAATCGGAGCGTGGCCGGTGGGTTGCGACGATACACCGCCTCTGCAAACCAGTTGGGGCCGGCTCAAAGCGCTTTTTCGCGAGGACTAGCCTGCACCGATTCTCCCTGCGTCAAGGTCCCTAGACACCTCAACGAAACATGCCAATACTAGCGGAGGCTCGGCTGTTTACCTTTCTGGGGCAAGCGGAGTAATTCAGGAGAAGCAGAGGCGCAAGGAGGCCATCTCCAGGGGGCTCGATGCTGGGAGTGGACACGAGTGGGATGGCGCCATGCAAGAGTTTCGACTGAAGCCTGAGTGGGTTCGCTCCCTTGCCCCACTGCCACGGATGGCGCAACACCCCAGAGGGGTGCGTTCGCGCAAGGCCCTGAGCTCTGACAGGGCCCTTCGGCGGAGGCTGCCGCACTCGCAGCCTCCGCCACTTTTTGAAGAGAAACCTACGCCGCTGTTTCTTCCGCGCTTTGCTCCGCGTCACTCAGCATGAGAATCAGTTCCCGAAGCAACTCGGCATCGAAGTAGTCCTCCATCTCCTCCTGCATGGTTCGCAAGGCGGGAAAGGAAGGCACCGCGTCTTTGTAGGTGCGCCGTGTGGTGAGAGCGTCGAACACATCGGTCAAGGAGGCGATCTTCGCGTAGCGATGAATCCTCTCCTCCGTCAACCCCTGGGGATACCCTCGGCCGGATGCCTTCTCATGGTGCTGATGCACGACCGCAAGAGCGGAGGAAGGAACTTCGCCGGACGTCTCGAGGAGCCGCAGGCCGATGTCCGGATGCTGCTTCATGATCGCCCATTCGTCCGGGGTGAGGGGCCCCTTCTTGAGGACGATTGCGCTCGGGATCTCGGTCTTGCCGAAATCGTGCAGGAGCAGCCCGTTTCCCAACTCGCCCAGCTCACGTTCGGTCAATCCGACGCGTCGTCCGAGGGCGACCCCGAACACGCACACGTTGATCGAATGGGTGTAGGTTTTGTAATCGAACGACATCACCTTCAACAGATGATGGAGACTGGCAGCCCCCTTCATGAGATGGGTGACGGTATGTTCGGCCAGCGTGTTGATGCGACGAATACACCGGTCCGTGCCCGGACCTTCGAAGAGTTCCTCCAGCTGCCCCTTCGCGGTGCCATAGAGCACATCCGCCTTGTCGCTCTCAGACACTTCGGCATCGTCCAGGATCGAGCCCAAGTTGCCGGTCAGGTAGTCGAGATACTGGTGCCGATCATCCGATCTGACGTGCAGTTCGTGGACACCGCTCTCTACCAGAGTCAGCCGGTGCTTGTCGCTGAAGGTCAGGTTGGCGCGCCGATAGAGTACGAGGTTCTGGCATCCCGGCGGCCGGAGATAGAGGTCGAAGCTCATCATCGTTTCAATGCGCAGGGTGCTCAGGGGAATCGCGAAGTAGGCTTCTACTTCGGGATCCGCCGGCCCCGTCAGCTGATCGTTCTTGCCCATTGGGTGCTGTTTCCTCACCTTTCTCTGCTCCATCTCGAGGAGCCTCGCTCACTGGAGGGCTGCCACATTCAGAAAGAGATCGGTACTCGATCTATCGGCGGGAGGGGAGGGTGTGATTAGCGGCGATCAGGGGTCGCCTGATCGCCGCTAACGCCAGTAATCCTTGCCTGTCACATAGTTACAGGCTTCAAGCGGTGTTCGTTTAGTCGGTTGCCCGGGAGAGTGCCCGATCGGGCTTCATCACGACACCCGCACCGGTGCGCCCATCCACGAGGATGTCGATCGAGTCTTTGAAGCGTATGTGACGCACGAAGCTACCGCCCTGGGCGGCCGGTTGGACATCCAACCAAGCTTGGTCAAGGAACGCGCTGGGGTGATCGCTGCTCAAGGTGAAGTATCCAAGCCCGAACGAGGTCAGATTCTGAAAGAAGTGGGTGCCCTGCGATGGGGCCACCTTGATGTCGTACATCTCGGTCTCAATGATGCAGGCCACACCCGAGATTTGGGCCCACGTGACGGGAATCCCCAGCCAATGGTCGGCGCTGCCCCAGCGTCCTGGGCCGATCAGGATGTACGGTCGGCCCTCCTCCTTGAGTGTCGAATTGAGCTGAGCCACCTCGGCGGCAATCTGGACCGTCACGCTGCGATCAAAGGTCTCGGGGGCGACATAGACGAGGTCGTGAATCTCTCCGAAGTGCCCATGCCCCAAGGCCGAGGGGCTCATGCAGATGGCGTCCTCTCGACGGATGTCCGAAAGGTCCAACTCCTCAGTGTCCGTACCAAACACCAAGGGGCGGATCTGGAGAAAGGACAGTTCATGGGGTTCATCTTCATTGCGCCGCAGATTGACGGCGAACTCGACCTCCACGTGACAGGAGAAGCCGGACTGCCCCACATCCAGGATGAAGCGGAGCACTTCGGGCAGGGGGAAGTAGTCGCCGGATAGGACTCCGGCCATGGTCACCAGCTTGACTCCCTTGCGGTAGATACCGTCATAGACACGATCGTTTTCCGCCGAGTAGACAGATCCCACCGGGGCTAGCGTCTCATGCCGCTCGGCCGCGTCGAGGTCGAGCAGGACGAGGTTGTCGGTGGTCGATCGCGCGTCTCGTAGGGAAGCCGGGCGGGTCAGGTCCAGCGCGTAGAAGGTGCGCTGAGCGCTTTCGAGATAGGCGTCGTTCGATGAGAACTGATACAGACGGCGCGGCGAGCTGGGTGAGAATCGCACGCACCGGCCGCCATCGACAACCGTGCGGCCGAGTCCCAGCGCGACCGAGGCAACCCCATCCTCCGACTGCATACCCTCCATGGGGTAGTAGTCATATGACCGGGCGACTCCGGCGATGCCGGGGTAGACATACTGCTCATGCCGACGCCCGGCCAGCTGCTGAATCACGACGGCCATCTTCTCTTCTTCGAGCCTGTTGGGCGTGGAGTCGATGTAGCTCTTCGAATCCGCGAAGAAGGTCGAGGCGTAGATCAATCGAATGGCCCGGCACAGTTCCTCGAGCCGGGACTCGAGGTCCTCCTGGTTGTTGGGAAGCATGAACGTGTCGTAGATACCCGCGAAAGGCTGGAAGGAGGAGTCCTCCAGAAGGCTGGACGAACGAACCGCCAGTGGATAATAGACACGGCCGAGAAACTCTCTGAGCGCCGATACGATCGGCGCCGGCAAGGGGGCTTCCAGAAACGCTCTGCGAATTCTGTCGTCGTCCGTCTCGTTGAGCGCGAGCCGGCTGAGGCCGGACTGTTCCATAAAGGTGTCGAAAACATCCGTGGCGACGACTGCGGTCGGTGGCACGGAGATACGCACGTAGGGGAAGTGGCGCTCGATGTCATGCTCTTTCATGAGCGAGTTGAAGAAGGCCAGGCCTCGCCCCTTGCCGCCCAAGGAGCCGGATCCGATCCGGGTGAAAACACTGCCGGGGTCGAATGTCTCGCTGGAGAAATCAGCGACCAGCCCCGCTTGAACCTCTTCCCGGTAGGCGGCCAGGGCATTCAGAAGGTAGATCCTCAGGTCTTCGGCACTCTCGAACTCGTCGGGCGTTCGAGGGCGCAGCGCCTTCGCGAGATCAAACTCAGTCCGCGCCATCAACCAGGTGGAGAAGTCATTGCGCCGGGCGTGGTGGATGAGTGACTCATCCGGAATGGTCCGCAGCCCCTTCTCGAGACTGCGCAGGCCGCGGGCCCTGGCGATCTCGCGGCCGTCGGGAAGACGAAACACGAATGCACCGAAGCCCAATTGGGCCCGCATGAAACTGCGGACTTCTCCCAACAGGGTCGGGGAGGTCTTGTTCGCGAATGCCAATTGGAGTTGTGCCGCCCATCGAGCGTTCTCCTCCTCGCTCGATTGAATGAGAATCGGAACGTGAGGGTCGGCGTCCCGCACCAATCCGGCAAACGTGCGTCCGGCCGAACCGTCGGTTTTTCCATCCCGGGGAAAGCGGGCATCCAGAATCAGGCCGAGCACGTGATCGCGGTGCTGCTGGAACAGGTCTTCGGCCTTTTCGAAATCCGTGGCGATGAGAATCTTCGGCCTCGCGCGCATACGCAGGAGCTTCTGCGTTCGATTGACCCCGTCGGCCATCAGCGCCTGGGTTTGCTCCATCACCTGCGTGTAGAGCAGGGGCAAGTAGGCGGAGTAGAAACGAACGGAGTCCTCGATGACGAGAATACTCTTCACGCCGGCGATTTCGGCATCGTGATGCGCATTGAGCTGATCTTCCACCAGCTTGATGATTGCGAGAAAGATGCGCGCGTCACCCTGCCAGACGAAGGTCTGATCCACTCCTCTCGTGTCATCCCTGCCGAGCAGGAGCGAGAGTTCGCGGGTGTCATGGGTGAGGAGAACCACGGGGAGGCCGTCGTGGATGTCTTTGACCGTCCGGCCGAACTCGAAGACATCCATTTCCCCGACCTGGGGCATGGTGATCACCAGATCCGGACGGCCTCGCTTGATCTGTTCGAGGGCTTCCTGGGCCGTGGTCACGCGTAAGATCGAAGGAGCGCTGCTGAGGTTGAGTTCGAGGTATTCGGATACCAAGACCTCGGTCAGGCTGCCGTCTTCCTCGAACGTGAACGAGTCGTACAGACTCGAAACGAGAAGGATGTTACGAACTCGCCGGGGGCGTAGCAGCGCAAAGGGGACACTCCTCTCGGTTCGCCGGGCGGCGATCTCATCCAGAGCGCGAAACTCCACCCTCGATTCCTCCCTCTGACCTTCTCGCGGTGGGCTACTGGTCCTTGATCATGTCTAGATTGCGTCTGATTCCCACGGCGATCTCCTCTGACGGGTTCAGCGCCAGGGCCGCCTGCCAGGCTGCGCGGGCCTCGGCCAGGCGGCCTGTCGTGGCGTAGATCACGCCTTTGTTCACCAGCAGGCTGACGCTCTGCAGCCCCAAGCTCTCGGCCAGTTCCAGGTGCCGAAGGGCTTCAGCGGGACGTTGCATGGCCCGGTAGATGCCGCCGATGCTCGCGTGGGTCTCGGGGTTGTTCGGCTCCCGCGCCAGAGACTGCTCATATAGTTGAAGGGCCCGGGGCAAGTCGCCTCCGATCTCCGCCAAGACGCCCAGCCGGAACGAAGCCACCGGTTCGGCCCGGTCCAACTGAAGGACGTGCTCCATAACCCTTTGGGTCTCGGCCAACACGGCAGCCGCCTCTTCCCGGCGTCCGGCCTGCCGCATCTCCTGCGCATCCGTCCACAAGAGTTCACCGCGCATGGCCAGCGCCCCCGGTACGTTGGGGTCCTGGGACAGGATTTGCTCGATCAGCTTCGCCGCCCGGTCCAGGTTTCCCGCGGTCCATTCGTAGCGCGCCATGTGCAGCAGCGGTTCGATGTCGCCCGGATTCCCCTCGATCAACTTCTCCAGGATCCGGCGCGACTCCTCGTCCTGTCCCTGAACCGCGAGGAGCTCGGCTTGCACACGAAGCAGCCGGCGACTATCCGGGTCCTGTTCCATCGCCATGTCCAGGAGGGTTTCCGCCTCGTCGAAACGATCCGTCATCGCGGCCGCTTTGATCAGATAGATCTGAATGTCCTGATCGTCAGGCAACCGGGCGATGATCTTGCGAGCCGTTCCATAAGCCGGCTCCCACTGCCTCGCGGTAAGCTGCGCCCTGGCCAGGAATCGGAGCGCAACGCTGTTCTGCGGTTCCTCGCGCAGGACAGACTGAAGGAGTTCAATGGCCGACTGCGGATTGCTTTGGATTGTATTGCGGGCCTGGTTGATCTTGCGGACCAGGTGCATCCGTTTCTTGGGATCCTTGTCGTTGACCGCCGACCCCTCGGGAATCGACGAAGCCACGTATCCCAGGCTCCGCAACCTTTCGAGGGTGCGCGGATCAATCTGCTGGGTCTCCAGGGGCTTCTCGGAGGATCCGGCAAACAGCTCGCACCAAGCTTCGAGGCGCTGAGCGACCTCGGGGTACTGATAGATCGCGTTGACCTGTTCCTGGGGATCATCCTCCAGATCGTACAGCTCGGGCTCGGGGGCTCGAACGTAGGTCCATCGCTTGGAACGGATCCCCCGCAGTTCACTCCATTCGTAGTCGAAGAACGGAACCAGCGTTTCCATGTAGGCGACGCCGGGCCCGGTCCAGGTGCCCGCAACCAAAGGCAAGAGACTCGAACCGGAACAGGGCAGCCGGTCCTGCTCCAGACCCAGCGCGTTGATCATGGTGGGGGCCAGATCACGGAGGGCGACGACCTCTTCGATTCGGCGATTGCGCGTTTGCTGCTCCGGGAGGCCTTTCCACTGGCGAGGCGGAATGAGGATGCAGGGCGCATCCTGGGTGGCCCGGTAGACAAACATGCCATGGGCCGGCTCGCCGTGATCGCCCAACGACTCACCGTGATCGGCAACGATGAGCACCCAGGTGTTGTCGAGAAGATCCAGTTCGTCAATCACCTGGAAGAGCCGGCGCAGCTCGTCATCCATGTAGGCGATCTCACCGTCGTAGGGAAACCCGAAGCGCTGGGCGAACTGGGGGGGGGGCGTATAAGGGAAATGAGGATCGTAGTAGTGGGCCCAGTGAAAGAACGGGCCGGATTGGTGCTCGCGGATCCAGGTTGCCGCCAGTTCGGTGACGTCGGTGGCCGGTCGCTCGAGGACGGCGTCCTCGCCATGGATCTGTTCAGGAAAGTCATCGTCATAGGTGTCGAAACCCTGGCCGAGCCCGAACTCCTCATCGAGCGGCATCGCGCCGAGCGTGGCTCCGGTCGCATACCCGGCCGCCGAGAGGACCTCGGCCACGGTCACCTGGGTCGAATCCAGCAGGAAGGTGCCGTTGTTACGAACGCCGTGTTCCTGTGGATTCAACCCGGTCAGCATCGTGCAATGAGAGGGAAGGGTCACCGGCACGGCCGAGATGGCTCGTTCGAACAGGATCCCGCGCTGGGCGATTTCGTCCAGGAAGGGGGTCAGCGGCAATTCGTACCCGTAACATCCCAAATGGTCCCGGCGGGTCGTGTCGAGCGTGATCAGAAGCAGGTTCCAGGGACCGCCTGACCCCTCGGGCTCCAGCCAGGGTTGTTCTATCTCCGCCGGCTCCGGGATCTGCGTGAGAGGATCCTGGCCGCAGCCTGAGAGAGGCAAGATGCCGGCGAGAACGACCAGGGCGGTGGCAACTCCCAACCTGGCTTCAGTGGCTTGGGACCTGGGCATGTTCGATATCCCTCTGTGATTGGTCCGAGTATTCCGACGCCACCTAGCGTGCCCTACTCGTCGCACGAAGGGAAGCGCCAACGTGGGGGAATCGGATCAGCTACCTATTCCGTGAACAGGAACTTCAAGGTAGCTCTATCGTTCGAGGTTTGCAGACGGGCGAGATAGACCCCGGCCGGGCGGCCCAGGGGGTGCCACTTCAGTGCATGGGATCCGGGCGTGAGCCAACCGGGGGAGAGCGTGTCGACACGTCTCCCGACTGGATCGTAGATGTCGATCCGGACGGGGCCGGCCTGATGAAGGTGTAGCAGGAATCGATCGTTGGCCTGGAACGGCGAGGCGCAGGAGAAGTCGATCCGGGTGCGCCTCGCCCCGCCCGGCGGCGCCGAGGACGGGTCAAAGGCCGCCGTGCGGAAGACCCCGCTGTTCGCGGTCACGACGTAGAGCATAACGTCGAAGGAGGAGAAGACGACGTCGACGGGGACTGCGGGGGCCAGGTCTCCGGTCTCATCCTGCCAGTGGGTCCCTCCGTCGGTCGAGACCATGAGGCGATCGTCCCAGGTCACCAGCGCGACCAGGAATCCGCGCCCGTCCCGTTCGCGGGGCACGATCGCCCAGGACCAGCCCCAGTCGATGTTCCGGCAACTGTAGGTCTCGTTCTGCGTCCAGGTGTCGCCTCCGTCGGCGGATCGATAGAGCCCCAGATCGTTCGAAGCCATCAACACGCCCGGCTCCTCCTGATTGGCCGCGAGGCAGTAGACGCCGTACTCCGGAGGTAGGCCGTTCCATGCGCCCTCCCAGGTGTCGCCGCCATCGGTGCTGCGCGTCACCCGGCTACTGCCCCCCACGTACACAGCTCCTTCGGGCCCCACGTCGATACCGGTCATGGCGTGGTGGATCGTGCCGGTCAGAAGAGTCCAGGTTTGCCCGCCATCAAAGGAGCGCACGACGTCCCCGGGGTTGATGTCGTGCCAGGAGCAGGCGTAGTAACGGTGGATGTCGGCCGGGTCACGCGCGATGCCGGTGAACCCGCCCGCCTCCGACATGTAGGTGATATCGCTGGTCAGCCCCAGATCCTCGCTCAACTCCAGATAGCCTTTGAAGAAGGCATTCTCGCGCCCCGTGAGGATGCGTTCGTCGACCGTCTCGTGCCAGGCGATGGAGTGGACTTCGCGGCCGATCCAGCCCTCCTCGTCGTGCTCCACCCAGGCTCCGGTGAGCATGTCCATATAGTGGAAGCCCTCGTAGGTTCCCACGAGCAGGCGACCATGAACGGGATCGGCCTCGATACAGGTCGCGTAGATCCCGTCCATTGAGAGGTACTCCCACTCGGCGGCCCGGGCGGGAGGCGCGGCGGCAAGGATCCCGAAGAGGACGGTCGCCGCAAGGGTGATCCATGAAGAGTGATAGGTGACCCGGTTCATCGGCAACCTCCGTGGACGATCGAAAGACGCCCAAAGGATAGCACACCAGGGAGCAGGCTAGCTTGCCGAACCAGCCACCACGGGAGGTTCGTAGCGCTCGTAATAGCCGATCAAGACGCCCTGTGCATCGCGCACCGCGCGCATGTAGATGCGGTGCTTCCTGTTATCGGTGATCATGCGCTCATCCTCGCCCGCCTCGAGCGCGTCGAGAACCTCGAGCATCATCTGCTGGGAAGTCTCGTTGTGGCAATCCAGTAGCGAGGTGCCGAGGAGGGCGGTGCCCTGGCTGTAGTGCGAGGCGGCCGGCTTGTTCAAATAGATGACCTTGTGATTCGTGTCCGCCACCAGGACGGGGTTCTTCATGCTGTCCAGGATCGAGGTCATCAAATGCAGATTGTCCATTGAACCTCCGATGAAACGGCCTGCCCATCTCTGCGTACGGAGTCTATTGTCGGAAGCACCGGCCGGGGCGTCAAGGCTACCCGTCGGCCGGGGTTTTCCGGGGGGATCGGCGGCTTGGCACGGGATGCCCGATGCGGTACCCTGAGCAGCTGGCTCCATATGTACATCCTAGTGTCCCGCGAGGAATCCTGCGGCTAAGGAGGATGAAGATGTTCGAAGGGCTCAAGGAGAAGTTCCGGCAGGTCTTGCCGGAGACCGGCTTCTGTTCGCTGCGGGCAGTCCGGGAAAGCAACGAGATCGTGCAAGTGCGGCAAAGCGTCCTCCAGCCGATCACGCGTTACGAGGATCAGGGCGTGATGGTCACGGTCGTCGACGGCGGCGGATATGGCTACGCCGCCACTTCGGATCTGTCGGTGGACGGTCTGAGGACGGTTGTTGAGCGAGCCCAGGCATGGGCCAAGCTCTCGGCGGGCAAGGGCGTGATCGACTACAGCCAGATTGCCTATCCTCACCCTAGCGGCGAGTTCGCCTCCCCGGTCGAGATTCCCTGGGAAACGGTTTCGCTCAAGGACAAGATCGATCTGGTCACCAAGGAATGCGAGCGACTCAAGATCGATGATCGGATCGCCGACTACGCATCGTCGTTGTGGTACGTCAAGACCGATCACCTTTATCTCACGAACGAGGGAGGCGAGGTCACCCAGGCCATCGAGCGTCTGCTGCCCATCCTGCGGGTGACGGCCAGCGAGGGCGCGGAGTCGCAGACCCGGAATCTGGGCGCGGGCACCTATGCGCTGCAAGGCGGGATGGAGATTATCGACAAGGTCGGGTTCAAAACCGAGGGGCCCCGGCTGGCCCAGGAGGCGATCGACCTGCTGTCGGCGCCGAATTGCCCGACCGGAACGATGGATCTGCTGCTCGCTCCCGACCAGATGCACCTCCAGATCCACGAGTCGATCGGCCACCCGCTGGAGATCGACCGGATCCTGGGCGACGAGCGCAACTACGCCGGCACCACCTTCGTGAAGCCGGACGATATCGGCAGTTTCAGGTACGGCTCGGATCTGCTGAACATCACCTACGATCCCACGATCCCCGAGCAGTGGGCGTCGTTTGGATTCGACGACGACGGTCTGAAGGCCGAGAAGCTGTTCATCATCGAGAGGGGCATCCTCAAGCGGGCTCTGGGCGGCCTCGTGTCTCAGGCGCGCAGCGGTCTGCCCGGCGTGGCCACCACGCGGGCCGACGGGTGGCGGCGTCCGCCGATCGATCGGATGTCGAACCTCAATCTCGAGCCGGGTGACGCCTCCTTCGAGGATCTGGTCGGGTCGATTGAGAACGGCATCTACATGCAGACCAACACTTCGTGGTCGATCGACGATTCCCGCAACAAGTTCCAGTTCGGTTGCGAGTGGGGCCAGCTGATCGAGAACGGGAAGCTGACCAAACTGGTCCGCAAGCCCAACTACCGCGGCATCTCGGGGACCTTCTGGAACAATCTGAAGATGGTGGGTGACAAATCGACCTTCCGCGTCCTGGGGGTTCCCAACTGCGGAAAGGGTGAGCCGAACCAGATCATGAAGGTCGGACATGCCTCGCCGGCAGCGCTCTTTGCCGATGTGGAAGTCTTTGGTGGCGAGTAAGAAGGGGGCTTAGTGATGCAGGACCTGTTCAACAGTATAGCTGACCATGCGGTCTCCCTCTTGAAGAGCAATGAGGTCATCAACCTCAATCTCGAGGGAGAAGATTCGGACTTCGTTCGCTTCAATCACAATGGCATTCGCCAGCCGGGTTCGGTGCAGTCGTGTGATGTGGGCATCGACCTGATCCGCGGGCAGACCCACGCGCAGATGCAGATTGCTCTGACCGGGATCCAGGATGAGGACCGGGCTCGCGTGAAGGCCGCGATCGAGGAGTTGCGCAGCCGATTGGAGCACATCCCCGAGGATCCCCATCTGCTCTACGCGAAAGATGTCAATTCCACCGAGCGGATCGGCGAGAATCATCTGCCCGAGCGCGAGCGGGCCATCGGGGCGATCATGGCGGGGGGCGAGGGCAAAGACCTGGTGGGCATCTACGCCCAGGGGCCCATCTATCGCGGCTTCGCAAACAACTTCGGCCAGCGCAACTGGTTCGAGGCCAACAGCTTCAACTTCGACTATTCCATCTACCTGCGGGATGACAAAGCGGTCAAGTCGGCCTACGCGGGGTTCAAGTGGGATGACGCAGAGCTCAATCGCAAGCTCGCCGACTCGGGCGGGCAACTCGAATTGCTCAGCCTTGATGCCAAGACCATTCCGCGCGGCAAGTATCGGGCCTATTTCTCACCCGCGGCCGTCAACGAAGTCGCCGGCACCCTGGCCTGGATGGGGTTCGGGCTCAAGAATCACCGTTCGAAGATCTCGTCCCTCATCAAGATGACCGAGGGGGATGAGACGGTCCATGCGGCGGTGACCATGAGCGAGAATACGGTGGAGGGCATCGCGCCCAACTTCGATGGGAAGGGTTTCATCAAGCCCGACCAGGTGGTCATGATCGAGGGTGGGAAGTTCAAGGATGCTCTGATCTCACCGCGTACAGCCAAGGAGTACGGCGAGCAGACCAACGCGGCCGAGGGCGGTGAGTGGCCGCTGTCGTTCGATATGGCCGGCGGCGACCTTGCCCTGGATGATGTGTTGCAGAAGCTCGGGACCGGCGCGTACATCAACAACCTGCACTACCTGAACTACTCCGATCGCGCGGCCTGCCGCATCACCGGTATGACGCGTTTCGCAACCTTCTGGGTCGAGGACGGGAAGATCGTCGCGCCGCTCAACGTCATGCGCTTCGACGAGTCGTTCTACCGCATGTTCGGGGACAATCTCATCGCCTTGACGAAGGACCGGGAGATGATTCTCGACAACATGACCTACGGTGGGCGGCAGGTGAGTAGTGCGCGGCTGCCGGGTGCGCTGGTGGAGGATTTCGCTTTTACACTGTAGATGGTTTCGGGGCGCAAGTCCCTTTGACACTCGGGAACGCACGTTCGGTCTTAGGCCTGGGCGTGCGTTCCTCGCTCGAAGAGGAGAAACCCAATGAAAATCGTCACGATTCTGGGAAGCCCGAAGCAGAAGGGAAACACCGCCAAAGTGCTTTCCATGTTCGAAGAGAAGGTCCGGGGTGACCACGAGGTCGAGAGGATCAATATCACGCAACATAAGGTTGGCGGGTGTCTGGGGTGTTTCAAGTGCCAGGAGAGGCCGAATGAAACCGGCTGTGTGCAAAAGGACGACGCCGCGGCCATCTTCGAGAAGATGATCCAGGCCGATGCCATTGTGTATGCTTCGCCCCTCTACTGCTGGAGCTTCTCATCCCAGCTGAAGCCCCTGATCGATCGCCACGTCTGTCTGGTGACCGGCTATGGAACACCCGGCTTCAACTCCCTGATCGCCGGGACCCGAACCGCATTACTTCTGACCTGCGCCGGCCCTATTGAAGGTAATTGCGACGCAATCAAGATGATCTCCTCCGGTTTCGCGGGGTACGCAAAGGCGACGTCCGCTGGAGAATTCATTCTGCCCGGTTGCACGACACCGGATGCCATTGGAGATGAAGGGGACGCACTGGCCGGCAAGCTTGCGGAGGCAATCGTCGGATAGCGTGTTACGTCTGGCCATATTCACTCTTGACGATGCGGGTAGGGGCAGCTACTGTTCAATCACCCTCAACGTGCGATGACCCTCCTATCCCTCCAATAGCAGTGGTGTGTCCACATGTGCACCACCGAAACCACCCTCCATGTTTTGCGCAGACAGACCAGATGTGCTCCAGCGGTCGTTGGTTGATGATACACCCGCGTTTGCTGGGAGGCATCATGGTGGGGCACACAAAAACTCGGCCTTGGCAGGATGAGCGTCTGCTGGCCGAGTGCTACCTGTCGGCAGGGGCGTTTGGCATCGCCTACGCGCTCCTTGTACGCCTCGAACCGGCCGTCGTCGGAAAGGCGATGAATATCAGCCGGACGGAGGAATTCGAGTACTGGGCGTTGCGCGCGGAGGCCGCCCTTCGGCGGGCGCGGTCACCGGGCCCCAGCAGTTCAGAGAGTCCGCAGGTGAAAGTCAACGTCCAGGACCTTTCCGAGGAGGCGACGGCGTTGATTGACGCGCTGCATATCGCAGCGACCAAGATCCCCTTGGCCGCTTCGACTCGAAAACGTATCGCCGTCCTCCAACGGGAGTCTCAATTGCGCTGCCGTGGCAACCGTGCCGTGCCGCACAAGAGGGCCCCGTCCAATCACAAGCCGGTTGCTCCCGTCTGGTCGCGCTTCGGCATCCTGACCCACAGCGAGGGCTACCATCGGGAGCTTGCGCATGCCTCCCGGATTGCCGGGGCGGGATTGCCGGTCCTGATCCAGGGCGAGACCGGTACCGGTAAGGAGCTGCTGGCGGCCGCAATCCACACGATGAGCGGCCGGAGTGGGAAACTCGTCGCATTCAATTCGGCCCGCAGCCGTGATGAGATGGTGGAAGCGGAGTTGTTCGGCCACCGAAAGGGCGCGTTCACCGGCGCCGGGCACAATCGGGAGGGTCTGGTTCGCCAGGCGGCCGGCGGCACGCTCTTTCTCGACGAGGTGGCCGAGTTGCGCCCAGCCGCTCAGGGCGCGCTCCTGCGGTTTCTAGACCAGGGCACGGTCCGGCCAGTGGGGGGCGACCATGAGCTGACGGTCGACACGCGCGTGGTGGCGGCCACCCATCGCCCGCTTGTTCGGCGGGTACGGGATGGCGCGTTTCGGGCCGACCTCTACTTCCGGCTGGCAGGGACGGAGCTTCACATCCCTCCGCTTCGCGCAAGAACGGAGGACATCCTCCCTCTCATCCGGCACTTCGCGACTCACGAGGGGATTGACGATGCACAAATGTCGTGCCTCTTGAGCGATGACCTGATCACCCGCGCGCTGACCTACCCATGGCCCGGAAACGTCCGGCAGCTGGCCTTCTGGGTCAGGCAACTCGTGGCCCTTTGGAGGGAAGGGCTGGATGAGAAACACCTGCGCACCGCTCTCGAGCGATCCCTTCAGGCGGGATTGCGATGTTTCCCGCGGGACAACGGCGGCGCGAGAGCCGCCCGGACCGCGAGCGTGGTTTCACGGGAACGCCTGGAGGCCGTCTTGAAGAAACACCGCGGGAACATCACCCGCATGGCGGACGACTTGCGCACCTACCGCACGCAAGTCTACCGCTGGTTGCGGATCCACGGACTGAAGGTCCGCGACTATCGAGGTTGAGACCCTACTTCATGCAGAGGATGTAGCACACGAAGGCCGGCGAGTTGTCGCCCTTCAGAGACGGCCGGTAGACGCCGTTCCCCTCACCAGAGGCCCGATCGGTGCCCTCCCAGTACACCAGGCAGTCTTTGAAGCCCGCCTCGAGCGCAAGCTCGCGGATCTCTGGAATCTGCCACAGACGCCAGTGATAGGTAAACGCGCGACGCATCTCGGAGCCGTCGGAGAACTCGAAGTGAATGTAGTTGGTGACCTCATGGGTGATCGGGTTGACCGCCGCCTGGTCCCAGACGTAGTCGAAGTCATCGAATTCGGTGCGTTCCTCACGGAGCTCCATGGTCTCCGGTCCGCCATAGATGTCGAGATAGAAGACACCCTCTGGTTTGAGGCCCTGGCGAACCCGGGTGAAGTATTGCCTGAGCGCTTCCCGCTCCTTGAAGTACATGTAGGAGAAATTGAAGGCCACGGTGATGTCGGCCTTGAAGTTCGCCTTCTCGCGCACGTCCTTGCGCATCAGGGTGACGCCCGCCGCCTTCTTTCCCAATGGCACGAGGTGTTTCTTGATACCCCAGTTGAGCGTCTTCTCATCCAGGTCCAAACCGAAGGCCCGGTTTTCCGGATTCCTGGCCACCCAGGTTGCGCACAGGGCGGCGGTCCCGCAGAAGTCCTCCCGGAGGATTCGGGCCGGACGACCACGGAGCGCGCGATAGGTCCGATGGAGGAAGTCGGCGTCCACTCCGGCGTCCTGGACGGCGCTTTCATAGAGCTCGTGCCGGTCCCATTGCTGGGCCAGGGTCTTCTTCGAGCGAGACGTCCGCGTAACGCCTTGTCGTTTCTTGCGTTGCGATGATGCTGCTGTCTGCATTCTTCGGTTCCCCTCGTCCTTCCGTGCCATGGAGCGTCAGCCCTCCGCCGCCAAGATCGGACGAGACGATAGATGCCCCCCGGCCCGGGGTCAAGTCCAGCCCGCGCTGGGAGTAGGGCGCCGCGAACATCGTCTGTAATCTGAAGGAACTCCCGGCACATGCCGATAGAATGAGCGGACGAGAAGGCCCGTTCGGGGCACTTCTCTATGTCACCGTGATGGTGGAGGTACAGTGGCCCAAGGGTTCCAACCGACGACAAAGAGGGAACTCAGCCTGCCCGGCGGTCGCGTCATCGTCGAAATGGACGAGTACGCCATGCTTGCGGCGGCGAGCCTCTATCCCAACGAGACCGATTTGGAATTCGATCGAGATGGGATCGTTGAAGCGCTCAGCACGCTCGAAATCGTGCGAGGGATCGAGAACGATTACATCGACGAACTGATCGCCCGCGTCGGAGAGGGCGAGGACGTCCTGCAGGAAATCGTGGCTCGCGGGCAAGAGCCCGTGGACGGCAAGGACGCCTACCTGGAATACCCGCTTCTCGACCGGCTCCCCGAGGAACAAACCGAATCCGGCGAGCCTGTTCATATCACGAAGTACAACATCGTCAATTCTCGAGAGGGAGAGACCGTCGCCATCTACCATCCCCTCGTGGAAGGGAAAGCCGGTTGGACCGTCGATGGTCGTTCCATCCCCGTCCGTCAGGCAACCGATACAACCGCCAAGCCGGGTCAGAATGTGAAGTGGGAAGATCGCAATCTCGTTTCCGCGGTCGATGGTCGTTTGGTGATCGAAGAACGCCAACTCTATGTCCTTCCCACGCTGGAGTTCGAAAAGGACCTCACGCTGGTCCACGGGAAGATCGACTTCGTCGGCAAGATCGTGGTCAACGGGACCGTGGAGGCTGGTCAGAAGATCCGCTGCGAAAAGGACATGGTCGTGGGCGGGTCGATCATCGGAAGCAGTCTCGACATCGAAGGCAGTCTGACCGTGGGCAATGGCATTGTCGGCTCTGAAGACACCAGCATCGAGGTGGGTGGCAATCTCGAGGCGGTGTTCGTCGAGAACGCCAACCTGCACGTGCACGGCACCGCCAAGATCCGGGACAGTCTGGTGACAAGCCGGGTGGTCTGTACCGACACCATCGACATGATCGACGGGCGGGGTCACTTCGTCAGCGGACTCATCGCGTCGCGCAACGGCATCCGCGTACGTTCCGTGGGAATCCCGGTGGGGACGAAGACCAAGCTCTGCGTGGGCAAAGACCCTCTGGCCATCGAACGTAGAGAAGACCTGAAGCGGACCGCCGATCATCTCGAGAAGGCAACGGCCCGGGTCCAGGAACTCGAAGCCCGCATGGGTCCGATGACCAAGACCTACCAGAGTCTACCGCTGGACAAGCGCAACGAAATCGAACTTCTCCTCGAGCAACTGGATCGGATGTTGGTCCAGCAGCAAGAGGTGAAGCAGGAACTCCAGGAACTCGAGCCTCGCCTGACGTCGAACTCCGATGCCACGATTACTGTCCTCGGCGCGGTGTTTGTCGATACCATCATCGACTTCCCCTTGGATTGCCTGAAGGTCACCACCAGCCTGAAGGGCGTCACCTATCGCTACAACGAGCAGACCGGCAAGATCGAAGCACTGGATGCCGGCGATGAGGATTCCGCCGAAGCCGAAGCCAGCTGATTCCCCTTCCTCCTACGTGTCCCCTGTGGGAAAACTCGCCTGACGCCGCCCGTACTTGATCCAACCGGGGCCGAGGCCTCATAGTACTCCTCAGCGTGGATCAACCCCCCGCGGAAAGGGATGAGGAAGACAATGGCGCATCAGTTCATTTTCACCATGCAGGGCGTCGGCAAAGTCCATCCGCCCGACAAGGTCGTGCTGCGGGATATCTGGCTCTCCTTCTATCCGGGAGCCAAGATCGGCGTCCTCGGCGCCAATGGCGCCGGGAAAACGAGCCTCTTGCGGATCATGGCCGGTGAGGACACTGAACACCTCGGTGAAGCCGCCCCCGCGAAGGGAACCCGTATCGGTTATGTGCCCCAGGAGCCGCAGCTCGATCCCGAGAAGGACGTGAAGGGGAACATCGAAGAAGGGCTCAGCGAGATCCGCGATGTACTGCAGAGATTCGAGGAGATCAGCGCCAAGTTCGCGGAGCCGATGGATGACGACGAGATGACCGCCCTGCTGGAAGAGCAGGGTGAGGTGCAGGAGAAGATCGATCACGCGGATGGTTGGGAATTGGACCGCCGCATCGAGATCGCCATGGATGCGCTTCGTTGTCCGCCCGGGGATGCCGACGTCACGACACTCTCCGGTGGAGAGCGCCGCCGCGTCGCCTTGTGTCGCACGCTTCTCCAACAGCCCGACCTCCTGTTGCTCGACGAGCCGACGAATCACTTGGACGCTGAGTCGGTCGCCTGGCTCGAGCGGCATCTGAAGGACTTCCCGGGAACGATTGTCGCCGTGACCCACGATCGCTACTTCCTGGACAATGTGGCCGGTTGGATTCTAGAGCTGGATCAAGGCCACGGCATCCCGTGGGAAGGCAACTACTCCTCCTGGCTGGAGCAGAAGCAGGAACGCCTGCGGCTCGAGGAGAGATCCGAGTCGAAGCGTCAGCGGACGCTTGCCCGCGAGCTCAATTGGGTGCGGATGAGTCCGCGGGCACGCCAGGCAAAGGGTAAGGCGCGGCTCGCAGCCTACGAAGACTTGCTGAGTCAGGATGTCGCGAAGCGGGAAGAGACCGCCGAGATTGTCATTCCGCCGGGGGCGCGCTTGGGGAACATTGTCGTGCAGGCGAAGGACATGATGAAGGGGTACGGCGAACGGCTGCTCTTCGAGAACATGAACTTCAGCCTGCCGCCCGGGGGGATCGTCGGGGTGATTGGCCCCAACGGCGCAGGCAAGACCACTCTCTTTCGTATGATCGTGGGACAGGAAACGCCGGATGCCGGTGAACTCGTCATCGGCGAGACGGTCGAGACCTCCTACGTGGATCAGAGCCGGGACGCCCTCGATGCCGAGAACACCGTCTGGCAGGAGATCACCGGCGGCACCGATGTGATCATGGTCGGCAAGCAGGAATTCAACTCGCGGCGCTATGTCGGGTCCTTCGCCTTCAAGGGGTCGGATCAGCAGAAAAGGGTCGGCGGCCTGTCGGGTGGTGAACGCAATCGTGTTCATCTGGCGAAGCTCCTGAAGTCGGGCGGCAACCTGTTGCTTCTCGATGAGCCGACCAACGATCTGGATGTCGCCACACTTCGTGCGCTCGAACAGGGGCTCCTCGACTTCGCCGGCTGCGCGGTGGTCATCAGCCACGATCGGTGGTTCCTGGATCGGATCGCCACCCACATTCTGGCCTTCGAAGGCGACAGCAGCGTGTTCTGGTTCGAAGGCAACTTCCAGGCTTACGAGGAAGATCGCCGCAAGCGGTTGGGTGCCGAAGCGGATCAGCCGCATCGGATCAAGTACAAGAAGCTGGTGCGATAGTCATGATCACTCCCCTGATGCTCACGGCCGGCAACCTCCTGGTTTGTCTGGCGGGACTGATCGGCTTGGGTGCGCCCACCGTCGACAACCCGTCCGATCCTCCCGCCCGCGAGGTGTGGCGCTTCGAAGAACGCTGGCGGGTTGGTGGGGATGACGACGATGTCCTGTTCGGCTGGGTCGTCGATGCCGAAACCGATGGAACCGGAAATCTCTATCTGTTGGATCGCCAGCTCTGCCAGGTCGTGGTCCTCACGCCCGAAGGCGAGTTCCGGCGCACCTTGAGCCGGGAGGGTGAAGGTCCGGGCGAGATTCGGCTTCCTCACCAAGTGATCGCGATGGAGCCCGGCTGTGTGGGGATTCTCCAAGGCTATCCCGGCCGCGTGGTCAGGATCGGGACCGGCGACGAGCCGATCGGTGTCATCAGGCTTGGCGGGAGTGATCCGGCGGAGGGTGGATCTCACATCGCCTCCCGCGCGGGCTATCGTGACGGACACCTCATTGTACAAGGATCGAAGATGACCTTTGATGCCGGAGACCGCAAGAGCACTCGCTATGTCGCCTCGATCGATGACGACGGCGCCGAGATCCGTCGCTACGCCGAGAAGGACGCGACGAACGACATCAAGGACCATCGGTGGCGGATCGATGAGGCCAAAGGCTTCTTTGCCGCCCACCGGTGGGCGCTGGGCGACGACGGCGCCCTGTTCATTGCGCCGCACAGGGATCGCTACGAGATTCACGAGATTGCTGCGGACGGCGAACTCCGCCGAATCATCGGTCGGGACTTCGCTCCCCGAAAACGAACTGAGGCGGATCTGGAGCAACTCAAAGGCGGCTACTCCACGAACGATCCCCTCATGGAGTTCGAGTTTCACTTAGAGGCCTACGAACCACCCATCGGTGAGATCTCCTACCACCCCGACGGCACGCTGTGGGTCGTGAACTGCAACAGCCTCATCGATCTGCCCGAGGGCGTGGCGCTGCGCTACGATGTCTTCGACAGCGACGGGCGCTTGACCGAAGAGGTGTCGATCGCCCTGCCGTTCAATCGCGATCAGGACGAGCTCCACTGGATCGACACAACCCGCATCGTTCGGGTGACCGGCGTCAACGCCGCGGCGGAGCAGGCCTCTCGCGCCGAAGGGTTCAAGTCGGGTAACGATGGTGAGGATGGTCAGGAAGGATCCTCCCCAGCCGAGGAGACAATCCTCCAGGTCATGCTCTACGAGCGGGTGGATTAGTCAGCAGTAGTGGATCGTGCCGGTCTCCAGGGCGCGCTACTCGATCACGATCTCTTCAGACGCCTCATAGCGCGGCGCCACATGCAGAGCGACCGCATCATCCAGGCCCTGCTCCTTGAGTGCCAGCCACGTGGTTTCGGAGGCCAATTCGGGGCGATTGCGATCTTCGCTGAGATGTGCGAGCACCACGGCCTGCGGCGGTCGACGGCTGGCCTGGATGGCGTGACTCAGGAGTAGCCCGGCATCCGGATTGGGCAGATGAAAACGCGACGCCGGGTTCCAGTAGCGGCGCAGCAGCTCCAGGTCGTGATTCGACTCCAGGTAAACCAGGTCGCAGTCGTAGATGTGGGGCACGACCGCCTCGGGATCGTTGAAGTCCGAGGCGATCAAGGCTCGCTTCTTCGAATGCTCCGATTCGATTGCGAAGGCGTGCGTTGTCACACCGGGAGCGTGGGGTACCCGGATGGGTGTGATCTGGAAAGCGCCCAGCGCGAACGGGGCCGGACCATCGAACTCGCGAAACTTGAGTTCCGAGAAATCCACCGAGGCGGGGACCTTCTCGGGACGAAGGTAGCGTCCCTGGATTTCGCGAACGGTTGCGGTGTGGGCGTAGATCGGCACCCGCACCTGATCCAGCACCCGCAGGCTGGCATAGTTGATGTGATCCGAATGGGCGTGGGTGACGAGGATCCCGTCGAGGGGCTCCGTCAATCCCACCTCGGTTTCGAGCAGGCGAGCACAATCGCGCTGCGAGCGGATGCCGCAATCGATGAGCAGCCGTGTGGGCCTCCCGCCGTCTCGGTCTTCAAGCAGCAGCAGATTGGCGCTGCTGCCGCTGCGAATGCTCCGGAAGTGAATCATGTCTAGAACTTCCCAACGATCTCCTGAATCGTGAACAACACCATGAGCGCGACGATCACGACGTGGTACCAGAAACGCCTGACCCATGCCAGGGAGAGGACGAACATCATCATGATACTGTTTCCGAAGATGGCGGGCCAATTCAAGGGGGATCCTGTCGCAAACGATTTGATGAGCGTGTAGCCGAGGAGGATCAGGTTGATTGCGGCAAGCAGTCCCCAGAAGTGACGTCTCGTATCGAGATAGTACGCGCGCAGATCGAGCCCCTCGGGCGGGACTTCATCCGGAAGCGTGGCCGACACCCACAGATAGAGCAGCAAGAGCAGATGCCCGTAGTAGAAGAATGTCCATCCACTGCTCCAACCACCCGCGCTGTCGTCAATGACCAGGCCCCACCAGTTCTTCAGGACGACCGCCAGTACGTACCAGGCAACCACGATGGGCAGCCAGTGCCAGCGAATGAGACGGCGTTTACGAATGAGCCGGTGCACGCTCGCGAAGAAGTCGGTGAGCATGAGACCGAAGACGATTGTGATCAGGGCGGCGATATTCTCAACTTGGGACATGGGCAACGACCTCACTTTTGTGGTGCGGCTCAACGGGAAGAGAATGACACATCTCGGTCCGTTATCAACGATTTGGTCGGAGGAGCGGCCCCGTCGCCGCGCGCCGGGACTCCCGCCCGCAGATGGCCTCGCTACTGAATTGCCGTCCGCGCTCGGCTGATGGTACAGTTGCGGGGAACGCCATCGCGCCCGAGGGGTGTCATGGGTAGGTTCAGAAAGGGAGGAACAATGCGAGCAGTGGATCACGAGAGACCATGGGCCAGGCGCCCAAGACTGGCGATCTTGCTGGCAGCCGCCTGGTTGGCCGCCTACGCATTTGCCTTCCCCGGCTGCCAATCATCCCGCACGCGGTACCACCCCGCCGAATCCACTGCCGGCCAGACGCAGATCGATGATCGTCTGACTCCCAAAGCGGAGATCGAGGAGCTGGTCATCCCCTATCGGGGTGAGATGGAAGCCGAAATGGGCGAGGTGCTCGCCTGGTGTCCCGACAACATGCGCACCGGCCGCCCGGAGGGGAATCTGGGCGCGCTCATCGCCGACATCGTGCTCACCCGCGCCCAGCGCGATGCCCAGGTCCCGGTCGATGCCTGTATTCTGAACAACGGCGGGCTGCGGGTACCCTGGTCCGAGGGGCCGATCACTCTGGGATTGGTCTATGAGGTGATGCCGTTCGATAACGACATCGTCCTGCTTCGCCTGACCGGCGCCCAGACCCGAGCCGTGGCGAATGAACTCGCGGCCCGGCGCGGCGAACCGGTTGCAGGAATCGAATTCGAAATCTCGGGCGAGCAGGCGGTGGACCTCGAGATCGCGGGCGATCCATTCGAGGACCGGGACTACTGGATCGCCACGAACAGCTATCTGGCCGGTGGTGGGGGCGGGATGCCCACTCTGTGGGAATCACAGGAGCAAATTGCGCTCGGACTGCTGATCAGAGATGCAATTGCAGATGCGGTAAGAGATTATGGAGCCAGGGGCGGGAGTCCCGATGGATCCCGACCCGGATCGCTGCCCAGGCCGACAATGGGGCGGATTCGCGGCGGGCGATAAGCCGGTTGCACCCACCCGCGCAAGGAGACTCAGACGATGATCAAGAGGCGTGACTTCCTCAAACAGGCCGCGACCGGCCTGGCAAGTGTCGCGAGTGTGCCGGCCTGGCTCGGGATCGACTCTACCGAGGCGTGGGCCTCTTCCACCGACACGGTCATCACGATCCTGCACACCAATGACACCCACTCCCGCATCGACCCGTTTCCCGAGGGGGGTGGCCGGAACGCCGGTCGGGCAGGCGCCGCCCGCCGGGCCACGTTGATCGATTCGATCCGGCGCGAGAATCCGAACACGCTGCTTCTGGATGCGGGCGATGTCTTCCAGGGCACGCCCTACTTCAACCTGTACAAGGGCGAGTTGGATTTCAAGGTGATGTCGGCGCTGGGCTACGATGTGATGACGATCGGCAATCACGATTTCGATGCCGGTATGGACGGCCTCGAAAACGCCATGGGCTTTGCGAACTTCGACTTCGTCAGCGCCAACTACGACTTCTCGAAGACGAACCTGGCGGACCGGATTAAAGCTCACACGATTAGGCAGATAGGCGATGTGCGCGTCGGGATCTTCGGGTTGGGCGTGGGCCTCAAAGGACTCGTGCCCGACGCTCTGTGCAAGGACGTCGTGTACCTCGATCCCTTCGAGGTGGCTCAGCAACAGGTAAAATACTTGCGTTCTGAAGCGGGATGTGATCTTGTCATCGGCCTGTCCCATCTGGGGAATCGCGGCTACGGTGATCAGCCGGGGGACCAGGACCTCGCGCAGGAACTGCCGGGATGTGACCTGATCGTCGGTGGCCACAGTCACACGTTCATGAACGAACCCACTCGAAACCGGCACGGCGATAGGGAGACGCTCGTCTTCCAGGTCGGCTTTGCCGGGATCAATGTTGGACGGGTCGACTTCCACATGCGGGCTGGCGAGGTCGTGAAGTCTCGTGCCGGCGCGCTCCCGGTGGAGAAGACTCAACGAAACCGGTGGTCCTGATCCAACATCACCTTCGGCACATCCTGCTCTAAGGACGTGCACCCGTTCCAGACCGGCCGTGGCGGCTACTGCTATGTCCTCCATGGAAAACCGGTCTCTGCCGTATCCGCGTGGATGGCATGAAAATGAACCCATCCGCGCAGGCAAGCGTATGTAGACACTGGGTGCAGGAGGGCTACGCCAACCTATGTTCTACGGTGACGATCCCCTCAATGATGACGATCGAGACGTACGGCACCTGCCGCTGAGGCAGATGCTCACCCGGATCGTGCCCCTGTTCCGCCCGCATCGCGGTACGCTGGTGCTGGCGGGACTCATGATGCTGATCGTCGTGGGGGCGGAGCTGGCCGGGCCGCTGCTGGTGCGGCAGGTCCTCGACCAGGACATCCCCCAGGGGAACGGCCAGGGGATCATCATCCGGGCCGTCCTCTACGCCTTGCTCTATGTGATCGGGATGGGCATCGCCTATTTGCAGGTCATCGTCCTGGCCAAGATGGGTCTGCGCATCGTCACCAAACTACGCCAGAACGTCTTTGCCCACGTGCTCAGCCTTTCCCTCGCGCACTTCGACAAGAACCCGCCGGGGAAGCTGATGGCCAGGGTGGAGAGCGATGTCGAGAAGCTCCTGATTCTCTTCTCCGAGGTGGGCCTCGCGCTGTTTCGCAATATCGTCCTGTTGGGCGGGACCTTCGCGGTGATGTACTGGACGAACGCCAAGGTCACCGGCGCGGTCCTCCTGCTTCTCATTCCGATTCTGGCGGCGACCTACTTCTTCCTGCAATATATCCGCAGCCGCTGGCGGATCGTCCGGCAGTTGTACGCAAAGATCACCGGCTTCGTGACCGAGTACGTGCAGGGGATTCCCATCCTGCAGCTCTACGGATACACCGAGAAAGCGCTCTTCGATCTGAAGCGTATGAACCAGGAGAAGTATAAGAAAGAGGTGTTCCTGGCCTACGCGGAGTACGGCTTCTGGGGCGCGTTCTTCGCGGTCGAGATCGCGGCGGTGATGGTCATCATCTGGGTCGGTGCGCGGCAGGTGCTCGACGCCACGATGACCATGGGTACACTGGTGCTTTTCATCGAATACACGCGCCGGCTCTTCTGGCCGCTGCTGGCCTTCTCCGAGCAACTCAACTTCATTCAGCGCGCGTTTGCCTCGGCGGATCGGGTCTTTGCGCTTCTCGACACCCCGTCGCGCACCCCGGATCGCCCCGGCGCCAGTGACCGCGTTCCAGGGGACTGGCAGGAGATCGCCTTCGAGGACGTCGTCTTTGAATACGACGGGGGTGCCCGCGCATTGGACGGAGTGAACCTCCGCATCCGGCGCGGGGAGAAGGTGGCTTTGGTCGGGCTCTCCGGCGGCGGCAAGACCACGATCACGAATCTGCTGCTGCGTTACTACCATCCGACCGAAGGCCGCATCACCTTGGACGGCGTGGACATTCAGGATTACCGGATGGAAGCCTGGCGCGAGAAGATCGGGCTCGTGCTGCAGGACATCCACCTCTTCCCCGGCAGCCTGGGAGACAACCTGCGCGTCCTGCGCGACGAGATTCCCCAGGAGAAGCTCGATCACGCATTGAAGCTCGTGCAGGCCGAACACATGGTCGATCGCCTGCCCGACCGGTATGACACGGAGCTCTCCGAGGGCGGCACGAACCTCTCGATGGGTGAGCGACAGCTGGTTTGTTTTGCGCGGGCGGTGGTCGAGGATCCGGACATCCTCATTCTCGACGAAGCCACCTCGTCCGTGGATCCGGTGACCGAGCAACGGTTGCAGGATTCTCTGGACTTCCTCATGGAGGGGCGCACGTCACTCGTCGTTGCGCATCGTCTGACCACGATCACGAAGGTCGATCGCATTCTCGTGATGAATCACGGGCGGCTGGTGGAGGAAGGCTCGCACGACGAGCTCTACCAGCAGGGAGGAATCTACCGGGATCTATTCGATCTGCAGTTTGCCGCGCAGGTGGCGACATGATGGGGGACTGCGCTCACGGGTCCGGATTTGACGGGGAGACTGCATGAGCAAAGCTGACGACACCGGCCTCACGCTGGGGGAACCTCGCCTCAAGGGGGTCAAAGCCCATCTGCAGTGGCTTTGGCAGTACTGGGGCGGACACCACTCGGTTCTGATTTTCCTGGCGTTCTTCACCCTCGTCTCGACGGCGGTGGCCGTGGCCTATCCGCTGGTGTTTCGCTGGGTGATCGACCGCCTGGACGAGACCCTCGGTGGCGTGATCGCGTCGGGCGGCGAGGCAGCCGGCGCCGCCTCCGAGGGGAGGATCGGCATGGTGATGGTGGTCCTGTGCGGGATTGCCGTCGGTCGCCTGATTGCCGGCTTCTATCCCGCAACCCGCGCCCTCATGAACCTGAGGCTCGACCGTGATATCCGCGAGGATGTGTTCGGCGAGCTCATGAAAAAGGATTACCGGTTCAACAACACCTTCCGGACAGGGGACGTCGTCACCCGGCTCACGGACGACATCTACGAGTATCCGAAGATCTCCTGGTTTGGTTGTTCGGGGATTTTCCGGGCGGTGGAGTCGAGTTCGAAGCTCATCGTCTGCATTGCGGTCATGATGACGCTCAACTGGCAGCTCACCCTGCTTTCCCTGATCCCGCTGCCCTTCATGATGTGGTTCTTCTACGCGCTCCGGCACCGGCTCAAGGAATACGTGCGGGGCGCTCAGCGCGCGATATCACGCACCAACGATCTGCTCGAGTCTGCATTCTCCGGCATTCGAATCGTCAAAGCTTTCCGGGCTGAGGATGGGCAGAAGAGCCGCCTGGCCGCGCTGATGAAGGAGAGGCGGGTAGTCTTCTTGAACCAGATGAAGGTCATCACCGTTCTCTGGTCGCTCGATACCCTCGCGAGCCGACTCGGTCAGATGATCGTGATCGCGGTGGGCGGTTTCATGGTCATTCGCGGCACGATGTCGATCGGCACGCTCTTCGCGTTCTACGTATTCCTCGACTTGTTGACGCACCCGATGATGGACCTCCCGCACCTCTTCTCCACGGGGCAGCAGGCGTTCGTCTCGATCGATCGCGTCGAAGAGATCCGCTCATTCCCGATCAAGATCTCGCGCACCAGCGGGCGCACGATCGACACCATTGACGCGCTGGCCTTCGAGGGCGTCGAGTTCTCCTACGGTGACGATCGGACCCACCTGCGCGACGTATCCTTCCGGGTACCGGCCGGTTCCCGGGTGGCCGTCGTGGGACCGGTGGCAAGCGGGAAGTCGACGTTGCTCAAGCTGATGGCCGGCATCCTGCAGCCTTCACGTGGAAAGATCCTGGTGAACGGCAGCTCCCTCGAGAGTTGGGACTGGGACACCTATCGCGTGCGACTGGGGTACGTGCCGCAGGAGGGGGTCCTGTTCTCGAAGTCGATTCAGGAGAACGTCCTGTTCGGTCGCACAGCGCCCGAGGATTTCGAGGCGGATGACGCCTGGGGTGAGCGCTGCCTGACGGTGGCCCAGATGAACCGGGATCTCCCCGATCTGCCCAAGGGCTGGGAAACGGTCGTGGGGCAGAAGGGATCACTCGTCTCGGGTGGTCAGAAGCAGCGCATCGCCATCGCCCGCGCATTGGCCGGTCGGCCACAGTTGCTTCTGCTCGATGATTGCACGGCGGCTCTGGATGCACGCAACGAGGATCAATTCTGGACGGATTTGTACGAAGAGCTGCCCGGGTGCACCTGTTTCATCGTGTCTCACCGGCTGGGGACGATCCGGCGAGCCGACCACATCCTCGTTCTGGAAGACGGGGCACTGATCGATGAGGGGTCTCATGAGGAGTTGGCGCTGCGCTGCGACACCTATCGCGAATTCCTGAAGACCGAGCGGCGCAAGGCGCATCTGGAGGCCGAGGCGGCCGGTGAAACTGAAACGGCGGGAGTGACCTAGAGCTAGCCCTAAAGCGTCAATAAATCTGAGTTGAAATCGCGGGGGGGTATTGAAAAC